>CAZXJN010000023.1:0-3751 GCA_964641015.1 uncultured Candidatus Saccharibacteria bacterium | reverse complement strand
GTGTCATAATATCGCGCAACAGCTACGAACAGGCCGTTGCCGTAGGTGACGGAGTACCAGTAGTTGCTCTCAGCAGCGGTGCGGGCGGTCCAGGTGATGCCATCGGGGCTGGTCATGACTTGGTTGGTGCCATTAGTGCTGACAGCTACGAACAGGCCGTTGCCGTAGGTGACAGAATACCAGCTGTTAGCTTCGGCGGCGGTGCGAGGGGTCCATTCACTGCCGCCCTCTACAATATTGTTGCTGTTGCCTATCTCTATGACGCTGTTGGAGGTATCGGCATTGAGCAGTGTGCTGCCGCTGGCATCTTGGATTTGGAAGGCAGTGGTGTTGTTTGTGGTGTTTTGGAAGGTAACAGCGCCTATGTCGCTAAAGCTAGCTACAGTGGTGTTATCTACTATGAAGTTTAGGCCATGTTCATCAGTGGTACCAATAGACATAGTTTCGCCAAAGGAGTTGCCGCCCTGGAGGATGTCACCCGTACCCAAGCCGCTGATAGCAGTGCTGAGCTGGCCTAGGGTCACGAACTCATTATTATTAACAGCATCTGCGCCTGAGACGCGACCAGTGAAAGAAGCAGAGCCGCTGACACTTAGGCTACCGCCAGCAATTACTAGATCATTACCACTGTCTAGGGTAAGGGTGCTAGTGCCTTGTAGCAGTGTAGAGTTAACGATGTTCTTGTTGGCGTTAAACATAGCTAGTCGGTTGGCGGTGCCAGAGCCAGTGATATCACCCACACCGCCTACGCCAGCACAGTTGCCGCTGGTACGGCAGACCGTACTGTCAACAGCCAGCGCCGTGCCTGATACCTGAAGTCCGTCACCTGTCAAGTCTGTAAATACGTCATTATTAACTGTAAGGTTTTGACCTGCTAATATTGTTAGACCGCCATTGGCAGATAGAAGACCGGAAACAGCCAATGTGCCTGTTACGCTAGTATTTGATAAAAGATTAATACTGGCGGCAGGCTGGATATTAAAGTCGCCGTTGCCGTCTGTCTGGCCGCCATAAACCGTATTAGTACCGTTATCTTCTATGATGCCGTTGCCCAAGTAGTTATCGGCTAAGTAGGTGTTTTCGGCAGTTTCTATCTGGATGGCGTAACAGGTTGTTGTGCAGGATTCATCATTTATATAATTACTCGCAAGGCTGTTGCCGTCAGTTCCTTCTATATAGATGGCGTTGTTATGTGCGGCGCCACCGCTATTACTAATCCGGTTTCCTGAGACATTGTTGCCGCCCCCGCCAAAGACGATAGAAATACCCGTTTCTGCATTATTGTGGATAGAGTTATTAGATATAACGTTATTATCAGCAGAGAATGTGAAGTACATGCCATGCCCGTCATTGCTATGGCTTCTGTTACCGGAAACTACATTATGTGATGCTCCAGAAGTCAAGAGGAATCCGGAACCGCCATTACCGGTAGAGGTATTGTCGGAAATAGTATTATCGCTGGCTGACGAGGATAGGTAGAACCCGTCCTCTGTGTTGTTACGAGCAGCATTGCCAGTAATACTGCTATCCTGCGTAAACCAGAAGTAAAAACCATACTCATTGCTTACTGACAAGTTGCCAGTAACCGTATTCCTGTTCGGACCATTAGTAAAGTGGAACCCGGATCCATCGTTATTAGATGCCTGATTGTCTGATACGACTGTTTCCCAGCTGCTGTCTACATGGAAGCCGTGACCGTCGTTGTTATTCGCTTTATTGTGGCTTAGCGTATTGTTTGAGGTAGAGCCTGGTGCAATGTGAAACCCGTTAGCTTCATTACCCTCAGCAATGTTGCCGCTAAGAATGTTGTGGCTGCTGCCGGATGCTACAGTGAAACCTGAACCCGCATTGCCGCGCGAGATATTGTCAGTCAGGTTACTGTATGAGGAGTTGCAGCATATATCAAATCCACTACTCCCGCTTCCCTCAACAAGGTTTCGGGTAAATGTGTTGTAAGAAGACTGTATCACGGTAATACCGGTACCGCCATTATTCCGCATAATACTGCTGGTTATTGTATTATAAGCCGATACTGGCATGAAAACGCCGCTGCTTCTGAAGTTCTCCAGCAGCACATTCTCTATGGCAGCTCCAGGCCGGCTGGTCGTTGCACTACCCATAGCTTCAAGAAAGATACCATTCTGTGTCCCAGCCGTATTCAAATCACTACGTCCATCCAAGGTCAGATCACGGATTACGATGCTCTCTCCAGTGGTTTTGTCTTGGTTTTCTATCAAGTTTACGCTGGTATCCAGATCGTCCAGCTCGATAATTGTGCTGGCACCAGCACCAGCCAGCGTAGTATTGTTGGGTATTTCAATGGTATCACCTGCTATATACGTACCTTCCATGAGGTAAACTTTGCCGCCAGCAGCTGCGGTCAAGGCGGCATTGATTTCTACATCATCACCCGTACCGTCAGCCACGTAGTCGGCTGAATCTTTGGCAATCTGGCTAGAGTCACTAGCAGCCACGATCTTTGTTGCAGTGCTGCGATCACCCTGCCATTTACCGTTAGCATATATAAGAAGCTGCTTAGTGTCAGTATCAAAGTACATCATACCTTCCGTTGGGGAGATCGGACGGTTAGCAGTAGTGCCGCCAGTAAGAGTCAGTGTCCCACTGAATACCCCATTACCAGTAACACTCAAGTCACCACCGGCAATCACAAGATTGTTACCGCTATCCAAGGTTAACGTACCACTGCCCTGCAATAGCGTTGAGTCGACAATACTCTTGCTGGCATCGAACATTGCTAGCCGGCTAGCGATGCCAGAGCCAGTGATATCACCTACTCCGCCTACGCCAGCACAATTGCCGGCAGTGGTACAGACATCATCACCACCCTGCTGCAGCGCGCCGGTGAAGTTAGCGGTGGTGGCATTGTATAGGGCAACGTTCGCACTTAGGCGGGCATCCGACACGGTACCGCTGCTGAGATTATCGGCGTTGAGATTAGTTAGGTTAGCCCCAGACAGGACTGGCAGCTCACCGCTAGAATTTAGTTGAACCAGTTGGCTGGCGCCGTTGAAGGTGTTGCCCTGCAGCGTGACGCTGCTATCCAGCGCTAAGGTAATAGTATCGTTGCCATTATCCGTGACTGTAATCTGGCTGGCTGTGCCTTGCAAGCTTAGCGCCCCAGTTAGCGAGTTGAGCGAAACAACTGATGAGCTGCCCGAGCCATCAACATCATTGGCACAGATTAGCTGGCCGCTGGCGTTAGTCGTCAGCTTGCCGCCGTTAGCCTGGGCGCTACAGTTTAGGTCGTGCAGGGTAATAATGCCAGACTCGGAGATAGATAGCCGAGGACTACTGTCGGTAATTAGCTGGAGGGCATGAGGGTCAGTAGTACCAAGGGTTAGTGTAGCACCAAAGCTGTTGCCACCCTGCAGGATGTCACCACCACCTACGCCACCGATTGCTCCATTGAGCTGGGACAGTGTAACGAATTCATCATTGTTGACAGCATTACTGCCGGATACGCGGCCGGTGAATGCTGCCAGCGGTGCGTTATATAGAGCAACGTTGAGGCTGAGCCGCTCATCAGCAATAGTACCGCTGGTGACCTGTTCACCAGCAATAGCAATGTCAGTAGTAGTGGCGGTAGTAATGCGACCTTGAGCGTCTACCGTAAAGGTAGCTACTTGTGAGGCAGAGCCATAGCTGTCAGCAGCAACGCCTGTACTGGCCAGGCCAAGGCTAATAGTGTTGGTACCATTGTCCGAAACCGTTAGCTGGCCTGCGGTAGCAG
>CAZXJN010000022.1:0-4743 GCA_964641015.1 uncultured Candidatus Saccharibacteria bacterium | reverse complement strand
ACTCTCGACCTCTTCCTTGGCAAGGAAGCGCTCTAAACAACTGAGCTACACCCGCGCGTCGAAGTGTGATGATTTGATTGTCTTACTGCCGGCAAAACAAGTTTGCCCGGCACTAGTGACAATCAAACCAAGCCTTCTCCTCTCAAAATCGCGAATCCTCTCGCAATTTTGGAAAAGACACTCTGATAACAGGTGTAGATTATACACAAAAGCTGGGTTTTACTCAAGATAAATTTATATGCTCAGTTTAAAACTAGCTGGCGGAATCCAGCATGGTGGCCATTTCGTTGTATTCGGTCTTTTTGCGGGTTAGATCAGCCTGGAGCTTACGGAAATCGTCTTTGAGCTTGAAAATCTGCCGCTCTATCTCGCTGATCTCCTGCTGGTTCTGCTGGATTTCTGTACTATGGCGCGCTCTGTCCATATCAGAGTCTGAATTCGCACTCATAACAAGGTGCTGGCGCTCTTCTTGTTTGAGCTGGTTGATTCTCGCGTTCAGCTCATCGGTTTGATGTTTGAGATCTGCTTCGGCCTTTTGTATCTCCTGGCCTACATCCCTAATGGCCCGGCGGATGTTGTGTGCTGCGGTAACTAAATGGGGGTTTGCCATAATCAGGTATTCCTTATCCTATTCTAAAGAATAAGGTTTCAGGGGTTATCAGGCAGTAAAATAGCTTACAAATTATTTGCCGAAATTCTTCACCGCATCAACGATGTCCGATGGCAACACAAACACGGTCTTTTGCGACGGCTCTATGGATATTTTTTCTAGTGTCTGCAAGGTACGCACGGCAATGCCGCCTGGGACCTTGCTGAGGATTTCTGCGGCTTCTGAAACCTTTTGGGCGGCGGACATTTCGCCCTCTGCGGTAATAATCACCGCTCTTCGTTCGCGCTCGGCCTCGGCTTGCTTGGCCATGGCCCGCTTCATGTCCTGCGGCAGCTCAATATTCTGCAGCTTCACATTTTCTACGTCTATACCCCATTTGTCGGTTTCGGCGTCGACGATTGTCTTGATCTGCATGCTGACTTCTTCGCGTTTGCCAAGCAGCTCGTCCAGCTCGACATTGCCCACTACGTCGCGCAGGGCGGCCTGGGCAAACTGGCTGGTTGCGTAGATATAATTTGTTGTCTCTAGCACTGCCTTGGCAGAATCTATCACGCGGAAATACACCACAGCATCTACGCCGATAGTGACGTTGTCTTTGGTAATAACTTCTTGCTTGGGCACATCAACAGGGGTTGAGCGGACGTCTACTTTACGCATAGTCTGGATGAAAGGAACGATGATGTTGAGTCCTGGGCGCCGGTTGCTGGTATATTTTCCAAGTGTCAGGACAATGCCTCGCTCGTATTGGTTTACAATCCGAATGCCTGGAATTATGACAAAAAGCACCAGGAAAATTATAAGAACTATTAGTGCACCCATGTTAACCCTCCGTTATTCTGATGCCTATCAGTATATCATCGCTGGCTCCCTGACAGGGAGGAAGTTTGTATTTTTATTTTGACCCTATATTCTTATTATATCATACTTATCAATAGTTTGTCAAGTAAAGCAGGACAAGGGTATTTATTTTCCCCTGTTGATATGATATTATCTTGCAAGTCTAGAGTGTCTTTTCTCCAAATCCGAGAGAGGATTCTCGGATTTGATAAGGAGATGGCTTGGTGGGATATTTATTAGTATCGAGCAAACTTGTTTTGTCGATACTAAGAATATCCAACCATTACACATCGACGTGGGTGATTAGCTCAGTTGGCTAGAGCACCTCGTTTACACCGAGGGGGTCGGGGGTTCGAGTCCCTCATCACCCACCACATAAAGAGTCCCGCTTGTCGGGACTTTTTATGTGGGAAATGGATCTCGAGCCTTCGACCCTCAGGGTCGGGGCGAGAGCTGCCAGTGGCAATTCGCAAGGAAGCCCTCTCTTGAAAACTTGTTTCCAAAGATGAAGCTCTGGGACCGCCGGAGGCGGCTCAAGTCTCTCATAACTCTTTATTAGATGTTTTGTATCTGTTATAATCACTCGGTAACTATGCGCGGGTGGCGGAATTGGTAGACGCGCTACCTTGAGGTGGTAGTGGGAGCAATCCTGTGGAGGTTCAAGTCCTCTCTCGCGCACCAGATAGAAAACAAACACCCCACCTTGCAGGTGTGGATTTTGCTTTCTGCCTCATAAACGAGGCAAGGATTGAACCTTAGCACTCAACAATCAGCCAAGTGTTTACAAACTGCTTTAATCTTCAATCAGAATGGCTTATCTAGTGTGAACTCAGAAGCCTCCCAGGCTTCTTCAGGTTCAAGTCCTCTCTCGCGCACCAAAACAACCAAGCGACCTTTATGGTCGTTTTTTGACCGAATAATTAGTCATGTATATATTTTAGCACTGGCTAGCAAGAGCAGATTCTCTAGCAGGCATAAAAACTGGTAAAATTAACCCATGAAAATAGGCAGAATAAATATAAGGCGGCGGTGGGTAGCGGCCGGTATTGTACTGCTGCTGATGGCTATTCTATGGGTGGAGCTGGCGGTAGGCCTCTTTGGCTCGCCGATTGCCGGATCTTAAAGCTAGGTATTTTAGACAGGCGGACCATAGCTAATCTCGGTTTAGCCAGCCTTTTGGTATGATGGGTGTAATGGCTAAAGATAAGAGCTATAGGCTGCTGAATAATTCACGTTTTTACGTACTGGCAAGCTCGGTGTTGCTGAGTGCAGCTGTATTTGCCTGGATGAGGCTGCAGATACCCAGCGACCAACTCATGTACATACGGACCCAACAGGTTTTTGGCCTGCTGGCTGTAGCGTACTGGTACGCGGCGCTGGTGGTTTCGCCAATCGGATATGTGATCGGCAAGCATAGGACAAGACATCTGGAGTTTGCACGGCGCGCAATTGGCGTGTCGGCCTTTTATTTTGCGCTGCTCCACGGCGGTATTGCTCTGTGGGCGCAGCTAGGCGGAATTAGCCAGCTGCATTATCTGCCGGATCTGTTTAAATGGTCGCTGGTTGCGGGGGCGTTTGCGTTTAGTATTTTGCTTATTTTAGCGGCCACTTCTTTTGATAAAATCGTTAGCTTTATGACGTACCGCAAATGGAAATGGCTGCACCGGCTGATATATATAGGCTGCGTGCTGGTTATCTTCCATATCTGGTCGGTTGGCACGCATCTTGCCTATGCTAACGTCCAGATTATTGCCCTATTGGCTTTAATCATCCTGCTGGGGCTGGAGTCATTCAGCACGGTAAAACAGCTGAACAGCAAGCATCTGCGTTTGGATAAAATCGAGATGAACACGCTGTTTGTTGCCGTATGGACCGTGGCTGTGGTGCTGGTGTTGATGATTCCGAGCTTTGTTCCAAATTACCATAACCGCCACGGTAATCATCGGGCCAGTACTGCGCAAAACCAGGGGGAAAGATGAAAAAAATATTTATAAGCCTGATCGTTTTGCTGGCAATACTTGTTCCTGCCGATTCCGCCACCGCGCACGTGCTGATAACTGATGAGGCAAACGCTAGGGGTGCAATCCTGCATATAGTTCCCGATGACGATCCGGTGGCTGGCCAAACGGCAACTTTATTCTTTGATGCAGAGGGAGGGCTCTGGCAGGACGAAAAAGACATTCAGCTTACCGTAATAGATTCTGCCGGCATCTCTGATAAGGTAGAAGTTAGTGCCAGCGGGAATCTGGCAACCGCTAACTACACGTTTAAAACGCAAGGGGTCTACGAGCTGGTTTACAGGATTGATTCTGGCAGTCAAAGCTATGTGTTTAAGCATTCGCAACGTGTTTCCAGAGGGGTAGGATCCAGCGCGTTAGATAGTCCCGTACATGCCTGGGCTGAAGCTTTGCTGGTAGCTAGCGTTGTGGCCTTTATCATCCTGCTTATACTGTTTTTTAACCGCCGGGCGGCCATAGCCAAGCAAAGCAAATGGTAATGGGCTATACTCGTAGGCATAAGCATTATTTTTTAAGTAAGGGAGAGACATGAAAGTAGCAATCAAAAGACTGCCATTATTAGCAATACTGTTAAGCGTTTTTGCTGTCGCATTTAGCGCTACGGCTTCTGCGCATGTTACGGTAAGCCCGCGGCAGCTGCTAACATCAGAGCGTTCAACCTTTGCGGTTTCCGTACCTAACGAGCACGACACGCCGGTAGTGGAGGTCAGGCTGATAATTCCAGAAGGTTTAACATCTGTCAGGCCTTTTGCCAAGCCGGGCTGGGAAATAGATGTCGTGAAAACTGGCGAAGGCGAGAATATATCGGCCACAGAGATCAAATGGACAAGTGCTGGCGGCAACGTGCCTGTTAATCTAAAAGATGACTTTCTGTTTAGCGCCAAGGCGCCTGAAAATGCTACCGAGCTAAAATGGCTGGCATATGAAACTTACGAAAACGGTTTGGTTGTAGGCTGGGATCAGGAGCCTTCAGACGCAGAGGGCAATAAGCCTTATTCCGTTACCAGGGTTGTAGCAGAGGACGAGCAGGATGCTGCTATTGCCAGGGCAGATAAAGCGGCAGCGGATGCAAAAACGGCAGCTAACCGTTCGCTATATATAGCCATTGCTGGCGTTGTCACGGGGCTTATTGGTATAGCGCTGGCAACCCGCAAGCAATAAAACTTTCCTGATAGTTATAATCTGGCCTCTGCTATTGAGAAAATCACCTCTGTAGGGTAGAATAATAGGGCTGAATAATTTCGGCTCTTTAGCTCAGTTGGTAGAGCAGAGGCCTGA
>CAZXJN010000021.1:5376-6755 GCA_964641015.1 uncultured Candidatus Saccharibacteria bacterium | reverse complement strand
CGCATTTTGAACTTGTCGATATACCGCTTGCCGCCGAATGTTCGAGCCCAACGCGAGACAAAGAATGCCAGCAAAATTATGGCAAATATAGCAATGTACCAGAACTTAATAAGAAGATCCGAAACCGTAAGCAATATACGAGTCACAAATGGCAGCTGGGCATTACTACCCATACCTTCATACAACTGCTCAACCTGCGGCATAACCTTTATCAACATAAACCCGACGACCAGGCCCATCACAATTAGCACGATAATCGGATACACCATGGCGCCTTTGACTTTACTGAGGATTTCAGCATCTTTTTCCTGCTGGTTGGCAAGTCTCTCAAGGGATTTATCAAGCGTACCGGACGCTTCACCGGCAGCTATAAGACTAATATAGATTTCATTAAAAACATTTGGGTGCTTTGCCAAAGCAACAGATAACGCAGCGCCGGACTCCACGTCAGTAATTACTTCTTGGATGACAATCTTTAGCGATTTGTTTTGTGTTTGTCCCCCAACCGTACGCAGCGACTGTACAAGCGGCAGACCGGCGTTAATCAGTGTCGACAGCTGACGAGAAAAAAGAATCTTGTCCTTGATCTTGATCCTATTCTTGAATTTAGAAATCGGGTTGCTGCCGCTCTCACTCAGAGGCGTAATCTCAATCGGTGACATGCCCTGGTCATGCAAAAGCTTAGCCGCCGCCTGTTCACTTGCTGCTTGCACTTCTGCGGTAACTTTTTTGCCGGTGGCCGCATCGCGTGCGGTGTATTTATACGTCAGCATTTATTTTTCCGTCTTGTATTATCCTCTCATCAGCCTGTCTAGCTCATCGATATCAACAGCCACCATGCGCGCTTCTTCGTAGGTAATTGTACCACTGTGGATAAGTCCGACGAGCGTCTTGTCCATGGATTGCATACCAAACTCGGCGCCTGTCTGGATAACAGCCTCGAGTTGGTGGCTCTTGCCCTCGCGTATGATGTTCCTAACTGCTGGAGTTGCGACCATTATCTCTGCCGCAGCGACACGCCCCCCGCCTATTGCTGGTACTAGGCGCTGCGCACAGATAGCCATGAGGATATTAGCCAGCTGTGAACGCACCTGCGGCTGCTGATGTGGTGGGAATACATCGATCATACGATCAATTGACTGAGCTGCTGAGTTGGTGTGCAGCGTTGCGAACACCAAGTGGCCTGTTTCGGCAATTGTAATAGCTGCTGCTATTGTTTCAAGATCACGCATCTCACCAATGAGCACGACATCGGGATCCTGACGCAAGCTAGAGCGCAGAGCTGCAGAGAATGAGTAGGTGTCGTAGTGCACTTCGCGCTGTACAATGACCGACTTGTTCGAAGTGTGAGTAAATTCAATTGGGTCCTCGATAGTAAC
>CAZXJN010000021.1:0-5276 GCA_964641015.1 uncultured Candidatus Saccharibacteria bacterium | reverse complement strand
AAAATCTGCTTCTGATCCTCATCCAATATCGCAAAAATCAGCGCCTCGACCGTTTCTTCAGTCAACACTTCTGTGCCAGATATGGCAAGTAACGCGCCGTCGACGCGCAACATAGGCGGCAAACCAACTTGAATATGAAGGTCAGAGGCCTTCTTTTTGATAACTTCTTCGAGAAGAATTTCTATTCTTGGTTGCACTGCTGCCATCTTTGTCTTCCCACCCCTCTATTTTTTATGAGTTGTCAGCCGCCGCAACGCGGTCGACTTCTGCTAATGTCGTGTAGCCCGCCAAGGCTTTGAGATACCCGTCCTCCCTCATACTGACCATACCTTCGGCTTCCGCAATCTTTTGGATTTCTGAACTAGTTGCGCGCTTTAGGATAAGTTCTTTGACGGCGTCGGTTATGGGAAATACTTCATATAACCCCATTCGACCCTTGTATCCTCCAGGAGAAGCAGGGCTATCTGCGCCCTTAAACAAAGTATAAGCGTTTTGGCCACGAAGTGGCAAGCTTTCGTAGCCGAGATCGGCTGAAAACGTTGGTATGTCTGCCTCTTTTTCTGGAAGTAATTTGTTCAGCACCTCATGTAGTGCTTCCGTTTCTGCAGCGTCAGATTCGTAGCTCTGCTTTCCTTCGTCGCTAATTCTCCGCACCAGCCTCTGGCCAATGACAGTTCGCACCGTGCTGGCGATGAGAAACGGCTCTATCCCCATATCAAGCAGACGCGGCAAGATTCCAGCTGCAGAGTTGGTGTGGAGCGTACTAAAAACAAGGTGCCCGGTCAATGCAGCCTGTACAGCCAACTGGGCGGTTTCTTTGTCACGTATCTCTCCAACCATCACCACATCTGGGTCTTGGCGAAGGATAGATCGAAGCCCAGCCGCAAAGGTCAAGCCAACATCAGCATTAACCTGAATCTGATTTACACCGTCAACTTTGTATTCCACCGGGTCTTCAAGTGTCACTATATTGATACCGTCTGATTTTATTTCCTGAATAAGCGCATACATAGAGGTTGACTTACCAGATCCGGTTGGTCCGGACGTCAACACCATACCATTCGACGATTTGATACCTTCACGGATTGCTCTAAGCGCGCGGCCTTTGTAACCCATATCTTCGAGCTTCAGGGTTGTACCTGATTTGTCGAGCAAACGAATAACCACCTGCTCGCCCCAAACTACAGGGGAAATGGCAATACGCAGGTCAATCGCTTTTCCATCGGATTGAATCGTAAACTGCCCGTCCTGTGGGATGCGGTGTTCATCAATCTTGAGGTTAGCCAAAATTTTGATACGGGATACCAACGGCGGCTCTGTGCTCTTTGGCAGTTTCATAATCTCCCGAAGCACGCCATCTATTCGACAGCGGATCTTTAATTCATGCTCCAATGGCTCTATATGAATGTCACTGGCCCTGTTCTTGGCTGCATAATCAAGAATCGTGGACAGCGCCTTGCTGATAGGCGAATCCTGAACGATTGTCTGAATTTTGTTATCTTGTTTTTTCTTTGTCTTGTTAGATGCTGTCGTTTCCTCGGTTTGAGCCTGCAGATCTTGCTGCTGCTGAGCACCGAGTGCTGCTTCCATCTCTTTGCTCAAACTTGCACCTTCGTACTGCTTGATAACACCACGAATGCCTTCTTCGCTTGCAGCATATACTTTCAACGGTCGGCCAATTTTGTTTGCCAAAAAGTCTACAGCCTGCACGTTGCCGGCATCCAGCATGGCCACGACTAGTCGTCGCTGCATTTCCCCAAGCGGTACGGCCATATACCGTTCGGCAATCTCTTTTGGCAGTAATGCTAGGATTTGTTGGTCAATCTGAGCATTTGTGAGATTTACATATGGCACGTTGCTAACCTTCGCAATAACCCGGGTCAACTGTTCATTTGTAACCTTGCCCTCACCGACCAACAACCCCATAAAAGGCTTATTCTCTGACTCTGCCTTCTTTTTGAGCTCACTAATGTCAGTCGAACTAATTAGCTTTTCAGCAACTAGTTTTTCTTCAACTTCTTTTTGGGCTTCTGCCGATAAAACACTCATGATGGAATATCCTTTGTTTTATACAGCTTCTACTGACCCTCTATGAATGGTTTTTCGTTTTTATTGTCCTCTATACGAATGAGTTGCGTTGGGTTGATTGATTGTTTGTTGTAATACGCACTACTTGGTTCGGTAAACTCGGCTGTAATCGGCTCTATTTTTGCAGCCTTTAAGTCTTTTTTTGGTGAGCTTATAAAACTGTTTGAAAGAAAATATGACGCCACACCACTGACAAATACGATAACTATAATAAGTGCTATGTCTTGTTGCTTCACTGTACGACCTCCTCGGTAATACTTAATGTACGCTGAGGCTGGTAATATGACTTGCCCTGAATACTGAGTTTTACCACGTCTACGTTGTCTTCCTCTGCTTCAAAGGTCAGAGTTTGAATGTGAAATGGACGGATAGAGCGTCGGAAAGCCACCAATAAATCTACGATACCCTTGTAGGAACCTCCTGCAGTCAGTTCGAATGGCATTTCGACAGCCTGTTGTACACCGGCCTGATCCGCACTATTCTGTTCAACCTCCTGATCAGTTCCAGTCATCGAATATATAACATACCCTCTGTCTTTTAGAATTTTTTCAAGACTCGATGCGAGCGCAGGGTAGTCATATTTACTGGGTAGTGCATCAAGAATAATCCGAGCATTGTCACCATCACTGGGGCTATTTCCGGTGCTTGAGCCTTTAATGATGTTTTCACTTCGACCAATAAATTCGTTGTAACGATTTTTTAACTCTTTTACAGAACTAATGTTGTCATCTAACTTATCTCTGGCCTGTTCTTGTGCGTCAATGACTCTCGCCTGATAGGCGCGTCTCGACAACAATGACTTGGTCGAAACAAGCGAAAACGTCACAAGAAAAGCGGCAATTGCAACGGCTGCGACAATTACAGAGTTCGCTTTATCTATCTGAATTTTTTTGGTCGAAAGACGCTGTGTACCTCTTGCCATGATCACTCCCCCCCTTCAGTGTCATCATCCGAAGCTTGTGGCTGGAATAGTGGCGTTGGCCGCTCCGTAACTGAACGTGTTGTAATCATATTAGGCGGTATTTCAAGTGATACCTTTTTGGTGATATTGAATATTACAGGATCAAAGTTTAGGGTAATTTCGTATGACACCGGCAAGGGTCCTTCTTCATCATTCCTGTCGAATGTTGCTAACACCACATTAGAGAACGCTGGGCTCGTTGTAACAACAGGTTTATTATCATCACCCTGTTCCGTAAGTTTGTATTCAGAAAATTTCATCGTATCAATAAATTGATTCACATACCTTAGAGCTTTTGCATTGCCTTCAAACTTCATGGTATTCGCACTAAAATCAACCGTGAGCTTGGATACAGCTACTTCATTTGGTGTCACTTTTTCCAGATAACCCCCAAGCCTTTCAGCCGCCGGCTTGGCATCATGTAGTCCATTCAAGTTATTGAGCTGATTCTGCACTGTCAGAATCTTGTCTATATCCTTTTCTTTTTTCAACTTCTCACTTTTTTCAGTTATGTCTTTGCTAAGATTGCTCAAATGTCTCTTTTGGACTACGTTCACGCCAAAGAAAAGTGCCATCATAATACCCACAGAGACTGCTGCTACAATAATAGATACGAGCAGGACAAGATGTTTTGCACGACGTGCTTTTATATATTCGAGCTTAACATCCGGCAAGAGGTTGAACTGTATCATAATGCTATTCTGACCTCTCCGCTAAGCCAGCCGCTACTCCAAAATGGTTCGATACAGCCAAGAGTTCATTCTGCTTATCAGGCGAGAAGCTTACGTTGCGCCAGGCGTTGCCAATCTCAACGCTGATACCAAACTTGTTGGCGATATACAGTGGAAACTCCGGCAACGCAGAAGCACCGCCAGTTACTATGATACGATCCAGCTTCACATCTCCATATCTGGTCTGGAAGAACTTGATGGATTTTTCAATCTCTCCGGTCAACAGTTCTACAGTACCGATAATTGCCTGGTGTATTTGTCCTTCCAGCTTTTCCTTGCTAAGGCCAAATTTGAATACAAATTGCTCAGCCTGTTTTTCGTCAATGTTCAAATTCTGAACCGCCGATCGAATAATAGCCTCTGATCCGGTAGGAATAGATCGCGTTAAGCGCGGAGCACCGTTCATGGCAATAACCAGATCCGTGCTTTTGCTACCGATGTCAATTACCATTTGCGGTAAAGTTGCGTCAGGAGCTAACATAGCCCGAGAAAGCGCCAAATTGTCCGGCTCAAATGCTATAACATTGAGGCCAATGGACTCCAACATGTCCAGGCGGTTTTCAACAAATTCATTCGTAACGCTTGTCAGTAAAAGCTCCACCTTGTTCTTATCCTTGGGTGAGTCTCCTATAACTGCCCAGTCCAGCTTTGATTGATCAACTGGCGTAGGGATCAATGAATCGGCCTGGTACCGAATAGACTTAGCCAGCTCACTCGGAGGCAAACGATCTATATCAACTACTGTCGTAAATACGCGTTGCGAGGGCAATCCAACAGCCACGTTCCGCGTCAATATTCTTGACTCGGCCACTAGATCCCGGACAACAGATGCGAGCTTTTGCTGATCGGCCTTGGCATCACTCAAGGAAATTTTGCTGTCAATAGGCGCATAGGCATACCGAGACAGAGACTTAACAGGCCCGCTACCCCTGAGATTTACCAGTCGAATAGCCGTAGTCCCGATATCTAGACCGAAGAAATCAGACACACCACTAATAAGGCTCATGCGTCTCTTCCTTTGGTCGTCATTTGTTTTGCTACTTGTCTGTATATCATGTTGCCCACTTTTTTGAATTCCCCTGTAAATCGCATAGTGTGGAATTCATATTTATTTCAGTATAGCATAAGCTTTTCGTTAGCAAACAGATAAATGTACCTGTTTACAGCACTGGCGGTAAAGTTCTGTAGAATTGGCTCTCACTCCCTGGATCGAATTCGCTCGTCAGCCATAGTTCTGGCGTGTAGATGAACCGTTCTGCTGGACCATTGGCTCCCGCATCATAGAAATTGTGGTCCCAAGCTTCCTCAAGTCGAGACTGCCCTAATGTACCTCCAGTTCGGCTAAATTCTATGGTGTCAGCAATAACACTCCCACGGACAGTCAGTCTGTTAACACGACAGTCGTTATCCAGTTCGGTAGAAGTGGGCGGACTATAGGCGCGGCCACAAGTATAAAACTTACCCGAGTTGGGCGTGCCGTTGGACATAGCCACGTA
>CAZXJN010000020.1:0-9030 GCA_964641015.1 uncultured Candidatus Saccharibacteria bacterium | reverse complement strand
TACCTCTAGGCTAATGAAAAATCCCACCTTGCGGCAGGATTTTTCATTGGTGCAGCATAATCTACGAAGTAGGAACGCTGCTTAGAGGCTATTCTACAGGTTATAACAGATAAAATCAACACGAATAACAGATGTCAGGCGGCAACGCATAGTGTCCTAGTGCCGATTCCTACATAGTTCAACACCGGTAGGGGGGGATGGGTGTACCGCCCTGCGCGCACCGTCATATACATTATGTCCAAAATTTTTTCTGATTTTTTGGAAACACTTATGCTTACTTGTCGGCTAGGTCTTTGAGCTTGTGGCCGTTATATTCCCAGTAGTTTGCGCCCTGATACGCGCCGCTACTATTTAGTTGACCTTTATCCTCATAAATCTTGTATGTCAGTGGCGACAGTTTCCATGCTTGGCCGCCATATTCAACTTCGCGCTCGCCTGCTACTGTCGCTATTACAGACTTATCGGTAATGAACTTGATTTCATCGCCGTCCTTTAATCCCTTGCGATAAAAACTAAATAGCGCACCCTGCTTACGAGCGGTGGTTACTTTATCAAACTCTTTTTCTTTATCAATTTTCTCAGGGTATACAACTCTACCATCAAAAGACAGTAGTAGTTGGCGGATTAGGTCTTGGTCGAGGGCAAATAACTCGCTGGTGCCAACCTGGTGTTTGCTAAATATCTCTTTTAATAGATTTTCTTTGTCGTCATAGTCCTCAAGCTCTATTGCAAAAAATCGCTTGAGTCCTGCGACATTGTAATATCCATTAGCCTCAAGAAAGCGCATGCGCTCCTGATAGTTAGCCGTACCAGTCTTGCCGATTTTAACCAGACCTGAGACGGCGGTAGACATCAAATATATTATTCCCTTTGCCATTATTCGTCATCCTCTAATTTACTGCTAGATATGTCAAAGAATTTGTTGAAGAAGTTGGTTAGCTTGTCCAACACTATTTCACGCTTTTTGCCGCGTGTATTATCAGCTGAAAATCTTGTAACAGGTGGCAGGATTTTTGATATAGCCGTACCAGTAGACTGGATGCCGCCATCACGGAACGCATTATCTATAAAGCGGTAAGTCTCGTCGTGGTCTAGCCCCTCGTCGGTAATAATCTGATTAAGCTCCTCTACTTTTTTGGCATCTACGAAACTGCGCCAGTCATTATCTACTGATGACCCAACATTTAACGTACCGATAAACTGCTCAATAAGGTCTTTTTTGTTGCGTAGCTCGACACTAGAATCAATAGCCTTGTTGATATCAACCAATAATTCTTTATCTTCTTGGTTGCTGGCGTGGTATTTACTTATGAGCTCCAGGATATAATCGATATTTATCTCAACCTGCTTAATCAGCTCCATTTCAAATACAACATTGTCGTTAACATTTTCTTTTTCGCTGTCTGTACCCTTGCGGAATTCATGGTACAGGTTGATGTATATACTGTGGTAGTCCTGGACGTCGCGTGCAGATAGAATCTCATTGCCCTCAAACTCATCAAACGTGGTCAGGATGTTGCGCACTCGTAAAATGCCACCATATAACTTAATGAAGTCTTTTTGATTTTGTTCGCCAATAATCTGCTCGCCAATCGGGAACCGCTCAGTTAGCTCTGATGTGGATGGCTTTATCCTTTTCTCTTTACCTCATGCATTATTTTTGACTGATTCTCTACGAACTTATCTATGCTTATCCGTTCTTTGCTGCCATCAGGCCGAACCAAGACAACACTCTTATGGCTACTACTGAACCAATTTTGAAATGGGAGTACGGCTACTAATCGTTTGTCTTTATCAAAGGCTAGGTATGGGATGTTGTTGTCGAGTGCGCTGTACCGACTTATGCCGAGGTCGTTTATGTAAAGGCCGCCCCTTTCGTTATCAAAATAAGTTACTGCATCAAAAACTACACGTTGGCTGCCCTTGCTGTACAAGAACGCTGCCTCGCGTTCTATGATATAAATGTGCGGGTCTTGTTTCCCTACAATATATTCCCAAACGAATGCTCCGATGACGATTACGCCCATAATGCCGAGTAGGCCGCCAAATACACTAAGGAACGAGGCGTCAGTGAAATGCGCTATGCCACCTGCAATCACCAAAGCAAACGCGCACAGAATGCCCATGATAACTAGGGTGATTATATTGGATGACTGTTCACTATTTGTCATGTATCCCCCTGTCAGTAGTCATATAAGCCGCTCCCCTCGATATAAGGAACATAATTATAGTTGGCGTTCAGCATTTTTGTATATATTGGCTTCTTAGCCGCAGGTGTTATGAAGTCGCACAGAGGCATAATTCTGATTATCTCAATGTCGCTCAAGTAGTTCTTGTACGATAGCTCCAAGTTTACGTTCTGTGTATAGGCGGCACTGTTGTAGGCGGCGCGGAACTGTTCTGTGCCTGCCGCATAACTTATTGCGCTAATTGCAGCGTTGTAATTTGACTGCGCTGCTTGCTGCGCATTACCAAGCTTTTTCACAGCTCGGTCTAGTGGCTCCATGCACTGTTCGTTTTTCCATTTTATTTCAAGCATAGCGTCTTCATATGCTTGCCGGTCGGCATTGGTACTGCTTCTAGGCGTGGTGTTCGTTGAGCCTTGTGCGCTAGTGCCATCCTGCGGTGATGTGTCTTGTGTTGCTGGGGGTGTTTCTGGATTAGTGGCTACGGGCTGGCTTGTGCTTGTATCGGATATATTCTTTTGTGCTCGCTGGTGGTTGGTAATGGCAACGGCCGTTAAGCCGCCGGTTATGACCACCCATAAAATAGCCAACTCTAGCACGGTAAAGCCCAACAGCGGGGTCTTTTTCAGCAAAACAGAACGATGAAACCTTTTAATCCGAGATAGCAAATTCGTTAGTTTATCCTTGGCTAATTTTTTAGTCATTTTTCTTCTCGTTTTTGACGTAGACCGCCCAAGCGATAAGCAACAAAGTCCCTATCCCAACACCGGACATGATGTTTACTTTAGTATCTTCACCGAGGCTTGTTGACGACAACCAATCACCCACTATCACTAAAAAGAAAATATATGTCACTACATACGAAATAAATTGTAGTAAACCTAGTGCAGACTCTACGGCTTCCGATACTTTTGACTTTGCTGAGCTTTGCTTCATCTACCTAACCTTATAAATAAAAAAGCGACACCGCAAGGTGTCTTACTTCCATTCACAAACCGACTTTCGCCGACCTGTTTATGCGGTGCCGCTTTTACTCGGCGAGCCGCATATACATGCGTATTCTGTTCGTATATGAAAGTAAGACGATTGTAATTATACCATCACCCCTGTTAATACTCAAGCGTAACTGATTTCTGAGTAAAGCCTTCATGCTTGCCGTTCTATCTGCGTTGGTGGAAAATATAAACAGTTACAGAGATTGAAATGCAAATGGAACTATATTGGCCACAACATAAGGTGTTCTTTTACGGCCAGCTGGCGCTTTTCTCAGAAAGGCTGGAAGGACGGCCTCTAAGTAAGGACGAGCTTGCCCGCTATTTTCCGGCCTATTCTTCAACCGAGGAACTACTAGCCAGCTTACGTGAGTACGAGCAAGCCGGTTATTTCAAGGTTGAAGTAATGCTTGATAGTAGCTACCTGGAATGGGAACGCAATCAAGCTATCATGGCCTCACGGGCCGAACCACTTTACTCAGACCCCTATTACCCGCCGGATTTAGGTGAGGTGCGCGCCAAAGTTGTAGAGCAATCACCGCTAGCGGAAAAAGATGTGAGCCACCTACTGAAACCGGTTCTCAAGGGTAAAACTGAACAGCACTTGCGCTTTAAGCTGAATGATATAGATAAGCACAAATTTTATGATGAACTAGAGGCGTATCTGGATAAGTATCGTGATAATAAACTGACTACCGGTGAAACAACAAAACCCGAAAACTTTGCAAACCAGCGAGGCAGACTGATACGTGCAGCGGCGGAGGACTACGCGCAACATGAGTATGTGCCCGTAATTGCGCGCCCGGCCATTTGGCAGAACAAGCCCACTCACGACACCTTTTGGGAGCTAGTACTTGCCCATCAGATTGTAGCGGGCGACATTTGGATTGTTAATATAGGCTATAACGACACAAAGGGACAAAGGCTGGCCCATGGAATATCATCTGTTAGTCGTGCCGGTACAGTACCATTTGCCGAGTTCAGAATTGAAAGCGACGAGTTCAAGCGCGCCGTCCTGCCGCACAAGATCGCAAAAGCAGATCACAAGCTCGGTAGCCTGGTCGTCACCGAAGATAACCGCGTAATGCTAGACGGTAAAGACTTGGGGCTGCGAGCGCAACTTCGGTATTTATGCCGGTTGCTGGTAGCAAAATCCCCCGATGTTGTATTACTTGATGAGCTAGAGCACAACGCAGACATTATTGACCCAAACAAGCAACTAAAGAATCCGCGGCAAAACATACAAAAGTACGTAAGCGAATTGCGCGCCGTGTTAGGCAATGAGTTCGTTATACGGAACGACGAGCAAGAGGGTTACAGATTATTACTCCGGTCAGATGTGAAATCTGAATAGCACTTCAGAAATGAATGAACGCCTCCACATAAGCTGGAGGTGTTTTTAATTAAGGAGCTATGTCAATGGACATCACATCACCAAATACCCGCACTCATGATTTAGGGCTTGCGGCTGCCCTAATTAGCTGTGGCTTTGCGCTGCTAGCGACCAACCGCGATAGGAATGGGCGTTTTTACTTCTTGTTTCGGCGCACCGATAAGCTGACACGCGCCATTGACGCATATTGGGCAGACACGCTCAATGTGCAGGCGCGGACATTCTTTGATAACACCAAAATGCTAAAAGGGCGAATTTACGCCGAAGAGTAGACCAGATGAGGTTGAGTAGCGAACGCATTAAAAGTCTACAAGCGCTTCTGAAGGAGTTATTCGGGCTGGAGTATACCGACGAGCAAGTCCAACAGGCCGGCCTGGCGATTATGCGTTTTGCGGCAATGAAGGCCCAGCGGGAACGAAAACTTAAAAAAGAAGGGGAAATCTATGGACAAGTACGCCGAGATAACGGAACTACTGCGCAATAGCAACGTAGACTATCGTGAGTTTGGTGATGAGCTGATACTGCACTGTCTGTTTAACGACTGCGACGATGACAGTCGTGGCCTAGAGGCGCACCTATATATCAACAAAAACACCGGACTGTACGACTGTAAAAAGTGCGGCGAAAAAGGCAACATTGTAACGCTCAAGCGGCACTTCGGCATATTGGCAGAACCGAAAAAGCAACCTAAGCGCCTGCCTGCAAGCCTAGATAAGCAGGCCGCGATCTATCATGAGATGTTACCAGAAGACATCAGAGAATATCTGCGTGCCGACCGACTATTACGAGACGAGGATATTGACGATTACCAGCTGGGCTACATGGAATTGCGAGGGCAACGCTGGATTACTATACCTGTAACCGACCGTGTGGGTGCAGTACAGTTTATGAAGTTACGGCAGGACCCGTTCAAGCCAACAGATAGCCAGCCTAAATATAAGTCCACCGGTGGAGAGGCTAGCATTTTTAACGCCAAAATACTGAACGACAAGCCGGATGCACTCGTCATCTGCGAGGGTGAATTTGACTGTCTAGTACTGCACGGCTTAGGCATACCGGCCATATGCTCAACGGCAGGCGCAATAACCTTCAAGGACACATGGATTGCCCAGCTGGACTTCGTACGTGAGTTTTACGTACTGATGGATAATGATGAGGCTGGCCGCAAGGGCGCTGACAGTCTGATAGAAAAGTTGACGGCGTCCCACCCGGACAGTTCTGTGCTATGCGTTACCCTGCCGCCGGAAGTGGGCGAACATGGCGACGTGACCGACTTCTTTAGGAAAGGTCTCGGCAGACCGGAAGACCTGTTTGAGCCAACCGGCAAGTATGTAAAATTAGCGGCCGGCATACAACCGATTGATGTAACGCAATTTGGTGAAATGACGCTACAGGATGTGGTAAACACGCTATCGCTAACCATTAAGCACGATGATGACAATAAGCTGATAACTTTCCTGTGTATGCTTTCGGCGTACACCGACAGTAGCCAGATAAATGTCAGTTTTAATGCGCCGAGTTCAACCGGTAAAACCTTCACAGCAACGCAGGTGGCTAATTTGTTCCCGGCCGCTGACAAAATTGAGTTAAGTGGCGCTAGCCCGACCTCGTTCTTCCATAGTAGGGGCGTTTACGACAAAGAGCGCGATGCGAAGATAGTATCACTTGAGCGAAAAATCCTTTTGCTTTATGAACAACCTAATCCTATAACCCAAGAGAGGTTGCGAGCAGTGCTGTCGCATGACCAGCGAGAGCTGAATTATCGCATCACAGACAAGGACAAAAAAGGAGCTAACCGCACTGTAAACGTCGTACTTCGGGGTTTTCCGGCAACAGTGTTTTGCTCGGCCGGAATGCGACTGGACGAACAGGAAACCACACGAGCAATATTACTTAGCCCTGAAGTGACTACAGAAAAGATACGGGCAGGCATAGATGCTCAGATACGCCGCGGCGCTGATAAAGCTAAGCATGATGCGCTTATAGAAGCTGATCCGGGTCGTATTGCATTGAAGAACCGTATACTCGCAATTAAGCGTGAACAAGTTGATGACATCATAGTGCCTAACCCGGAAGATATTATGCGGCGCTTTAATGACAGGTTTAAGAAAGCTAAGCCACGCCACATGCGCGACGCAGACCATCTAATGAACCTTATCAAGGCAGCCACCCTGCTAAATGTGTGGCACCGGAGGCAACCTGATGGCATGATCGTCGCTAGCCAGTCAGACATTGACCAAGTGTTTGAGCTTTGGGGTCGGCTCATTGAAAGTCAGGATATGAATGTGCCGCCGTCAGTAATGGCTATCTATAAGATGTACATACTGCCCGCGTTTGCCGAGAAACTGTCTAATCCAGAGTGTACCGAAGACATGGAAAAGCGCCTGATTGGATTAAGTACCGAAGAATTGATTGCCTACCATTTTCGTAAAGAGGGTACGCCGCTGAATGATGAGCAGCTACGCAAGCAGGTCTTACCGCAATTGAAGGCCAGCGGCATGATTGTGCGGCAAAAACCCGAAAAAGGTGATAAACGAAGTCCACACATCTTTCCTATATGGTATCCACCGGGAGAGAACGACCTACTAAATCCAAACAATGATGGAATGAGTGGGGTGGAAGATTTAGATGACGAGGTAAGGCGGTTATTTTTTGGCAGCAAATGATATAATAAGGGAGTTCACACGATAGATAATTGCGCAACGGGCGTTTTTATTTCCGCCATTAAGGGCGGCTTGGTATCGGAAAGTAGCCTTGTTGCTGTCTACCGTGTGAACAACCGAGTCGTCCTTTTTGATTGGAAATAATATGCAAAACAGCAACTTGAGATACGCCATATACATGCGCAAGTCTACCGAAGAGGAAGAGCGCCAGGTATTGTCCCTTGCCTCTCAAAAAGACAAGATCATGGAACGCTTTGGTGACTTGAAAATTGTTGCCGAGTTTAGCGAAAGCAAGAGTGCTTTTGAGCCAGACAAGCGTCCACAGTTTAAGGAGCTACTTGAGCTTATTGTGGCAGGCAAAATTGACGGCATTATTGCATGGCACCCTGACCGCCTATCCCGCAACTCGTTAGACGCTGGACATATTGGTCACCTCATTCAAAAAGGCATAATCAAAGACCTGCGATTTGCCTCTGGGTTTACATTTTATAACACCCCAGAGGGTTTAATGATGTTGCAGCTCACTATGTCACAGAGTCAGTACTTCTCTGCAAAGTTAAGCAAGGACATAAAGCGTGGCAACGAGCGCAAACGTCAAGACGGCCAGCTTACCGGCAAGGCACCGGAAGGCTACCTTAACCACCGCACCGCACTGTCTGGCAGAGGAGAGGCTACAATTATAAAAGACCCTGAGCGATTTCCGCTCATTCGCAAGGCTTTTGACCTGTTTTTGACCGGTGAGTATAGTGTTCCGGCCATTCTTACCATAATGAATCAAGAATGGGGCTACAGAACAGTTAAGCGCCGTAAGACCGGTGGTAGCGGCCTTTCACGAACCGGCTTATACAACATCTTTCGCAATGTCAGATATGCTGGCCTGATACCCGACCCTTACGACCCGGAGCGCCTTTACAAAGCTAGCTACCCTGCCATGATAACCCCAGAAGAATACGACAAGGTACAGACCTTACTGGGCAGAAAAGGTTTGCCTAGATTGGCAAGCCGAAAGCAGTTCGCACTTAGAGGCTTTATACGGTGCGGTGATTGCGATTGTACCGTTACCGCGCAGGAGAAGCGCAGGCAGCTCAAGAGCGGCAAGATCAATACACATACTTACTATCACTGCACTGGCAAGCGTAAGGAATGCACTCAAAAGAGTATCTATGTTAAGGAAGATGACTTGTGGGCGCAGTTGCTTGAGCTGTTGGATAGCTACGAGCTTGTGCCGCAGCTGCACGAATGGGCTATGGACGCTTTCCGTGAGTTTGCCGAACAAGAGGTTGCGGAGCGTAACAACGTACAAGCCATGCAAAATAAAGCCGTGACTGATACGCAGACCCAGCTAGACAAACTGCTAGACATGGCCACACGAGGGTTGATAGACGATGAACAGTACAAGTCCAAGAGCGCTACGCTTAAGGCAGACCTCAAGCGCCTACATGAAGAACAGGCCGACATAACGCACCGCGTTAAGAATTGGTACGAAATAGCCGAAACTACGTTTGAAAAGCTAATCTATGCGGGCGAAAAGTTTAAGGACGGTGATGCTGGCAATAAAAAGGATATTCTATTGGCGATTGGCGAAAGCCCCGTACTCATGAACGGCCGCCTGGAAATTCAGCACCACGAGTGGCTTATTCCGGTCAGACAAAATGCAAAACGCATGAGAGATGAGCTTGAAAAGGTCAGAACCATGCCTCAACAGATGCAAAAAGCCCCCGAAGGGGCTTTACGTACTGAATGGTGCAGGGAGAGGGATTCGAACCCCCGAAGGCGAATGCCAACAGATTTACAGT
>CAZXJN010000019.1:0-9306 GCA_964641015.1 uncultured Candidatus Saccharibacteria bacterium | reverse complement strand
TACAGCTTGGCTCGACCCGTACTTTTTGATTCGGCAAAAAGTAGCCATGTTCCTTTGATAAGGAACCGAATCCCTTCTTTTGTGCCGACAAAAGAAGGCAAAAACTCCCCAGGCGACTGACAAAAACATAACTAGCCAAACTAACCCACTCAAATCGGTTGCTGCGGAACTTGCTGAGTAATCTGCCACTGGCAGATTACAACCAGCTTCAAACAGTCCTCGCAACACCACGACTAGAATGAGTTAGTTTGGCTAATCAGTTTTTGCAGAGCCTGGAAACAAAATAGAAGCCACGGCCTTGGCCGTGGCATTATTTATATAAAGACTGCCCCTAGGGGTATCCTTGGTCTTAACAGGCCATCAGAATGATTCCTGATTCGGGCGTTGTTCAAAAGCACAATGGATAGCGAGGTGCGAGCCTAAAATTCCTACCTAAGAATAAATATGGAATTTTATGGCCGACCGATCGGGGTCCCCGCAAAGTCTGCTTTGTGGGGTGAAGTTAAGGAGTCCTCCGAGTGTATTGTGTCTTTTGACAACAGGCCGAGTAAAGAATCATTCTGGGCCGAGATCTTTTGGCTACTTTTCTTTCGGTAAGAAAAGTAGTAACTTGCTTCTTGGTTGCAAGAAGATGAGACTTGCCTACGCTGTACAGTGGGTTACTGGGGAGAATGGGAGGGGGTTGCTTCAAAAGTCCCAAAACGCTCTTGACAAAATGCGAACAATTTGATATAATGTAAGTATGGGCAACGAAAATACAAATCCACCAGAACAAAATCCAGATGAAGCAATTAGTCGTTACTTGCAAAATCTTGGCCGCGGCAGTGACTTCGATAGATTAGAAGATGAAATCGCTGCGTACCAAGCCCAGCATCCTGAAGAGTACGAAGATTCTGAGGAGCATGTCAAAGAAGAAACTGAACAGGGTAGTGCGGACTAGAAAAGCGTTATATAATAAAAACGATTATGGCCAAAAAGAAAAAACGAAAATCAAGAAAGGTTGAAGCGGCAGAACCAAATCTGTTCTGGCGGCAGGCCGCGGCCGTGCTGCTATTTATTGCAGCCTTGTTCTTGCTGCTCGGCGGCTTTGGAGTTGGCGGTAATCTGCCTGAGGGGCTGTTCAGCCTGTTTTACTCAGCATTTGGCTGGGCGGCTTGGCTAACTCCTGTGGCACTGGTGTATTTTGCTGTACTGAAATTCAAAACAGATGACCACAAAGTGCCGCTAAGCAACTCATTCAGCATGGTGTTTCTCATGACATTCCTAGCAGGCTTCTTGCATACGTCTTTTGCGGACGAAGTGCGCACTGGCGCCTCCTCGGTCAGCTACGCGAATGGAAACGGCGGCGTGTTAGGGGAATTTGTCGGCAATATGCTGCTGACTGCACTTAGTCCGGTGCTGGCAGGAATTTTATTCTTAGTGCTGGCGTTGCTGGCATTTTTCTTTAGCTTTGGGATATCACCGCTGGTATTGGGCGGGGTTACAAAATTGTTCAAGCGCCGTGAACGGAGTGAGGAAGAAGACGATATGGCCCAGCTGAGCGCGGCTGCCAACAAGCGTAACTTTCAGCTCAATGAAGGCGTACCGGTAGAACATAGTAGGGCTCCGGCACACGCTAGCCTCAAAAATGCGGCGGCACCAAAACTCACCAAGCAGGAGGACCACCAGGCGCTCACCGCGCCAAGCGACCCAAACTGGCAGTTTCCAAGCATTGATTTGCTGAATCAAAAACAGGACAAAGCCGACCCAGGGGATGTTGAGGCTAACGCCGCGATTATTCAAGAAACGCTGCACAACTTTAATATTGCCGTAGAAATGGAGGGTGCCAACATCGGCCCGCGTGTTACGCAGTACACCCTCAAGCCACCTGCTGGGGTAAAGCTCAGCAAAATTACTGCGCTTGATAGCAATATCGCACTTGATCTAGGGGCCAATTCAATTCGTATGGAAGCGCCAATTCCTGGCAAGAAGGCCGTAGGTATCGAAGTGCCTAATATAAAGGCGGCCACCGTACGCACCTCTAGCGTACTCAATGCGCCCGAGTGGAAGAGCATGAACAGTCCGCTCGGTGTGGCAATTGGAAAAGACATTGCGGGCACTCCTGTAGTAGGTGCACTGGATAAAATGCCGCACCTTTTGGTGGCTGGTCAGACGGGCTCTGGTAAATCAGTGATGATAAACACGCTGCTTACCAGCTTACTGTATCGTAATAGTCCAAGTGACTTGAAATTGATTTTGGTTGACCCCAAGCAGGTTGAAATGGCGCCCTATGCGGATATTCCTCATTTGCTTACACCGGTGATTACCGAGCCGGAGAAGTGTATTAGCGCACTCAAGTGGGCGGTGGCAGAGATGGAGCGCCGCTATAGGACCCTGGCCGAGAACAAGAAGCGCAATATCGCTGATTACAACTCCGTTATGAAAGAAGAGGGTATGCCGTATATCGTGATTGTAATTGACGAGTTGGCAGATCTGATGATGATGGCGGCGCGTGATGTTGAGGCGCTGATTGTGCGTATTGCTCAGAAAGCTCGTGCAGTAGGCATCCATCTGGTGCTGGCCACCCAGCGCCCAAGCGTCGATGTCATTACCGGACTTATCAAGGCAAACGTGCCGGCGCGCATTGCATTTACTGTAGCCAGCCAGGTAGACTCCAGGACGATTATTGACAGTGTGGGAGCAGAAAAGCTGCTGGGTATGGGTGACATGCTGTTTTCTACTGCCGATATGCCAAAGCCCAAACGTGTCCAGGGCGCATTCATTACCGATGAAGAGACAGCAGCTGTTATGGATTTCCTAAGAATGCAGCGTCCGCCGCAGTATGACGACGAAGTTGTCAGCCAGCCAGTACAGATTGGCAAGGGCGGGGTTGTGGCTGATTATGGCAACGACGGCACCCAGGGCGATGAGGCTGAATTTAAAGATGCGGTACATGTAGTGCTAGAGGCCCGCAAAGCCAGCACCAGCCTGCTGCAGCGCCGCCTGCGTATCGGCTATGGCAAGGCATCGCGCCTCATTGACCAAATGGAAGAGCAGGGGATTATCAGCCCGGCTGATGGATCGCGCCCGCGCGAGGTGCTCGTTAACAGCATGGATGACGTATTCGGCGACCCAGGCGGCGGTACCGCTATAGAAGTCGAAGAGGGGTAAAGCCACGGCTTGCAAAACGCTTGTGCTCGCAGTATTATGCAGGTAAATGATAGGGCAATACAAAAATCCTAAGCAGAAAGTAGCACGGGACTAGCATGTCCGAATTGCTTGTTGGCTCAGCACCCCAGCAAGCAAACCTTCACCCCCAAGCTCTAGATACTGGGTACGCTCCGGTTGATGAATTTGGTATGCCGTACCTTATTCACCCTTATGATGCGCCTCATCGCTTTTATGACGAGTGGAAGGATGACGATCACTCTTTTTACCGACGTAATGCACCAGAGTTGAATGAACTGGGTGGCCAGTCTGTACGGGTATGTCGGGTGCAAAATATCCAGCGATGGCTGCACAACAATAAACACTACGCTTTTTCAGAAGGGGTTGTGCGTCTTCCGCAGACTGATGGAGAGAAGTTCGCTTTGACCGTACTGGCATGCGCTGGCTATGTGTCTAGGACTGCGCTGGATTTGCGTGACAGAAGTGATCCTAAATACGTCACCATGTCTAAAAGGACCTACGACTTCGTAAGAGGTAAAAAGCAGTTATATTTTGAACAGCGCCGCAACTATAATTTGGGATACAAGACCCAAGAAAATGCGACTAAGAAGATAGGTCTGTTCTTTGCTGATTACATAAAGGAGCATGGGCTGGAAGGGGTAGTGGATGAGAAGATTGTTGATGAGTTTATTCATACATCGAACGAGAGAAAACGTCGGAAATTGGGCAATAAAATTCTCGGCCATGCGATGAACACCGCAATAGAGCCTGTTACGCCGCTCTATATGGAGGCGCTAAGCGAAGGGGCGTTGCGCCCTACGAAGCGGCATCCGGCTCGAGTTGTGCTAGAGATTTTCCCTGTGTCCAAATGGCCCGATTACCACGACTCCATTAAGGAGGCGCTGGCGGCTTGATTTATAATCTGTAAAAAGGTATAATCACATCTGTTACTAACTAACTTCTTGGTTGAGGCTCTTAGGCACTCAATCTTGAACCCGTCGAAATTTCAAAGAAATTTTTGCGGATAAACCAACGGAAGTTATATTACGGTTCTTGAGATTTGAGCCTGTCTATCAAATATCAGATATCAAATATACTTTCCGCAGGAAAGGAATACGTATGTCACAGTACGAAATCGCTGTACTATTCGACCAAGGCCTAGAGATAGACCTGGAAAAAGCTACTGCCAAAGTAGAAAAGATTATCGCTGACAACGGCGGTACCATCACTAACACGGATAATTGGGGCAAGCGAAAATTAGCCTACCCAATCAACAAACAGGAGTTTGCAATCTATGTGTTCTATACAGTAGATATGCCGGGCGAATCAGTACAAAAAATCAACGACGTACTCAATATCACTGATGAAGTCGTACGATTTTTGATTACCAAGCCTGATCTCAAAAAGATTGCTAAGGCTGAGGCGCTCAAGGCTGAGAAGGCCGAAAAAGCAGCTGCCCGCGGCGATAAAGCTGAAGATGAAGACTCTTCTGAAGAAGATTCAGAAAGATAATTAACTTAACAAACTAATCACAAGACCTGAAATGCGACACATAACCACTGTAAAGCAGTTTTTTGAACGAGCGCAGTTCGGGATGAAAGGCGAGTACCGTACTGGAGCCGTATAGAGTCATACGGTGTAAGAGCGGAACGGAAGCTTTCGCCCGGAATGTGCCGATCAAAAAGGTGCGCGCATAGCAGGAAAGGAGAGATATATATGGCGAAGATATTCAAGCACCGAACAGATGTAGCGTATTTTGATTACAAAGATTTCAAGACTTTGCAGCGCTATATAAACCAATTTGGTCAAATTGAGACACGTAAAAAGACTGGTCTGACCGAATCGCAGCAGCGTCAGCTGTCACGTGCTATCAAGCGTGCGCGACACCTAGGCTTGTTGCCTTTTGTTGCAAATAGCTAAAGCAAATTACTTGCAAAGTGCAAGCCTAGCGCGTACCGTAGTAGTACAAATATAATCACAAGACATAGTTCTTGTAAGGGAGGAAGCCACTATGGCAAGAAGTTTCAACCAAGTGATTTTAATGGGGAACCTGACCCGGGACCCGGAGCTTAGGACAATTCCAAGCGGGCAGAGCGTTTGCAGCTTCAGTCTGGCGCTGAACCGCAGCTACAAGGGCGCTGACGGCAACTGGCAAGAAGCCACCGACTACGTTGATATCGTAGCCTGGGGGCCGCTTGGTGAACGGGTTGCTCAATATTTGAGTAAAGGTCGCCCGTGCCTGGTTAACGGCCGCCTGCAGTCCCGCAGCTGGGAGCAGGACGGACAGAAGCGCAGCAAGGTTGAGGTAGTCGCGCAAGACGTGACATTCCTTGGCGGCCGTGGCGAAGGTGGCGGGGACGGCGGCAGCTACAGCAGCGGATCAAACGATTCAGCTGGCAAGCCAGCCGCATCCAAGAAAGCTGACGACGACGTTGTTATTGAGGATATTGGCGATGAGCCTATTAACCTCGACGACATACCGTTTTAACAAATTTGTGGCTGCACATCTGGGGCCAAAGCCTGCGTCAAAAATCCTCACTGTATGTAAAATACAGCTCGGATTTTGTGCTCGGCTTTGACTCCCAGCTGCGCTAGCCAAAATTCGTTAAAACCTGTCTAGTGCTTAAATTTGGTAACGTAAGAACGGTAGGGTTTAGGTGGAAGATTTGACACTGCCACAAGTGGCACGAAGGCTCGAAAAGTACGTTGTGACCTTGCCGTCTGCTAAGCAATTCAACACGCTCAGCAGCGAGCCGCGCAAGGCTATGCTTGCGCTCACAGACAGCGTTTATAGCCTGCGTGTAGCCTGCGAGCGGTATTTTCATGCTGACGACAGCGCCGAACAACAGATGTTCCTGGAGGAGGCGGTCATACAGGTAAAGCTTGCGAATGAGCGGATACTGCTAGCGGGCAGCTATGATTTACTCGGACCGGCTGACGTTGCGCAACTGTCAGCACTGGCTGAGCACATAAAAGAGCGCCTGCAGTAGTTTCAAAATTTCTTACGCAAGGCCATATCTTTGCCCGTTCGTAGTACAATAGGGGTATGAAGAAGCCTGCGGTAGAGTTAGCTAATAATCTTATGCAGAAGATAGGCACTATTAAGCTGAATGACGCCTCGTCAATCCTCGGCGGCAGCTCAGGCCAGCAGGTTTTGAACAATCTTCGTGGATCGGCGGCGGCGCTGCAACAGGTTCTGGCAGAAGGTTCGCCCTACGATGAGAGGATGGAGAAATACGAATCGCTGGCTGGCGATATCGATACGGCTGGTGTCACAGGCCTGATTTCTGAATCAGAGATGGCAGAATACTACACGCTCATAGATAACATCTGGGCCGCCATCGAAAGAGAAAAAACAGCATAATAATCGTATGTCACTGCTAGGTACTTTTTTGAGCCAAATGAAGCTGTATTAATTATCAGATATTAAATATTATTTTCGGAGAAAATAAATGGGAATAACAGATCTAAAAAAGGGACAGATTTTTCAGATTGATGGTGTGCCATACCGTGTAGTCGAGTACGGCCAGAAAGTCATGGGCCGCGGCGGCTCGATTGTAAATGTGAAGATCAAGAGTCTGGTAGATGGCAAGGTGCTGTCAAAAACATACAAAGGCAACGATACGGTTGAGTCGGCAGATATTACCAACCAGACTGTCCAGTATTTGTACAATGACGGTCAGGTTTACTTCTTTATGAATAATGAAACCTTCGAGCAGTTTGAGATACCTGCTGATATCATCGGCGATCAATCCGGGTACTTGAAAGAAGGCGATGCCGTGCAGGCGCAGCTTTTTGACGGCCGCGTTATTACTATAGAGCTGCCAAAGAATGTCCCGCTGGAAGTGGCCTATACTGAGGATGTGGTCAAGGGCGACACCACAAGTTCAGTGCTGAAGGACGCCAGGCTGGAAACAGGTATCACTATCAAGGTACCGGCGTTTGTGAAGGTCGGTGACGTGGTCAGTGTGGACACCGCTACCGGAGCTTACCGCGAACGCGTAAAAGATTAGACCGCATGCTCTCCGGGATCTACAGCAAGCACTTAGCCTAAAAGTGTGGGAATAGAGGAGTATAATAGAATCATGAAAGAAACCACCCCAGATCAAAATTCCCAGCCGACCAGCCGGTTGCAAAACGCAATGCAAAGCCGGTTAGTCAGGGCGTTTATCGCGGGCGTGGTGCTTACGCTGTTGTCCTGGGTGATACTTGGCTTCAATCTCAGCACCGGTGGCAGCATCAAGATCAACGATGACGTGAACCGCTATTTTGACAGCTGTGTACTTGAGACGTTTGTAGACGGTACGCCGCGTATCCAAACGGATGAGCGTGGTTTTCCGCTGGCATTCGTGCAGACCGCCCACATTCCGGTGTGTAATAGCCCAGGTATAGAAGCCCGCAGCACCTCTGCGACAACCATCGACTGGGGCAGTCTGGGTGCAAATATTCTGTTCTGGACATGTCTGACATTCTGGCTGCTGCGCAAGTACACTCTAAGAAGAGCCCTAAGGATTACAAGGAGCGCATGAGTTTGACTCTGTCTGATGTGGCAAGGCTGCTTGTCCAAGCGCCTATGGATGGGGATTAGGGTATGGCTGAGTTTGTAGTGGCGCATATTCTAGATGATCACCGGGCGGGTGACAGGTTCACTATGTGGCCGCTGCATGTTACTGTTCTGCCGCCGTTTGAAGCGCCGGGCCTGGAATCTGTATCAGAATTCATTGAACCAATCGTGCGCTCTGAGGAGCCAATTCAACTGCAGGTTGGAGAGCGGGCCAAATTTGGTCCGAAACTGCTGGTGCAGAAAATTGTCCCAAGCCCAGAGCTTGCAAGCCTGCATACGAAACTGCTTCAGGCCGGCGAGTCTGCAGGCTGGAATATAATGGGCAGGTATACCGGGAACCATTACACGCCGCATATAACACAGAAGGCCGGCAGGAGTTTTGAGGCGGCGGCCTTTCTGCTTGATAGGCTGAGCATCGTTGAGAATATCGGGCAAGGATATCGTGTAATACATCGCGACCTAAAACTTGGAGGCCAGCATGAGAAAGCGGCTTGACCATCTGCTCGCGGCAAAAGGCTTAGTGCCAACAAGGAGCCAGGCGGAAAGCTATATTCGCTTAGGCAAAGTGCGGGTAAACGGTACTATCTTAACCAAGCCCGGCACACTGGTATCCGGCGAGGCTGAGATCAAGCTTCATGTGGGCGAGCAGTATGTCAGCCGGGCGGGCCTGAAGCTCGAATCGGTCGCGAAAAGCCTGAGGCTAAACTTTCGTGGAAAAATTGTACTCGACGTCGGCAGCAGTACCGGCGGGTTTACCGACTTTGCACTAAAAAACGGGGCCACGCGGGTGATTGCCGTGGACGTCGGAACCAATCAGCTGCACCCAAGCCTGCAGGGCCACCCGCAGATTGAGCTTCATGAGCAGACCGACATCCGCGATTTCAAACCTGTTAATCCGCCGGATATCGTAGTGATTGACGTAAGTTTTATCAGCCTGCGGGAGATACTTCCTCATATTGCTAAAATAAGTAGTTCAAAGACGCAGATTGTCGCTATGTGCAAGCCGCAGTTTGAAATTCTTGCCGGGGTCGAGCGGCCTTCGCGTTTGGATGCCGAAGCTGTTTTCTCGACGAGGAACGGAGAGAGGGGTATAAATGATACCTTGACCGAGTACCGCAGTGGAAAAACAGCTCTCGGCGCCAAAAACACGAGCAGCGCGAGCAGCTCTGCTGGCCGGCAGGCTCGTGAGGCGCGAAGGTCGCTGCACAAAGGTGTTATAAAGAATGATAAAATGCGCCGCGACATCCTAAAAGATTTTGAGGCCTGGCTGAAGCAGTATTTTGTAACAATCGACAAAGCCGACAGCGAAGTTGCTGGCTCAAAGGGCAACCGCGAACGGTTTTATTTATTAAAAAGGCTGTCTTAGGGGAGAGCAGCCGGAACGTCAGGCTTTGCCTGCGTCCCGCGCGATGAGAGGGGATACTCCCCTCTCATGCAGGGCAAAGCCAAACAGCGAAGTTGCTGGCTCAAAGGGCAACCGCGAACGGTTTTATTTATTGAAGAAGCTGTAGGGGTTATTTAAGGCAAACAACCAAATCATATCTTCTTCTGATGAAGAAGCAAATCACTACCTTTTTGTATCGACAAAAAGGTAG
>CAZXJN010000018.1:0-14290 GCA_964641015.1 uncultured Candidatus Saccharibacteria bacterium | reverse complement strand
CCCCAGCATTGCCTGGACAGAGCGCAGATCAGCGCCGTTCATAAGCAAATCCGTTGCAAAACTATGGCGGAGCGTATGAGGGCTGACTGCCTTGGTGATGCCGGCAAGCAGTGCGTATTGCTTTACGAGCCGCTGGACAGATCGTGTAGTAAGCCGGAAATAATTTCCGTCTGTAGTTGCAGGACGGACAGTCCTGCCGATGCGTATAAACAGCGGCTTAATGTTGTCGTCCCGGCGATCTAAGTATGCCTGCAGCCACGAAGCGGCTGTATCACTGATAAAGATCGGTCTATCCTTTTGCCCCTTGCCGCGTACCATAAACTCTCGGCGCTTGAGGTTAACATGGTCGGTGTCTAGGGCAACCAGTTCTGATACGCGCAGCCCGCTTGAGAAGAGTAATTCTAAAATAGCACGATCACGAAGGCCGGCAAGGGTGTCTGTGTCAGGTTGTGCAAAGAGCCGCTCCAGCTCCTCAGGAGACAAAAAGGTCACTTGCTTACGAACCACCTTTGCCAGCTCAACTTTGTCTGGCGGCAGGGCAGGGATATCCCGCTTAGAGCAGTACTTTAGAAAGCTTCGTAGTGCAATCAGGTGATAGTTCTGGGTGTTCTTTTTTAGTTCATCAGAAACATTCGTGCCAAGCCGATTGAGCCATAACCGCCATTTTCTGAGCAGCTCGTTGTCTATATCAACAACTTTTAGGTCATTGCCTGCAAAATCAAGCAGCCGGGTAAGATAGTGATCATAATTTTGAATAGTTTTCTGAGAGCGGTTCTGCTCTATTTCAAGATATTCCAAAAAGTCGGTTTTTAGTTTGGCGACAAGCATAGGCATATTGTAGCACGCTGGAAAAACCACGCAACAGAGGTAACTATGAGCAAAAAATGTATGCAATGCGTCATGCGAAAGCATGTGAAACAGAGGGGATAATCTGCTATACTATCAACAAACTAAATAGGAATAACACTATATGGAACGAACCCTTGTGATTCTAAAACCGGATACCGTACAACGAGCTATCTGCGGAGAAATAATTAGCAGATTTGAACGTGCCGGGCTAAAAATGATTGGTGTAAAAATGATGATTCCAGAAATGGAACTGCTTCGCAATCATTACCCTGATGATCTGATCCCGATTGTTGGAAACAAGACAAAAGAAGACTGGGATAACTACGGTGTAGAGTACAGCGAATCAATCGAAGAAATCGGACAGATGATTGTTGATGCGACGCGTGACTTTATGAAGAGCTCACCAGTGATTGCAATCGTACTTGAGGGTGGTCATGCGGTAGAGATTGTCCGCAAGATGGTAGGCAAGACCGGTCCTAAAGATTCGCCCCCGGGCACCATCCGCGGCGACTACGCTCACTTAAGTCTTGGCCGCGCTTCACTCCAAAAGAAGGGCGCTGCCAATATCGTTCATGCATCTGGAACGCCAAAGGAAGCAGAACATGAAATTAAGATGTGGTTCGACGAAAACGAACTGTTCCAGTACCAGACAGTGCACGAGCGTTTGACTCAAGCCTAGTTACTTATAATTGCCGCGGACTTTTAGCCGCGGCGCCAGCCCCTGTAGTTCAATGGATAAAACAACTCCGTCCTAAGGAGAAGCTCTAGGTTCGAATCCTGGCGGGGGCACCAAGAAATAATTTTCAATTTTCATTTTCCAATTTTCAAACATTCAGGATTGAAGACTCTGGTGGAATTTCACTCGGGATGTGAATTTAACAGAGGCGGAATTTACTTCACTTACCATTTGGCACTTAATTATTTGCCATTTCTCATCCACCAGACACTCAGGATTCAGCGGTCTTTGCAAATAGCTAATGATAAATAATTAGCTAAATGGTAAATAGGTAAGTGAAAAATCCCTTAAACTCCAGCCTCTATTTCTAATCTCAATTCTCTATTCCCAACTTTTTCGTACCTATATATTCTATGTCCTTAAACCTAAGTACTGCTACAATATTCTTATGGCAAAAACGGATGAGACATCAGTTCGCTACTTCAAGGAGCAATTTGATGATGAGGAGGTGCTGATGGTGTTCAGAAAGCACCCGATTGTTATGCGCAAGGGGCTGATTTTTGCCGCCCTCGGCCTGCTTGTTCCTATGTTGTATATCTTGGCGCTGACGTTTATTTTTGCGAACAACCCAGAGCGCTTGCCAGCAGTTAGTTCGTTTTATATTGCCTTGGGCCTTGGGTTTGTGCTGGCGTTTTTTATTATGCTGCCTTCGTGGATTAGCTGGTATTACACGGTGTATATTGTGACCGACCAACGGCTTATCCAGATTACGCAAAAAGGTTTATTCAAGCGAAGCATGGTAGCGCTGGGCCTGGATCAAGTACAGATGGTCAACTATGAGATAAATGGTTTTATCGAAACCGTTCTGGGATTTGGTACAATGGTTCTGCAAACTTTCGTGGGCAGTCTGACGATTCATGACGTGCATCATCCGATAAAAGTCCAAAAACAGCTTCTGCATACACTAAGAGATCTCGGGTATACTGCACCAAGCCAGGCAAGTATGGCAGCCAACGAAGAAGATTATGATGAAGAATAAACTCAAGCAAGTAAAAGCTACGGCAAAAAGGCCGATAAACAAACTTCGCCGCAAGGGCAAGGATCCGGTTGAGTCTGCAAAGGTTCCTTATATAACCAATGAGACGATTGCAGAGCATCGTGAGGAGGTGCTCAAAGGGGCCAGGAAGTTTATTTATCCCTTGCAGCATTCACGGCGCAAGATTGTCTGGTGGTCGCTGGTGATTTTTATCGTGACAGTGGTGACGTTTTTTACTTATGCAGCGCTTAGTCTGTACCGGTTTGAAAGCACCTCGACGTTCATGTACCGGGTAACTCAGATTATTCCGTTTCCGATTGCGCGGGCCCAGGGGCGGTTCGTATCCTACGAAAGCTATCTGTTCGAGCTTCGCCACTATATGCACTACTACGAAGCCCAGCAAAAGTTAAACTTTGAAACTGACGAAGGCAAAGAGCAGCTTGAGGAATTCAAAAAACAAGCGATGGATCAAGTGATTAATGACGCCTATATCAAATATCTTGCCGAGGAAAACGGTATCAGTGTGACCACCCAGGAGGTAGATCAAGAAATCGCCATTGTTCAGCAGCAGAGCCGGCTTGGCACGAGCGATAGAATGTTCGAGGATGTGCTTCGGGATTTCTGGGGCTGGTCAGTCAATGATTTCCGGCGCTCGCTGCGTCAGCAGATCCTCGCCCGTAGAGTTGCATCAAAGCTCGACACCAATGCGCAATCGCGCGCGCAAGCTGCGCTGCAGGCTTTGCAAAACGGCCAGTCGTTTGAAGATGTCGCCAAAGAATATTCAGACGATGAAGCTACCCGTGAGGCCGGTGGTGAGTACGGTATCGATATAGACAGGGCAAACCGCGATATTTCTGCGCGGGTTGCCGATGCAATATTTTCACAAGACCCCGGAGAAATATCGGGCATTATTGATACGGGCTACAGCCTGGAGATTGTCAAAACTATCAGTATCGAAAACGGCAAAGCTCGCGCAGCTCACATCAAGATAAATCTAAAAGACATCAATGAATATATCGAACCCATCAAAGAGTCCAGCCCGCCAACCAAGCTGTTAAAACTCTAAACCGTAAAATCAGGCTTCTGACCAGTGTCGATAAAGGTTCGATGATACTTTGCTTTAAAAATTGTGGTGCGGGTAGCGGGAGTCGAACCCGCGTCTCATCCTTGGGAAGGATACATAATAGCCGTTATACGATACCCGCTTGTATCCAGCCATTATAGCAATTACCTCTGTAGTTTGGTAGAATTTATTTATAGTTGCCGAAGTGGCTCAGTTGGTAGAGCAGCTCATTCGTAACGAGCAGGTCGTGGGTTCGAGTCCCATCTTCGGCTCCACACCTTGAAATAAACAGATAAAATTGATAAAATAACCTAGCTCTACGAAGATAAATGCGCTCGTGGTGTAGAGGCCTAACATGCCTCCCTGTCACGGAGGAGATCGCCGGTTCGAATCCGGTCGAGCGCGCCATACAAAGGGCCCCATCGAAAGATGGGGTTTTTTGTATGGTACGTTTGATCTACTGAGAAATGAAAATGCCGTTCAGGCGGTAACTTAATCAGTTAGCTGAATAAAGTACCCCAGCTTGCCCCCCAAGGTATTTTATTCAGCAGCGCTCCAGTGGCCTAGGCCGCTTACAGACGGATTCGGTGCGGACGCGAATTTAGGAGCTCGCGTCAATTGTACGAGTCGGCTATAATAGGCAGATAAGACTATGACGATTCCAGCGAGATATTTTCACAACCGTTCAATTTTGTTGCTTTTAATCATCAACTCAGTACTGGTGTTGGTCGGTGCAATATTGATTCTATTCAGGCTTGACTCCGGCACCACCACTAATTACATCATTGAGTACCGGGCAAACTACGGTATCGGCGAGTATCAGCGAGGTTTTGCGCTCGATATGGCCGGTTTTATATTCTTTATGCTGCTTAACTTTGCTATTAGTGTGTTCCTGAGCCTTCGGACGTTTCTGCTGCGCAAACATATCGCTATTGTGATATTGGCAGTATGCGCGCTTTTAAACAGCATGACAATCATTGTAAGCAATGCGCTGATGGCGCTGAGATAGAGGTACAATCATATGACAGACATCGAGATACCATATGTAGAAGACAGGGGCTGGCGCTATCGGTTCTGGGAGATTCTCCCGGGCTTTATCAGCTGGAGTATTCTGATTGCTCCTTTCGTGTTCAGCATCTTTAATCCAAACCTTTTTGCAGTTTTTATCCTTGGCTATCTACTAATCTGGTTCTCAAAAGGTATCGCCATGAGCATCAGGTCTATACAGGGGTATCGCATGCTCAAGCGCCAGCAGGCGCTCAATTGGCAGCTGTTGATCGATGACCTCGAAGCGGGCGAGTCTACGCATCCGCGTGGCAAAAACCCGGCCTGGCACCTGCGGAACCTGAGCCGCCTCAAGGAGTATCCAGTGTTCTGCAAGCCAAGCGAGGTCTATCACGCAATTATCATCGCGACCTACAACGAGAGCCGCGATACGCTTGAGCCCACCATTCAGTCAGTGCTGGACTCAAACTATGACATGAAGAAGGTTATTTTGATTTTGGCATACGAAGAGCGAGGCGGGCCAGGGGTAGAGGCCCAGGCCAAGGACCTCATTAACACGTATAAATCACAGTTCAAGTATGCCGAGGCAATCAAGCATCCGCAGGATATCGAGGGTGAAGTGATCGGCAAGGGGGGTAATATCACCTATGCTGGTCGTAAGCTGCAGAAATACGTACAAAAAGCCAAGCTCAATCCCGAGCACGTGCTTGTCACCACGCTGGACGCAGATAACCGTCCGCATAAATGGTATCTGTCAGCGCTCACCTATACCTTTTGCAGCACCGAAGACCCCCGGTATGTTTCGTATCAGCCTATTCCGCTATTTCTCAATAATATTTGGGATGCGCCCAGTCCTATGCGCGTGATTGCGACCGGTAATTCATTTTGGAACGTGGTGCTTAGTTTACGCCCGCACATGCTCCGTAACTTTTCCAGCCATGCGCAGAGTCTGGCAGCGCTCATTGATACTGATTTTTGGAGCGTGCGAACAATTGTCGAAGATGGTCATCAGTTCTGGCGAACATATTTTCGCTATGATGGAAAGCACGAAGTGTATCCTATCTTTACTCCTATCTACCAGGATGCCGTACTTGCAGATGGTTACCGTCGCACGCTCAAGGCACAGTTTGTGCAGATACGCCGCTGGGCCTGGGGTGCCAGCGATATTGCCTATGTTGCATCAAAGGGCTTTCGCCGGGGCAGCAAAGTGCCAAAAATCGATCTGATTATGAAGCTTGGCCGGCTGATGGAAAGCCATATCTCTTGGGCGACTGCCGCGCTTGTGATTCTGATTGCACCACTAATTCCCGTGGTAATCCGGCCTGATAACTTTGTAGCAAACCAGCTGCCACGCACTGCCAGCACTATTCAAACTATTGCGCTGACAGGTCTATTTGTGAGCCTGCTTCTAAGTCTTAAATTCTTGCCGCCGCGACCCGAGCGCTACAAGCGCCGCCGCAACATATGGATGGTGCTTCAGTGGGCGCTGCTTCCAATCACTACGCTGCTGTATAACACGACAGCCGCACTTTATTCACAGACCAGGCTGATGCTCGGTAGGTATATAGGGAAGTTTGATGTAACCGAAAAGGCAGTCAAAAAGTGAATATACTACGAACGGTCAAAAGCCGAACATTACCACAATCCATAGGGCTACTTTTGGTCGTTCTAGGCAGTATCGGTTTTTTGGCGGCTGCTGATTTATCTATTGAAAAGGTGGCGCTGCTTAAAGACCCTGCCTATCAGCCGACCTGCAATATCAGTCCAATCCTTAGCTGCGGATCAGTTATGGCTACGCCGCAAGCAGAAGCATTTGGATTCCCCAATCCATTTATCGGGGTAGCAGGATTTGCAATTGTCATAACAGCCGGCATGGCATTGTTGGCTGGTGCACGGCTTAGGCGCTGGTTCTGGCTCGGGCTGCAGGCCGGGACTGTTTTCGGGGTGGTGTTTATTCACTGGCTGGCGTATCAGAGTATCTTTTCGATAGGCGCGCTTTGCCCGTACTGTATAGTCGTGTGGGTGGTGACGATACCGCTATTTTGGTATGTACTTCTTTATAATCTGCGGCAAAAGCATATAAAAGTTAGCGGCTGGACATCAAGATTAAATGAGTTTATCCAAAAAAACCACGCGAATATTCTGGTTTTTTGGTATTTAGCTATAGCACTAGTCATTCTTGTAGAGTTCTGGTACTACTGGAGCACCCTGATTTAGCGGCTTATAGAGCGGCGTGTTACCGCTCGGTCTTTATTTCACCCCTGTCAGACCTTCACATATAGTCATGTGCAGACAAAGTGCCCGCAGCGGCTATTCAGTATCTTTTAGGGCTGTTTGGTGATAGGCCTTATACGTGGCTGCCGCCAGCGGGTCGTATCTGCCAAGCGTTTGATAGGCGTGCTTTGCTATGTATTCTATCTCCAGCAATCCATTAGGCGAAGGAGGATTTTTTAGCAGGATGTTTATAGTTGTTTCGGTTAGTTCCGTAGCGCTATGCAATGCGTCCCGGCGGTGCCCCAAGGCTTTATAAAGGCTCAAAAACAGCTTATCCCGTGAGAATGGATAAAGCTTGCCGCGCAAACCTTCTACTACCAGATTCGATTCATAGTCAGGTATTTCACTGGTACTAAATTGTGCGACACATGAAACGCAGCGCCGCCGCCTCCATACACTCGGGCTGCGCTTTCTTTCGCGGGTATTGTAGACTTCGGTTTTGTTTCCGCAGTAGATACAGACCACTACACCAGATCCTCAGCAGCCAATGTAAATCGTTCAGTTTGTATTAATACCATGACTACATATTGTCATGACGCTGTTAAAAAAGCTAGTGGATAACCTTTTAAAAGCAGGGGATATGTATGAGTTCACCCTAAATAGCCCTGATGCGCCTACTCATTCCTATGCCTTGCAGCTAGGAGGCTTAACCTGCCTCATAAAAAAACTGCCCTGCAGGCGTTATGTCTACAGGACAGTTCATTTTCCACCTCTGGTGCTGGACCTATGTCCAGGCTTGTTAATTGGCGTTTGCGCGGGCACGAGGCCGTTGCAATCGCTGCTTAGCGGGTCTGATTGTACGTAGTTCCTCATAGAACAACTTAAACCCGTCAAGCGTAGTTGGTTGAGATTTACTCACCCAGGTCTCCCGATTAACCTGCTTATGCTAACATATATCGAGCAATATGTCAATAGATGTGCTATACTTACCTCTGTTTATGAGTGTAAAAAATACATTACTAACAGATATAAAGAATAGCCAGGACGGCAGCCGATCGGCCGTGCTCAATACACGCCGTGGACCAGTCGCGCTACCGACATTTATGCCTGATGGTACAAGAGGCGTGGTCAAGAGCCTTACTGCAGAGCAGGTAGCTTCTACAGGTGTTGAAATAGTGCTTGCTAACACTTATCATTTGCATCTGCAGCCTGGCGAGCAGGTCATTAAAAAGCTTGGCGGCTTGCACGAGTTCGGCAAGTGGCAAGGGCCGATTCTGACTGATTCCGGCGGGTTCCAGGTATTTTCTCTAAGCAAGCTTCGTAAAATTACTGAAGAGGGTGTTACCTTCAAGCATCCTGTAACCGGTGAGATGCGTCTTATTACCCCTGAGTCATCCATGCAGATACAGCTGGACCTAGGCGCTGACATGATAGTGGCTTTTGACCATCTAACGGGCCTGGACGGTGAAGAGCGGGATAAGACACTAGAGGCTTTTGAGCGTACGCACCGCTGGTTGGAGCGCTGTATAGCCGAGTTTAACCGGCTTACCGCAGATATGCCGGAGTCCGAGCGGCCGATTTTATTCGGAGTTGTACAAGGCGGTCTAGATCTAGAGCTGCGGCGTAAGAGCCTTGAGCTAGTACAAGCTTCAGGTGTTGGCGGGATTGCCATCGGCGGGTTGTCTGTCGGCGAGACCAAGGAAGAAATGTACCGGGTGCTTGAATACCTAGCGCCTCTTTATGATGATTCCGGCCGGCCGAGATTCCTACTTGGTGTGGGTGATCCGCCGGATATCCGATTTGCTATTGAGCACGGTATCGATATGCTCGATTGCGTACTGCCCACTAGAAACGCACGCCACGCCACCGTTTGGGTAGAGGGTGATGAAAAGATTCATCTGACTAACGCGAAATTCATAGAAGATACAGAGGTGATTGAGCCGGGTTGTGACTGCTATACATGCACCAGCGGGTATAGCCGTGGCTTCCTAAGGCACCAGTTCAAGGTCGGCGAGCCACTCGCTGGTAGCCTATGCAGCATCCATAATCTTCGCTACCTGCAGCGCATATGCGAGGGTTATAGGTCTTAAGTAATTTTCTATGTATGAAAATAAAAAACACCCTGCTGGGTGTTCGATATTGGCGGGCGATATCACTGCCTGAAATCGGCCTGTTTAACCAAAACAAAAGACCCCTATGGGGTCGCTTGTCTTGGTGGGCGATATAGGATTCGAACCTATCACCTCCACAACGTCAATGTGGCGCTCTAGCCAAATGAGCTAATCGCCCCTAGAAAGGGTCAGGCATTAATATAGCGTATTTACCCCTGATAAGCAAGTGGAGCTTTTTATATTAACAGGGGTGAAAGTTTAGAAAGCGAACAAAGTGTCGCAATTATTGATAAGAGCTGTCCGAGAGTTTCATGCGAAATATACCATTTGCGGTATTAGATGTGTCAAAAGGAATATCCACATTTTCCACAGGGCAGGGATAAAAAATGCCTAATTTTCTGAAATAAGTACTAGCATTATGCTGCTGGTACGCGTATAGTAGCTGTTAGGTGAGGTTTTGGGACGTGTTTTGTGCTACAATACACGTACCGAGCAGTGAAGTGGCTTCACCAACCACCGAGCTCCGTGGGCAGGCCAATACGTACGTTAACGTGACTGGCACGAGATAAAGTCCGGTGGAACCGTCTTTACCTTTCCATCATCTAGGTTTACTTAGTCCGCTAGCTGGCGGATGCACCTTATCGGCAGATGATGAAAGGGTAAATGACCCGAGACACGCTTTGACAGGCTTGAATGTATTTGCGAGAGCATTTTAGCCGTATGTCTACTAAGGGCGTGTCTCTTTTGTATTTACAGGGGTTTTGGCGTTAGTAGCGGCGATGAGTTAGAAATCTTTGTAGATAATCGGGCCTAGCGGATAATTGTTAAGCAAGGAGATAAGAATATGGAAGATCGGGATAATCTTCATGCAATGAGGCACAGTTTGGCGCATATTATGGCGACTGCAATTAAGCGGGTGCAGCCTCGTGCCAAATTCGGTGTCGGCCCGGTAGTGGATGACGGCTTTTATTACGATATAGACTTAGGCGAAACAACGGTATCGGAAGATGATTTTGCCAAGCTGGAAGAAGAGATGCGTAAAATAATTGCCGAGGATCAGCCGTTTATCCGCTCTACCAAGCCGGTGGACGAGGCGATTGCCTGGGCTAAGGAGACGAATCAGCCGTATAAGGAAGAGCTGCTAAATGATCTGAAGCGGGCTGGGACAACGGTCGCCAAGGATTTGAGTAGCGATGAGCTAGGTACGATTGCCGAAGGCGAATCAAGCGTGGATGAGGTGTCTTTTTATACAAACGGTGATTTTACTGATCTGTGCCGCGGCCCGCATGTTGAATCTACTGGCAAAGTTGGTGCATTCAAGCTTATGCGCGTGGCCGGCGCTTATTGGCGCGGCAAAGAGACAAATCCTCAGATGCAGCGCGTCTACGGCGTAGCATTCGCAACTGAAAAAGAGCTACGACAGCATCTTAATATGCTGGAAGAGGCAAAAAAGCGTGATCACCGCAAGCTAGGCGCAGAACTTGATTTGTTTGTGAGCTCGCCGCTGATTGGCTCCGGTCTGCCGTTGTTTACGCCTCGGGGGACAATTCTTCGCGATGAGTTGAATAGGTTTGCCCAATCATTCCGGCTTGCTAGAGGATATGAGAAAGTCTGGATACCGCATATTGCCAAAATTGATACTTACAAGACCTCTGGTCATTATGAAAAGTTTCCTGAGCTTTTGAAATTTACCTCTACCGAATCAGGGGATGAGCTTGCTCTAAAACCAGTTAATTGCCCGCATCATACGCAGATTTACGCATCTCGTCCGCGCAGCTATCGTGATCTGCCTATCAAATATCTTGAAACAACCTCTGTTTATAGGGATGAGAAGAGCGGGGAGCTGGGCGGGCTGTCCCGCGTTAGGGCGATTACCCAGGACGACAGCCATGTTTTCTGTAGCGAAGACCAGGTGGAGCAGGTGTTTTCTGAGCTGATTGAGGATGCCCGTGCTTTGTATTCGCAGCTAGGACTGGTGCTGTCTTTGAGGCTGTCTTTTCGTGATGACAGTGATGTCTACTTAGGCGATCCTGCGCAGTGGGAGCAGGCCGAGGCCTCTCTTGTCACGCTTGCTAAAAAGTTCGAGCTTCAGTACCAGGTAGGTATGGGCGAGGCGGCTATCTATGGCCCAAAGATGGACTTCATGGCGACAGATGCCTTGGGCCGGAAGACCCAGCTGGCAACCGTGCAGCTGGACTACTCCCAGCCAGAACGTTTTGAGCTGGAGTACACGGCGGCAGACGGCAGCAAAAAGCGCCCGGTCATGATCCACTGCGCGCTGCTTGGGTCAATCGAGCGCTTCCTGAGTATATATATCGAGCATACGGCTGGGCAATTTCCGGTCTGGCTGGCGCCCGAGCAGGTGAGAATAATTACCGTCAATCAAGAGGATGCTACCGTGCAGTTCGCGGACGAAATCGCTGAAAAAGCCAAAAAACTTTCCCTGAGGGTTGCAATAGACAACTCTAATGAATCCGTCGGCAAAAAAATCCGCGACGCGGAAGTCTGGAAAATACCGTACACTATTGTTATTGGCGAAAAAGAGATTACAACAGGCGAAGTTGTCCCCAGAATCAGGAAAAATATAGAGGTCCAGCCGCCGTCGGCTATGAAGATTGAAAACTTCCTGCAAACCGTAGCCAACGAGACTAAATCAAGGGTTGGACGATCCAGTCTATAAAAACTATGGACCCGGATTTTGCAGAACGAGTTAGGCTGATCGTTGCCAAAATCCCGAAGGGCAGGGTAATGACGTATGGCCAGCTTGCCGCCTTGGCTGGCAACGCCCGGGCGGCGCGGATAGTTGGCGGAATAGCCCACTTTGGCGACCCAGAACTCCCTTGGCATAGGGTAGTTAATAAGCGTGGCGGGCTTGCCAGTGGTTATCCAGGCGGCCGGAATGCACATGCCGAACATCTCCGTGCCGAAGGCGTAGAGGTGTTCGACGACGAGGGTGAATGCAGGATAGATGTTGATAAGCTGATTTGGTGGCCCAAGTGAATTCCTCAACTATCAAATATAAAATATCAAATATACCACCACTTGTGGTGGTGGTGGGCCCTACCGCCAGTGGAAAAAGCTCCGTAGCCATGGAGATTGCCCGTACGCATAACGGCGAGATAATTTGTGCTGACTCCAGGACGATTTATAAAGGCATGGATGTCGGCACGGCCAAGCCGTCTCAGGCTGACAGAAGCAGTGTGCCGCATCATATTCTGGATGTGGTGACGCCTGCGCAGTCTTTTACAGCCGCTGAATTTAAGCGGCGGGCATTATTATGGATTGACGATATAGCAATTCGTGGCCGTGTGCCGATTATGGCAGGCGGTACGGGTTTGTATATAGATGGTGTGGTGTTTGATTATGCGTTTTTGCCGCCAGCCCCTGCTGAAGAGCGGGAGCAGCTGCAGCATCTTAGCGTGGAGCAGCTGCAGCAAAAGCTTGCTGAGCAGGATATACCACTTCCAAAGAATAGTCGTAATCCCCGCCACCTTATCAGAGCGCTCGAAACAAACGGCGCTGTTCCCATCAAGAAGGGACTGCGTGACAATACTTTAATCATTGGGCTTGATATCAGTGCTGAAGTGTTGCGTCAGCGCATAGCAGAACGGGTTGATGGGATGCTGGCAGACGGACTGGAGTCAGAGGTGAAAGGACTTGCGGATAAATTTGGCTGGGAAGCACCGGGTATGTCTGCGGTAGGTTATCGTGAATGGCGGCAGTATTTTGATGGTGATATTCTACTCCCTCAGGTTAAATCAGAGATTATCAAGAACACTTTTCAGTATGCCAAACGTCAGCGAACATGGTTCAAGCGCAACCAGTCGATTCAATGGGTGGCAAGCAGCGAAGAGGCTTTGCGTTTGGCGGCAGGTTTTTATAAAAAGCACCTTTAATCCCCGAGGAATAGCAAAGCAGCGAAAAGTGCGCCCCTAACAGAGGTAAAGCATAAGCGCTAGTATTATACGGCTAGTTAGGTGTGTATAACCTGTCAAGATTTGTGCTCACAAAAAACCTATTTTGCTTGCTTATAGTAGGGGGATGCACGTATAATGACCACTGAAGTAACACCGTAGGAATTCTAAATACAGAATTCCTGAACACAAAAAATTAAAAGCCTAACACACAAATGAACAGTTCATATCTGGTGAGAAAAATCCTTGGGTCCACTCGTAGTTTTTTGCTGTTTGTTTGTTTGGTGGTGGCGTTTTTGGGGCTTGGCGTAGGGGTTGCATATCTGTTAGCCCAACGAGCTGACAGAGCTAGCTTGCTGCCCTCGTCGCCTAACCTGCCTGCTGTCAGCGAATCGCCGGAAGAGGTCACTGACTATTCCCAGCGCCTCACCGTAAATGCCGGATTGCAGGTGAATGGACAGTTCTATCTCGCCCCATCAGTAGTGCCAGACGAGGCTCGGGCAGGGACGTTGATATTTGATCAGTCCACGCATACGCTTCAGTATTTCAACGGCACCGCATTTGTCCCGCTGGCGGGCCAGCATGACATACCGCCATCTACTGCTCCCCAGGCTGCTTTGACAAGCCTGCAGGGTCAAACTGGCGCAGTTACCCTTACTCCTGGACCAGGTATTCAAATCAACGGCACGACCATTGCCAACTCCGGCATACTTGGTGTAAACGGCGTAGCCGGTGATATCAACGTTACGACAGCCAATGGGATTGCCAGTCTTAGCCTGCCGCAGTCCATTGCCCCGACTGCCAGCCCTACATTCAACGCCCTAAACCTCAGCCAGGCCCTACCACTCAGCTCTGGTGGTACTGGCCGGACTAGCTTTACTGCCAATAGTGTAATCATCACCAGCAGTAGCGGGGGATTAGATACCATCACAGCCCCAGCACCTGGTCAGTGTCTAGTTAGTACCGCTACTACACCCACCTTTAGTTCTTGTGCTGGCGGTGGCTCAGGTGTCTCCACCATCAATGGGCTAGTTGGCAACCTAACTATCTTCAACGCTAGTGGGGTTGGCTCGACTATCACAATTGACGACGCCTCAACCACCGCAAAAGGTATTGCTCGCTTCAATGGCTCTAACTTCAGCGTCACTGGCGGAGTAGTCAACACCATTCAAGATATCACCACTTCGGCTACCCCAACCTTCAATGGGCTTAGCCTCAGCACTCCACTGAGTGTAGCTAGCGGTGGTTTGGGTTTGAGTTCACTGACGCCAAATGCTGTACTAATTGGTAGCGGCACTGGCACCCCTCAGCAAATTAGCTCGACTGCTCCCAATCAATGCCTAGTGTCTACATCTGGCGCACCAGTCTTTGCCACCTGTCCCGGCAGTGGCGGCGTAGCTTCAATCAATGGTCAAACCGGAG
>CAZXJN010000017.1:0-19451 GCA_964641015.1 uncultured Candidatus Saccharibacteria bacterium | reverse complement strand
CCGAGGCAACCTCACGTCGCTCCGGCCCCTACGCTAACGGCGTGCTCGTGGCGGTCGCGTGTGTTGTGGATGATTTTTACTGTACTTTAACTGCCGGTAACCGCGTCATGACCTCCCCCGACGGCATCACTTGGACCGCACATGCTGCGGCTGCTGATATTTTCTGGAACTCCGTCACCTACGGTAACGGCCTGTTTGTGGCGGTGGGGAGCGCTAGCAGTATTTGGGAGCACAACCTCATTATGACTAGCTCCGATGGCGAGAATTGGGTGATTCGTAGCGCTCCTGATGCTAGCGCCTGGCGTTCAGTCACCTACGGCAATGGTCGGTTTGTGGCAGTTAGTAACGCTTGGTGCTGCAGCATTGGAGACGTTGCTATGACTTCACTGGACGGCATTAGCTGGGTTGCTCATTCTAGTGCTGGAAACAATATTGATAACGACTGGCGCTCCGTCACCTACGGCAACGGCCTGTTCGTGGCGGTATCTAGTTATTCTGGCGCCACCATAGTGATGACCAGTCCCGACGGCATCACCTGGACCCATCGATCAGTAGCTGAGGATAACCGGTGGACCTCCGTCACCTACGGCAATGGTATATTTGTAGCAGTTAGTGAAACCGGAGCAAATCGTGTGATGACCAGCCCTGGCCCAGGCTACACAACTGCCCTCAAAGTCACCGGCGGAGCAGAGTTCAGCGGTCAGTTAGTGGTCGGTACTGTAGAGAACGGGATTATTCTGACAGCTGGCAGCCCTATCCTATACACTGGCACATCCCGCCCGGTTAATCGCGTATCACTAGCCCCAGAATATCCAGGCGCAGTCATAACGGGGGACGGTACTAACAATAATGGATCTATGCTTAGCGATTTCTGTTCTGGCAGCGGTAAGCTTAATATGAACACTGTTGTTTGTGCTAACTCTAATGAGGAGCATAACTATTATTCCTGGACTACTGCCGAGGGAAGCGCCCAGGATTACGACATAATGGTGTACTATCAGGTACCGACTGATTTTGATGGCTTTGTAAATAATAGCACTATCAATATGTACGGCTGGCGCACTAGCGCAAACGAAACTGTAGAACTATCTATGTTTAAGGATGGTGTGCAATGTGGCACAACTACTAATGTGGCAGTCTCTAACGGTGCTTGGAGCCAGATAGCACTGGGCGGTAATGAGACAGACTGTGATATCAAGGCTAACGATGTGGTTATATTCCGCATCAAGCTAACAGCTGAAAATGGCGGCTTTGCCAGAGCAGGCGCTATAGGTTTTGAGTACTTCCGCCGATTCTAAGGGCCGCCACAGGGCCATAAGTGCCAGATAAGGATTAGGCAAATAAAATAAGCTACCTGCTGATGACAAGTAGCTTATTTATAAGGGGCTATGCGTGGCTAGCTGCTTTAGCTTAGGCTATAACGCCTTTTTTCTTCAGGGTGCGAATCGCCTGAGTGCTGAGTTTCATAGTGACTTTTTTGCCGTCCACTACAAATGTCTTGGTCTGGAGATTCGGCTTCCAGACTTTCTTGGTGTGGCGCTGAGAAAAGCTCACGTTGTGGCCGTACTGCTTTCCTTTGCCGGTAAGGTCGCATCTTTGCATGGTAATAGTTCCTTGTTTATTCCCTTGTAACTTTGCTGAAAGAGGGTAGATTCAGTGGGTAATTGTAGCGCTTTTTTATCTGTTAGTCAAGCGAGCGCCAGGTAGTTTTCTGACTTTTTGACCTGCTTATTGGTACAATAGGGTTGATATGTTTATGAATCTCGACGGGACGCAGCTGTTATTTGTACTGATTGCTATGCTGATTGGCATGAGTTTTCATGAGGCCATGCATGCCTTTACTGGCCACTGGCTGGGCGACGACACGGCTGCTGAAGAGGGAAGGATTACTCTTAACCCCTTAAAGCACATAGACGTATTCACTACAGTGATGATTCCAGTGGTTATGATTTTAGTCGGGCTGCCGCCTATATTTGCTGCAAAACCAGTTCCGTTTAATCCGATGCGGGTCAAGTTTGAGGAGTTCGGTGCGGCGCTAATTGGTATAGCAGGGCCGCTTACTAATCTAGCACTAGCCTGCGTAAGTGGACTAGTTTATAGGCTTGGCTTAGTTAATACGAGCACAATGTTCGATTTCGTTTTTATATTTACTTTAGTTAATGTAGCTCTGTTTGTTTTCAACATGATTCCATTCCCGCCGCTTGATGGGTCTAGGCTGCTTTATGCCTTTGCGCCAGAGCCTGTGCAATGGGTGATGCGCTCTATTGAGATGATGGGGCTAGGGGCCGTGTTCTTACTTATATTTGTCGGCTGGCAGTTTATTGGACCGACAGTTCTAGATATGAACGAGCGCATATTATTCTTCTTGATGGGTCTTTAGGTCTGGCCAGGCCTGGCTACTATGTGAGATAATGATAGGGGTCGGGAAGCCAATTTTATGATAATCTGAATACCTATCATAAGGGAGCTCAATATCTATGAAGGCTGTGGCCGTCATGTGCGAGCACCCACCTGAGATTTATATCCCAGGTTGTCATATTGGCCCCGGCCTTTAAGCTTTTCGGGGATTGGCGCAGTTGGTAGCGCGCACGGCTGGGGGTCGTGAGGTCGCAAGTTCGAATCTTGTATCCCCGACCACGTCGAAGTGTAATTAAAGGGTTGCTGAACTCTTGCGAGCAAGTAGCAAGAATTCTAGCAACCCTTTAAAGACCCCTCCTTTACCCCGCAAAACAGGTTTTCCGGCGGCCCCGCTGGTCACTAGCCACTAATCACTGTAAACTAGTACATATGTGGCAAAAACAAAACAACCAACTATACAGAGAATTTAAATTCAAAGATTTTGCAGAGGCGTTTTCGTTTATGCAAGAGGTGGCCGGACTGGCTGAAGCGCGCAATCATCACCCCAGATGGGTGAATGAGTGGAATGTGGTCCAGATATGGCTGTATACCCATAGCGCTGGGCAGGTGACGGACAAAGACAAGGGGCTGGCCAAGGATATCGATGAAGTATACAAGAAGTTCACAGACAAAAAAGACAAAGGACCCGCGCCGTTAACTGCCTCAAAAGAGGTGAAAATGTATGCAGACGGTGGTTCGCGCGGTAACCCTGGACCTTCTGCGGGCGGATTCGTAGTGATGGATATGAGCGATCAGGTGCTGTACGAAAGCGGAAAATATCTTGGGATTACCACCAATAACCAAGCAGAGTATCATTCGCTGAAGGGCGGGCTGGAAGCATGCCAAAAGATGGGTGCGCGCATAGTGCACGTATATATGGATAGCCTGCTTGTAATCAATCAAATGAAAGGCGTATTCAAGGTAAAAAATCGTGATCTATGGCCTATTCACGAATCAATAAAAAAACTGGTCGAAGGGTTTGATGAGGTACATTTTTCGCATGTACCTAGAGAGTACAATAAGCTTGCCGATAGTATGGTGAACCAAACGCTCGATGCACGCAAAGAATAAATTACACAGCTGCAGAATATAAAAAGCCGCCCAAAAAAGTGGGCGGTTTTTTATTTGTCAGACTTTCCGTAAGCCGGGTTCTGTTTTAACTGATCATCTATCTAGTCATCCGATTGCTCGAATGATCAAGCGGTTTTTATGATGGGCCTCAGGCGGGAAACCTTTTAGTGAAGCACATCTCCTTGCAACAGACAGGGTTTACCTATTCCATGCGTCACCGCACAGAATTGTGGGCTCTTACCCCACTCGTTTCACCTTTTCCCCGCCGGAGCAGGGTAGTTTCGTTTCTGTGGCACTTTCCCTAGGGTTGCCCCCGGCCGCTGTTAGCGGCTGTCTTTCCCTATGTTGCCCGGACTTTCCTCCCGTCAGCTGACAGGCGATCAGTCGAAAATCTGACAATTATATTATAACACTTATGTATAAAAAAACCACCCTTTGTATTGGGTGGTTTTAGCATTCAGCTATATATTATAGCTACTTCTGCGATGCTTTTACGATAGCTTCGAATGCTTTTGGCTCGCTCACTGCAATTTCGCTGAGGACTTTGCGGTCTAGATTGATCTGAGCATTCTTTAGGCCAGCAATAAACTTACTGTAAGTAGTGCCGTTAAGGCGGGCCGCTGCATTAATACGCGCATTCCATAGCTCACGGAATGTGCGCTTTTTGTTGCGGCGGTCGCGGTAAGCGTTTTGCAGGCCTTTTGTAACGGCTTGCTTGCCGCGTTTAAAGCTCGAACGGTTTGCTCGGGACATGCCCTTGGTAGCTTTGCGGATTTTTTGGTGCCGCTTGTGGCTGGTGACGCCTCGTTTTACTCTCATGTACTAATTTCCTTTATCTCTACCGTTTTTAGAAGCAGGGGGCTAGACCCCTAGCTTTAGTTTAATGTTCTTGGCTGACTTGCCAGTCATCTCGCGCAGACCTGCGTAGGTGCGCTTGCGGCTGGCGCGCTTCTTCTGCAAGAGGTGATTGCCACCTGCGCCGCGCAGTAAAACCTTGCCCGTACGGGTAACTTTTACACGCTTCTTGGTGCCGCTATGAGTTTTGAGCTTTGGCATTTTGATTACTCCTTATGACGAATATTAGCTGCCTACCGTTGAGTTGTGGCTGTTGATCAACAATGATGCTGTCCTGAAAGCTTTCGATCACTCGATCTGCGAGTTTGAATCCGAGGTCTCGGTGGGCATTCTCGCGCCCGCGGTATACGATTGCGATCTTTACCTTGTGGCCTTCTTGTAAAAAGTCGGCGATCTTCCGAAGTTTCACTCCAAGGTCATGGTCGCTGATTTTGAGGCCGAAGCGCATTTGTTTGACCTCCAGGGCCTTTGCATTGCGCTTGTTCTTCTGCAGCTGCTTAGTGCGTTGGTAGTTATACTTGCCCCAGTCGATAATCTTTGCGACAGGCGGCTTTGCCTCGGGGGATATCTCTACTAGGTCAAGTCCGGCAGCTTCTGCTTCGCGCAGGGCTTCGGACCTCGACAGAACGCCTAGCTGCTGTCCATCTGCGTCGATGACTCTCAGCTGGGGTGCCCGAATCGCTTCATTCAGGCGGGTTTGCTTGTTGATAAACTGCTCTCCTTACGGTTGTAGTTTTCAGTTCATTTTAACAGATAAGGCACCACTGGTCAATATTCTAAAGCTATGGTTTTTTTAGTAGTTTGGGGTTTTTGGGCGGTACTGGAGCGCTTCTGCTACGTGTTGCTTTTCGATATGCGTGCAATTGTCGAGATCTGCAATGGTTCGGGCTACTTTTATGGCTCGCATATACGCCCGGGCAGAGAGCTGTAATTGCGCGCTGGCGGCATCAATCAGCTCCTTTGCTTCTGTGGTGAGATGTGCAGCTTGCTTTATCCGCCGGCTTGAAAGAGAGCCATTGAGCTGGTTTCCGTTCTGTTTCCGTTCATATTGACGCGTACGAGCAGCCAAAACTTTATTCGCAATGTGTTTGCTTTTATCTTCGGTATTATTTCGTGACAGCAGAGAGGTGTGATCAACGGCTTCTACGTCTACGTAGAGATCGATCCGATCAAGTATCGGGCCTGAGAGTTTTTTGGCATATTGCAGTATTTGCTGCGGGGTGCAAATACAGGGTTTGCCGGTTCCGTAATATCCGCAAGGGCAGGGATTTTTTGTAGCAATGAGTATAAAGTCGGCGGGGAACTCCAGACTGTCCTTGGCCCGGGCTATGCTGATGTATTTATCCTCTAGGGGCTGTCGGAGTGTTTCCAGTGTCGTGCGCTGGAACTCAGGTATTTCATCCAAAAAGAGCACTCCGTGGTGGGCGAGGCTTATCTCTCCTGGCCGTGGCCGCGCGCCGCCACCTATGATAGCTACGCTGCTGGCGCTATGATGCGGGCCTCTAAAGGGTCTGGTGGTGATGATGCGGTCGTAATGCTGGCTTGCCAGGCTATGCAAGTGGGTGACAGCTAGTATTTCTGACCGAGTGAGTGCGGGGAGGATAGAGGGAAGCGCTTTGGCAAGCATGCTTTTACCAGTACCAGGCGCCCCAGAGAGCAGTACATTATGCTGTCCGGCAGCTGCTATCTCTAGCGCCCGCTTTGCTGCAGACTGTCCGATAATGTCTGCAAAGTCTGCTTCATAACGCGTGGCTAGGGCAGGTAGCTTGTCCTGGCTGTCCACGAATGGCAGTTTGCTCTCGGAAAAGATTCGCACCAACTCGCCTAGGCTGTTTATCGCTAGGATTTTTATCTCTGGTACCAGATGAGCTTGCGCAAGGTTCCCCTCTGGTAGTACAAACTTTGTGTAGCCAAGGGCCTTAGCAGCCAGTAATTTGCCGACAATGCCCCTGACGGGGCGTATACTGCCGTCCAACCCCAGCTCTCCAAAGAAGAGAATTCTATCCATGTCTTCGTGGGGTTTTATCTGCCCGGTTGCAGCCAGGATTGCGGCCGCCATGCCTACATCAAAACTGCTCCCTTCTTTTGGTATGTCGGCAGGGGCAAGATTGAGGGTAATGCGCTTGCGGGGCAACTCAAGCTTGCTGCTCGTGTATGCACCGCGCAGGCGCTCTTTGGCTTCGTCAACCGATTTGCTGGCCACGCCAACAATGACAATATTGGGCAGGCTGTTTGACGTATGGCACTCAATATCAACGACTGTTCCGTTCAGCCCTTGGTCGATAAGGCTATGGATTGTAGCGCCCATAATTGATTCTGATTTTGTAATAAAGGCTTTATAAAATGCAAGCATGAGCACCTAGCAATAATAAAAATAAACCGCCTTTTTGTTCTGATTGGCGGTTTATTTAGGTGGGTAAATTGTTGTTTTTGGAGTTTTGCTTTTTATCTAGTTTTGGTGGTGACAATGGCTTGCGAGAGTCCATTGTCACCGATGTTCTTTTTGTTTTTGAGCACTTTTTTTATTCAGTGCTGACCTTATCTTAGTACACCCCCTGTAGCGGTGTCAACACGATTATGGCAATAAAAACTGTGTATAACTTTTAACTTGTTAACTTTACGGCTGCAGCCCGGGGCAAAGCTGTGGCTCTATCAATGCTATCGCCGCTCTCTACGTCTATATAATAGTCTTATTTCGCATGTTTGGATGTAGTGCATTTTGCCACTTGGCGGTGCAGGGCAGGTCTTTCCATTCACCTAAAAAACTGCACACTAAGACAGGCGCTTGCGGGCAGGTGGAGTATCAAAGCATGAGCAGCCTGGACGAGTGACTAGAGCGTGCAAGTTGTATTAACGGCTACAAGCCAATGGCAGCGAGGCAAATTGAGCCTAGGAGCTAACCATTGCATGTGAGGCGCATGAGCCAGCCAGTCCGAACGATTAGGGCTGTGCGGCCTATATGCATAGGCAACCTAAGGGCAATTGCAGTTTTCAACGATCGCTGTAGTAAAGGGATTGGCGTGTAGTAGCCCGACGCAGTAGATGTTTTATATATGTTCATTATTTTTCTATGTATGCATCCTGGAGATGGGTGGCGCCGGTACTCATAAGAGCAAGTTTCGTAAGTGCATCCAATGGCGTGTACGTCGAGCCAAAGTATCCTCACGAGTGCTTAAAATCGAGCGAAGGTGATGATTTCTGCTGCTTAGTGCCAAAGTACAGACGCATATTAACCCAAGCCGGTAAGCAGACCATAATCAAGATTGCTAAAATATCGCAATAATCAATTATAATATATACATTGTTAATATAACATCATACAATTTGATGATAATAACAGATGTAACCAATAATTATAACAACGTTATGTATTGACTGAATTGTGCTCATGCTGTATGATGAAAGCACGATGAAAAAACAAAAAACATCAAACAAATCTTCACCATAATCATATAAATAAAATATGAACAACGCTCAAAGCTCGCTAAACGAGCAATGAGCGGTCAGTCACAGCCTACAAGGACGGTAAGCGCTACATAAGTAATATTAATCGAGCGCATTTACCGTCCTGAGGCACTATGTATTAACAATATTTTTTAACAAGAAAAAGCGAACATGCAACGTCAAAAATCGCAGCTTATAAAACGCGACGCTCGAAGCAGTGGCATTAGCCTACTGAGCATCGCGTTTTTACTATTTATTACCAATCCGACACAACTACCCATTGCATTTATACTTTTGCTGCCAATGCTCGTCTCATACGTGGTGTTCGTGTCCACTCGCTTGTTGCTCCGTATTTTCTTTGACCTGGGTGATCATCAGCTAAAGATAGCCAGCTATACGCTTGCTGGCGGGGCGCTGTTTGTGCTGTTGCTTGGATCGCTCAAACAGCTGGGCATTCAGGATTTTGTATTAACCCTGCTTCTTGCGGGCGGGTTAGGCTTCTATTTTCTGCGTACATCACAGGGCGCTGAAGCATAGCTTTCGAGATATATTTTCATAGGCGTATTGCGTTCGTGAGAGCGGCGGTTTTTTGCTATACTATGAAGACAGAGGAACTCCTTTATGAATCCAAATGCACCGCAGCCCAGTTTTGAACTGCCTTCTCTCCCTGGCGAGAGTGGTGGTGATGGTGCTTCGAGCGAGCAAATGCCTGCTCGGCCGGAAGTCTATGCTGGACCACCGCCTCCAGGTGTCCAATCTGCAGCCGGGCCAGCACCTCAGTTCACTCAGCCGACTGCCGTGCCGCAGCAAGCCGTACCGATAGATCCGGCGGTATCTATACCGATGTCGCAGGGCTCTATGGCTGCCGATGACACTGAGCTCATTGAGAAAGAGTGGGTCACCAAGGCTAAGCAGATTGTGGCGGCTACCAAAGAGGACCCCTATACTCAGACAAAGGAAATAAGCAAGTTCAAGGCTGACTACTTAAAGAAGAGGTACAACAAAGACCTAAAAGTAGAGGAGTCGTAGCATAGGGCGATATGGGTAGCTTTGTTGTTGCGCTTGTTATCTTGCTGCTCGCTCTTGCGGGGGTAGGCGCGGTATTCTTTTTTCATTCGCGGAAACTCTGGCGGGAGCAGAAGAACTACGAACGCAGCCTAAAAATGGTGCCGTTTCTTATACACTTGCCGCCGCCCAGCGACGATATCGAAGGTGGTTCGCGCGACGTTCGCGATGTCACAGACGAAACTATCAGCAAGGGCCAGATTGTCTACAATATTATTGCCAGCACGCTTCAAAAAGGGTTGAAAAGTAAATTTTACGGCCAACGGCATTTTGCCTTCGAGATTATCGCTTCTAAAGGCTTTGTGCATTTTTATGCGTCTGTACCAGTGCCTATGATAGACGTAGTGCAGCAGGCGATAATCAGTGCATATCCTGCTGCACGGCTCGAAGAGGTCGCAGAGCACAATATATTTAGTCCGGTTGGCCGTATCAGCGGTACGATGGGCGGCGAGCTAACGCTCAAAGAGAATTTTGCATATCCAATCGCGACTTATCAGGATCTAAAGCGTGACGCCATGCAGAGCGTTCTGAACGCGCTCTCTACTCTTGATAAAGAAGACGGAGCAGGTATTCAGATCCTTATTCGACCTGCAGATCCAGCGTGGCGAAAGAAAGCTGCAGCAGTCGCAGAGAGCAAGCGCATGTGGGCTGGTGGAAAAAAACCAGGGGCGGCACTGCTTGACCTATCAAAGGATATGCTTTCAGCGCCAGTGAAGCCGCTTGAGGAGAAAGACCCTTCAAGGCCAGAAGAGAAAAAAGAGCTGACATCTACCGAGCAAGCGATTGTCGAGTCAATCGAAGACAAGATACGATCACCAGGATTTGAAGTGCTTATTAGGGTAGTGGCAAGCTCTAATATTTCTCAGAGAGCACAGAGTATTCAAAATAATATCGTGGCAAGCTTTGCACTGTTTGATGCGCCTGGAAAGAACGGCTTTAAGTTCACTCCTGCAAAAGATATTGAGAGTTTTACAACAGCTTACATCATGAGGTTCTTTCCTCCAGAGCACAACACTAACATCTTAAACGTTGTCGAACTTGCAACTATATTTCATTTTCCCGATCAGAATAATATACCAACTTCTCAGCTTGAGCGGCAGGCGAGCAAGCAAGTGGATGGTCCGCGGAATGTCTCTGAAAAAGGCCTGATGCTTGGGTACAATATTTTCAGAGGAGCGAAAAAGCGTATAAATTTGGATCCTGAGGACCGTCGCCGTCACATCTATGCGGTAGGGCAGACGGGTACCGGTAAGTCTACGTTCTTGGAGAACTTGGCATTGCAGGATATGCTGGCCGGCAACGGCTTTGCCTTTATCGATCCGCACGGTGATGTAGTAGAGAATCTGCTGGCCATGGTTCCAAAAGAGCGCACCGAAGATATAATTTATTTCAACCCGTCTGACATGGAGTATCCGCTCGGGCTCAACATGTTTGAGTTTGATGATCCGGACCAGAAAGATTTTTTGATTCAGGAAACAATCAACATGCTCTATAAGCTATACGACCCGCAGCGCCAAGGAATAATCGGCCCGCGGTATGAGCACCTGTTTAGGAATGCCGCCCTAACTGTAATGTCCGGGCCCGAGGGGGGTACATTCGTAGATATACCCAAGCTTTTTAATGATAAGAACTTCGTAAATCAAAAACTGAAGCATGTAACAGATCAGACAGTGCTGGACTTCTGGCAGAAAGAAATGCCTGGCAGCGAACGTTCTAACGAGTTCGGCGAGGTGAAGAGCTGGTTTGTCAGTAAATTCGGTGCGTTCCTGAGCAACCAAATGATGCGCAACATCATTGGTCAGACTAAGAGTTCGTTTAATCTGCAGGATGTTATGGATAATAAAAAGATACTGCTGGTTAATCTGAGCAAGGGGCGAACAGGCGAGCTTAATTCCAAGCTTCTGGGTATGATTTTTGTGATGAAGTTTCAGGCGGCTGCAATGGCCAGGGCTAATATCCCAGAGAGCGAGCGGATTGATTTTAGCCTGTATGTGGATGAGTTTCAGAACTTCTCGACCGATTCGTTTGCCTCTATCTTGAGTGAGGCTCGAAAGTACCGTCTCAATGTTATCGTAGCCAATCAGTTTACTACGCAGCTTACCGAAGAAATACGCGATGCGGTATTTGGCAACATAGGTACTATTGTATCGTTTAGGGTGGGGACGAATGATGCGGAATTTCTCGCAAAGTATTTTTCACCAGTGTTCGATATCCATGATCTGCAGCGGATTCCCAACTACAACACAGTAACCCGCATGCTTATCGGCGGGGTGCCTACACAGCCGTTCAGCATGATGACGCTGCCGCCGCTTGGCAGGCCAAATCAACAGCTTGCGATTGCGCTGAGGCAGCTGTCAGCAGCTAAGTTTGGCAGACCGCGGGCACAGGTGGAAGCAAATATATTTACTCGTCTAAAGACTGAGGAGCCGCCTAGGCCCGCTTTTGGCTCCGGTTCGCTTGGCCCTCAGATCGGACCGTCTCGGCCTGCTGTACCGCCTCAGAAACCGTCTAGCGGCTCATTTCTTGATGAATGGCTTCAGAAACGCCAGGCTCCACTGCAAGCGCCAAAAAATCCGTGGGACAAGTCTCGGGTGCCGCAGGCGGCAGCCTCTGGGCCGCCCACTGCTGGTAGCTTTTCTAAACCAGGGCTGAATAATCCGGGCGACGGAGCAGCTGCTAGCCTTAACACCGGTCGACCGACGAACATTTCCAGCAACGAGGTGGACCAACAGGAGGCGGTGAAGATTGCCGAGCACCTCAAGCAACAGATGAGCCCCGAGGCGCCCAAAAAGACAGAGGGGTCTTTCTCTGTCAGGGGTGCAGGAGAGGAGAGCAGCGACACAATCGTGATTGATGAGGATGGCACGCTGAGACCCGCTCGTAATAGTGACAAGCCGTCGTCCGAGTAGTGGTTTAGTGGCGTAGAGAGACGGGGCAGCAAGGGGCGCTGCTGTTTAATTCTTGCGCTTTGCGAGGTAGATTCCGAGCTCTATCAAAAGGCCAACGAAGAAGCCGCCTGCAAAAAACAATGCGAATAGTAAAAAGTTATATCTAAACCCGTAGTGTTTCGCCGCCCATAAGAAGGCGCTGCTGCCAAAGAAGGCCATGATACCGCCCATTAATATTCCTGATGGACGGGCAATTGTTTTGCCTGCGACTTCACTGACAGCCTCTACGGCTGGCTGGTGGATTACTCTGCTCATCATTCGTGCGGGTGGAGAAAGCTTGTTCCTGGCGCGCCTGAGGGTGCGCTGGTAGGCAAGGTCTTTTAATTCCTTGTTGACATAAATAGGTTGCTGATCGGTTTCCTTTGATGATTCTTTTTGCTTAGTGGCGGCATGTTCTTGCTTGGTCTCTGCCTCGACCTCTACTGCAGTACGAATTTTTTCTATATTTTTGGCATGTTCATGCGACGACTGCTCAGCCTTTTTCTCTATATTCTTACGAAGCGCCTCTTGCTGGTCATGGAGCTCTTTGCTTTGGGCTTCTTTATGTTCGCCACGGTTTTTTAGTTGTTCACTCATAGACTAGAGGCCTCCTGTCTGGGCGAAGTCAGTTCGAATGATATCCAGCTCGTCGGCTAGTATTTTGCTGCGGGCAAAGAAGTAAGCAATGACAGTGGTGATTACAAAGCCAATTGCAAGGCTGGTGCCAGGGCCTGTATTTGGCAGGGTGGTTACCACTTGTTCTGTGGTTTTTGCAATCCCTGGACGAAGGTGAATGCGGATGGAGGCTCCATGGAACACATTGGTCATAGTGAGGTCATATGAGGTGGGGTCGGACGCCGATACAGGGGTCTGCGGTACAGGATCTTTTACTTTGACGGTAAAACTCCGCTGCTCGGTGGTGCCAGCCCCAATAGTGACAGCAGGCCATGTGAGCGTCTTTTTTTCTTCGTCAAACTTTGCACCGCCTATCTCCTCGAGGTCGGCATATTCGAGCACATCGCCTAGCTCTTCTGTAAATACAAAGTTTTTGAGCTCTCGGTTGCCGCTGTTCGCGACAGTCAGGATGTAGGTGATTTCGTCACCTGCTGCTGCAGTGGTTTCGTTAGCGTCAGCAATGCCTTGGGTATTATTGGTGGCTTGCTTGGCTGTTTGCAAACAGCTGGCAATATCATTTTCATCAAGGGACTCTTCGCATGGGGCGCATTCGCTCGCGTTGTTTTGTATACCGGGGATATCTGGACAAGCGTCTGGCTGGGGCGGTTCTGGGTTCGGTATGCGGGGGATTTCAGGTGGCTGAGGCGCGGGAGGTGCTTTTATAGTGACTGGCCTGCTGCACGATGCACCAAACCACCGGACTTGCTCCTGCAGCATTTGCCAGGAGAAATTATACGTGCCGGGAGTGGAAGGGGCAGTAAAGGTAGCGCTCACATCAACAGTAGCGCCAGGGTTTATAGTGCGCGGCAAGTGTACGCGGTTTGTTCCCCAGTTGATGTTGTCCCGTGGACTCGCTGAGCCTAACCGGTAATTCTTGCCAGGGTCCCATGAGGTGCCGCCGGTGTTATTAAGGCGAATGGTAGCAGTGAATTTTTCTCTGGGGTTTAACACGCCGATGGAGGATATAACTTCACATTTGCCGTTGTCTGTGACCTGAGGTGGAAGTGGCGGATCCGGCACGCCGATCAGGACAGGGTTTGCACAATCATTTATAACGTACATAACTTTTCCTTGACTGTTTTGGAGACGCAATGCTTTGTAGGTAGAGTGCGCCCAGGTATCAAGTGAGGCGAGGCGCCGCATATAGTACGTTTTGCCACTTATGTGTACCGCTCGCTCATCAGTCGGTTTATTGCTCCTGCCAATGGGGCCGCGTGCATGGCGACCCATAGAGTAGAGCTCTTTTCCATTGATGATACTTGTAGACCGGAGATTCACCTGCGTTGCGTTATCTACGTCAGTACAAGTGAAGCCATAGTGCTTAAGAATATTTGCAAAATCTACACCCTGGCTGCGGGTCGCATCAAGACACATGAGTGTTGCCCCCAGCTTGTCCTGAAAGCCACCCCTAATAATGTCGTTATCGGATGCTGCCAGGGTGGGCTCGGGGGGCGCCATGACCGCAAACACTTGGATAAACATTGCCAAACCCATAAACCCGAAGCCGATTCGACGCAAGCTTTCCTCTTGCTTCACCCGTCGCGCATAGAATGAGACAGTATCCAATAGGCTTGGATTGAACGGGAGATTACTGATGAGCTTGCGGAACATCGGTGAACCCTCTTTTCGTAACTTTTGTTTTTTGATGCGTGGTAATGCTCATGTTTATTGAATCATAGATTTGTACGTATTGGCAAGCCGTTTGCGAAACAGGTGAATAATGCGCTATACTATTCATACAGATTCTAGAGGTTAACACCGTAAAGCGAGGGTTCATAGTGGCAAAATCAAAAAAAGGAATTTATCGTGGCGAAAGGTAAGGAAAAATACGGCTCACAAGATATTCAGGTGCTTGAGGGGCTAGAGCCGGTTCGAAAGCGACCAGGTATGTATATTGGCAGCACTGGCAGTGTTGGCCTGCATCACCTTATAAAAGAGATTGCCGATAACTCTATTGACGAAGCAATCGCAGGCCATGCTACAGAGGTAAAGATTACACTGCTTGAGGACGGCGGCTGTCGCATCGAAGATGATGGTCGTGGTATACCTGTTGATAAGCATGAAAAGACAGGCAAGAGCACCCTCGAGACTGTACTTACAGTACTCCACGCTGGTGGTAAATTTGGCGGGGGTGGCTATAAGGTTTCATCAGGGCTTCATGGGGTAGGCTCCAGTGTGGTAAACGCACTCTCTACAAAGCTGGTTGCCCAGATTAGTCGCCAGGGGTACGTGTATACGCAATCGTACCAGAAGGGGGTGGCCGACCATCCTATCAAAAAGGGTGATAAAACAGATAAAACCGGCACCTCAATTACTTTTTATCCTGACCCAACTATTTTTAAGGAAACAGTTGAATTTGATTTTGACTGGGTGGTTGACTACCTGAGACATCAGGCATATCTCACAAAAGGTATAAAAACGACCGTTATCGACAATCGCACAAACAAAAGATGCAGTTTTTATTTCGAGGGTGGTATACAGTCGTACGTTCGCCACTTGAATATCGGAAAAGAAACGGTAGGTGATAAGGTATTTTACGTTGAAAAGCTCGCGGGCGACGTCATGGTTGAGATTGCCTTACAGTATAACGATACTTATAACGAGGTCGTCAAGGCGTTTGCGAACAACGTCTATAACCCTGATGGTGGAACGCATCTTGTGGGTTTTCGGACGGCGCTTACGCGCGTAGTGAATGATTACGGTCGAAAAAATGGCCTCATCAAGGAAAAAGAGGAAAACCTCAGCGGTGAAGATACTCGTGAAGGGTTGACTGCAGTCATTCTCGTAAAGATTCCAGATCCGCAGTTTGAGGGGCAGACCAAAAACAAGCTTGGCAACACAGAGGTTCGCGGCTATGTCGACAGAGTCCTATCAGAGTATTTGGCATATTTCTTCGAAGAGAATCCGGCAATAGCCAAAGCAATCCTCAATAAGGCAACTATCGCCGCCCGTGCACGTAAAGCGGCTCGTGCAGCACGCGATAACATTATCCGGAAAGGTGCACTTGATGGGGCGAGCCTTCCAGGAAAGCTCGCAGACTGTGCGACTAAAGACCGAACACAAGCTGAACTTTACATCGTAGAGGGAAACTCAGCGGGAGGCTCTGCCAAAGAAGGGCGTAATAGCCACTTTCAAGCTATCCTGCCGCTGCGCGGCAAGGTGCTCAATGTTGAGCGGGCCCGCCTGGATAAGATGCTCGCCAACCAAGAGATTCTCAACCTTATCAAAGCCCTCGGCGTGGGTATTGCCGAGCAGTTTGACATGGAGGGGCTGCGATATGAGCGAATCATCATAATGACGGACGCTGACGTTGATGGATCGCATATCCGCACATTATTGATGACGCTGTTTTTCCGTCACATGTACCCGATTATCGAGGGCGGGCATCTATATGCCGCACAGCCGCCGCTCTATGCGATCAGCCAAGGCAAGAAAAAGACCTATGCCTACACTGATGAGGAGCGCGACAAGATTCTCGATGACATAATTGCTGACAAAAAAGCCAAGGGTATCAAAGTAGACCCCAAGGATGATCGTATTAAACAAGCTGGTGTAACGCTGCAGCGTTACAAGGGGCTTGGCGAGATGAATGCTGAGCAGCTCTGGGAAACAACTATGGATCCTGAGAATCGTGTACTAGTGCAGGTGAAGGTAGAGGATGCTGAAAAGGCTGACGCGATCTTCAATAAGCTTATGGGCACAGAAGTGGAGCTGAGGAAGAACTTTATTCAGACAAACGCCAAGTTTGTGAAGGAGCTGGATATCTAGATTATGGACGACAAAGACAAGCGAATGAAGCCAATCGACCCTAATAACCATAGCAAGACAATGATGCTTCGATCAGTTGAAGAAGAGATGGAGACAAGCTATCTCCAGTACTCGATGTCTGTTATCGTGGCCCGAGCATTGCCCGATGTACGTGACGGCCTCAAGCCAGTGCATCGTCGCATTCTGTACGTTATGGACAAGACGGGACTGCGTTCAACCGGCAAGCACACCAAGAGTGCGCAGATTGTCGGTGAGGTGATGGGTAAATACCATCCGCACGGAGATACTGCTATCTATGACTCCATGGTTCGCCTCGCACAACCTTTTAATACTCGCTACACCCTTGTAGATGGACAGGGTAACTTCGGTAGTATGGATGGTGATCCCGCGGCCGCCTACCGCTATACCGAAGCTCGGATGACTAAAGCGTCCGAAGCTATGATCGAGGACATCGATAAAGAAACAGTGCCATTTAGGGATAACTTTGATGGTTCGCAGCAAGAGCCAGAAGTATTACCAGCCAAGCTGCCAAACCTGCTGCTCAATGGCCAGGTGGGTATTGCAGTCGGGATGGCCACCAGCATTCCGCCGCATAACCTTGGCGAGCTGGTTGATGCTACTATCGCCCAGATAGATAATCCTGACATAACTCTCGACGAGATGATGGAGCATATTCATGGTCCAGACTTCCCGACAGGCGGCATTATTTATGGCAAAGAGTCAATCCGCAGCGCGTTTGCTACTGGTCGTGGCGGCGTAGTGGTGCGTGGTGTTGCTACTATCGAAGAGACGGCAAAGGGTCGTCAGCGTATTGTCATCACCGAGATTCCGTACGCGGTTAACAAGGCCGGCTTGGTAGAGAAGATCGCTGATCTTGTTAGGGACAAGAAAATATCTGGAATATCAGACATTCGTGATGAAACTGCTCGTGGTGATGTGCGTATTGTTATTGATTTAAAGAAAGACGCTTACCCAAAGAAGCTTCTCAACCAGATCTACAAACTGACGCCACTGCAGACTGCTTTTCACTACAATATGCTGGCACTGGTGGATGGTGTTCAGCCCAGGGTGCTGGGATTACAGGATATTATTGCCGAATATATCAAGCACCGTCAGGTGGTGGTACGCCGTCGTACGGAATTTGAACTTCGTAAAGCTCGTGATCGCGCACATATTCTAGAGGGTCTCAAGATTGCCCTAGATCACATTGATGAAGTTATTAAGACTATCCGTGCGTCACAGACGACCGATGAAGCCCAGGCGAACCTGATTAAGAAGTTCAAGCTATCCGAAATCCAGGCTAAGGCAATTCTTGCCATGCAGCTTCGTACTCTTACTGGGCTGCAGCGCCAAGAGATCGAGAATGAGCTTGCGGAGCTACTCAAGCTCATAAACAAACTTGAGGGTATTCTGGCAAATGAGACCGAAATCCTCAAAATCATCAAGAGCGAACTGCAAGATATGAAAAAGCAGTTTGGCGATGATCGTCGTACCAAGGTGGTGCCGCAAGAGCTTGGAAAGCTTGGGGATGAAGACCTTATTCCTGATGAGCAGGTTGTTGTTACGCTTACAGCAAACAACTATATCAAACGCTCATCCATCTCTGACTATAAGAAACAGGGTCGAGGTGGCAAAGGACGTCGCGGTATGGCGACTCGTGAAGAAGACGTCATTGAACACGTTGTTAATACCTCAACGCACGACTATTTACTTTTCTTCACGAATAAGGGCAGGGTGTTCCGCCTGAAAACATACGAGGTGCCGGCAGTGGGGCTCAACGCTAAGGGTGTAGCCATTGTGAATCTCTTACAGCTACAGCCAGAGGAGACGGTGAGCGCGGTCATTAACGTTGACAAGAAGACCGAATCGGGGCACCTAATGATGTGTACTGTTCGCGGGGTAGTGAAAAAGACGCCGTTCGAGCAATATAAAAATGTTCGAAGCTCAGGCTTGATTACTATCAAGCTGGATGAGGGTGATGAGCTCCGATGGATTCGTACTACTACCGGTGATGATGAGGTGGTGATTTCGACTGCCCAGGGCCAGGCGATTCGCTTCCACGAAAAAGATGTGCGGCCAATGGGTCGAAACGCTCGTGGGGTGCGTGGTATTCGTCTACGGGCCGGAGACCGTGTAATCGGCATGGATATCGTCGAAGAGACTACCAGCATTTTTGTGATAAGCGAATTCGGCTATGGCAAGCGTACCAAAATTGCTCAATTCACGGCTCATGCTCGTGGTGGTGTTGGAATCCGCTCGGCAGTAGTTAATAAGAAAACAGGCAATCTCATAGGCGTAAAGGCTCTCACGGATACCGCCAACGAAGTGATAATTATATCTGACTTTGGCCAAACGATTCGCTTAGGCCTCAAAGATATTCCGGAGCTTGGTCGTGCTACTCAGGGCGTGCGTATTATGCGTCTTAATGACGGCGATACTGTGGCAAGTCTCGCTCTCGTTGATAAAAATCTCAAAGAAGACGAAGAGGGCACCGAAGAAAAGCCTGTCGACAAAAAGGCTTGAGCAGGCTATGGTTGGCGTCTACTAGAGTAGCAAGCTTTTTCCGTTGCGCGCTCAAATAGCAATAAGCACAAGCAGTTAACAGATACAAAATGCAGGCTTTCTTACAACATTTTTTGCAAGAAAGCTATTGACCGAATGAACCACATCAGGTATATTAAAACGAGCACTTTTCGAGGTCTTTCTTTAGATGTCCTCTGAAAAGGTTCCTTAAAAACTAGGATAGTGCAAATCAACGTCAATTGATTTGAATTGTTTTAATAAGTCAGTAATTTTAGCTTTTATAGTTAAAGATTCGACTGATGCTATGAACAGATTCTTTTGATGCCTAGCTTGCGTTCCCGTAAAAGGGAAAAGAGCAACCGGAGCGTCAGGCTTTGCCTGCGCCCCGCGTGATGAGAAAAACCGTAGGTTTGTCTCATAAGCGAAGCGTCTTTTTTGGAGAGTTTGATCCTGGCTCAGGATGAACGCTGGCGGCGTGCCTAATACATGCAAGTCGAGCGGCAACGAGTTCCTCTCTGAGGATCGGAACCAAGTAAAAAGTTCATAAAGTTCATAAAGTTTAAAGTATCAACACTTTTAATTTTACAAACTTTCTACTTTCAACTTGACCATTCCGAGCTTTAGAGAGGAATGTCGGCGAGCGGCGGACGGGTGAGTAACGCGTAAGAACATACCCCAAACTGAGGGATAACTGCTCGAAAGAGTAGCTAATACCGCATGTGCTCT
>CAZXJN010000016.1:0-21553 GCA_964641015.1 uncultured Candidatus Saccharibacteria bacterium | reverse complement strand
GATCTACACCCATGTCACCGACCCGCACCTCAAGTCAATTCACGAAAAATTCCACGGCAAAAAAACCTAAATAGAATCTACGGAATACCTACAGCGAACACGGGTCCTCGGCCCGTGTTCGATCATCCCCGCGTTCTGGCATACTGTAGTACTGCTTACAGATCGAGCTGCCGCTGAATATGGCAAATACGTCGTGAAAGCCAGTCCTGTAGGCTGCATCGCTTTTAGCCGGTAACCTTACCTGCACCCTCCTGTAGACATCATTTGCGCGCCCGGTTACATCGATAATGATCTGGCCATCACGAAGGTCTATGGTATTACCCGAGCCATCCAAAGCGGTCGCTCTTACACGCACAGGATTGTAGTAAGACTGCATTCTCAAGTAATAGCCGCTGCTTGCTGGTGATAGATTAACTTGGCCTACGCAACGGTATTCACCACTTCCGTTACACCTCGTAACCATCGTGACTCCCTGACCAGGCAACCCAGGGGTGGCAGTCATAACAGTTCGTCCAGATGAAGAAGTGGTCGGATAGAGAAAAAAGGTAAAACTGGAGTTTATCAATGCATCCCTTTGGGAAGGGGCAATGTTAACTGGTACTAAATCCACCTTGAGCATTCCAACATTGCTTCCCCAGGCAGCAGCATCTAGAAAATCTGCGTTTGAACGATTTCCGATGGGGTCACGAGATACTGAAGAGTCCCACTCAAATCGCAATGAAGAGACGGGATGGCCGCTAGCAGATGCAACAACGGTGGTAATTGGCTCATTTATGCCCATAACAGGCACAGATCCGTACTCAAGGTCGGGGGCGCTTGCATTAATCAGCAGGCAGCTAATACCGATATTTCTAGTGGTATCTATATCATAAGTAAATCCTGGTAATTCGTTCGAGGTACAGGATTCTTTCTTTCCGGAATACCCTCTCTCCCCTATCAGCTTTGAGGCTACGTTTATTCCGCTTTCAGCTGCATAAAAGGCCTGGGTATTTAGATGCTCGTCAAGTGTACGCTTCTGAGCCTGGCGAGTAATATTTGAGAAGCTAATGGTTACCAATGTTAGAACGGCCATTATTATCAGTACCGAAAATATAGCGACCATACCCTCCTGATTGCTATTAATACCTAGGTGTTTTCGTGTAACTGCTATTTTCATAACCCTAAAGCCTCTTGTGTACTATTGTATTAAATTGTGAAACAGCGCAGAATTGCCCGCCAGATAAAGCACCTTTACACACCCCATAGTTGGTATCTTCTTCGAACAGCAGAGGATCGTCACCATAACTTAGGCGCATATTTAAACTCCAATTGCCACTATCTTCGCTAATTGTGAAGATAGGTAAACGCATATTTTCCCCAAGCAGCTCCGCTCCCTGGGGAGTGTTTAAATCAGCCTTCGTAATATCTGCGGGCATGCATTCTGCATCAGCTGGATTAACTCTATCCTTCCATAGCACATGAGGGATTTGCCCCTCTGAAGAGCCCCGTGATTTTTCTGTACTAAAGCTATACCTTACGACTCCTAAGCAGAGGGAATCAACCTGCACTGCTGCTTCGCCAGTGCCATACACCGTACTGTTTGATCGAAAAAATTGTCGCGTCTCTCCTGAAATACCGCCAAACTGTATAGCCTGAGACACATCATCGATAACCTTACGTGAAGTATCTTGGGCCCGATTCATAATCATACCCTTATAATACATTCTGCCCACATGCATAATGGCAAATGCACAAACCAAAAGAACAAGAGAGAAAACCAATGTCGCAATCATAAGCTCTACAATGGTAAACCCTTTTTGGTTCATACTCTTGTAATTATGCGTCTTCATCATGATAGCCTGTACGCCATTGCCACTTCGTTGCGACCACCGCCTATCTTGTCCCATCTCACTGTAACTATGTAGGTTCTCGTGGCAGCAGTAGCATTAATCCGAATACCTATATGGTACACGTCATCCTGTATACATGCACTGTCATACGCAGACAATTCATCGTCTGCTGCATTATTGTCAGGCAGGGCACTGCTTAGGTACACGATACTCCTATCCGGCCCAAAACAAAATGATACGTTGTGAGAGCTAGGAAAATCATTGGGATTAGTGTGGTCCCAGGTGTTTTTTAGTAACTCTAGCTGGGATTGTGCGATTTTTGATGCTTCACTTCGCTCTTGATTATCACGTACCAGCAGCATGTTTCTGTTCATTATGGAATAAGTGGCCCCTAACACACCGCTCACCACTGCAATCGCTATCAACACCTCTACGATCGTATCACCGTTTTGCTTCAGCTTTAGTAGTTTATGCTTCATAACAAGGGCTTTCTGGCTCATTGCCTGTATCTAGTTCACTGAATACTGTATCTTGGCTATCACGTGTCCCAACCTTTATTTCTGCCCGCTGATTATTATTGCCTCGCAGACAGAACATCACCCCTTCACTCGCTCTAGATAAATTAGCAAGGTCAACAATGTTACCGCTCGCTACAAGTGATGGGCTGCTTAGAGTATACATCCTTACCACACCCTCACTTGCGGACAGCTCTACACCTACGCCACGCGACAGCTCAGTCAAGAAACCCACACCATACATTCGCTTGCTCGGATCATCGAGCATGACTATTCTTCTTACCTCGAGCTGAAACGAATGGCTATACCGCTCATCTACCATAGGCGGCCTTACCGGATGAGCCTCATTCAAGCTCTGAACCTCTGCACCAGCTCCCGTTACTCGACGGCCCACGATAGTAGAGATAGTGCTAGCCTTCTCTCCCTCAACTGGAAGTATGAACTTGCCTAAAAATATACAATGTCCGGATGATCCGCTGCCGCCTCCACTATTTATAGTAGGCGGCCCGCTCGTGCTAACCCTGCAGTCAAAATTGGGATTATAGTAGCCGTTTGTGACATCACTAACTATATTCTGAAGTTTTGCTTCGAAATTTCTAACTGATTCAGTAAACTCCGCCCTGCCCTGTCTACCGCTAAAAACTACTGCTATAACAGCAAACATAACTGTAACAACAGCCAATACAATCATAGCTTCGGTAATAGTATAGCCCGCCACCAGCTCCCTATCCTTCTTGGCCTGAGCGAGCTGACTAAGCACTAGCCAACGCTTCATGGGTGAATTATAGCATAAGCACTTTGTTTTTTAATCATTTTGTCACTTCTATGTACTCCTAGCACAGACTATGCAAGCTACAATAAAAGCAACTGCTTATACCACTCTATTGCATAACTGCCAAATAAGTAAACCAGGGCAGCAGAACAAATTAGAAAAGGTCCAAATGGAATACGGCTTTTTGATGTAAGCCTGCCTGTTGCCATAGCAGGTATTACAAATAACGTACCGAGCATGGAAGCAAATAGCAGCACCATGAATGCCTTGTAGGGGTCCTGTAGTAATAATCCTATGAGTACGCCCAGCTTCACGTCACCCCCGCCAATCCATTTACCACCTGACGCCTGGAATAGTAGATAAAATATACCCGCTGCAACCATCAGGCTAAGCCCGGTTCTATACAATAACATCATTTCGCCGCTTATCAATACATTAAAAACAGCCAGTGCCAGGGCTATAAGGATCAATGGATAGACGATGCGATTAGGCAGCAGCATCCATTTAAGGTCATACACAAACAGCGCTACGAGCCCTGTCACTACAACTAGCCACACTCCAAAGTTAACCACCCCTGCCACACCCCAGTCTCCGGGCCAAAACGCAAAAGACACCCCGAAAAGTACTGCTGTGACAAGCTCGACCAGTGGATAATGCAATCCTATTGACCTCTGACAGTAGCGACAGCGACCCCTAAGTATCAGCCAGCTTACCACTGGCACGAGATCCTTAGCAGCAAGCCTGCGCTTGCAGTGTGTGCATATAGACCGTCCCTTTAGGATGGAGAGGTTCTCTGGGGGTGCCTTTTTCCTACCTCTAAGCTGCTCCTGTTGGTATACTCGCCACACAAGTGCATTTATAAAGCTCCCCACAAGGAGTCCTAGCAGCACAAAAATCAGAATAATCATTAGTGGTTATGGTATCACAAAAAAAGCCCCAAGCTAAGCCTGGGACTTTTGATACAAAGTTCTATTTAAGAGCTTATGCAGCGATGTATTTCACTTTCTATTTGAAATACTACGACAAATGTACGGGGACCGGTAGTGGAATCAACTGCAATCCTATCACTTGAGTCTAGGCCACCATCTTCATTACACTGCTTGCCAAACCACACCCCTACCTCGTCCTGACTGTAGGTAGGAGGAGTTGATCCGCCAACTGCAAAATTACTAGCTGTCAGAGCTGAAAATCGCTGCATATCGCCCACCTGAACGTTTCTTACTCCGTTCTCACCTGAGCATGAGTTGACGACGCCGTTACGATTACCTAAACACTCCGAGACAGCGGTTGCAACACGAGATGCCTCACTGTTGCGCGCCTGGTTACGCTGGTTGCGCTGCAGCGCAGGAATTGCCAAAAAGACTATCAGCATAATAAGCCCTGCAATTGCAAGGACAATTAAGACCTCTATGATAGTAAACCCGTCGGAGCCTTTGGCTAGGCTCTTGCCGGAAGGCCCTTTGTTACGTTGGTGTAATCTGTTAAACATAGTGCAAATGCCCCCTTTGACGTATGCATAATTAGCTGAATCTATAAATCGATAATACATTCCCGCTCAACAAAACACAAGCATTTTATATCTCTTTGGTAAGCTGTGCTGCTAGCCGCCTAAGCCTGTCTGGCTGGCAAGTCTGTAAATCGGCAACAATATAGCCGCTACAAGTATAAATGCAACGACACCTAACAATATCATCATTACAGGCTCGATAATAGTCGAGATAGTTTTAATCTGCTGATCAACCTCTTTTTCATAATATTCGGCAATTTTTTCTAGCATTTGTTCAATCTGCCCAGAGTCTTCCCCAATTTTGAGCATTTTTGGCACTAGAGGTAAGAAATTCGTATCATTCTCTAGTGCGGTTGACAGTGCCTTGCCGCCACGGACCTTATCCATTGCCTGTACGATGGACTGCTCTACGTGCACGTTGTTTATAGACTTGGATACAATATCGAGCACCTGAAGAAGTGGTACACCACTTGCCACGAGTGTGGTCCCAGTGCGCGCAAAACGTGCCATATACAGCTTCATAAAAAGCTCACTTACTGGCCATGCCCGCATTTTGACGCGGTCAACAATTTGCCTACCCGGACCTGTTCTTGCCCATCTGGAGAAAGCAAAAACCAAAACACCCAAGCTAATAATAACGAGCCACCAGAAGTTAATAACAAAATTTGAAAGCGCCAGCAGCATCCGTGTTGTGATAGGCAACGATGCTCCTGGTATGTCTGTATAGATACTTTCTACCTGCGGCAGAACGCTTATGATCATAAATCCTACCACACCCAACATCACAAGAAGCACTATTGCTGGATAAGCCATGGCACCCCTTACCTTTGACATGATTTCAGCGTCTTTTTCTTGCTGAAAAGAGATGCGCTCCAATGCTTTGTCGAGCGTACCAGATGTTTCACCTGCTGCGATCAAGTTTACGAATATCTGACTAAACACTTTTGGGTGCCTAGCCAATGCATCAGAGAGAGCACTACCCGCCTCTACATCATTGATGACCCGGCTAATAATAACCTTGAGCGGCTTACTTTGGGTTTGATCAAGTACACTGCGCAAGCTCTGCACAAGCGGAAGCCCGGCGCTGATAAGAGTGGAGAGCTGGCGAGCAAACACAATCTGATCTTTGACCTTAACTTTGTTGCCCAGCTTGCCAAGCAGGCCGCCCGAGCGGGAATCCTTTAGGACAATCTCAAGTGGCGCAAGACCTTCTCCGTGTATAAGCTTTGCAGCTGCCTGCTCGCTATCAGCCTGCACTTCTGCTTTTATCTTTTCACCAGTTTTGCTGTCTCTTGCAATATATTCAAACGTCAGCATCAGAAAGCCCTACTTTCTAATAGGAATACAGGGGATTGAAAACAGAGGGCCGAGGAATGCATTTGACCATTCTGTAATTCTATACTCAGTAATTCCATTATTAACCCCTCATCAACCGATCAAGCTCGTCAACGTCGACTGCAAAATTCCGAGCCTCGTCATAGGTAATCGTGCCCGCATTTATAAGGCTTACGAGTGTCTTATCCATACTCTGCATGCCAAACTCAGCGCCAGTTTGAATAACCGCATCCAGCTGGTGACTCTTGCCTTCTCTAATGATATTACGGACCGCCGGTGTACCGACCAGAATCTCGGCAGCCACTGTCCGTCCTCCTCCGATAGAAGGTATGAGCCGTTGCGAGCAGATTGCCATCAAGATATTGCTAAGCTGCGAGCGAATCTGCGGCTGCTGATGCGGCGGGAACACGTCTATCATACGGTCAATGCTCTGCGCAGCTGAGTTAGTGTGGAGCGTCGCAAACACAAGATGCCCCGTCTCCGCAATGGTGATAGCCGAAGCAATCGTTTCAAGATCACGCATTTCACCAATCATCACTACATCCGGATCCTGACGCAGAGCACTTCTGAGTGCTGCACTAAAGCTAAAAGTATCATAGTGGACCTCACGCTGCACTACTACTGCCTTGTTGCTTTTGTGTGTAAACTCTATCGGATCCTCTATGCTCACAATGTGGCATGCTCGTTCGGTATTAATCTTATTGATGAGCGCAGCGAGCGTGGTGGACTTACCCGACCCAGTCGGCCCTGTTACCAGCACCAATCCTCGCGGGTATTCTGTAAACTTACTCATGACAGGAGGCAGGCCGAGCTGCTCCACAGTAAGTATTTCATTTGGTATAAGTCGAAGCGCTGCAGCCAAATTCCCGCGCTCATGAAATGCATTAACACGAAAGCGCCCTAAATCTCCAAAGGCAAAGCTGAAGTCAAACTCCTTATCCTTGAGCAGTATCTGCTTCTGGTCTTCGTCTAAGATAGCGAATATCAAGGTCTCGACTGCCTCTTCATTTAGAATCTCTGCAGATGCGATGGGGGCTAGCGTGCCGTCTACTCGCAACATCGGTGGCAGACCAACCTGCAAGTGAAGGTCAGAAGCTTTCTTTTTGATAACCTCTTCGAGTAAGATCTCTATGCGAGGTTGACTAGAGGCCGCCATTATACACTCCCTTCTGTCGCTCTAGTTGAAAGTCGAAAGTATAAAGTAACGTATTTTTTGGTATTCTGCTCTTCTCTTTCATTTCCACCCTTTCGACTTTATGCAACTTATACTTTGTATCATACCTACACCGCATCATCCGAGGCCACACGTGATATCTCTGATAGCGTTGTTAGCCCTGCCAGTGCTTTCAAGTATCCATCTTGTTGCATCGTAATCATACCTTCCTCTTGTGCAGCCTTTTGAATGTCCGAGCTTGATGCACTTTTCATAATTAAATCCTGAATGGATTCGCTTATCTCAAATACTTCATAGAGTCCAAGCCGCCCCTTGTAGCCACCTGGGGCATCAGGAGCATCCTTGCCCTTATACAAAGTATAAGCGTTTTGATTGCTAAGAGGCAAGGTCTTGTAGCCTAGGTCTTCCGCAACCGATGGCATATCAGCCTCTTTTTCTGGTAACAAATGGCCGATTCGCTCCTGAATCATCGCGGCCTCAGCCTTATCCGATTGGTAGCCTTCTGGGTTAGAAAGTCTTCGCACGAGCCTCTGCCCAATCACCGTACGGACGGTGCTCGCAATAAGGAATGGCTCCACCCCCATGTCAAGAAGTCGAGGGAGAATACCCGCAGCCGAGTTAGTGTGCAGCGTGCTAAGCACCAGGTGCCCCGTAAGCGCAGCCTGCACTGCGAGGCTTGCTGTTTCGGCGTCACGAATCTCACCCACCATTACAACATCAGGGTCTTGACGAAGTATAGATCTGAGTCCCGTCGCAAAAGTAAGTCCCACATCAGCATTTACCTGAATCTGATTGATTCCTGCCATCTTATACTCGACAGGGTCTTCAAGTGTAACTATATTGATAGAGTCGTTTTTTATCTCTTGAATAAGCGCGTATAGACTCGTACTCTTACCGGACCCTGTGGGACCCGAAGTAAGAATCATGCCGTTGGGATGGGCAATACCTTTCCGAATGGTGCGAAGTGCGCGACCCGTATACCCCATATCTTCAAGCTTTAGACTGGTGCCAGACTTGTCCAGCAGACGTATCACCACTTGCTCGCCCCACACCACAGGAGAAATAGCAATACGAAGATCGATTTCCTTATTAGCAGCCTTGATCGTAAACTGCCCGTCTTGGGGTATACGATGCTCATCAATCTTCAGATTGCTCAGGATTTTTATACGGCTAACCAGAGGTGCCTCGGTGCTCTTAGGAAGTTTCATGATTTCGCGCAGCACACCATCGATACGAGCGCGTATTTTTAGCTCTTCTTCTAGTGGCTCGATATGGATATCACTGGCACGGTTTTTGGCAGCATACTCCAAAATGGTACTTAGAGCCTTACTGATAGGAGAGTCTTGTACGATGGTACGGATATTATTATCCTTGCCCTGCATCTCGTCTGTAGACTCAACCAGCTCCTCTTCATCTATTTTCGCCCTATATTGCATGAGCACATTGCGAATGCCCTGCTCTGATGCAGTATACACTTTGAGTGGACGACCAATCTTATTGCTCAAAAAGTCAACCGCCTGCACATTATCAGCATCCAGCATAGCCACCACTAACCGATGTTGCATCTCGCCAAGAGGTACTGCCATATAACGCTCAGCGATATCTTGCGGCAATAGTTCAAGAGTTGTCGGATCAATCAGTGCGCTTGAAAGATTCACATACGGTATCTTTGTAATCTGAGCAGTGACTTTGGTCAGGTCTTCGGCATCAACACCTCCTTCTGAAACAAGTAGTGCAAAGAGTGGCGTCCCCTCTTTTTCTGCCTTCGCCCTCAGTATGTCAAGCTTGCCCTGCTCGACGAGCTTTTGAGCAACCAACTCTTCTTCTACCTGCTTCTGGGTTGCAGCTGATAATACACTCATGGATAAATAACTCTTCCGCGCCTATTCGGTAAATGGTTGATTGTTATTTGTTGGGGCAATTTCAATCCGTACTGTTGGATTGATAGCTTCGGTATTGAATACTTCACTACTCGGAAGCTGGAAGTCAGTAGTTATTGGTGAAACAACTTCTGTAGTTAGCTTTTTATCACTCGGGGTTATAAAAGTAGCAGAGATAAAGAATGAGAAAATCCCGGCTAAAAATACAATAGCAATTACCACAGCGGCGTCCTGCTGCTTCATACCTTCCCCCCCTCTATCTGCTTGTGCTTGCAAAGAACCATCATCGAACTACCTCTGTTTTTATCTGTAAGCCCATCTCTGGTTGGTAATAGGTCCTCGCCTCCATGCTCACCCTGAGTGCATCATTGGAACCTCTTATTTCCATTTTTGCGATCTGGAATGGTCGTATGGACTTATTGAACGTTTCGAGCAGTAATTTCATACTGTCATAATTTGTGTTTATCTCAAATGAGAACGGTATTTCAACAGGCGCTCCGGCCAACACACCTTCTTGAGAGATAATATCATCGCTGCCGCTAATACCATCAATGACATAGCCTTCGAGCAGCTTTTCGAGGCTGGCTACGAGCGCTGGGAAGTCATATTTATTTGGAAGCGAATCAAGAATAAGTGTTGCATTACTGCCGTCCCGAGGTCCTACGCCTTCAGGACTTCCACCAAGAAGGTTTGGGAATTGACTATCAAATGCCTCATACGCCTCAGCCAACTGTGCAACTGCAACTTTATTATCCTGAAGCTGTTTGTAAGCTTTCTCTTTTTTGGCAATCACTTCATTCATATAATTAGCATGGCTCCATAGCCCCCTGCTTATCATTAGCGAAGCTACTGCCACTACTGATGCAATGGCGACAAATATGAATATCATGGTTTTATTCTTATCTACCCTAGCCCTCTTTGAATTGTCCGCTTTATTCTGCATGCAGCTGATCTCCTTCTGTCATAATGGAGCCGTTAAAGATATCTGTCGGGGTGGCCTGGGTACGAGTCGTAATAATATTAGGCACAAGAAGCTGAACTTTGTTAGAAGCATCGAATATATCAGGAGTAAACGATAGCGTTATAGTGAAGCTGGCACCCTGACGATCGCGCCCAAATCGACTAAGCACTACATCAGTAAATGCATGTGCAGGCTCTTCGTCTTCCGAGGCTTTAAACGTAGTAAACTTGAGGGTGTCAACGTGCGCATTAACTGCCTCCAAGCTTGATGCAGTACCCACTAACTCTATAGTGCTGCTTGTAAAGTCAATTGATACTCTTCCCAGGCCTACTTCAGATGGTGTGGTCTGATTTAGATATCCCGTTAGCCTATCAGCGGCAGGCCGACCCGCATATAGTTCAGGTAAGCTATTTAGCTGATTTTGGACACTGAGAATCCGGCCTAAATCCTTATCGCTCTCTAGCTCCGTACGGATAGCAGTAATATCTTTGTCAAGATTAGAGAGATGCTGTTTTCTTACCGCAGAAAAGGAGAATGACAAGAACAGAATACCCAGCGACAGTACTACTGATATAGTTGTAATTAACACTATAATACGCTTAGTTTTTTGGGTGCGAATATACTCAATCTTTACGTCTGGTAAAAGATTAAACTGAATCATATAGCAATCTCCCCTTGGTCAATTGCAGAAACTAACATGTAGGAATGAGAAGTTAGAAGAACATCCCAAACCGCTAGTTTCAAGTTTCCAGTTTCTGATTTCTGATTCTGAGTGAAGCGAAACATCATCTACTCTGACCTCTCCGCAAGCCCTACCGCAACGCTAAAGTGATTAGAGATTGCCAGCAGTTCGTTCTGACGCTCAGCCGGAAATGCAACATTCCGCCATGCATTACCAATCTCCACGTTTATGGTAAATTTATTAGCCAAATATAATGGGAATTCTGGAAGTACAGAGGCACCCCCTGTCACGATAATACGATCTAGTTTTAGGTTAGTGTATCGGCTATGGAAAAACTTGATTGATTTTTCTATGTCGGAAACTAGGAGGTCAATCGTTCCAATAATTGCATTATGGATCTGACCCTCTAATTTTTCCTTGCTTAGGCCAAATTTAAATACAAACTGCTGAGCCTGTTTAGCGTCGATATTGAGGCCCTGCATCGCAGATTTTATAATCGCATCTGTACCAGTCGGCAATGACCTAATCAGGCGAGGCGCGCCAGCTACGGTAATAATCATATCTGTAGCACCGCTGCCAATATCTATAACCATTGTTGGAGCGCTATTATCAGGGGATGTAAGCGCTCGAGTCAATGCAAGACTATCAGGCTCAAAAGCAATAACATTTAGGCCGATGGACTCTAGTAGATCGAGCCGGTTCTCGATAAAATCATTGGCAACACTGCTTAATAGCACTTCGGCTTTATCCGCTTCTTTTGGTGAGTCGCCTAATAGCGCCCAGTCGAGCTTACTTTCTGAGACAGGTGTTGGAATCAGGGAGTCGGCCTGATAGATCAATGTTTTGTTTAGCTCCGAAGGGCTGAGCTTGTCTATATCAACGACCGTTGTAAAAACGCGGCTTGCTGGCAGCCCCACAGCTACATTTTTGGTTGTTATCTTTGATTGCAACAATAGTTCACGCACGGCTGCGAGAACTTTTTGCTGGTCAGCATTAGCATCAGACATCCCAATGCCACCCTCCAACGGTATATACCCGTACCTGACCAGTGCCTTTGTTGGCCCCTTGCCTTTTAGCTGAACAACACGCACCGCAGAGGTGCCTATGTCAAGTCCGAAGAAATTAGATACCCCACTCAGTATACTCATAAATTTATTTAGGTAGCCCGTTGCTTTGTATCATTTAATAATCGCCTTCCTAACAGTTTGCAGTCATGTGACCACAACATGTTACCTTGCACTTGATTATAGCATAAGGACTACGTAGTTGAGACAGTGTTTTGCACACTTTCTTAGAAACTAATCAGAGACATGCCCGACCCGCAGAGTGTCAGTCTGCTTCCTACAGCTGTTTGTTTTATCCTAAGCCCTAACGAGGACGGATATCTCCATACCTGCCGTCAACCACTGCCGTAAGCGTTGGGACGATATCCTCAAAACTAGCTCTGTTTGCCTCATCCTGTTGCTCGATAATATTCAGAGCCTCGCGGGCATAGTCTTTTGCTTCAGGTATGTCTGAAAGGGCGGCGAATACGGCTGCATTGTAATAGATAAATATTTTGCTTGCTTCATTATCCGTATTTTTTACCTTTTCAATAGCAGATAGGTGCTCTTCGTAAGTTGACGGACTGCCGTCTGGATACAGTGAAATTGTTTCAGCCTCCGGCGCCTCACGCTGATCCTCTGTCTCATCTTCTGATACGTTTTGCTGAGGATCGCTCTGCTTATTGCTACTCTTGCTGGTTAGGTAGTAGCCTCCAGCCCCTGCGGCCAATAAGGCAACTATTACTCCTAGTAATAGAATGATGTTCCGCTTCTTCTTACTTGAGGTACTGACCTTTGAATCAGGATTGGGATTAGGTGATGTTTTCTCCATGTATTAGCTCCTTCAATTTGTTATCCCCCCTACAAAACCGGTGGCAAAGCCTTGATGGAGTCGTAGGCTCCAGCCGACTGTTCATTGGTACTCGCATCTTCTATAGGCAGGTCTGTTCTTCGCAGTGGGCTGGGGGCTAAGAACATTTCTGGTCCATAAACAATAACTTCAGCTGCACTGGTGCCTGAACTGGCAGCAAAGTTTGGAGCCTCGGCAGGCCTCGAATCACGCATCGAGTTGCGCATTCGCAAGAACTTAACATCACTGGCTACCAAGCCACCATTTACATAGAGTTGGTTTTGGCATCTGTCATAGACGGTAGATACGGTATAGCGCCCTCTCATATCACTTGCGCAAGTGTAGATGGTTTTCTCCTGGGCGACGTAGAGTCCATCGAGCCGGGTGACATTGCTGCCAATATATATGTCACCCTTGGCAATCAGGACAAAGTAGGGACTGACAGACCATGAGCCTGCTCCGCTTGCGTAGACAATATTACGATCAATGTACACATCACCATCTACGTAAATAGCCGCCTGGGTGCCGACGGGGACCGTCAGACTGCCCAGGGTAAGATCACTCGGTGTCGTGTACTGCACACGACCAGCGCCGCCAGGCAGACTACCTGGCCAGCTGCCAGCATGGATGCCTGGGTCTCTAGTGTCCTCGTAGTAGTCTGTAATACAGCGATTGTTGCCGCTGCCACCACCGTACTGGCTGTTGCCAGGTGATGAGCCAGCGTTCGCAAAGGTGAGACCCTTTGGCGGATGCGGTCCCGTCGTGCGTTGTGAAGCTGAATAGAAGTGATTGATTGTGAGTAGTGATGACACTGTTAATGATGCAGATGAGCCTTCGTAATTGGTCGCCGTACTACCTCTGCTCCAAGTGTAGATACCGCCCTGCCCTGATGCAGGCGCGCAAGGGTTAGAAGACAGAAAACCGCCGCCAGACACTACCTCTCCTCCAAAGGACTTCAGATAGGACTGGTCGTAGACACGAGCAGAACAAGCTTGAGGCGAGCTGATGCTTCCGCTGCTTGACACTCTGTTGCCGTCAACATTAATCACCCCCTGCTGAGGAGTAATCGATAAAGTCCAGCACACTCTGTCACCAGCCCGCAATGACCCGGGCACGCTGACCGAGAATGTATCAGAGATTGAGGCGGAGCCATTAGACGGTATGGTATTGCCTCCCGTAACAAGGATACTGCCGCTTCTACTGCCGAGTGACCTGCTGCCAGCACCCTGGCTTGACCGCTGAACAGTATAGTTTAGGGTTACTCTGGATGCTATTCTGAGGGTGCCGTTGTGGGGGCCAGGCTGAACATTAAATTGTACGCTAACGGTGCCTCCCGAATAGCTTGCGGATGTAGGGTCTTCTCTATCTGGAACAAGAAACCCATGGCCACTACTTACTGATGCCGAAAACGTTCTATGGCGACAGGGCTGTATCACAGGACTATTGGCCGTGCCTGAGGCTTCGCGGCCAGGAGAAGTTCCTACGAGCATTGGCCTATAGCCGATAAGCACATCCACATAGCCAATAATGTCTCTCCAAGGCCAAAACTCGCCTTGAGGCCATTCAACCATATATACAGGACCGTATATAGGGTCCCTCCTATATACGGGTTGACTATAGTTTGGCTGGTAGTGATCTGTGTCGTAATAGGAAACATAGCTCACGCTCGCCTGGTTGCGGTCATACGGGTAGTTTGTAATGAACGGAGTGTAATTAAGCGTTACTTGATGATTTGTACCGCCTGAGTGTGGAATAGATATCCTGCTGCCGCCCGAGCTGATGTCATTAACTGATATAACCCTGCTACGGTTTTGGCGTTTGTGATAATCGTGGGGGCCCCATATCGCACTCCCTGGTGGCCCGCCAGAAGGCGTTCTATCGGGCAGTGCAAGATTACTATTTGGCAGCGGACAAGATGGAGGAGTAGGAGCTTGAACATTAATCATACGCGTACAAGAGGGGCCATGCCAGCCAACGCCTTCCTGAAGAAATCGCCAACTGAATGCATACGATCCTCCCGAGACTGGAGCCGTGAAACTCCTTGAAAAGGTACGTGCCTGACCAGAGCCTATTGATGAAGGAAACATAACCCTATTAGTTCCCCAGGTATGGTTGTCCTGCGGGCTTTGCGACCCTAGCCTATACACTCCGTTGGCAGGAAAAACTGTAGAAGGCGTGCCGTTTCTGACGGTAAATGTTGCAGAAAATGAAGCTCCGGCATTAACCGTACCGGGAGCATTCACAGATTCACACACTCCAGCTACCGGTGAAGCTTCACCGTAGCAAAACCAGGCAACATTCACCCCATAGGTATATCCCTGTCTAATACTCTCGGGAAGAGCGTAAAAGTCAGCCTCAGCCTGAGTTAGAGACACTGCGGTAGCCCGGTTATTGTCTACGTGGTGACCAGGCGTGAAAAGATAATTAGGGTTATTCCAACCCACATAGTCATAAACCTTGCCTTGCATGCTCGAATTTCTGACAATAAACGCCCTGACCTTTTCAGAAGCACTGCATGTACTTTGCACATGCGCCCAGCTCGTTCCATCTCTAAACCCATTGCTCGGACCAGGGCCGCTCCGAAGATAATCCACCCAACCATAGCCATAAATAGACTGATGCCCTCCAGAACCTCCACTGCCTCCGCCAGCCCCACCAACTCCTCCGCCCGACTGAGCAGCTGTAATAGATGGAAAAAATAGAAAGAGCACCAGTAGGATCAGAGCTGCCATTAGCAGTATCGCAATGCTGGAGCTTCTTAGACTGCCATTCTGCTTGAACGCATTTGGATAAGTACCTTTCATTATTGCTCCAGCCTCCATAAAGCCTCTTTTGTCTTGGCAGTAATATTTTGGTCATCGGTATTAGTTGAATCTGCAGCTTCAAGCGCCTTCCTGTAGTAGACGATTGCCTGATCAACAAGCCCAGCACCCTCAGCCATCGTACCGGCAGACCAATAGGTTACTGGATTTTTGCCCTCAGCATCAGGATCATCCTGTTGCTTAAAAACTTCTAAAGCCTTGACATAGAGCTGCTGCGACTCCTCTATGTCAACCCTTTTTATAGCTTCGGCTACTGCCAGCATCGTATCCATGTCATCTGGCGCGTGAGCTAGTGCTTTTCGGGCATGCTCTGCCGACTTTGCGTCATTACCAGCTTGCAGATACTCGTTCATTGCCGAAAGCTCTTCGCTAATCCGAGCAACAGTACTTGTAATCTCAGCCTCCCCAGAGGAGTACTTATGAGTGTTATTTCTCCAAATTAAAAAACTAGCTATCAGCAGCACTGCTAGTGCAGCCAGAGTTACAAGCATGGCCTTTCGACTGAGCAGCCTCGAGCGACGACTCTTCCCTGTTTCGCCTACAAAAGCTTTTTGCTTATCTTGGTCCTGCACCCAAGTGTAACCCTCTTAATTTAGTGGATAGTAATGATAGTAATGTTTATGCTTGTTCTGAATTATACAGGACAGGCTAAATCAGAGCAAACGTACTATTCACTAAGAAAATTTATATTTTACAGGTTAGTTGGCTGTCGTTTCCATAAAAACGCCAATCCTCAAACATGTAAAAATTGTTTTATGACATATCAGACTGCGCTGCTACCGATAGGTAGCTGCATAAAACAATTGAAGAATGGGGCGGCCCTAAAAGGGACACGCTGTAAGTCAAGCGCAGCATAATGCTCGCCCCCCTCTTCATTTACTGAAAACCTTCGGAACTAAACTTCGTCCCGAAGATGATACTGCTTAGGCCAGCTGGCGCTTCGACAGGCGTCGGATAGCGCCTCCAGTCAGCAAGAAGCCGACTGCGAGCGGGATCAGGCCGAAGCCACCACCCGTCCGCGGAAGCGTCCCACCAGGGGTTGGCGGAGCTGGCGGCTCGGGCTGCTCCTCGGGGAAGCAGAAGCCGTCAGCGTTGCGGAACATGCCGTCGGGGACCTCGGTCTGGATACCATCCACGTTCGGACAGACATCCGTCGGCGGGGTCACCGGCGTCTCGCAGTTCGGCGGAGTACCAACCTGGCCCTCGGGGCACTCCTCCACCGGAGGCGGAGGCGGAGGCGGCGGAGGCGGGCAGTTACCCAGCGCCACACACGTGGGTGGTGGCGGGCACTTCGTCTGCTCCTCGGCGGTCAAGTCGCGCGTGCGCGTCTCGGTCGTCGTAGTAGCATTCTCAGTGTCCAGCACCCACTCGTTGTCCACCAGCTTGTAGGGGGTCGTTGTTACGGTGCGAGTCTGTGTAACAGTGGTGTCGTTACACTTCCACGTACCGTCAACCCACTCGCCCTCGTCCACCTCGGGGTCTGGCTGCTGCGGAGGGACTTCCTCCTCATCGAATGTGTACTCGACACATCCGAACACCGCACTGGTGATGACCGTACTGGCCGCCTCAGCATTGGTGTACAGCAACCGCACCTTCGTGACCACGAGATCCGGGTTGATCGCAAGCGCGTCGTTCAACGTGCCAGCGTACGAACCGCCGTGACCACCGCCAGAGGCGGGCAGGATCGGGCTGTTGCTCCACAGCAGACCACCATAGGATGGCTCGTCTTCGTAGACCAGCGTACCCAGTGGCGTGTCGATATGGATGCCGACGTACTGCGAAGGTGTTGCAATGTAGCCAAGAGCATCGCCCAGCTGAGCGAGTGGGATGTTCATATCCCTCTCGAGCCAGACTTCTGCCCAAGAGCCGTCAACCGACAACTCAACTCCACCCGGAACATAGCTAACAGAACCCGCACCGCCGACGCTCCACCCGTTGGGGTTGAGGTTGGTAGCGTGGATGCTGCCGAGCTGAGCCGGGCATTCCTTGACCTCCGGAGGAGGCTCCTCGTCGGGCAAGCAATCTGACTCAATGGTATATACATTGCCGTTAATGACAATGTCTTCGTCCCCGGCGTCTTCTTCGACCGAGTAGGTCAGAACGATGGGGTCACCATTGGCCGGAACCGTGTAGGTCTCGACATCGCCCTTGAACTCAATCGTGAACTCTGCCGGCTCAGCGTATTCATTGTCGCCAAGCTCAACGTTGTTCGTCAGAGTGAATTCAATCCACCCACAGTCCTCAATCCGATTGTACTCCGGATTGTTCGGGACCTTCTGAGGCGGAGTATCGTCCTCTGTGCAATCGTTGACCACCGTCACCGTTACGAGGTCATCTCCAGAAAAGATGCGATTAACTGGTTCGCAGCTATAGCCTGGAACGTAGTATTCCTCATCGATGACAACTGGCATTCCTGCGCCATAGGAAAGCCAGCCATCGTGATCACGACCCTGATGGTCGAACTTCCAAACCATGAACCGACCCTGGACGATGTCCTCGAAGATGACGATCTTGGCCCAACTGCCCTCCGGCAGATCAGCAGCAGCGGTTGGAACCCCATCGATGAGCCACGACTTCTCTGGCTGGATCTGGTAATCATCATCAGGTTCATCGCACTCCGGGAAGTCCGAAGCCTTGACCTTGCCTGTGTCCACCGATTTGACCTTGTTGGTCCACTCGGCACTGACCGTCAAGGTGACGGTCTCGGCAACGGCATGGGTCGTGGTGACCTGTACTGAACCGCGGTTGGCTGGCAGAGCCACCGATGTGCTCGAAAGCGCACCAGCAGATGCGGATACATCAGCAGTCCCTCCGATGTTCTCGGAGTTCTGAATGGTCCAGGTGATGAGGTAGCCCTCCCCCTGAACACACTCCACCTCACCACTGACAGTGGTGTGGTGTGCGGAGGCCGGGGACGCAAAAAACACCCCCAGCATGAAGATCGGGGCAAGTAGTGCCACGATCCTTGAGAGTGAACGTCTCACGGACGTTCTCCTTTCTGTAGAGAATATTGGCTACTGCCTCACCGATCCCACTGTTAGGATGCGGACATGAGGCTTCGTCTGCCGAAGCACCCTGTTCGCACCCTAACATCCTATTGTTTGATTGCAGTCTGATATGTCAAAGTACGCTATTTAATAAGAAGCCTTATATTTAGGCGAGCACCGCTAGGCACTCAAGCCATTAAGACCTCTTATAGCTAGCACATCATATTCTATTTTTATGGATTTGTCAAACTTATGTGGAACACTTCCTCTGCTCCGGTAATTTCTTGGGGGTATTTCGTAAAAATAAAACTTAAAATACAGACTTAACACCTGTATAGAAAAACACCCTTATACCGCCACTAACCAAGGTAGCCCAAGGCAAAACCGAACAGGCACTCGTCAAACTGAGCTTTGAACACTCACTAAGCACCAAAAGAGAGCTACAGGTGTGCTTTCATGAGGACTAGGTTTAGGATGTTTGTATTTTATGTCATATTCTTATTTTAGCATAAGCAAGTTGAATTGTCAATATATTGCCGCTGTTAGTTTATCCCTGCTCCTCTGTTATAATGGATGTATATGAGTTCTCTTCAAATTGGTATCGTCGGCCTGCCGAACGTTGGCAAGTCTACCCTGTTTAATGCGCTGACTGGTAATAATATCCTGGCGGCTAACTATCCTTTTGCCACGATCGAGCCGAACACCGGCATCGTGCCAGTGCCTGATGAGCGCCTGGAAAAGCTGGCCGAGGTTTACGGCAGTACAAAGATTTTGCCGGCAACAGTTACATTTGTAGATATTGCCGGGCTTGTAGAGGGCGCCAGCAAGGGCGAGGGACTAGGTAACCAATTCTTAAGCCATATCCGAAGCTGTGACGCGATTTGCCAAGTTGTTAGGGCCTTTGACGACCCTGACGTACTGCGCAGCGACTCAAGTAAGGATCCGCTGCATGATATAGAGGTGATAAATACTGAACTGGCGCTAGCCGACCTGCAAACTGCTGAAAAACGACTGACGAGAATCGCCAAAGAAGCTAGAGCCAACCCCAAGCTAAAGCCAATCTATGACGCATTAGAAGAGGTTCGAAGCCATCTGGACAGCGGTCAGCCACTCTGGAGAAACCCGGACCTGCTTGATAGCTACCAGGAGCACCTGCCAGACCTGCAGCTGATGACCGCCAAGCCAATTATTTATCTGTTTAATATGGATGATGCTGAGCTTAACAATGAGGCTAAAAAACAAGAATTAGCTGAAATAGTCAGCCCCGCCAAGGCAATATTTACCAGTGCAAAACTAGAGAGTGAGCTACGCAGCCTAGATGAGTCTGACCAAATGGAGCTGCTCAAAAGCTATGGCCAGGAAGAGCCCGGCTTAAATCAGCTGATCCGAACCAGTTATGACACACTGGGCCTACAAAGCTATCTGACTGCCGGCCCTAAAGAAGTCCGGGCCTGGACCATTCCAAAAGGCGCCACTGCGCCGCAGGCAGCTGGCGCAATTCATAGTGATTTTGAGCGCGGCTTTATCGCTGCACAAGTCATAAACTATCACGATTTGATTACCGCCGGATCCGAGCAGGCCGCCAAAGCTGCCGGCAAGGTACGCACCGAGGGCAAGGACTACATTATGCAACCCGACGATATCGTCGAATTCCGGTTTAATGTCTAAGACGTGCTATGAGTTATAAAACCGCGACACCCTGCGGCGCATCATAAGCGGTACTTTGATATAGGGATTGGTAACCCGGTGTTCAATAGAACGCACCCCGTCTGCCTCTGAAGCGCCGTTAATCTGCTGCAAATATTGAGCAGGCGAAAGCTGCTGCCTCATTTCCATAACCCGCCGCTGGAGATATGTCGTTGCGTCACGTAACTTTTGCCCATGAAAGCTTGTAAATCGTAGCTGTTTGCTAATGCTAAAAATCGTAATTGTCGAATCTACCAGCCGCCCATCAAACCCAACCTCCGAAATCATATCGTAGCGGACATCCTCCAGGCTCAAATACAGCGGCTTCTTATCAACTAGTACTACCCGCTGATCAGTGACGCACAGCATGGCAAAGCCGCCCTCATACCGACCGTTCATACAATGCTTGATGGTCTCGCCAGGTTCGATAATACGCTCCAGCTCGCGTGCCTCACTCTTGCCCCACCAGGTAAAAACAGCACCAATTGCTTTGAGCTGACGCTCGATCTCCTGCCTCGTCACCATTTTACTCCCCTTGCTTACAAGCCTTACTGTAGATCTTTTATGACCAGCTGGCAGTAACAAACCTCACCCAAAACCTGTGATAAATATCAAGAGAGCTAGAGAAAAACTCTTTTCAAGCTGTAGCACTTCCGTCATACTAAAAATATGGCAGGAAAAAGGACTGCGGATACAAAACTTCTGGAACTTTTTCGAGCGGGCACGCGCCTCTCTTACAAAAAGGGTGAATTTATCATAAGGCCCGGCGAATCACCGCCGGGTATTTTTTTTATAGAGTCAGGTATTGTAAAAGCTTACGACATTACCAAGTACGGCGAAGAAAACCTGCTTATTATCCGAAAGGACCAGGAAATATTCCCGCTTATCTGGGCTATCACCGGACAGGAGCGCAATATTATCTACGAAGCGCTGAGCGACACGACTGTCTGGCGCATTGAGCGCTCCAAGTTAACCCGGCTGATCGATAAAGAGCCCGGCATCCTCGCGCCGCTGCTGAACATGACCTTGGAGATGTACCGCATACATTCAGAAAGAATTATCAACCTAGAATACCGCTCCGTCCGCGAGCGCCTGATATCATTCCTGCTCACCATGAACAGCCGCTTCGGCAAAAGCACGCCTAAGGGAGCCGTACTGGAGGTATCGCTCAGGCAGCAAGATATTGCCAGCTCCATAAACGCCTCGCGCGAAACCACATCCAGGGAGCTGACAGCTTTAGAGCGCCGCGGGCTTATTGGCAGCGGCAACGGGTTTATAATCTTAAAAGATGTCAAAAAGCTGCGGTCTTTCCTATAGGAATTTTTTGTTTTGTCAGCGGTTTACATGCTCTTCTGGATAAGAGACCGTCTTATTGTGTTCTTTTGATAAAGAGTCAAACTCTCTTTGTTCTTGTGGCCAAGAACCAACCCCCATTCTTTTTGTTTAAGACATTTCAGCCACGGCCCTAAAGCCGTGGCAATGTTTATATAAACGTTTATATAAACAAATA
>CAZXJN010000015.1:0-21829 GCA_964641015.1 uncultured Candidatus Saccharibacteria bacterium | reverse complement strand
TGGAGGCCCACCAATTAGCCTCAGCAGCGGTGCGGGCGGTCCAGGTGATGCCGTCGGGTGATGTCATGACGCGGTTGGTGCCACTACTTGCCACTGCTACGAATAGGCCGTTGCCGTAGGTGACGGAGCGCCATGAGTTAGCCTCAGCGGCGGTGCGGGCAGTCCATTCACTGCCGCCCTCTACAATATTGTTGCTGCCTCCTATCTCTATGACACTGTTGGAGGTATCGGCATTGAGCAGTGTGCTGCCGCTGGCATCTTGGATTTGGAAGGCGGTGGTGGAGTCAACAGCATTTCTGAAGGTGGCAGAGCCGCCATCAGCCACGCTCATTACAGTGGTTGTGTTGTCTTGGAGGCGCACTATGGTGTCGCTGGATGAACCATTGGATACAACCAATGAGTTTGCCCCAGGCGCTGCATTGGTGCCAATTGATACATTTCCGTCAAGGCGCGACTGCCCGCTATCCACCCATAGAGCATAGGTGCTGGCTCCTTGTATGTAGACACCGTAGTTATTTGTTGCAGCTGTTTGACTGCTGACATAGATACCATAGTTATTTGCAATGGTACCGCCACCGCTATTACCGGCTGACGCTACATGAATACCTCTAGCAGTTGAAATGGTTCCTGAGCCTTCATTTCGGACCTGGCCACGCACGCCAATGGCGTTTACAACAGTCCCGCTTGAATTAAGCAAAGATATGCCAGCAAAACCCACCGACTGACCAAGCACAGCAGCACTTCGGCTTTCCGCAAAGCCAACATGGCCATATATATAGGCGCTGGAGTTTAAATTGTCGCCAGTAGCAATTGCCGAATTATAGCCGCTGTAGTACCAAGTACTTGTTTCTGGTGCAGAGACTGGGTTTATAAAATAATCGATTGCTGAATTAACATTCACTCCACTGTCGGCTGTGGCTGTTCCAAACACATGCAGAAGATAACTAGGAGATGTAGTGCCTATACCTATGTTACCGTTGTGACTAATAGCCATCTTAGCTGTCAGGTTTGTTGTGTTATTTTCTGTTGTATAAAAAAGAATTCTTGACCCTTGATCAGTAGTGGTCCAATCCTGACTGGCACTCATAGTTATAGCTGCACGCGTAGCAGAGAACTGGGTACCATCATAGCCACGGCCGCTAAACTGCGTAAATGTTGAACCAGCAGCTAGAGCCTGCGGATTAGCCAACGAGCCATTGGCACGCCGCCCCTGGAATACCGGAATACCCCCATATGAATCACTCATAATATAACTTGAACCCTCCTGCACGGCGTGCAGCTTAGACTCAGGAGCCGATGTACCCAGGCCAATATTTCCGGTAGCTGCGTCCACAAATAAGGCATCTGTATTAACCGCTAAGCTTCCGCTGGCTGACAGTGACATGCGGACCTGGCTATCAGTCATGAAATTAAACGCACCGTTATTGAGGGTGCCGATAGCCATGGCAGTACTGCCGCCGAAGTTGTTGCCGCCTTGCAGGATGTCGCCAGCACCACCGCCGCCGCATGAGTCCCACAGTATGGTGGAATCACTACTTACAAGACACTGTCCATCCGTACCACGAGCTAAGCGGGTAGTATTTGCACCATCATGAAACAATAAATCACCCTGCGTAGTCAGGCCAGATATAGAGTTAATGGCGCCCTGAGCAGTACTAGCACCGGTGCCGCCATAACTGATAGCTAAAGTGCCGGTGGAAATATTACTGGCATTAAGATCAGTTAAGCTTAGGCCGCTACCAGTAAAGCTGTTTGCCGTAACACTGCCGGTAATGTTAATGCTCCCTGTCTGAGCCACGCTTGGGCTTAACTGCACCAACTCGCTGGCGTCTAATCCATCAAGCTTGTCGGCATTAAACGCATAAGGACTGGCTGTCAGCTGGATTCTAGGCGACATCTCGCCATCCGGGTCAGAATTGAAGGTAATCCCTAAGAAAATATTATCGGTGTTAAAATCCACGCTGCCAGGCAGCGCTGTAGAGCTCCCAAGGTTATGATGAAATATCCCATCTGTAACACTGAGATCCACTGTCTCGGTCCACGCCGCACTGCCACCGCTGGCCACTGAATAGATACGAAATATAAACTGATAAGTGCCGTCAGGAACATTCAGCCCCTGGTCATCAGTCATCTTACCCTGGAAGTTGATGGTTTTGTTTATGCCAGGTGCAGCCTGGGTGAACATTGTTTTTTGGACAACAATAAACATCGCAGCTACCACCAAAATGATAGATGCTGCAAGAAGTGTATATTGACGTATGCCAATTCTACCCAAAGCGAGACTTCCCTATGCAAGTTACAACTTATGGTTATTGTAGCAAACATAAGCTGAATACAACAGGGGTTTTGTATCTGTTGTGGAATACTTTAGTTACGGGTAACTGGGCGTCTTTTATACGCTACAAACAAATATAGAACAATTAATAAACTAAGTATGACTACCATGATAATACCGGCGCGGCCAATATACCAATGATGGTATATATGCGTCTCAAATGTCTCAACTCCGTCATACCGCCACTGTACCGACAACGTATATCTGCCTGGTAGCCATGGTTGACGGGAAAAGTTAAGGGATGTGTCATATATTCGATAGGTCTCGGGTAGTATGTAAGCCGAAGTTTCATTAATTATCCCGCGTGCAACCTCTGATCCAAACGGCCCGCTTAGCTCTACTATGCCCCGCGGGACGAGGTGTATATTGCCCTCATTATGAAATCTGAGCGACGCGTTGCTGGGCATCCTGAGCAGTGAACTGTTCGTTTTTATACTATCGAGCTCGAGTGCTGGTTGCTCGCCCCCAATTTTTTTGAGCAGCACTAACGTACTGGCACCAGGCAGCATAGCTACCGCATCGTTTTGGAGCTGATCGGTCTCCTTGGCAGTAACGAGCACTGCCCCATAATGTCCGCCAGGAGATAGGCGATTGCTATTCTCGACCGTAACGGTAACCATCTCTGTCTGTCCTGACTCTATTCGTAGTTCGGTTTTTTCTAATCTCATCCATTGACTCAGGCTATAAGCATATGCCTCCTGCCCAGATCTGCCCAGGAATGCCACACCGCCAGATTCATCCAGCGCGCCAAAGTCCACAGTAGACACGCGAAATTCTGCGACCGTACTTGTAGTATTGGCCACTGTCACCTCAAAACTAACCTCTCTCTCGCCATCCCGCAGTTCAACCTCCTGCAAGCCAGGAGTCACCCCTATACCCTGCGCAGCAGCCAAACTTGTACTCATCCCGACGACCGCAAGAATGATCAATAAAAGTATAGCTACCCTACGCATCACGCGGCGTTTCCTTTTTTGATTTTTTTCTGCCCGCAAGCACCGTATTTTTCAGGATAAAGTATAGTCCAGCCAGCAGCACAGCCAGCAGCAGAAGTCCCGCAAAAATAATTCGCCATGGTATTACCCAAAATGTAAGCACTGCCTCTATAGGCACGTCCTTCTCGCCATCATCATAGGCCATCAGAAGCGTTGCTTTGTACTTGCCAAAACGTAAGCTACCAAGCTGCGAAGCATCCCACTTCAGCCTTGTTTTGACGGTGCCGTCCTCGTTGGTAAGAACCCGCCCGTTTTCTTCAATTGCCTCATAGACAGGAAACCCGTCTGCCCAAACAGCAGTAAAATTCCGCTCAGAATCTGGCAAAATATTTCCGCGCGGTGCATTTACATCGAGTACAGCGACCTCCTCATCTCCCTTGGTAATAAAAATACTGCCAGATGGAATCAAGTGAATATTACCGCTATTTTTTAGCCCTACCTCAAATTCTGCAGGCAAGAATTCATAAACTGATCGGTTTGCCTTGAACTCTTGAATTTCTACTTTGCGCAAAGCATATGGTACCCGCACCTCCAGCAGGACTAATATAGCGGTGCCGCCCTCTACGCTTGCCCCCTGATCTGTTGCATCGGCTGCCTGCGCCCTGGTAAACGTCACCGCATAGTAGTACCCGAGCCCAGCTTCGGGCGGTGTGTCTATAGTCATTGTGATAGATTTCCAGACATTGGGCTCGGCCACAAATGTATCTTCAGAAAAACTCACCCAATCAAAATAATCGTCCCCGGGCTCCCGATCAGCGAGCCGAGGCTGCCCGCTCTCGTTATTAGCACCAAATTTCAGCAATCCGACCTGGAGGGTCTCGGTCTGCGTGCCGCTATTCCGTATCCGCAGCTCCGTACTAGTTGATTCGCCCGGCTCTATCGATAAATTAATAGGCAACGGGGAGGTGGTAAGATTAAGCGCCCCATCGCCCTCTTGAGCAGAAACCGGCGGCAGCACCAGCAAGCTAGCACCCAGAAGCATTAGCAAGCTCAGAACCCTCGTAGCTTTTAGTCGTCTCATCTCTAAGCATTATACGCGAAAAACATTAACGATACTGGCAGATAGCAGAAGTAAGGAAATAGGAACTAGCAGACAAAAGGAGGAGGGTCATATTTATCTAATATGCGCACCCCTCAATACTGTCAAGCGCTTAGATTCACCATAAACACTGTCAAGCAGTGATTTTGGGCTAAGGGTAATTGTGCCCTAGATTGAGGCTTCCATTTCGGAAGCGTATTTGTAGATACTCTGAAGAAATGTCCTCAGGCTAGGGCACAATTACCACTCCCAAAATTGCTGCGCGCTCTAGCAGGTAGCTAGAAGCTACCTGCTCCAATGATAGTCCAGGTGTCCGTATAGTCGATACCAGCTGGTGTCATAGTATTAATCGCAGCCTTGCCGCGTAGTGTCAGTACATCACCATTGGCCGTGCCGTTTGCGCTAGCGATTTGGCGGAACGTTGTGTCAAGACCGGAGCCATTGTTATCCCCGGCACCGCCTGCATAGGCTGAAGCTACTGTCACGCTGCCGCCACCGCCTGCATCAGTGGCCTGTACGCCGAGTACGTATCCCTCGTTGTTGGGGACAAGCGAAGCGGCAACACCTGGTGTGGTCGAGTTGATTGTCTTGCCTGCCGCTGCCGATGTCAGTCCGGTATTTGAATCACGAGCCCAGGCAATCCAGCCCTGAGTAGCGTTGGTGGTGATAGTTACGGTGCGTGGGGTAGTCTGTACGACAGACCCTGAATCAAGATTGCTCACAAAGCTGGTTGAGTTTGCATCGAGCACGAAGTTGAACGAAGGAGGCACGACTGCACTCACCACGATTTGGTCATTCGTGATGGTGCGCACACCAATAACCGTATTGTCGATTACCGTATCTCCAGCTGTTCTGGTATCGACAGTCACCGCATGGATGCCAGCTGTCGGGTTTATCACAGGATCGTTTGTGCTGGTGCGCCCCACCTCCACGCAGTAGGTGGTGGTTGCAGACAAATTACTAACACCATTGATCGTAATACTCTTGCTGCCATTGGTGTCAACGCCAGTAACTGTCAATGTGCCAGGCAAGCTAGTTGCGCCACAGTTGGCTACAGAAGCGGTCAGGCCACTGGTTGCAATCGTGTAAGCATCTGGGAATCCAATCCGGACACTCGCCTCAGTACCAGTGTTTCCCGCTGGCACCGTAAAGGTGAGCCGGAAGGTGGTGGCGGTGGTGGCGCTCATGCGGTTAAAGCGTATAGAGGTGCCCGTAAGACCAGCTGCATCGATTTTGAAGCCGCTGGTAATGAGAATTGTCAACACCAAAAACAGCAATGCTCCAATGAGCCGCAGTCTGTAAATGGTGTTTATTTTATCTGTCACGTTCGTTTCATCGAACCTTTTTGTTTTAGGATTTGATTAAAGCATAAGTAAAAATACCACAGCTGTCAATAGATAGCCACCAGATACGGCAAAACCTGTGTATAACTCGCATTGAATGGCTACAAAGCTATTCAAGAAAATAAAAATTAGGAAGTAGGAACTAGCAAAGGGTCGCGCACTATAGACCCGCCATAACCCCTGTTAAGTGGCTGTTTTGAGCCAAGGGTAGTTTTTGTTCAGGTGAGGCACTATTTCGGAGGCGTACTTTGTGTTTGTGGTACGACGAAGAAATATCCTCGACTGGGCGGAAACTACCGCTCTCAAAATAGTCAAGCGCTTAGATTCACCATAAACACTGTCAAGCAGTGATTTTGGGCTAAGGGTAATTGTGCCCTAGATTGAGGCTTCCATTTCGGAAGCGTATTTGTAGATACTCTGAAGAAATGTCCTCAGGCTAGGGCACAATTACCACTCCCAAAATTGCTGCGCGCTCTAGCAGGTAGCTAGAAGCTACCTGCTCCAATGATAGTCCAGGTGTCCGTATAGTCGATACCAGCTGGTGTCATAGTATTAATCGCAGCCTTGCCGCGTAGTGTCAGTACATCACCATTGGCCGTGCCGTTTGCGCTAGCGATTTGGCGGAACGTTGTGTCAAGACCCGCGCCATTGTCATCGCCTGCACCGCCTGCATACGCAGAAGCTACCGTAACACTGCCGCCGCCGCTTGCGTCAACTGCAGTCACTCCCAGCACATACCCCTCTGTGCCCGGGCTGAGCGTTGCCGCTGCCCCCGGTGTCGTCGATGGAATCGTATGTCCTGCCGCCGCCGATGTCAGCCCTGTGTTCGAATCACGCGCCCAGGCGATCCAGCCCTGAGTTGCGTTGGTGGTAATAGTCACAGTACGTGGGGTAGTGTGGACAATATCACCTGTGTCAAGACTGCTTGTAAAACTGGTCGAGTTTGCATCGAGTACGAAGTTGAACGAGGGCGGCACTACCGCGCTCACCACAATCTGGTCATCAGAAATTACCCGTGCTCCGATTACGCTATGGTCGATCCGCGCCGAACCAGAATCTTGGGTCTCGACCGTAATTGCATAAATCCCCGCCGCAGGATTTATCACCGGATCGTTCGTGCTAGTGCGGCCGATATCGACACAGTACGTGCTCGTAGCTGACAGATTAGTCACTCCGGTAATTGTAATATTCTTGCTCCCGGGCGTGTTGCTGCCCGTAACCGTCAAGCTGCCTGGCAAACTCGTTGCCCCGCAACTGGCTACAGATGCAGTCAAGCTGCTTGTTGCCACGGTGTATGCATCGGGAAAAGACATTACTACACGATCCTCTGTAGCTACATTCCCCGCCGGCACGGTAAAGGTCAGCCGGAAGGTACTGGCAGTAGTAGCGCTCATACGGTTAAAGCGTATAGAGGTGCCCGTAAGACCGGCTGCATCGATTTTGAAGCCGCTGGTCGAGAGTATAACCATTAAGGTAAACAGCCCCGCCCCGATTAACCGTAATTTACGTTCTCGCAAGTTCACTCCTTAGCCTGCACCCAGAAAATCTCTGACCCAAAGGGTACAAAATGACTTACCATAAGCATAAGTGTATACTGCCCGCCCGTCAAGATTTTACCGAGGGCACACTACCCCTAGAATGAAGCGGTTGCCACCAGCGTGTACACATCAACGTAGTCAGAAGCTGCTGGCGTGGTCCCCGATGTCTTGAGCTTTAGCAAAAAGGATGCACGACCACTCTGGAGCGGACCTGCAGATGTCAGCAGCTGCCGGAACTGTCCGTCTACCGCCCCGATAGTAGCGCTCGTCCCGTTAAACGGTGCCGGCACAGCCAGCGGCCCGCCTGATGACTGACCCACGCTGCTGTTCTGCGCCCCAATGCCCTCGTCGAGTACTGCAAGATCACCGGTGACTGCACTAATCGTATGTCCTGCAGTCGCACTCAGCAACCCGCCGTTATTTGACACCACGTAGACAAACGCACCGCTCTCGGCATTGCTTTCTATATCAATCCAGACCCGCTCAGGACTATCGGTCACACTGTCCGGATTTACACTGCCAAAATTTACCAAATAGGGCGGCGAGGTCTCGGTATCTGTTGCAGCAACATCAATATCAAACACGATCGATACCTGTGAAGTTGAGGCAGTCGCCTCTGGCCCAAATCCCGTTTCGCTAAACTCACCTTGGCGCGCTTTTACCTTTATTTTGTACTCGGTATTTGGCGACAGGCCAATCACATTCGCCCCTGCACCACCACCCCACGATGCATAGTCGCGAAAATCTTCCATTCCAAGCGACGGCCCCACGGTATTATCCGACTGCACATACTGAGTGGTTGCAAAATTATCGCTGCTGATTGCCACCGCAAAAGTCGTATCGCTCGGGTTGCCTGTCGGATCAATTACCAGATGCAGCCTGTTGTACCAATCAGCAGGATTTTGCCAGGTCGGCGCATCGGGCAGCGCCGCTAACCGCGAACCAAGCAGCCCTGGCTTTAGCCCATAGGTATCCGTCGAGACAGTCGGGCTGCTCAGCTCGCCCGCAATCCCTTCGAGCGAATAATTACTTGACCCCATCGTGCCGCCGCCAGAGCCTATTCCATAGTCATGCAGCCGGTAGTTGCTCGTCCCCGGCAATGCCGCAAACAGTGCCATACCACCTGCCAAAAATCCCGCTACTGCTTTCATCTTCTCAAGTATACCACTGCTACTGCCACCGGAAATTCCTTAGCAGTTCACCTGCCTCGTCCGCAAGATTGCCATCCGGCGCCTGCAAAGTATATGCGAGCATCGCCAGCTTGCCGTCATATGACGCAAACGCCGTAAGCTCGCTGCCATCAGTTTTTTCGAACGTCACGAAACTATTATCGCCCGCAGTCTTAGCACCTGCTAGATACAGGCTCGGGTTGGTCTGACGGAATTTATATGAAGACTCCTCGCTCATACCGCCCGGCGGCAGCGGTTTGATGGTGATGACAAATATCCGCCGGCCGCTCGTGTCACTGCGCGCCACCCGATACACCTCCAGTGCTGTACCATCATGCTGGCTGATGTCGCTCACTGTATCCAGCGATGCATCATATGCCAGGCTAAAGTGCTTGGCGGTAATGGTATTGGTTTTTTCACGCTGCTCAATCCGCTCATCCTGCAGCGAATGCTTGATAATTGTGCCGGACGTCGGGCGATTCATAAAAATAGTAGCGATACTGAACAAAATCATGCCGATCAAACTCCAAAACAAGATTTTGAAGCGCCGTTTGTAGCGGTATGGTTTCCTCTTATAAGCCATTATGCTTATTCTACCCTAGATATTGCCCGCATGTCAGCTGCTCATAGCATACAGCGGCCCTATAATACCATTATATCATAATGTTTATGCTTCTGTCAATATATTACACCACATTCTTTCATTTTCTGGGGTCAGAACCTAGCCATACTATTTTTTAGTATTTTGCAAATATTTTTTAGGCGGGTTGACGATGACGGCGGCGCAGCTTGCGGCGATACCAGGCGGCTGCAATACTTTCACCACGCCGCTCCCCCAGCCAGAAACAAATTCCCATCAGCAGCACGATTCCATACGCTGACCAGACAAATTTGAGAATTCCTGAGAAAAATTTGACCGTGCCCAGCGGAGTGCCGTCATTTGGCCGTACCAGCGCGCCACTGATGACATTCGGGTCGTTCATGATACTGATCAGCTGCAGTGAAGCGCTATAGCCGCGGCTGTCAACGATTCGTACTGTAACCGTATAGTATTCGCGCCGTTCCTTGAGCGTGGAGTAGATATGCTCGATAGTGAATGTATTGCCCTGTTTGTTTGGATAGACGTCGCTATAGCCATCGCCCCAAACTGCATAGACGGTAAAGGGTCCCTGGCCGCCCATCACCTCGAAATCCCAGGAAATCTTTTGGCCAGTGTAGGCTGCCTTGAAAAAATACTCTGTCGAAAGATAAAACGGCGTCTTAGGGTCTGGCCTGCCCCCTGGTTGATAGCCTGGACCAGTCGGCGACGAAGGCTGAGGCCCGTCTGGATCGGTAGGATCCCCCGTGCCGGGTACGTCATAGTAAACAGTGACGATGCTAGAGCGCGGACCTTCATTGTCCGCAATGTTATAGGTGCGTGCCTGAAGATCATTGCGCCCCGCAAACAAATCCGTAGTAACCGAGAACGTGCCGCCATCGGTACAAATCGCCGCTCCGGAGAATATTTCGTTTCGGTAGATTTTGATGTAATAGCCGGCAGCACATGTACCGCTGACAGGGACGGATGAATTGGTGAATCGATCATCCTGCTGCGGGCTCAATATGACCGCGGCCTGCACGGGCGGACTGCCGTTCGCTACTGCTGTCACCGTGACGTCAGCGGCAATCACTTGCAAGGTCGTCGCACCCAAAATTACGCCCACCATCAGCAATAGCACCGCGAGCAGCGGATACGAAGTATGGCTCTTGTGCAGCTTTCTACCGGTGTGCGTCCGGTGCGTTAGCTTGAGCCGCGAGTACTTTATAACTGGTTCTGGCATTTTTGTTTTTTGTCACACGTCTCGTATCATCAAACCTGCTTGTTGGCTCAGCCAACAACCTGTTTGATTATTGGCTATTTTCGGCTTGAATCTTTTCGGTTCGCAGTCACCGTACCTTCAGTACGGCTCCTTTGCGCTTCCGCAGATTCGCACCAAAACTAGCTCAATTACGAAACGTGTGCCTTTAGTAGGCAGGTCTATTTAACCATAAAGATTTTTTAGCTTCAAGCGGCTATCCGAGGCGGCGCACGTAGAAGCGCTGGAATGGAATAGTAAGCAACGCCGCTACCGGTACCAGCAAGCTCCATATTGGCGACGTCAGCCACCACACAGTCACCATCGCCGCTGCTATCACCACGAGTCCGGTATAGAAGTAGAGAGGATTGATTTTTTGCCGTAAATATTCGGCCCCCAGATAGTAGTACGGAAATACGGTCACGACGAGCAGCGTGCTCGAAATCAGTCCGAAGATTAGGACTACCATCAATCCTTCCCAGAAAGGGCTAGTGATTGCGAGCGGAATAAGCGATACAACGGCAGTCGCGGAGGTCGCAAAAAGCGGGCGGAATCGTTCACGGAGTGCTTCGACGGCAGAGTCTACCACACCCACACCTGCTCGACGTGCTTGGTTGGCGTAGTCAGTGAGCAGGATGGTGTTTTTGACACTCAGGCCAAGCAGCGCAAAGAACCCAAGCATCGCAAAGAAGCTAAAGACGTTATCTGTCAGATTAAGCCCTAGTGCAATACCAAAGATACTGAATGGAATCGCCATAAATATCAGCAGCGGCTGCAGCATGCTCTTGAATTGAATCGCTAGAAGAACATACATCACTGCGATCAGGATAGGAAATGCCAGAGCGAGTGCTGCGAACGATTCCTGATTGTCGGCCTCTTGGCCGATGTTGATACTGAGCGCATCATCAGGCAAACCATAGCTGCTCACACGCTCATTATCAAACTCGCCTATGACTGCAGCTTCTGCCAGCAGCACGAGCGCGGAAATATCGTCTCCGTCAAACCCAGCGGTGACAGTAACAATCAGCTGGCCGTCATCCCGTATAAACTGATTGGGGCTGGCAACGGTGACATTTTCAAACCGAGCCTCAGTGCCATTGGCCCGAGTCAGTACTGTATTCTCCATAAATACAGACAAGTCCTCGGCCAGGCGGAACGCCGCCTGACGATTGTCTGCCTGCACCTGCACTACAAAATCCGACACGGGCGGACCAATATCAATTTGGCTGACTGCCGCTGCAAAACCCGCCGCCTGCAAATCCTGTTCCAAAGATTCCGCCAGCTCCGGCGACCTAACGGATCGGTCATGGTAGGAGATAATTTCTATCTGCTGCGATGCTGCCTGTTCAGAACCCGAGCCCGAATAAGTAGCCTGCGTGAAGTTTTTGCCGAGCGAGTCTGCAATAATCTCATCAGCGGCTGCAGCACGTGCTTCGGCCTCCTCTATTGTCAGGCCTGGCTCAAAGTTTAACCTGACAGAAATGCTATTGGTGTCCTTGGTCGGCGGAAAAATATTAAACGGCACATTGCGCGCGATCAAACCGCCTGCAGCGATAAATCCAAGCCCAATAAACACTGCGGTAAGTCCTACGAATATGAGTTTTTTGTCCGAATGACGAGCCCAAATCATCGGCCGGGTTACAAAAGCTGCCAGCTTTGCCTCAAATCCAGAGGCAGCGGTTTGGACCTCCTTTTTGCCCATTTGTTTTTTGCCGAGCAGCAGATACCGTGCAAGAAACGGGATGAACACAAGTGCCACAATCAGGCTAATGATTAGTGCCGAGATGACAGTAACCGGAATTGCCCGAATAAATGATCCGAGTATTCCTGTGACAAATAAAAGCGGTGCAAAACTAAGCGCTGCAGTAAAGGTGGCCGCCACCATAGCTCGGCTGACTTTGCGCGCCGCCTCCTGCACTGCCTTACGCCGATCGCGATGGCGATGCCGTGCCGCGTCGATTGCCTCGACCATAATAATCGTATCGTCAACTATAAGTGCGAGCGCCAGTATCAGTGAAAATAACGTGATTACATTGAGCGTATAGCCAACCAGGTGCAAAAATCCAAGTGTCATCGCGACCACCGTCACCATCGAGATTACGGTAATAAGCGAAGCCCGAAAGGCAATCACAATGGTGCCCACCACCAGCACCGCCAGCAGCCCTTCGAGCAGCGCTTTTTGCAGCTCTGAAATCTGTCCTTGGATCGACGGAGCAAAGCTCGCGCTAATCTCGGCGTTATAGCCTGCAAAAGCTTCATCAGCACGGAGCTCATCGAGCACTGCAGCCACGCCTTCGTCCAGCTTGATAATGTCTGGGTTATCGACTGCTGAAATACCAATCAGCACTGACGGATGGTAAACGGTCTCGTTATCTTCACGCAGGCCAAATCGATCAAAACTCCGCTGTACCGTAACTGCCTGCTGCGACACAGGGTCAAATGTCCGCTCAAATGGATTTTTTACAAATACCTCAGCCACTTCTGGCAAATCTTTTGCTGACAGCCATGCCGCCGCTTCCTCGGCTTTAGCGGTCAGCTCAGCAGTAGCCGCTTCTTCCTCTGCAAAAAACGACAGAGCGATATCGATCTTCTCGACGTCGCCGCCTGTTGCTCCAAAATATGGCACGTTAAACTGTGCGTTGGCATTTTCTGGCACTACGCCATCTGCACGCACGGTCTGCTCGAGCGCTTCGGCGGCAGATGCAGCATCCACTCCCTCTTCATACATGATAGCTACAGTGAAGAAATTAGCGGCGCTCGTCGACTCTACACTCCGTACGCCTTCTTGCTCTTTTGCAACTTCGACAATCGGTACCGCAACATCCGCGTCAACTCTGGCAGGATCATTTACAAAATAAACCCCGTTTACCAGTGCCAGCGGAATATTGATTGTTGGAAAACCTTCGCGCTTCATGAGCGTGCCGTAGCTCAGCGCACCAAACAACGTCAACAAAATCCAAAGCGCTGCAGTGATAATCGGCCGATCAAAAAAGAATACTGAAATCTTGCCAAGCAAACGATCTTTGGGTACGAGCGTCTGTGTAGGTTTTTTCTTCGATGTTGCCATGGGGCTCCTCTATCCTCTCTTCTTCTGCTTAGCATAACAGAACACTTGGCAGGCTCGCTAGAAAATTGTGCAGGTAATTTTTACAAATATAACCAACGACTCCTTGGCAGCGTGCTACCATTAACAGGTGCCTATGGCGTATTTGAGCGAATTGCACCGCCAGTCTGCCGAACACACTACGGCGTATCTAGGCGATTATTTTAAGGAATCTACTGCCCGTGCGGATGCAGTGGGGTCTTCGTATGGCCGGCTTTGGCGGCATATCGATAAGGTGGTGATGCGCGGCGGCAAGCGGATTCGGCCCTACCTGACAATGGTTGGGTATGGATCATATAGCTCGTCTGTTTTGCCTTACGCTGCGGCACAGGAGCTGCTCCACGCCGCCTTGCTCATACACGACGATATAATTGACCGCGACGATATACGCCACGGCCGCAGCAATCTCAACGGATTGTACAAACAAGAATATGCGCACATTGACGAGCCTCATCGAACACATTATGCTCACAGCGCTGCGCTGCTGGCAGGCGACCTGCTGATTGCTGGCGCCCACCAGCTGATTCATGAGAGCGAGCAGCCGGCCGCAGATAAAATCACTGCGCTTTCGCTGCTGCAGCAAAGTATTTTTGAGGTAGCGGGGGGTGAGCTGATGGATGTAGAAGCTACGTTTATGCAGAATGACGAGCTGCAAGCGCTGCCGATTGCAATCCATAAAACTGCCAGCTATTCATTTATTGGTCCGTTGCTCACAGGTGCCACGCTCGCAAATGCTCCCAAAGCCACTGCTGACGCGTTGCGTGATTTTGGCTACTACCTTGGTATTGCTTTTCAGATCCAGGACGACCTGCTGGGGGTGTTCGGGCAACAGGAGCGCATTGGCAAATCCACCCTGAGTGATATCCATGAAGGCAAGCGCACCCTTCTCATTGAACAGCACCTAAGCAGCGCCCACGACGCCGATATTTTTGAGCGAGTATTTGGCAACCCGCATGCATCACCTCATGATGTTGAGGCGTTCAAGTCATCCCTCGAATCTTCTGGTGCACGAGCCAAGAGCGAAAAGACAGTCGCCCGCTATATCAAACAAGCATCCGATGCGCTGCACGCCATTCCAGACAATGATGTTCGCAAAAAAGAACTCCAGCATTTTAGCCGCTGGCTCATGGAGCGCGATCATTAGTCCCATGGAGCCAATTCGCCGAAAAGTCGCAGCTTTTTTCAAAGCTTTTCCGCTCAAACAGTACGAAAAAGGTCAGATACTTATACATGCGGATGATAATCCCAGCGGTGTATTTTTTATCGAATCAGGCGAAGTGCGCCAGTACACCATTACCAATAGCGGCAATGAAGTAGTGGTAAACGTATTCAAGCCTCCGGCTTTCTTCCCAATGTCATGGGCCATAAATCGTACGCCGAATGAATATTTTTTTGAAACTGCTTCTCGCACGAGCGTACGGACAGCCCCTGCTGATAAAGTAGTCGAGTTCGTCTCAGAAAATCCCGATGTGTTGCTCGATCTCCTATCACGCGTATACCGCGGAACTGATGTGCTTTTGCAGCGCATGACACACCTTATGAAAGGCAATGCCCGCTCGCGTACTATTTTGGAGCTTGTTATTGCCTGCCGATATTTTGGCAAACCAAAAGACGACGGCAGTTTTGTTGTAGAAATACCCGAAAGCGAGTTGGCAGCTCGTGCCGGACTGAGCCGCGAAACGGTCAGCCGCGAGCTTCACAAGCTGCACAAAAAGGGCTGGCTTGAGATTAGCCAAAAGCATATTATTATTCGGAGTCCGAATGCGCTTGAGCAAGAGCTTGGCAGCGGAATTTAATATCCTGTGTGCTGCTCTAGCCTTTGGTCAATGTCCTGGATAATTTGCGCCTGATTAATCTGGTGCTTTACCACAAGGCCTGCCAGCCCTACCCTTGCCAGGTACAAATCAGCCGGGGCTGCTTTGTCAAGGTGAACAGATTCAGCTAGTGCAATATCATCCACAAGCGGCTCGTACCCTTCGTAGATACCGCCCCTGCTCAGCCACAGTGCATGACCTGCTTCTGTGGTCGGATCCATACGCCAAGCCCGAAAGCTGTTAAGCTGCAGAAAGGCTCGCGCTAATTTCTCGCTCCGCATGCCGCTCGCCACCTCACAGGCCTCGATACGCACCAAGCGTATTTCACCTGCGAGCGCCATATTGACAAGGGCATCGGCTACCGAATGTGCTTCAATAGTTAACGTTTCGACGGTCTTTTCGGTGACTGCGAACTGCTTAGCACCATGCAGGTAGTTTCGCTTTCGGCCAGCTGCTCTTTGTTCTCGGCGAATGAGAGTGCCAAATGGCTCCATATGATTATTCCAAAAGATGATTCTTTATACGTATGTTAGCGCGCATGGAAAGATTACGAATGCAGGGCAATACCGTCTTCGACGAACTCGCCAAGCCCTACAATCAGCGCTACTACACCAGTCACAAGATGAAAGCCAATATCAAAACCGGTCAAGCTCGCTGGCAACAGTCCGCCAAGCGTAGCATCAAGCACACCCCATATACCCATGCCTATATAGAGCGCTCCGACCAATACCAGCAATGAGGACATGTGCCTGGCATTCTTGGTGCCGAATATCACCGCAATAAATATGCCAGCCAATACTAGGCGCAAGATGTCCAAATTAGTATCAACATTCATAATGCCAAACAAATGACCATAGACAAACAGCCCCACCAGGCCAAGTCCGCCTATAATCAGTGCATACATTTGTGCAATGAGCTTTACCATAGCCGATCCCCCTCATATTTATAGGCGCATAATAACGGTAATAGAGAGGGCGTTCTGTAAGCTAGATTACATTAAACTAGCCCCTTCTTTTACATTCTCATGGCCCTTCATCGTAAAGCTCGGCTACATCGACGTCAGTATCGTCCAGCCACGCTTCCTCATCCTCGTCAAGCCCCGTGACCGGCGCAGCGGGCGGATCGTTATCCTCCGGGAGGGCATTACGACCCACCGTATCTTCCCGCGCTTCCCTGCTTCGGGCCTCCTCGAGTACATCGTCCACTGAGCGCTCTTCATCATCCATACAACCTCCCTTGCTGTTTAGGTGTAGTACGAACTCTACAGGAGTATGGCCGCAATGGACTATAAAAATTCTTACAAAAAACAGCCCGCGCCATCAGAAACCGTGGCGCTACCACCCCTTAGCGGGTGCTCGCTTGTTTTAGGCCGGCTGAAAATCGTTATGCGTGCCGTCCGCACAGCTGCACTCCACAAGCTCGTGCTGGTGATGTGCGCAGTCAGGCGCCTGACAGACCCCTGGGGTTTCTGATACGCCCCGGCAGCCGCCCGTGCAAATATAATGCTTATCCACAAGTAAGTATACCGGAGGCCTGTGTTGCGTGCATATTGTAAAATATAGGTATGTCGAATAAGCCGATCCTTGGCGGCACCGCCCATGCCCTGCCTGCCGATTTTAAGAAAGCCCTGACGCTCAGCCCAAAGTCCTTAGCTGGTTGGAATACGATTACTCCGCTAGCTCGTAATGAGTGGATTTGCTGGATAGTAACCGTCAAGCAGCAAAAAACCAGAGAGGAGCATATTGCCAGGGCTATTTCGGAATTAGCCGAGGGCAAGCGCCGGCCTTGCTGCTGGATGGGCTGCATACACCGCACCGATAAGCCTCTGAGCGCTTCTCAGAAGTGGGTCCTTGGCAGAAACAAGTCTCGTAAACTAGCTTCGTAAATCTCTACCCTGAAAAGCCACGCTGCCTACCAGCAACGACGCTGCTCCAACTAGAACCATGATGATAAGCGGCTGAATCACTATGGCCTGAGCTGGTGCAGCAGCCAGGTGTGTTATTACTGATAGGTTCATCACTGCTTGATCGACTTTGAGTATTGGGCCGAGCCATGACATAAAAGCAATGAATCCGTAGTATACCCACAGTGCTACCCCGCCCGCCCGCGGCAGCACGCCAAAGAGCAGTACATACAACCCTCCTAGCAGCAACAAGGTCGGAACATATGACAATCCCGCAATCGTATACTCCAGCACATCTGCTTGATAACTAGATGCCAGATTCACACAAACCGCCAGTACCGCACCTGAAATTGCTAGCATCACAGAGCCTAACACTAGCACCATTCCGCACTGCAACCCCAGCCACTTCCGCCTGGACAACTGTGTGGCGAGCAAGCTTTCGAGGTGTCCGCTCGTCTCTTCACTGCGCAGCTTGCCGAGGCCATGGATGGTGTATGCTAGCACCAATATCGCCGCAAAAGACAGCATTGCTGACAAAAACGAAGGCACTATCGCTCCGCTGCCACCCATCGCAGTAATAATATCCTTCATGCTGTCTGAGCTTTCGTATACGCTGGTCATCTCTGGTACCAATGCGCCGACAGTAGCCGCAAGCACCAGCACGCCGATCAGCCAGCCAATAAACACATTTTTCTGCATATACCAGGTATAGCCGAGCGGGGTTTGCAAAAATGCAGACGCCCGGGCACGACCTGATCGTGCTGGCAGGATCCCAGCGCCAACATCACGTTTGCTAAGCATAAAAAACGCTATCGGCAGAGCAATAACTATAAACCCTAAAGGTACTAACACCGGCCACCAGCTTGGATAGGTTAGTGGGCGCGTCGCCTGCATCCAGCCAAATGGACTCAGCCAACTGATCCATGCCGGCTGCAATAATCCATCGGCTCCGGGCTTACTCATAAAATCACCGATACCGCGGATTACAAAGCTGCCGCCGATTAGTCCCGCTAGTATTCCGTTGGCCGAGCGGCTACTTTGTACTAGCTGCACTACGATTGCAGCAATTGCTGACCAAGCAAGTCCGAACAATCCAATAGAAATTGCAAACAGCCAGGCCTGGCTCACACTCCACGAAGTTTCCAGCGCGCTCATCCCCAGCCCCAGGCCAACCGCTATCACGGCATTGATCAAAAACGATACTATCAGGACTGCTACCAGGCTCGCGCTCCTGTGCACCTGCCCGGATAAAATCAGTTCCTGTGCACCTCGCTCCTCATTTTGCCGAGTATGCCTGACCACCAGCAGAGTGTTCATAAATGCTACCGCAAGCCCCCACCACAAAAGTGTTTCAATCGTCATCAGAGCACCAAATGTCGGCGCATCCATGGGTCCAGTAATAAACAGCCCCGCCGGATTGCTGCCAAACGCTTGATACAGGGTAACCAGACCCGCTTCGTCACCATACACATCCCGCAGCATTGGAATCATAGCCAGCAGCAAGCCTACGATTGAGACTGTCCAAATCGGCAATTTGATACGATCGCGCCGCAGAATTAACCTGACAAGCGTACCTGCCCCCGCAAACATCTAGGCTGCCTCGTACTTACTTAAAAACAATGCCTGAAGGTTATCGTGCTCTTTTTTGAGCTCGGCCATGGTGTAAACCGAGACTGTTTTGCCAGCGCGAATAATCGTAACCCGATCACACAACGCCTCCACCTCGCTCAAGATATGGCTCGAAAGTAGTACGGTTTTGCCTTGATCCTTGAGAGCACGGATTTCTTCCTGAAACACTTGCTCCATCAGCGGATCCAAGCCGCTGGTCGGCTCATCAAGGATATACAACGGAACATCACTGCTCAGCGCCGCCACCAGGGCAACCTTTTGGCGATTACCCTTAGAATAGGTACGGAATTTCTTGGTAGGATCTAGCTCAAAACGCTGCAGTAGATACTTCCGCCGAGTCTCGTCCAGTCCGCCGCGCAGACTGCCCAGCAGGTCAATGATTTCACCGCCAGTAAGATTCGGCCAGAAGTTTACATCGCCCGGAACGTAAGCCAAGTCTTTGTGCAGCGTAACTGCATCCGACCAAGGATCACCGCCAAATAGTTTTACACTACCCTTGTCAGCCTTTAGTATGCCGAGCAGCACCCTGATAGTCGTTGACTTGCCTGACCCATTCGGCCCCAAAAACCCGTGCACCTCACCCTCTTCTACCCCTAGGCTGAGATTATCCAGCGCCATGACCTTGCCAAAACTTTTGTACAGGCCCTTTACGGCTATGAGCTGGGGGCTTTTTTTTATTCCACTCATAACTATAACCCCTATCCTATAATCCTTTTGCTTGAATTATAGCAGAGCATTGCTGCATCATGGTCACCACTTTTTAGTTCCAAGTACTAATTCCTAATTTACCAGTCCCTAATTCCTCCCTTGCCTGATCTATAAAAAAGACCCCATGTAAATGGAGTCTTTTTCGCTATCGATCAAAGATGCCCTATTTCTTCCTTGACGATACTGCGATTTTCTTTGGCTCGGGCAGCGGGGTCAGCGGCACGCTTATTTTGAGGATGCCATCATCGAGGTGTGCTTCGATTTTGTCGGCATCAGCCCGCTTGGGCAGTGCGATTCGGCGATAAAAGCTGCTTGAACTTTCACGCACCACATACTGCTTGCCTTTGTCCTCTTCCTTTTCATGGCGTTCAGCGCTCACAATAAGTGCACCATTTTCGACCTCGATATTGATATCTTTTTGTTCAAAATTTGGCAAATGTGCCTCAACTACCAGGGTGTTGTCCTTGGTGTACACGTCTGTTGTCGGGATGTTTACACCCTTGAGCGGCGACATCCAGTCATCGCCAAAGAATTGCTTTTGCAGCGCAGACAGCTCTGCAAATGGATCCCACCTTACAAGATTGCTCATATTTTTCTCCTTTCATCATTACATTAATGTTTCAAAGAGAAGCATAGAAGCTCCCACCTCTAGTATAGAAAATTAGCACTCGGGTGTCAAGAGTGCTAATTTACACTCTGACATGTGCTTTCGAGATGTATGGCTTAGTACCTGCAAAGCGCCTTTGCTACATCCAGGAATTCATAAGCGCCGATTTCTGCAGGCACCACTGTTCCGCCGCCTGTAATAGTTAGCCTTGTTAGATTCATAGAAAGCTCTGAGTTGGAGTTTGTTTATCATGATGCATCTCCTACAAAATCTGACAGCGCCGCTATAATTTCATCTGCATGATTCTGTACATAATCGGGAGATATAGACGGCCAACGCCCTAGGTTGTCGTCGTCAAGGTCTGTTACGCCGGGCACACTTACATGTCTACTTAGCATGTTGCGCAGGCGTTTTCGCAATTCGATATCTTCCGGTAAATACCCATAGCTCACCTGTACTGAGCCGTCGGTATAAACCGAGATAAAGGATATCGGGGAAATATGTGTGAAGCGCGGGCTGAATGAGCCTCGCGTTACTCCAGTACCCCAACTTATTTCGTCAGCGTGGCTTTTTGACCAATCATATAGTTTACGAAGAGCTTGTACTTTATCTTTATCAAGCTTCGCAGTCACTTCTTGCCAGTAGCTCATCTCACCCCATTTGCGTCGTGAACCCGAACCTGCACTAGATGAAACGACATCTTTCTTCACTTCAGATCCATACAACTTCGGGATAACGATTTCGAATTGATCGTGTTTGTAATATTCGAAATCGACAGCATAAATATCAAACTTACTGTTCTGGTTTACGTATAGAATCAAGTCCTTCAAACGATCGTCGAGTGAATCCATCAACACGACAAATTTAATGTTACCTTCACTGAGATTATCTTTAATAGTGACGATACTTTCGGCCGCATCTTCCATTTCAAAGAATGTTTGATACTGATCCTTAAACGAGGAGTCAAATTGCTTCTGCGTATGAGCGTCCAATTGAGATAAGAAGGCGTCATAGTCAGTTGCATGTCGCCACATCGATGCACCGTAATCCAACGCCTGCGCGACTACTTTTCTCTTATCAGCATTCCTAAACATCTTTGTTTCGATGATGTAGATATTTCCAGCTGCATCAAAGCCCAGTGCATCAATCGGGCCACTCTGAGTTGAGAACTCGCGTGCCGCGACGAATAGACGAGCATCGGCATGAATGTCGTAAAGGGGGATGATTTCAGGATTATTAATAACGTACTCTTGTAAGTTATCTTCTGAATCGAAGCTTGACTCTTCGATACGGCGAGCGTTTTGATTGTTTTGAGATATTATTATAGCCATACATTTTTCTCCGTATGGCTGTCGCTACTAAATAAAAGGACAGCCACTGGCTGTCTAGACCTGAATAACAAAGCTCGCGCTCGGCTAATCATTTGTGGCTGCCCGTTAATAAGCACGAACAGTCCACAAATGGGACCAGCTTGTTATTCAAATCTAGACCTTCTCATAATAGCATAAAGCCCCTGTTGAGATGTGGGCATGACAACATAAAGAGCCTCTCGGTCAAGGAACCAGGTCAGCATTTCGGCTGTCCAGTTACCCTAGGAGAAGCTAGTCACTTTTAGAACCAAACGTCAGGGGTAAATACGAAAAAACCGCCCTTTCGGACGGTTCCAACCTTTGGCGCCTCGTTATCGACGCGAACTTTTGTCTCTAGACTCAGGAGTGAAAGGAGGAACCGGTCATGGAACCTGGTCACACGATTTCACTGCTTGGTTTGGCTCCGGGGACCAGATTCGAACCAAGTATTTCTACCACCTAATT
>CAZXJN010000014.1:0-24648 GCA_964641015.1 uncultured Candidatus Saccharibacteria bacterium | reverse complement strand
TTCTTTGCAAGTATAGCATCATATAGTAGCACTACTTCACTTTTTTGATTATATAAAAACATAAAAATATTATAAATCAATATATATTGTTGCTTTTTTTATAACAGGATATAAGTTGCTCAAAAGCTTATCCACAGCGTACATCTACAGGAGTGGCGCCTAATGCAAAAAACCGCCCGAATCTATAGGGCGGTCTCTTGCTAAATTAGCATGGAAAATCTAGGCGATTTTTGTGATTTTGATCTGCGTATAGTTTTGCTTGTGTCCGTGAATCTTGTTGACACGCTTCTTGGCTTTGTAGCGGATAGAGGTAACCTTTTCGCCGCGCACCTGCCCTACCACCTCTGCAGACACTTTCACTCCAGAGACAATCGGTGTACCTACGGCTGTCTTGTCCCCATCAATGACGAGCAGAGTATCAAAATCAATCTTTTTCTCTGCCTGGAGAAGCTCAACATTAAGCACGTCGCCTTCAGAGACGACATACTGGTGACCACCGGTGGCAATGACTGCTTTTTTCATCCCGTATGAATTTCACTTTACCTTATTAGTTTACTTAATGTATGAACCGATTCTCAGATGCTCAACCGCCTGTGGTGCCTTGACACCCTTTTGAATTCTGACGGGATTCATCTGTTCTTTCGAATTACTTTTTAGAAGTTACCAACGAAGTTTAACAGATAGGCGCGTCTTTTGCAAGAGGGGCGCCCCATAAAGTCCTGCGCAGCTTTACTCAGACTTTTGAAGCTGAATAGACAGAGGTCGCCCCTCTATTAGTACCTCTGTTTTATACGATAGATTTTGGGAGGCTTTCAGAAGCTCTACTGCAAGCGTTTCAGCCGCAATAATGTCCTGGTGCTCCTCTATCGCTGACGCAAGCTCTTCAACATCCGTAACAAGCACCAAGCGTATACGGTCATCCACCTGCAGCCCGGCATCCTTTCGAGCGTTCTGCACAAAACGTACCACTTCACGCATCAGCCCCTCTCGCTTGAGCTCGGGGGTGATAGTGAGGTCAAGCAGCGGCTTTTCTAGCGCCTTATCTACTGGTTCGATTGATTTGACGTTGAGCTCCTCGGTGATGATATCCTGGTATTTTTGCAACAGAACCGCGTCGTCTTTGCTCACCATCAATTTGAGAAGCGGCTGCCGCACTTTGATGCCCTCTGTCGCACGTTGCGACAGTCCATCATTGATAACCTCCCGAACCTTTGCCATTTCATTCACCTGCAGCTCGTTTACGCGTCCAGCCGGCAGCCAATCCTTGAGATGAATAGACTCTGTGTCACCCGTAAGGTTGTGGTGTAGCTCCTCGGCCAGAAACGGTGTAAACGGTGCCAGTACGTATGCCAGCCGTACAAGCACATAGTGCAGAGTGCGATATGCGGTATCTTTGTCTTGGTCATCTTCGCTTTTCCAAAACCGACGTCGACTGCGACGTACGTACCAGTTGCTGGCATCATCTAGAAACGGTAATACAGGACTAAGCGCATCAGGAATGTTATATCCGTCCATATGCTTTTCTACCTCTGCAACCAGCTGGTGCACACGCGAGATAATCCATATATCAAGCGGATTCTGACAGTGCTCTAGCGGGTCCTTGAGTTCCCCATCATACTCCCAATCGTCAGCTTCGGCATACAGCGTAAAGAAGTCGTACATATTCCACACCATGCCGAGCTTACGGGCAACATCTCCTACATCCTTGTCCTGCAATGAAAAATCCTCGCCGTTGAGCAGCGGCGAACTAAGCAGCAGGAACCGCAAACTATCGGCCGAGAATTTATCCATGAGTTCATTTGGATCGGTATAATTACCGTAGCTTTTGCTCATCTTGCGTCCATCATTGCCAGCAACATTACCGGTAACTATTACGTTCTTGAAGCTGTTTTCACCAAACAAAGCGACGCTCATTGCATGCATGTAGTAAAACCACGCTCGCACTTGCCCAATATATTCCACGATGAAATCACCAGGAAAATTAGCCTCGAACTTCTCTTTGTTTTCGAACGGATAGTGGAATTGGGCGAATGGCATAGACCCTGCCTCGAACCAGCTGTCCATTACCTTGTCGATACGCGTGTATTCCTCGCCGTCAATCGTAAACTTCACCTCGTCAATCCACGGGCGATGGTAATCGTCTAGCTCAACACCGCTCAGCTCCTTGAGTTCGGCATACGAGCCAACCACCCGCACCTTGCCGCTCGGCGACTTCCAGACAGGCATTGCCGTCGCCCAAAATCTATCGCGCGAGATGTTCCAGTCGGGCGCCTGGAGCACAGTTTTTTCAAACCGACCGTTTTTTACATGAGGCGGGAACCAGTTGATAGGCTCGTTTTTTTCAAGCATTTGCTGGCGCTGACCGTCGATATCCATAAACCAGCTCGGGTGCGCGCGATACATAAGGCGCGTACCGCAACGGTGGCAGTGCGGGTAGCTGTGGCGGATATAATCAATTTTCCAAACAACGCCGCGCTCTTTTAGGTCTTTGGCAATCTGCTTGTTTATCTCCCAGACGTTCTGGCCCTGCCAGTCGCCTTCGGTGAACACACCATTCTGATCTAGCGTGTGCACTACCGGAATGTTATGCTGTTTTGCTAACTCAAAATCTTCTTCACCGTACGCTGGCGCGATATGTACAATGCCGGTGCCATCTTCACTGCTGACATAATCAGCCGCCCAGACCCTATGAGCACTTTCTCCGTGGTCAACCCCGAGGAGCGGCTCATAGGACATACCTATTAGCTCGTCACCACTTAGCTCACGAACTACTTTATAGGAAAGCGGTTGGCGCTTTTCATCTACAAGCACTTTTTCTGCCAGCGCCTTCGCAATAATAAACTGATCATCCTCTGTCTGCACCTCAATATACGATAGTTCGCTATGTACAGCGAGCGCTGTATTACCAGGCAGCGTCCACGGCGTGGTAGTCCAGGCCAGCAAGGTGCTGCCATCTTCGAGCTTGAATTTTACATAAACACTTGGATCGGTCACCTCCTGGTAGGATCCGGCGTCCATGGTGACTTCTGCCTTGCTGAGCGGGGTGCCATCGAGCGTGCAGTACATCAGCACCTTTTCGCCTTCGTAAATTTTGCCCTTTTCATACAGAGTTTTAAAGGCCCACCAAACTGATTCCATGTAATCCTTGTCCATGGTTCTATAGGCGCCATCAAAGTCTACCCACCGGCCCACACGATCAACCACATCAGCCCAGGCACTGCTGGTCTGCTCCATATTATCGCGGGTGGCTACGATGTACTTCTCGATGCCGTATTCGATGACTTCCTGACGTGAATGGATCCCGAGCTTTTTCTCCGTGTAGCGCTCTGCTGGCAAGCCATGGCAGTCCCAGCCCCACACTCTTTCAACGCGTTTGCCCTTCATGGTCTGATAGCGTGGCACGGCGTCTTTAACAATCGAGCTCAGCAGCGTACCGTGATGCGGCACACCGGAAATAAACGGCGGACCGTCATAAAACACATAGGAATTTTCCTTGGGCCGGTTTTCGACTGATTTTTCGAATGTTTTGTCAGCCTTCCAGCGCTGCACCCAATCTTTTTCGTACTCAATCGCTCGTCGGCGTGTATTTGCTTTGAACTTCACTGCTTTCTCCTTAGAAAATAAAAATCACTTCTTTTAGACATCAGAACCCTTTTTATGGGGCGGTACCATCTGATTTCCAAAAGAAGTGACTCCTTGCACTCTTCCAGCACTTATTTTGCCTGATTACGGAGGCGTTCCGGCAAGTTCTACTAAGGGACCGCCCTGTTCTTCTTGCTCCTCGTGGTTGATAGCCACTCTTCGCTATACAGCGGACGGATTACTCATATTCTATATCTGTTGTCCAAAAAACTCAACCCCACCCCTAGAAATTTCTACACTTTTGGTCCACCTAGACCAAAAGTGTAGAAATATTTTTAGAGGTTTAGGCACTATTTAGGAGGCGTATTTCAGTATACGAAGGGAAAACATCCCGAAGCTTGGGTAAATTACCACTCCGAAAATATGTACACACGCAAGCTGGAGTTACTGTTGGGCGTAGTAAGCCAGGTCATTCATAAGCGGCAGCTTATCAACCCCAGACCACATCTGCTGCATCTGTCCGTCATCCTTGACCGCTATGACTGTTGGGTACTCCATCGCACCATACAGACTCGCAAGATGCGCTCCTTCGCGACTATCTACGTCAAGCACCTCTATCTCAGCATCTGGGTGAAATCGATTAAAATCACGGATATATCCCTCTGTGCGCCGCGCCTGTTCGGAGTGCGGCTTGTAGAGCAGCATGATCTTCATAGCTACATGATAGCGTTTTTGGCCGACGCGAGTCCAGCTCTCTTCATATATTGAAGTGTTTAAATATTCGAATATATAAATATTTGGATTGATGAAAAATTCAGTAAATATTCAACCAATAAGGCCCGCACCCTGAGCCTCATATGCAGCCGTATCTTGACCGTATCGACTAAACTGCCTTTGCTGAAGCTAGTGAGTTTTGACACTGGAGATTGAGCGAGGCATGAAAAAGATACCAAAACGCAAACCACCTGCATATGCCATACAGGTGGTGCGTACTAGAGCATTTACCGCAGCAAATCGCTCTCTACGGTTGACTTAGGAGCAGCCAGTGGTACTACCACAGCTTGTACAGACATAGCAGCTGCCTGCCTTTTGCGTCTGATTACCGCAGCTGTAGCACATAGGCGCAGCCGGATCAACGACTGATTCTTCCTTGAGGCTTGCAGCTGTTGCCACGCTTGGCATGGGCGCTGCTGCCTGTACAGGCTGCTGCTGCGGCACCTGCGGTGCAGGATCAGATGCGATCTGTGCATCCGCCCCGAGCAAGCTGGTTTGCTCAGTCGGCATGTCATCGATGCTTGCCAGCCCCAACTCAAGCCTATCGTCAAACGACAGGTAGCTGAGCGCAAGCCGGCGGGCAATATAGTCAACCAGCGAGCTTGCGGTACGGATCTCTGGGTCATCGGTGATACCAGATGGCGCAAAGCTGGTGCTGATAAATGACTTTACGTAGCTCTTGAGTGGCACACCATACTGCAGGCCATGGCTCATACTGATTGCAAATGCGTCCATCACGCCACGCAGTGTCGAGCCTTGCTTGGCAATATTTACAAAGATTTCACCTGGGGCGCCATCCTCATATTCCCCGACGGTCACGTAGCCATGCGTGCCAGCAACGGTAAAGCTGAATGTCTTGGAGTTGCGCACCTTTGGTAGTTTGCGGTGGACCGCTCCCTTGACGATAATTTTGTCGTTGAGGGTGTCGATAGCTTCGGCTGGAGCGTTCTTCTTGTCGCCGTCTTTCTTCATCATAGAAAGCGGTTGCGCAACCTTACAGTTATCACGATAGATAGCAACTGCCTTTAGGCCGAGCTTCCACGACTCCATGTGCAGCTGTTCGACTTCTTCTACCGTGACCTCTTCTGGCATATTTACTGTTTTTGAGATAGCGCCAGATAGGAATGGCTGGACCGCCCCCATCATCTTGACGTGACCCATGTAGTGGATAGCGTTGTCACCCATTGAACAAGCAAAAACTGGCTTGTGCTCTTCTGCAAGGTGCGGAGCGCCGGTGATGGTCTTTTCACTATCAATGTAGGCGATGATTTCATCTGATTGTTTTTTGGTGTAGCCAAGCGTCTTGAGAGCACGCGGAATGGTCTGATTGACAATCGTCATCGTACCGCCGCCAACTAATTTCTTGAACTTTACCAGTCCAAGGTCCGGCTCAATGCCAGTGGTGTCGCAGTCCATCATAAACCCGATGGTTCCGGTAGGCGCGAGTACTGAGGCCTGGGCATTACGGACTCCGTAAAGCTCACCAAGCTCAACTGCATCATCCCACGCACTAGCGGCAGCGCTCAGAAGCTCCTCGGCAACCAGACTTGCATCGATACCGCCGACTGCCTCACGGTGCATACGCAGCACATTGAGCATGCCTTCGCGGTCTTTGTGGAAGCCAGCGAATGGTCCAACCTGTCGCGCAAGGCGAGCTGAGGTAGCATAGGCGTGTCCCGTCATGAGCGCAGTAATAGCAGCCGCCTGTGCGCGACCCTCGTCGCTGTCGTAAGGCAGGCCCTGAGCCATTAGCAGCGCACCTAGGTTAGCGTAGCCAAGACCTAGCTGCCGGTAAGCACGCGTATTTTTAGCAATCTTTTCGGTGGGGTATTCCGAGTAGCCGACCAGGATTTCCTGAGCGGTAAACACAACCTCTACCGTGTGCTTGAAAGCCTCGATATCAAAATTACCGTCGTCTTTTAGGAACTTGAGCAGGTTGATACTTGCCAAGTTACAGGCAGAGTTATCGATGTGCATGTACTCAGAACAAGGGTTCGACCCATTGATGCGGCCGGCAACCGGAGTGGTATGCCAACGGTTAATGGTAGTATCAAACTGCATGCCCGGGTCAGCACACTCCCAGGCTGCCTCTGCAATCTGCCGAAACAAATCACGCGCTCGAATAGTTTTGACCGGCTTGCCTGTGGTGACCGCACGAAGCTCCCAATCCTTGTCGGCCTCGACCGCTTCCATAAACTCATCAGTTACACGAACTGAGTTGTTTGCGTTTTGGTACTGGACGCTGAAGCTGTCTTTGCCATCGAGATCCATGTCAAATCCAGCCTCTTTGAGCACGCGAGCCTTGCGCTCCTCGACGGCCTTCGCCCAGATAAACTCTTCGACATCAGGATGCTCAGCATTAAGAATCACCATCTTGGCAGCACGGCGGGTCTTGCCGCCGCTCTTGATAGCACCGGCTGATGCATCAGCACCGCGCATGAAGCTCAGGGGGCCGCTTGCCGTACCAGCGCTTTTACCAAGCTTTTCGTACGAAGAGCGAATCGCGCTGATATTAAGCCCGGAGCCCGAGCCGCCTTTAAAAATCATGCCTTCTTCTTTGTACCAGTTCAGGATGGACGGCATCGTGTCATCGACTGACAAGATAAAACAAGCACTAGCCTGCTGCGTGCGATCCTGCGCGCCAATGTTGAACCATACAGGCGAGTTAAACGCTGCGCGCTGCGTAATCAGAATGAGCTTGAGCTCTTCTCTGAAATCTTCTGCTTCAGCGTCAGTCTCAAAATAACCCTCTTGCAGGCCCTGGCGAGTGATAGTGTCGGCCACGCGGTCAACAAGGTGCTTTAGCGACGACTCGCGCTCCTCGCTACCAGGTGTACCGGCAAAATATTTCTGTGCAACGATGTTTATCGCGTTTACCGACCAACCTGCCGGAAATTCGACATCACGCTGCTCAAAGACCGGTTTGTTGGTCATTGGATTGTTGATAATTGAATCTGTTTTGACCCATTTTACCTGGTCATATGCTTTTGTTTTCGGCTTTGTAAATAGCCTTTTTACCCCTAAGCCTGTTGCTTGTGCCATAGTGTTTGTACCCTCACTTCTCCTTGGCATCCACTTCCCCATACTTGAGTGGATTTGTTAGTTAGTTTTTTATTGTTTGTTCGAGTCCCCGCTTCCTTTTCCTTGCTCGCAAGTTACTATTCCTCGTCTCTCTTCGAGCAGTAGTACAAGGAAGTCAGCGGACAGCTCTCCTCGGTACTCATATCGTAGCATAAATCCCGAGGACAACTGTCAAATAGCAGCCAAGCAGCACGAGTGCATAACCTGGCCTATTTGATAGGTCTCCCCACACCACCCTAGCAGTGAGCTTGAACAACCCGTTATTTAGATCAGCGGGATATCCTGCTCAAAACCTGCTAGGAAGTGCGTAAGTTTTTTATTTGTGAAAGTTCTTTTTCGAATCCAGCAATATCTTTGAATCGTCTATAGACGCTTGCAAACCGCACGTAGGCCACTTCGTTCACTCGCGCCAGCTCATCCATAACGTGCTGGCCGATCTTGCTTGAAGAAACCTCCGTATCTCCGCATTCGTACAGCTTGTCCTCTACCCGAGCGGCGACCTGCTCTACCTCTATCCTGCTCACGGTGGTTTTTTCACACGCACGATAGAGTCCAGCCAGCAACTTTTCACGACTAAAGAGCTCTTGGGCTCCGTTATTTTTAATCACTATGAGCTGCGGTCGCTCAAGACGTTCGTACGTCGTAAAGCGGTGCTGACACGCGGTACATTCGCGGCGACGGCGAATTGCCTTGCCCTCTGCGACATCTCTGGATTCGATTACTTTAGTGTCATCTACTGAACACTGACTACATCTCATCCGTACCTCTTCTTTCACTGCGTTCCTGCGACTTGGAACGCGATGATTTTAGTTTTATGAATGTACCAAGCGCTCTATCTTCATACTAGATATAGCGTACTTACTAAAGATGATAACGCTACTGCTAGCGTTTTTCAAGCGAACGAACGGTGTATTATTTACACTCCAAAGACAGGGATTCTAGGCGTCTTTTTTGTTGTCGTCATCTGATTTTTTACGGCGCAAACGGCGGAGAAACGAAGGTTTTTCTAGATCATCTTCATCGTCTGTATCACGTTTGTTCATAGAGCCAAAGAAACTCTCGGCAGCCTTATCAACCGGCTTTTCTGCTTTGTCGTCCTTGTCATCATCTTTTTCTATATCCCAAAGCGGCTTGACGACTGAGTTGTCTTCACGATTAAACTCCTCGGCAGCGTCATCGGCATGTTTCTTATCAAGATCCATGTCGATATCAGACATTGCTTTTTCGTTGGTAGTTTGTACGGTGCTTTCAACTTCTGATGGCGCCTGAGACCCTGCCTGACTTCGGCTCGTATAGTAGGCTGCATCAAATCCTGTTGCTACTACGGTAATAATAAGCTCACCTTGCAGGTCTGGGTCAATGGTTGCCCCAAAAATAATATTGGCATCAGGATCGGCAGCGTTGGTAATCGTAGCGGCAGCAGCGTTGATTTCATGCATCGTCATATCGTTGCCGCCAATTACATTGAAGAGAATGCCACGCGCACCATCAATGGACACCTCGAGCAGTGGTGATTCGATAGCTTGCTGCGCCGCTTCGCTGGCTCGACTATCGCCGCTGGCACGTCCGATACCCATCAATGCAGAACCAGCGTTGCTCATGACTGTCTTTACGTCTGCAAAGTCAAGGTTAATCAACCCGTTTACGGTAATCAAATCTGAGATACCCTGCACACCCTGTCGGAGCACGTCGTCAGCCACCTTGAATGCCTCAAGGAGCGGGGTGTTGCGATCAATCGTCTGAAGCAAGCGATCATTTGGAATGGTAATAAGGGTGTCTACCGAGCTTCTTAGGCCGTCAATACAGATATCCGCGTTTCGTCGGCGCTTCGCACCCTCGAACTCGAATGGCTTGGTTGCAAATCCCACCACCAGTGCACCCGTTGCCTTCGCAACTTCAGCTACCACTGGGCCTGCACCACTCCCGGTACCGCCGCCAGCGCCAAGTGTCACAAAAATCATATCCGCACCCTCTAGGGCAGTAGCAATTTCATCACGTGACTCTTCGGCAGCTTTTCTACCAACCAACGGATCAGCTCCGGCCCCCAGGCCTCTTGTCTCATCTTTGCCTATGTGAATTTTGGTCGAAGCAAGTGAGTGATGAAGCGCCTGTGCGTCGGTGTTGATCGCAATAAAATCAACGCCATGCACGCCTGCCTCAATCATTCGGTTGATTGCGGCACCGCCTGCTCCGCCAACGCCAACAACAATAATTCGTGCAAATGTTTCAATAGTGGGGGTTACCTGCGGCATAGTTACGTGAACACTCCTTTTTCTAGTTGCCAGTATATCCCACCAATGAACGAGTATCAACCACTCATTGTGCAAAAAATGTTATCAGGCGGTTTTAGCCCTTGCGGCCAAACCGCTTAAATATGTTCTTTGTCATGGAGCCGATTCCAGCCAGAGCGCTTGCCCCTGTTTCGCCTGAATCATTATGTTGTCCAAGCAGCATATCCAGCCACATCAGTCCCACTGCGGTCACAAACGGTTCTTTGGTTAATTCATCAGAAAGACCACCGACTGCCTGCAGCTGACCCACTCGTGCGGGCAGCGCAAACACCTCTTTGGCAAACTCAGCAATACCCGGCAAGCTGGCTACCCCGCCGACAATAACCGCACCACCAGGCAGCTTGCCTGATTTGTGGATTCGCTTTAGTTCTTTGTCGGCATACTCAAACAGCTCCTCGGTACGAGCCTCGAGAATCATATACACATCCGCCAAATCAAACTGGTGCTCTCGGCCGTCGTGACGAACACGTATGGTCCGATGAGCCTTTGCCGCTTCTTTGAGTGAACCATGCTGCAGCTTGACGGCCTCGGCAATCGCGAGATCGGTCCGCAGCCCAATTGCCAGATCGTTCGTCATATGAATACCACCGATAGGCAGCACTGCGACATGCTGCACTTCTCCGTCTTCGAACACTACGAGATTCGTGGTGCTGGCACCAATGTCAAGCACTACTGTGCCAGACTCTTTTTGCTGACGATCAAGCACCGCCTCAGCGGCAGCAAGACTCGAAACCGTGTGATGAGAAGGGGTCACCCGAGCTTTATCAAGTGCCGTATCCAGACTCTTTATTGCTGGCGTGGCGACGGTAATAATGTGGGTATCGACTTCGAGCCGCACCCCATGCATCCCGACCGGATCCTTGATGCTCTCTTGCCCATCGAGCCGATAGTTTTTTGCGAATACTTGGATAATATCCCGGTTTGGCGGCAGCTTTATAATAGTGGCGGCCTCTTCGGCACGCTCACGGTCTTCGACGCTGATTTCACGATTAGCGGTACTGATGGCGATCACCCCCCGAGAGTTTACCCCGAGAATGTGCGCTCCGTTTATATTGACAGTTGCGTGAGTAACCTTGACACCCGCGATTCGCTCTGCCTCAGAGACAGCTTGGACAATTGCTTGGGCGACATCATCAATATGAGACACCACTCCTTTGCGCATACCGCTGTTTGCGGCGGATCCATAACCAATAATAGAAGGGACGAGGGTCTCTTCGTCATCAAGCATACCAATCACACAGCGAACGGTGTTGGTGCCAATATCAAGACCGACAAAGTGCGGAAAAGCAGAGTCGCGCATACTAGGCAGTATAGCGCTAGAGGTTATGGTCTCGCAACTACTTATTCCCCCTGGTGGCTAAAGTTCCGTCAAAATCTCATAGCCACGATCAGTGATAAGAACTGTGTTTTCGAAATGAGCCGCTACCGAACCATCTGCAGTTCGGATAGTCCAGTGATCATCATCAACGGTCACCGCATGGGTCCCAAGCGTAGCCATCGGCTCAATTGCAATAGTCATACCGGCCTTTAGCACCGGACCGCTGCCCGCAAACCCGTAGTTTGGAATGTCTGGCTCCTCATGCAGCTGATGCCCGACGCCGTGACCTACCAGGTCACGCACAATGCCATAACTTCCCTTTACTAACACCTTCTGGATTGCACTCGCAATATCCCCCACCCGTACGCCATCGCGCAGTGTCTGTATACCCGCGTACATTGCTGCCTCGGTATCACGGATAAGCTTTTTGAGCTGTTCTTTGCCGTCATCAATAATAAAACTGCGCGCAGCATCAGTCACCATCCCATCGTACGTTACACCAAAATCCACACTGACAAGATCGCCTGGCCGCAGCACTAAATCGCTCCGAGGAATACCGTGAACCACCTCATCATTTACAGAGATGCAAATCACATCAGGAAACGGGGTTGCCCCTTCGTAGCCTAGAAACGTCGGCTTGCCGCCTAACCGTGCCAGCTCATCAGCCGCAATAACTGCCAGATCTTTTGTAGACATTCCGGCCTCTGCCTTTGATTGCACCAGCTCAAGTACGGCTGCAAGCATCTTGCCGGCAGTCCGCATCGCATCAATTTCGGTGGGGTTTTTTACTTTTGTATACATTATTTTTCTACAAGTCCGATTGATTCTATTTCAGAAGCTACGCGGTCGTGCACCTGCCCTACAGTTCCTACGCCATCAATGTGAGCAATACGAACATTCTCATCTGTAAGATATGACAAAAGCGGGTAAATCTCCTTGCGGTAAATCCTGAGCCGCTCTTCGATTACTTCAGCTGTGTCATCAACACGCCCACGTAGTTTCAAGCGTTTTTCGAGCTCACTCCTGGGGACCTCGAGCACCACCGCCAACTGGGTTGCACGGTCGTACTCGGACTGCTGGGCTTGGAGCCATTGCGCCTGCGTGAGAGTGCGCGGAAACCCATCTAAGATCACTCGCTCTATGTCTTGTGCTCGTTCAAGTGATTCAGAAATAATCTTATAGGTAAGCTCCGAACTGACCAATTTGCCCGCCCGCATCTGCTCTACTACCTCTGGGTCTCGCGAATCCCGCAACAACTGGCCGGCGGATAACCAGCGCCAGCCGTACCGTGCAGCCAGCATTTGACCCTGAACGCTCTTGCCAGCTCCGGCTGGTCCAAAAAACAGAATCATCCGCGCCTATACTCCACGATTGTGGTGCCCAGCACATCCGACTGCTTCATGAGGAGAGCCGCTCCTTTACCAACCGAGCAATCACGGCACCATCAGCTGATGCACCAGCCTTGGCCTTAACCGCCCCTATCACCTGCCCCATTGCCTGCATGCCGGAAGCACCGGTAGCAGCAATCGTCTCATTGATAATCTCGCTTATCTCCTCTTCGGATAGCTGCGCAGGCAGATAGCGCTCTATTACAGACTTCTCTGCAAGCTCTGCATCGGCCTTTTCTTGCCGGCCACCGCGTACGTACATCTCTGCACTTTCTTGGCGCTTTTTAGCCTCTTTTTGCAAAATAGCTATTACTTTGTCGTTTGCCAACCCTGTCTCCCGGGCGCCCTCTGCAACCTCGGCATTGAGTATTGCAGCCTTGAGGCCGCGAAGAGTGGTGACGAGCGTTTTATCACCCGCCAGCATCGCTGACTTTAAATCAGTATCAAGCTGCTGCTTTATGTTCATTTCAATTCTAAGTTTACCAGATAAACACCCTGGAGGCATTAGGAATATACTGGAGCCGCCCGTTGAGCAGCACACCGAAGGGATTATGTCGTAATAAAGAGAGTGTTAGCGCTGGCCAAGCTTGATCTTTTTGATCTTTTCAGCTTTGCGCTCTGCACGAGCAATTGCTTTTATACGGCGCTCGCGCTTGCTAAGAGGTTTCTCAAAATACTGGCCGTTTTTGACCACGGCAATCACACCAGCCTGCTGCACCTTGCGATTAAAGCGGCGCAGAACGTTCTCTACTGGCTCTTTGGAGTCTTTACGTGTTACTGAAATCATAAGTGATATTTTACCTCTGTTGCTCACAAAAAGCAAGCGCGGTTTTATGTGTTTCTTGGCTTGCGGCTACAATTGGTGCTGCTTCTTTTGAGTTGTGCGTTGTGATTTCAACACTATACTTTGCAGCTCCTTGAAGATTGGGAAGTGTTTGTTAGTGTGATAAATCTTTGTGTTTCCCTGGCGCTCACTCAGCAAGAAGCCAACCTTCTCAAGGCGCTTCAGCTCACGCTGAATATTGCCTGCATCTTCTTTGATCAGCTTAGCAAGCCCACGGACGTGTGTTTTAAAATCCGGGTATTTCGCGTAGATAACAATAATCTTCCGCCTTACGCGCGAAGTGATAAAAACGTCTAACATACACTCCCTAGTGTTAATCTGACAACGCTTAGTATAGCCTGTTCTCGCCGTGAGTGCAATACACGAAAATGTTTTGTGGCAAGAACTCTGCATCAAGCACGTATAATGTGATATATGAGACATTACGAGGTGTTTGTTGCCGAGCAGCGCTATCAGAAGCGTGAGCCACTAACCTACCAGTCGGCGCAGAAACTTGCTACTGGACAAGTCGTAATTGTGCCGTACGGCAACCGAAAGGTTGCTGGGTTTATCGCTGCAGAGACTGCTAAACCAGAGTTTGCAACCAAACAGATAAGTGAAGTCAGTGAGCTTGTTTTGCCTGATACCAGCCTGCAGTTTCACTCCTGGATGCACACCTTTTATCCATATGGCTCAGGGGCAATTACGCAATTGTTTTTGCCTTCGGATATTACAAAAAGTTCTAAACAAGCCAGTCCTAAAAAGACCGCGCCTGTTGCTCTGCCTGAGCTCACTGCGGCTCAAAAAAAGGCTGTCAAAAGCATACAAACATCCGGTCAAAATGCTGCCCTCCTGCATGGTGAAACAGGCAGCGGTAAGACACGGATATACCTCGAGCTTGCTCGGCAAACATTAGGTCGCGGCCAGTCCGTGATTATACTCACGCCAGAGATATCGCTCACGCCACAGCTCGTAACCAGCTTTTTGCAGACGTTCGGCGACAGAGTTCTAACGATTCACTCTGGGCTTACCAAAGCTACCAAAAGGCGTAGCTGGCAACAAGCCATGACAGCAAGCGAGCCAATGATAGTTATCGGCACTCGCTCAGCCCTGTTCACACCCGTTAAAAACGTAGGGCTGATTGTCGTAGATGAAATGCACGAGCCTGCCTATAAACAAGATTCTGCTCCCCGATATTATGCACTCAGAGCTGCAGCTGCAGCAGCCCAGATACATACCGCTACAATAGTCTACGGCAGCGCCACTCCTGCTATTACTGACTATTATCTTGCCACCCAGAAGCGCACACCAGTCATTAGGATTACCGAAACCGCCCTGAAGTCACAGCCAGTTGATAAAACAATCGTGGACCTCAAAGATTCGTCCCTATTCAGCCACGATCGCTACCTGTCAAACCAACTCATACAGGCAATGAAAGATAGGCTAGCTAAGGGCGAACAGTCGCTGTTGTTCCTCAACCGCCGCGGCACTGCCCGGCAAATTATTTGCTCTCGTTGCGGCTGGCAGGCTCTCTGCAGCCGCTGTGACTTGCCCCTAGTTTTTCATGCAGATACTCACCATCTGCGCTGCCACACTTGCGGCCTCACAGAACACCCCCCCTACTCCTGCCCTGACTGCGGAGAAAGCGACATCACCTACCGCTCGCTAGGCACCAAGGCACTGACAGATATCCTACACCGGCTCCTTCCCGAAGCTAAAATTGCTCGCTTTGACACCGACACCAAGGCCGCTGACAGTCTGGAGAGGAATTTTGCTGCTGTCCAGTCAGGTCAAGTTGATATCATTATCGGCACCCAAATGCTCGGCAAGGGCCTCGATCTGCCGCATCTCAGCCTCGTGGGCATTGTTAATGCCGACACCTCGCTTACGATGCCGGACTTTTCCTCTGCTGAGCGCAATTATCAACTTCTGCATCAAGCTATCGGGCGCGTCGGCCGTGGACACAAAGCCAGTGAGGTAATAGTTCAGAGCTTTCGCCCAGACGACCCCATGCTCAAGGCTGCCGTCGCCCAGGACTGGCAGCAGCTCTACGAACACGAGCTGCACGAACGGCAGAGCTTTTTGTTTCCGCCATTTTGTTTTCTACTCAAACTGTCAGCTGCTCGCGCTTCTGCTGAGGCAGCTGAGGCACAGCTCCTCAAACTCAAACGTGCAATTGCCACAATGAAGCTGCCGGTAACTGTTGAGGACCCCACACCAAGTTTCTATGAGCGCAGTCACGGAAAATACAACTGGCAGCTCGTCGTTAAATCGAAACACCGCGCTCATCTGACATATATTATGCAGCAGCTACCTCCAGGCGACTATAATATAGATATCGACCCCTTGAACCTACTGTAGCAGTTTACTGGCTACGCAAAGAAGCTTCACCTCTGTATTCTATGAACTTTTTACTGTATACTTTGCCCTAATGGCGACAAAAGATAATATTATTACCCTTCCCCACCCTAATTTGCGTGTGCGATCAAAGCGCGTAGGCGTCATCGATGACTCCATCAAGCAACTCATTAAAGATATGGAGGCCGCTACTCTCGACTGGGAAGACAGTCGTGAGCACGAGGTGGGCGTCGCCCTGGCAGCAGTCCAAATCGACCATCTGTATCGGGTCGTGGTGGTGCGCAACAACTTTGATGATAAAAATGACCGTACATTTATCACCCTCATAAACCCTGAAATCACCAAGCTCGAAGGTGAGATCGAAGAAGATTTTGAGGGCTGCCTCAGCATCCTCGATACCTACGGCAAAGTTCCTCGCCATACCAAAATCCGAGTTAAAGCGCTCAATACACATGGTAAAGAGATACGAATTACTGCTGAAGGTTTCTTAGCTCGAGTGCTCCAGCATGAAATTGACCACACCAACGGTATAGTATTTATTGATCATATCAAGGATAAAAAGGATGCTTTTTATCAGCTTGGTGCTGACGGCAAGCTCGAGGCTCTCGACTACGACACATCTATCAAAAACAGCGAAGTGCTGTGGGGCAAATAGTGGCGTCTAAAATTCCAGTGGTATTTTTTGGCAGCGGGCCAGTTGCAGCAAAATCCCTGGAGCTTCTTGCCAGCAACTTCGAAATAGCCGCAGTGGTAACCAAGCCAAAACCAGCGCATCACCGTGGCCGCTTCCCTGTTATTGATACAGCAGAGGCTCATAGTCTACCCCTGTTTACGGTGAGTAACAAAAAAGAGTTGTCCGAACTAATTGCTAGCAAGCCCTTTCATACAGAGCTAGCGATTCTTATCGATTTCGGCATTATTGTTAGCCAGGACGTCATAGACTATTTTCCCAAAGGTATCGTCAACAGCCACTTCTCTTTACTGCCAGAATGGCGTGGGGCAGATCCTATTTCCTTTGCGATCCTCTCAGGACAGACACAGACTGGCATCAGCCTAATGCTATTGGTTGAAGCTATGGACGAAGGTCCGCTACTTGCGCAGACCCCTTATATCGTCCCCGAAGGCTGCACCACCCCCAATCTGACTGATGCCCTTATTGAACTAAGCTATCAGTCTCTGCAGCATATGATACCCCTGTATTTAGAGAGTAAAATTGATCCAGCACCCCAAGAAAGTGTCACGATAGCCAGCAGCCCCAAGCCCACATACTCTAGAAAGCTGACCAAAGATGATGGGGTGATAGACCCTAACAAACCAGCCAAGCAGCTTGAACGAGAGATACGCGCATTTATAGAATGGCCAAAAAGTCGCATCAAACTGGCTGGTATCGATGTAATTATTACATCTGCTAATGTAAAAAGCTACAGAGGTCAGCCAGGCCAAGTTGAAATCAAAGATAAGCAAATTATCCTATACTGCGGACAAGACTCGCTGCTAATAAACAGGCTTAAACCCGCCAGCAAAGGCGAAATGACCATCGAAGCATTTATCGCGGGCTACGGCCATCTGCTAAAAGATACAAGCCCTTAGCCCTTGCTGTGCCTAAAAGGTGTTGCTTTATCTAGCTTGACTCAAGAGTAAACTATACTAGGTACTGAGCAGCTTCCCGCTTATATACTAATAATGAGCAATAGCCGCTATTTTACAGAGGCAGATTATTACTGAGGAGGAAATCCCGCTGGCGGCTGAGCCCCAGGTCCAGGAGGCGGTTGGTCCCAAGGAGCAGACGGCGCCGTTGGAGGCTGAATCGGCGGTGTAGTTGGTTGCTCCTCTTTATCATCAGGTTGTGCAGGTATACTGCCTGGCTGCGGCTGATAGCCCGGCTGTTCGGTTGGATTCGGAGGGTATGCACCTGGCGCAGGTGCTGATGGCGGCACAGACGATGGTGCTGGCGGATCGGCCTGTACTGAGGCAAGTATCTGAGGAGCGGAAGCCGTCACCTCTGCTTTCAACTTCTCTAGCTCCTCGGCAACCACCTGCTTGTAATTTGGAAAATTCGTCTCAAGCCACCTTAGCGCACCGGCTTCGTCGCTTTTATCAATAAATGACTCAAACTCCACCAACTGATCATCGGTCATTTTTTCAGCAAGCCGCATGCCTACGTTCATTTCTAGTCGTTCGTAAATTACCTGAAGCAGCTTATTTTTTTCTTCGACAGGCAAGGAGCCAAGCCCCATGCTTGTTAAAAATTGGTTGTCTAATTTAAACATACAGCTATGGTACCATAACTCTGATTTACAGAGAACGCTCTTTGAGCTCGCGGGTGAAGAATTCTATTCTATCCCCTTCTTGGACATCGACGCGGCTCGTGCTAGTAAAGCTCAGTCCACACATTTCACCCTCTAGGACCTCTTTGGCGTCCTGAGGGCCTCGCCTGAGGCTAGTTACCTCCACCTCAGCAAGCTGCTCCTTGTCTCGCATGACACGGGCGAGCGCTGGCACCTTGAGCTTGCCCTTCGTCACCTCGCCTCCACAAATTACCTCTGTTTTAGTAGTTTTGAATATACCCCTCACGATGAGCGTGCCAAGCTCTGTTTCAACCACCTCTGGAGCAAGCAGGGCGCTGAGCTCTTCTTTCGCGTCATCAATTAGCTCATAAATCACTTTATAGAGCTTTACAGGCACCTTGTCACGAGATGCAAGCTGACGTATGCCAGCAGGAAAATCAACATGAAAGCCATAGATAATCGCTTTAGCGGACACGGCGAGCCGAATATCGTTTTCTGTTATTGCACCGATGCCGCTGCCGACCACCCGAATTGCAACCTCGTCGTTATCAAGCGTCTTGAGGCTGTCTATAACTGAGGTTAGTGAACCTTGTACATCGGCCTTGATGATTACATTTAGCTCTTGCAGCTGGTTGCTGCGGTTGATGAGCCGAATGAGCTCGTTGCCGGTGATTTGCAAATGACCGCCAGAAACCGATCGACTACCTGCCTCGGATGATGCAAGGGTACGGGCCTGTTTTTCATTTGCCACCACCTCGAACGAATCGCCAAACTCTGGCAGGCTCTTCAACCCAGTAATGATCACGGGCATAGAGGGAGTTGCCTGCTTGAGCGGCTTGCCATCTGTGCTTTCGAGGTTTCGAATCTTGCCATAAGTACCGCCCGCTACCACCAGATCACCTGGTTTTAATGTACCCTCAGTCACTAGCGCTCGCGCCACCGCACCTCGCCCCTGCTCCATATGAGACTCTATAATCAGTCCGACAGCTGGCTTTTTGCTGACAGCCTTGAGGTCTTCGACATCTGCAACAAGCAGCACCATATCGAGCAGTTCTTTAATGCCCTGCCCTGTTTTTGATGAAACACCGAGCACAACAGTATCGCCACCCCACTCTTCTGGAAGCAGTTCTTGCTCAGCAAGCTGCTGTTTTACGCGGTCTGGATTAGCCTCTGGTTTATCCATCTTTGTAATTGCTACAACAATTTTTACGCCCGCTTTTCTCGCAAATCGAATAGCCTCGAGCGTCTGTGGTTTTATGCCATCGTCTGCTGCGACCACGATAACTACAAGGTCTGTCAGCTGTGCACCATGCTCACGAAGCGCTGCAAATGCCTCGTGGCCCGGGGTATCAAGCAAGGTGATTGCCCTGGTGCTCCCGTCACTGCCTGGGTGCTCAATATAGTAAGCGGCAATGTGCTGCGTGATACCGCCTGCTTCACTTTTTACAACATCTGCGCCACGAACTGCATCTAGCAAACTAGTCTTGCCATGGTCAACATGCCCCATCACCGCAATGACCGGAGGACGCGTCACTGCATCCGGGTCATCTACAGCTGGCCTTGCTTTCGTCTGCTTGAGTGCAACAGGCGCTTCTTCTTTTTTGACAAGCTCTACCTCTAACCCTAACTCTTCGGTAATGATCTGGGCTGTTTCGAAGTCAATCTTCTCATTTACGGTGGCCATCACTCCGTTCTTCATGAGCTCGGTAATGATTTTTGCCACTGGCAGAGCCAGCTTATCGGCAAGCGCACCGACGGTGATCATACCTTCGACTTCAATAGTCGTTTTCATTGCTGACTCCTTTCCTTTCTTTTCAATCCAGCCAAGAGCCCCTCAGAGCAATACAGCTTTTTGGAAGTCCCTTACTTATCTTTCAGGCTTAGGGCTATCTTGCGATTCTCGGTATCGATATCCAAAATCTTAAACTCTTTCTTTTCGTTGAGCTTAAAAATTTCGGTTGGATCCGCTGCGTTCTCTTCGTCACCACCACTAATCTCTGATACGTGCACCAACGCTTCCACGCTTGGGCTCAGTTGCACAAATGCACCAAACGGGGTAATACGAGTGATTTTACCTTCGACAGTTTGACCCTTTTTAAAAGCTTTAACTTCGCCAAGCCACGGATCGTCGCTCATTTGTTTGAGGCTTAAAGATAGGCGATCTTTGTCGATTGCAATAATTTTTGCAGCGACTTCTTGGCCATTCTTGACGTAATCACGAGGATCCTCAACTCGTTCCCAGGAAATCTCTGAAATATGAATTAGTCCTTCGATACCTTTCACATTTACGAATGCGCCAAAATCAATGACGCCCGTCACGACACCATCGACCACATCACCGACCTTGAGCTCAGTCAAACGGGACTGCATGTCATCTTTGACTGCCTCTTTTTCAGAGAAAATTAGTTTGTTCTCTTTGCGATTTGCATCGAGGATACGAACACGGAGTGGAATATTAACCAATGCATTGAGCTTCTGCAGGATTTCATCCTTGTCAGCCCCTGACACACGAGGATAGTGCTCAGCTGCAAGCTGTGAGACCGGCAGGAAGCCACGAATGCCCTCCATCTCAATAAGTAGACCGCCGCGGTTTGCATCATAAGCATTTACCTCGACGATTTCCTGTGCTTCAAAGAGGCGTTGCACCTCATCCCAGCCACGATCTTTGGCTGCGCGTTTCATGCTAAGCAGCGCGTAGCCCTCGTCAAGCTCTGGATCAACCACACTGACAGTGACAGTTTCACCCTCTTCAATTTTTTGCCCATGACCAATTTCACGGCGCATAACAACACCGACGCCATTAGCGCCAAGATCCACCCACACCTCGTGCTTTCGCACAGAAGTAATAATTCCTTCTACGACATCGCTTGCTTTGAGCTGACGTATCTCAGCATCAGCCAGCAGCTCGTCCATAGTAATAGTTTTTGACATGTATACCATGCCTCCTTATCGGTACTGTGGTGCGCCGTAGCGCATTACTCCAATCAGACTCTACTACCTAGTATACTCGTTTTACCTCTGGAGCGCAACCATTTTACAGATAGCAGCTAAGGCCAACCGGGGCTTGCTACTTTGTGGTTTCTGGACAATACTAGAGACATGTACATCGCAATAGATATTGGCGGCACTAAGACCCTTATTGCCCGTATGAAAAAAAATGGCGAAATTGAAGAATCAATTAAATTCCCCACGCCCGCCCTCTATAAAGATTTCGTAAAGCAATTGGCTGAAAATGTTGCTAAAATAACAACTTCTAAGTGGGAGGTGGCATGCGTCGCCGCCCCTGGTAAAATCGACCGAGAAACAGGAATCGTCCTCGCATTTGGAAACCTAAAATGGAAAAATGTACCAATCCGCGCAGATGTCGAAAAGATTACAAACTGCACCGTGCTTATCGAAAACGACGCAAAGCTCGCTGCCTTGTCCGAGGCAAGACTTCTCGACCCACCCCGCAAAAGAGTAATGTATCTAACAGTTAGCACTGGTATTGGCGGAGGAACTGTAATAGATAATGTGTTAGACCCTGATTTAGTTGATGCAGAGGTCGGTCATATGCTGTTTGAGCGCGAAGGCAAACTTGTTACCTGGCAATCTTTTGCCAGCGGTAAAGCGATTGTAAAGAGGTTCGGCAAACTAGCCAGTGAGATAGATGATCCAGCTATCTGGAGAATCGTTGCTCGCGACCTTGCTATTGGCATCATCGATATTGCTGCTAATAGCTACCCGGATGTGATTGTTATCGGCGGTGGCGTAGGAACGCACTTCAAGAAGTATGGAAACTTTTTAAGGGCTGAGCTAAAGCGGTATGAAAACCCTATGGTCAGCCTACCCAAAGTAGTGGCTGCAAAAAATGCAGAACAGGCGGTGGTATACGGCTGCTACGAACTGATAAAAGACCATGTTGCAGCTACTCGAAAATCTTCATAAAGACTACCCAGACCTTACGTTTTCTCAGGGAGACTCATTTTATTGGTCGCCTAAAGATCGTGTAATCACCTATGCAAATCAATCGACGCAGCCAGAGGTAAGCAGCTGGTCTCTTCTCCACGAGGTATCCCACGCACTTCTTGGACACTCGCAGTACGAGACTGACTTTGAGCTCGTACAGCTAGAGGTAGAAGCCTGGCAATATGCCAGCACACTAGCTGACAACTATCATATAAAAATAAATCCTGAGCACATCCAAGACTGTCTTGATACGTATCGAGACTGGCTGCACCGACGTAGCAGCTGCCCTAGCTGTAGCACAGTAAGCACTCAGGAGAACACTCGCACCTACCGCTGTTTTAACTGTAAAACCACATGGCACGTCAGTAATTCACGCTTTTGCCGCCCTTATCGGAGACTGGTTACGTAAATCAGACGTTTAGCCTTTACAGGAATAATAAAAGCCTCGCTGATAGATGCGAGGTCTTTTATTACTTGCAGCTATCTGCTGCCTGAGGTTAAATTTCGTCTATTTTGATTCCCGCAGGCGTATCTGTTTGTACACCAGATTCAACCTGAGGAGCGCGTGGCATGGTTCGGATTATTTCCGTCCGGGTGGTAGTTGCAGTCTCCTGCAAGGCCACTGCTTGGGCAATTACAAGCCCTGCCGCCAAGCCTATCACAAGCAAAACAACCCCATCGACCCAGCGATGCCACGCAGGATCATTACTAATTTGATACGGATCATAATAATTCATAATAGATCTTTTCCACCTTCCTTTCCCACTAGCCCAAAATCAGAGCTAAGGGACTTGGGCTTGGATGCCCTGGGTGATTTCTTTTCTTCAGAGCGACCGAGCTGTATTTAAATACAGTGAGGAAGGGCTGGAGTAAAAAATCATTCAGGGCGCCAAGAGCGCCTCGGCAGGTAGCTCGCCTAGGCGAGCTAGCAGGCCGAGGCGTGGCCCAAGCTCCTTAGACTGATTTTTTGGTGCGGCGTGAAATACGTCCGCCCTTAGCACCAGCGATACGAGCTAGTTCACGGTTGGCAGCGAAGCCGCCAGTTGTACCCTTCTTACCGCCCATCGCACCAATGCGAGCATAAAAATCTGCACCGTACTTAGCTTTGTTGGTTGCTGCAGCGGCTTTGCCGCCAGTTTTTGTTCCTGCCATATTAACTCCTTATCTGCATTTCGCAGAAATATTTAGTTGTAACACCTCGCCAGGGAAACAAAAAGGCTCCCCGCCTGTTACCAGACGGGAAACCCTCTGCGATTCCCTATTGAATATGCTTATGATAACACAAGCTTATGCTAAAGTCAATACTAATTATGCTCCCGGATTAGATAACGAGGCTTCCAAGCATTTTGCAAAGCACAATATGCCGGCCACACAGCAGCCTGCAGGAATACCAGTAAATCGCCCTAGAAACCTAATATTCCGTTCGACGAAGAGCACCAACACGCCAGTGTAAGCGACAAACAGCATAAATCCTAGGGCTGCTATCGACTTTTACTGTCTCTTTCCTTATCATAAGCACCCCCCTATTATGCCTGCATTGTACCCACAGGACGAAGTATGCTATAACGAGTGGCACGCCACGAAAAGTAGGGCTTTGGCCGTGCCCAACAATATATCCTTTTGGCGCAGATTTGGATACAATCATAATTATGGAGTTTAGAGCCAATGATTATCTGCACAGCCAAGGCGAGATTGTGGTTATTACTTCTGATGTAGTGGTAGTGGAATTCATTAACACCTCAGGAGAGGGTGAAGAAGTCATCACGCCAAAGACAATTAATCTCGAAGAGATCACTACAGAGATAGTCATTGCTGGTATCCACCGCTACTACCCTGTCGAGACAGGAAGAATAATATTCTGGAGGAGAATTGTTACAGAGGTAGACGACGAAGAGTTAACCGCCGAAGACCACTTCTTCACCACTCCCCTCAAAAAATAACCCCTTGCTCGACATGAGAGCTGCGAACACGGGCCCCATAATAGAAAAGAGGCCCCCGATAAGGAGACCTCTTTTATAATTCGGCACCGTGCTATTTTCCCAGGCCTTGATTTGCCAAGTATAGTAACCGCTGCAGGGCTTAACTTCTGTGTTCGGGATGGGAACAGGTGTTTCCCCTACGCCATGGGCACCGAAAGAAGGCCACAAAAGAATCTTCGCAACTGATCTATAAAAGCATCAGGCCGTGGTTCTCTTGCTACCTTTTTTCAGTACCCATTGATGGGTGCCGTGTTTTTAGATGTGCTATTTTAGATTCTAATCTAAGACAAAGTGTTGGCTAAAACCAACAATAACTAGTCAATGCAATTTTACTCTTCTCTACCTGTAACGAAACAGCAGAGAAGAGTGCATAAAAAGTCGATGGATCTATTAGTACGCTTTGGCTGCATGCGTTGCCGCACTTCCACCTTGCGCCTATCAACCTGATAGTCTTTCAGGGATCTCATAGGGAAACCTAATCTTGAAGTCAGTTTCGCGCTTAATATGCTTTCAGCGCTTATCTATACCGCACTTAGCTACCCAACAATGCTCTTGGTAGAACAATTGGTACACCAGAGGTGCGTTCAGTCGGGTCCTCTCGTACTACGACCAAATCTTCTCAAGTTTCCTTGCGTCCACAGCGGATATAAACCGAACTGTCTCACGACGTTCTGAACCCAGCTCACGTACCACTTTAATCGGCGAACAGCCGAACCCTTGGGAGCTGCTCCACCCCCAGGATGTGATGAGCCGACATCGAGGTGCCAAACCGCGCCGTCTATGTGAACTATTGGGCGCGATAAGCCTGTTATCCCCGG
>CAZXJN010000013.1:0-24999 GCA_964641015.1 uncultured Candidatus Saccharibacteria bacterium | reverse complement strand
TGAATAATTTCGGCTCTTTAGCTCAGTTGGTAGAGCAGAGGCCTGAAGAGCCTTGTGTCCCCAGTTCGAGTCTGGGAGGAGCCACCAATAAAAACACCTCAGCATTGCTGGGGTCTTTTTATTGGTCGTTGCTAGCAACTTGCTGTCCAGTTCGATAATGGTTTGGCCGCTCAACTTTTGCGGCCAAACGGCTTTTAGATGTAGTGTGCTAAAATAAAGTTCCAATATGAGAGAATTACCAATTATTCAGCAGGTGAGCAAGGCCTTTCCTTCGCCTCATCGCCAAGAGTTGCTTGAAATACGTGAAAAAGGTGAGCACTGGCGGCATGTATTTAGCCATCTTCGCCCTAGCAAACAGCAGCCGGATGCTGTAGAAGCGGATTATACTTTTTGTGATGAGCATGGCCCGGTTATGGAACAGCAGACAGTTTTGATCGAAGAGCCGGTTACACAAGGCAAAGAATTTTCTTGGCGGAATAAAGATGCCCGGGTTGCTGCTGGCCTTGGAGCAATCGTGACTACAGTAGTTGTTGGCGGGATTTTCGTCCATTACAAGCAAAAAAACAAAAATTCATAATTTTCAGATTACATCATCTATAAGTTATAATTTCACAAGTAGTTGTGGCGCCTTGGCCGAGTAGTTAGGCAGCGGTCTGCAAAACCGCGTACACGGGTGCGAATCCCGTAGGTGCCTCCACTAGTATTTGAACATTTGCGAGAGTGGCGGAATCGGTATACGCGACGGACTTAAAATCCGTTGACTGAATAAGTCTTGTGGGTTCAAGTCCCACCTCTCGCACCATGTGTATCCTGGCCCATACGGGCCTTTTTTATTCCCTAATAATAGAAACGTCCAAAAGCAGCGGAAATTTTAAAGCCAAAATGGTATACTAAAAGTACAAATAAACGAAGGGAAAATAACCTATTATGATTTGGTTGATTATTGGTGGAGTCGTACTATTGCTCGTCATTATCTTTGGCGCGATGTATAACGGTCTTATCAGGCTGAATATCCGTGCGGACGAGGCTTGGAGCGACATTACAGTGCAGATGAAACGCCGTCTCGATTTGATTCCTAATCTTATTGAGACAGTTAAAGGCTACGCCAAGCATGAAAAAGGCGTATTCGAAGAGGTCACTAAGGCTCGTACAGCCATTATGAATGCTCAAGGCCCCGCAGAAACTGGCCAGGCAGAAAACATGCTGGAAGGTGCGCTGAAAAGCGTATTTGCAGTAGCAGAAGCCTATCCAGACCTGAAGGCTAACGAAAACTTTAAAGAACTGCAGGCTGAGCTGGTTGACACCGAGAATAAGATTCAAGCTTCACGCCGTTTCTATAACGGTGTGGCTCGTGATTTCAATACCAAGCGCCGCGTGTTTCCGACCAATATTTTTGCATCGATGCTTGGGTTTAATGCTGATCGTGAATTCTTTGATGTCGAAGAGTCTGAGCGGGCAGCGGTAAACAAGCCTGTTGACGTTAAATTCTAAAAACCTATCTCTTCCGTAACATACTGGTATGACTAAATGATGAAGTCGGAGCATTAATGAAAATTGGGAATTGTAAATTGAAAATTGGAGCGTTAGCGACCAATGTATAGCGCGATTGCAGCCAATAAACGCAAGACGTACATCATCATGACGCTTTTTGTCGCGGTGATAGCAGGGCTAGGCTGGGCTTATAGCCAGATTATGGGCGGCGATGTGCCGACGATTACCATCGGCGTACTCATTGGCGCACTAATTTATACGCTCATTAGCTACTACAGTGCTTCCAAGATAGCGCTCGCCGTAAACGGTGCACAAAAGATTGAGCAAAGTGACAACCCTCGGCTATATCGAATCGTAGAAAATATTGCTATCACCGAAGGTATGCCAATGCCGGACGTATACATAATGCACGATTCAGCACCAAACGCGTTTGCGACTGGTCGTGATCCGAATCACGCCTCGGTGTGTGCTACGACGGGACTGCTTGAAATAATGAACGACAGCGAGTTGCAGGGTGTAATGGCCCACGAGATGGGGCATATCAAAAACTATGATATTCGCGTGAGCATGATTGCATTTGCGATGGTTGCAGTAATCGGGCTGTTGGCCGATATTTTGCTCAGAATGACGTTCTTTAGCAACAATAATAACCGAAATAGCGGACAAATAGGCTTGCTGCTTGGGATTGCGGGAGCAATTTTGGCGCCGATTGCCGCTACGCTGATCCAGCTCGCCATATCACGTCAGCGTGAGTATCTGGCTGATGCGACGGGAGTTATGTCAACACGATATCCAGAGGGGCTCGCCAGTGCGCTAGAAAAGATTGGCGCGCACGGTTCGGCGCTCAAGAGTCATCAGAATTCTTCTACCGCCCACCTTTTTTTTGCAAATCCACTCAAAGGCAAAAGCATCGCAAACCTATTCAGCACGCACCCGCCTATTGATGACCGTGTGGCCAGAATTCGTGAAATGGGTGTGAAAGCCTAAGCACCAATGTCTGCACCTACAAAAAAGCAGCAGGAAAGCGGCAGGGTCAGGAGGCTTGATTACAAAAGCAAGAAAAAGGCGGTTCGTTATAGCGAGCCAATCGCTGGCAGCTTTCGGCTGTTTGCTCGATCCATAAAACATCTTTGGCTGAATAAACGAATATTCCTGCTGCTGCTAGCGGTGTATGGCGTACTATATATGCTGTTTGTAAAAGGACTGGCTACGAATTTTCAGCTGGGTGAAACTCGCGCGCAATTAGAGGAGGCGGCAGGGAGTGAGCTCGGCACGCTAGAAATGGGTGCAATTTTGTTCGGTACGCTGGTGGGGGTATCGGGCAGTGCGCCAAATGATTCGGCAGCAGTGTATCAGACGGTGCTGTTCGTGGTTCTGTCGCTGGCGATTATCTGGACGCTCAGGCAGACCTACCAGACGCCCAAGAAACTTAAAGTTTCTACGGTGTTCTATAGCAGTATGACGCCGCTTATTCCTTATGTACTGACATGGCTTGTTGTGCTGCTGCAGCTTATTCCTGCGCTGGTAGGGACATTTCTGTACTCAATCGTGGTGGCGAACGGCATCGCGGTTGGCTGGGTGGAGCAGGTGGCGTGGCTCATGCTGCTTTTTGTGCTCATCGGAGTGTCGATTTTTATGATAAGCTCATCGCTATTTGCGACATATATAGCTGCGTTGCCAGATATGCGTCCAATGGTTGCTCTAAAAAAGGCTAAAAGTCTGGTAAAATTCCGGCGGTTTTTAATTATCCGTAAGCTGGTGTTTCTGCCTTTTATACTGATAGTTCTGCTGGGGCTAGTGTTCTTCCCGCTGGTACTGTACGCCGCGGTGGTGGCTGAGGTGCTGTTTTTGATTGTGTCGCTATCGCTGCTATTTATCCTGCATACTTACGTATATATGCTGTACAGGGAGATGTTATAAAATGCCTGCGCCAAACGAGCGGATAGAAGAACTGCGTACGCTGCTGAACACCTATAGCTATCAGTACCACGTGCTTGACAGCCCCACCGTGAGCGATGCAGTATACGACGGCTTGATGTCCGAGCTGAAGTCACTCGAAGAGGCGCATCCAGAACTTATTACACCTGATAGCCCTACTCAGCGTGTAGGATCAGAGCTGCTGGGCGGATTTAAAAAGGCTGCTCACAGTACGCGTATGCTGAGCTTGAACGATGTGTTTAGCCGCGAGGATGTAGAGGCATGGGTTAGGCGGATGGATAAACTGCTGCCTGGCCGAACCCATGAATTTTTTGCTGATCTCAAAATGGACGGACTGGCTTGCGCAGTGATTTATCAGGACGGAGTGTACACGCAGGCGATTACTCGCGGTGACAGCTTTATTGGTGAAGACGTAACTGCAAACATCAAGACAATTCAGAGCGTTCCCTTGAGGTTGCGCAAGGCAAAAGGCTACGAACATTTCCTAAAAGGTCGGACTGAGGTACGCGGCGAAGTTATTATGCAGACTGCCGATTTTGCATTGCTCAATCAGCAACGTGAAGCTGAGGGTTTGCCGCCTTATGCGAACCCTCGAAATCTTGCCGCTGGTACAATTCGCCAGCTCGATCCGGCGCTTGTGGCAAGCCGCCCGCTTCGATTTCGCGCGTATGACGTACTGCGTGATGATGGCGACGTGTCAACATGGCAGGAGGCTTACGCTGCACTCCAAAATCTCGGAATTGTCGTCAATCAGGAGGCTGCAGTGTTCCGCAGCATCGAAGAGGTCCGGGCATTTATTGAGCTGTGGGACACAAAGCGCCACGAGCTACCATTTTTGACCGACGGACTTGTGATAAAAGTGAATGACCGCCAACAGTACCGTGATCTGGGCGTAGTAGGCAAGCAGCCGCGGGCGGCAGTCGCCTACAAATATCAGGCAGAGCAAGCGACAACTGTGGTGAAAGATATTGTTATTAGCATTGGTCGAACGGGTGCAGCTACACCGGTGGCAGTATTTGACCCGGTGCAGGTAGCAGGCACCACAGTCCAGCATGCTAGTCTTCATAATGCCGATGAAATCAAACGCAAAGATATCCGTGTAGGTGATACGGTCGTCATATACAAGGCGGGTGATATCATTCCGCAGGTAGAATCAGTAATCAAAGAACTGCGGCCAAAGGATGCCAATACTTTTGTAATGTGGAAAGAGCTCAAACGGCAATATCCAGAGCTTGAGTTTGAGCGCCCCGAAGGCGAAGCCGTGTACCGCGTCAAGGGGGCAACGGGCCCGTTGCTTCTCAAGAAAAATCTGCAGCATTTTGCCAGCAAGGGCGCACTGGATATTGATGGCTTGGGCGAAAAAAATGTTATTGCGCTCGTTGATTCCGGGTTAGTGAAAGATCTGGCCGACATCTATACAATTACGAGTGATCAGCTGCTCGAGCTGGATCGGTTTGCCGAGCTGTCAGCCACAAAATTAGTCGAGGCAATTGCAACCAAGCGCAAGGTGCCGTTGCACCGGTTTGTGTACGGGCTTGGTATTCGTCACGTCGGAGCTCAGACTGCGCTTGACCTAGCCAAAGCTTTCAAAAATCTCGACAATATCGGACGCGCTACTTATCAGGAGCTAAGGTCGGTCAATGGCGTGGGTGAAATCGTGGCAGAGTCAATACTGGCGTGGTTTGTGGACGAGGACAATCAGGCGCTGCTTGCTAAGTTTAGACGCTTGGGCGTGTGGCCCGAGGACGCCAAGGATACAGGCGGGCCTTTGAGCGGCAAAAGTTTTGTAATCACCGGTACCCTAGAATCAATGGGGCGTGAACATGCCGCAGAAAAAATCCGGAGTCTGGGCGGTACGTTTCAGTCATCTGTTGTGAAGGGAACGACGTACCTGGTAATGGGGGCAAAAGCAGGGGCCGCCAAGGCTAAAAAGGCACAAAAACTTGGCACCGAAGTGATTGATGAGAAGAAACTATTAGAATTACTATCCTAAACATTGGTTATTTGCGGTACAATATGGATAAAGAGAGGGAACGACTGTAGTAGACCGCTATGATTGATCTGATTAATCCTGTCGCCAAAGAAGCGCTAAGTCAAAGCCTAGAAAAATATTTCTACAAGTGGGACGAATACGTTGCGCGTATGGGGCTATTTGGTATTGCTGAAAAGATGCGTCCGGTTGCTGTCGGCTGGAAGGTGGGGTCGCGCGCCGAGTACCGTCGGGCAATGAGCGTGCTGGACAACTTTGCAGTGCAGATTCACAGCGTGAGCGTCGGCAAGCGCAAGATTGCCACGGTGGTGCTTGAAAAACCTTTGGCCCGCGGTATCCAGGTTATAAAAGTCATCGAACGCCGCGAAGGTTCGCGTGATATCGTCGGGCTGGATCATGTTGATTTCTACCTGCCTATTGTCGAGGGAATCGCTGAAATGCTGGAGCGCGGCGAAGCCAACTGGCGCCGTCAGGGGAACGATAAATATAAGCGACTCAGTGTACGGTTTGGCCCCGAGTCTTTGTATGAGGCCAAGATTATCGATCATACGGTGCTCAATATTGCAGCCGATGAGCTCAATTATGCCAGCCAGAAAATCCTGAACCCCTCTACCCGGCTCAAAAAACCAAACATGGACTAAATATTTGCTTATCAGTAGGACTTTTCTTGACTTTGGTGGAGCTACGGGGACTCGAGCTCCAGTGCATGTCGCCTAGGCGACTGTCATATCCGAAGCAAATGGTGGAGCTACGGGGACTCGACTCACCTTTGGCGAGCCCGAAATTTCATCTTTGAAAACAAGTTTTCAAGAGAAAGTTTCCTTGCAAACTGCCTTCGGGCAGTTCTCACCCGGACCTTATGCGGGGTTCTCGTGCCTAACCATTCAAAAAGCCCTGACGAGCAGGGCGTTTTGAATGGTGGAGCTACGGGGACTCGAACCCCGGACCTCTTGTATGCCATACAAGCGCTCTAGCCAACTGAGCTATAGCCCCTCGACGAAGTGTAATGATTTGGTACACGGCTCGCTGGCAAAACAAGTTTGACCAGCATGCTTATGCACCGAACCAAGCCTTCTCCTCTCAAATCCAAAGATACTTTCTCGGATTTGGTCAAAGCAAATTTTAACAGATATAAACACATAAATAAAGGAGCAAGGGTTTATATGAGGCTTTCCGGGTGTCAGCCGTGCTACATTGAGGGTAAAATCTAGGACAAACACGGTATACTAGAGTGTAATGAAGCAGCTATTCAAGCGAATCGTAGTCGCTGTGCTTGGACGACAGGTCAGGCGCCTGCGTCGCAAGCATGAAGTAAAGGTCATTGGAGTGGTCGGCAGTATTGGCAAGACCAGTACAAAACTGGCTATTGCCCAGAGTTTGAGCAAAAATTTGCGGGTGAGGTATCAGCACGGAAACTACAATGATATCGTTACGGTGCCACTAATATTTTTTGGCCACCAGGCGCCGAGTTTATTCAATCCCTTTGCTTGGGTAAAAATTTTTATCAGCAATGCTCGCCAAATACGGTCCTCGTATCCATATGATGTGGTGGTGGTTGAGCTTGGCACAGATCGTCCAGGCGCTATCGCAGCATTTAGCCAGTATCTCACCCTAGATATTGCGGTTATTACGGCAATTACACCAGAGCATATGGAATTTTTTGCAGACATGAACGCCGTAGCTGACGAAGAGTTCTCGGTGACGTCGTATACGAATACAGTTATCTATAATGCTGATCTTGTAGCTGAGGAGTATCGAACGCGCTTGCCAGAAGGCGCAATCTCTTACGGTATAAAAGACGAGTCAGCCACATATCGCCTGGCAAATATTTTTCATTCAGCGGCCGGCTATGAGGCTGATATCAAGCGCGGATCTGATGAAATATACCTGCATATTGCGCATGAAGTCGTATCAGAAATACAGCTGTATTCCGTGCTGGCAGCGGTACTTGTAGGAAACGAGCTTGGGCTCAAGCGAACGGATATTCTTGCTGGACTTAGTGCGATCCTGCCGGTCAGTGGGCGCCTGCGCCGTCTCAGAGGGATTAATAATAGTATAATCATCGACGACACTTATAATGCGAGTCCGGAGGCAATGAAGGCTGGGCTTGAGACACTGTATGCGCTGGAAGCGCCACAGAGAATTGCAATCTTAGGTAATATGAACGAGCTAGGCGCAATGTCAGCTGCGGCTCATACAGAGATTGGGAATTTATGTGATCCTGAAAGGCTCGCGCTCGTAGTAACGATTGGACCGGATGCTAACGCTCATCTGGCGGCTGCGGCAGAGGCACGCGGCTGCAGTGTCAAAAGATTTGACGATCCATATGCAGCCGGCGAATATCTGCAGTCAAAAATCCAGCCAGAAGCAGTAATTTTTGCTAAGGGTTCACAGAACGGTGTGTACGCGGAAGAGGCAGTTAAAAAAATCCTCGCTGACCCAGAGGACGCAAACAAGCTTGTCCGCCAATCTGAATACTGGACACGTCGCAAACAAGAAAATTTTAAAGTAAAATAGCTCTATGGCTACAATTCACGACAAAGTGTTCTTTGGAGATAAGGTCACTAAATTAGAGCGTGCACAACTCAGCATTGCAAGTTCTGCCGTTTTGTACGGGCTAAGTGTTTATACAGTGTTTCCTATTTCTAAAAATAAGCAAGGTAATTTGTTGGCATTTCGGATAGAGGATCACTTTCAGCGTTTGATTGAATCAGCCAGGATTATTGGCATTGACGATTTTGAGAAAAACTGGAACTTTTCAAAATTCAAAAGCGCAGTAGAGGAATTATGCGAAGCGAACAAGCTTGACGAGAGCGTATTCGTCCGTGCGACAGTGCATGTCAACGAGCTGGTGCCGGGCACGAAATCGCGCGGGCTGAAAACAGTCCTTAGTATATTCCTGTACGAGGCAACGCCTATACTGCCGCCTGGCGGCGCAAGGCTGAAAACCAGTGTCTGGCGGAGAATACCTGATTATGCTATTCCTTCACGCGCCAAGGTTAACGGTGCTTATGTAAACTCAGTCCTGGCAAAACAAGACGCAATCGACAGCGGCTATGACGACTGCATTTTTTTGGATGCGCAAGGTCATGTGTGCGAGCTAAGCGCAGCGAATATCTTTATGGTAAGGAACGATGAGCTGATTACCCCGGACAATACAAACGATCTTTTAGAGGGTATAACCCGCCGCACGGTTCTGCAGCTGGCCCGTGACAGCGGCCTTACCGTACGCGAGCGTTCACTTGATCTGACTGAATTATATGTTGCTGACGAAGTGTTTGCCTGTGGTACATCCGCTAATTTAACTGTAATTACAGAAATTGATGCGCGTAAAATCGGCAACGGCAAGAGCCCGGTGGCTGAAAGTTTGCAAAAACTATACAAACAGGTTTTAAACGGTGAAAACGATCACTATTTAGCCTGGACCACTAGTGTGTCTTCACTGCAGTGGTGACCAGCTTGTCAACAAGCTCGGGCATACTGATACCGAACTCGGCAGCCATTTTTGGATAAAGGCTTTGATCTGTGAATCCCGGTATGGTATTGGTTTCTAGAACGTGGATTTTCCCGGATTTATCAATTATCATATCGGTTCTTGATATTTGAGAGCAGCCGGCCAGCTTATGGATTGATTCAGCCAGCAGTTTTGCTTCGCGCTGCTTGGATTCACTGACGTGCAATGGCGGACAGATTTCCTCAGTGGCTCCATTATACTTATTCTCATAATCAAATTCAGCGCCTTTGGGCGGTATGATTTCGGTCACTGGCAAAGCTTCGTCGTCCAGGACTCCAACAGTTATTTCCACGCCCTCAACCAACTGCTCTAAAAGCATTAAAGGGTATTTTTTAAGCAGATCATTAGCGGTGTGCAGGCTGGCTTTATCAGGGTTTCTGACAATCTGCATGTCAAGGCTGCTGCCGCCTTTTATGGGTTTAAGTACATAGGGCTTTTGGAATATATCGGAAGCTATGTCTGATTCCGAGACGATTTGACCTGGCGAGGCAGGCAGATCGTTAGCTAGTAGCAGTTGTTTGTAGGCAGCTTTGTCAAAGCAAAGGGCCGAAGCCTGGCTGTTACTACCGGTGTAGGGTATGCCAAGACTCTCAAGTTCAGCCTGCACTGTGCCGTCTTCGCCGCCCTCACCGTGCAGGGCTATAAAAACTACATCAATATCTCTAGTGGATTCCGCTAGATCCAGGGTGTCTTTAGGGTCAGCCAAGAAAACCTCATGGCCAGATTTTTTAAGCGCGTCTGCAACAGCCGCACCGGATCTAAGTGAGACATCACGTTCATTCGATACACCACCAGCCAGAACAAGAACATTCATGACCTTAGTTTAGCAGAGATGACATACGATTTGGCTATTCACTTTCACACACCAACATTTAACAGATATGATAAGATGTAATCTGTAATGAAACGATACAATCCGAAGGATATTGAGCCGCGGTGGCAGAAATTTTGGGATGATCAGCAGACCTACAGGGCTGATCTGACCAGCAGTAAACCGAAGTATATTGGCATGAGCATGTTTAACTACCCAAGCGGTGCCGGTATTCATATTGGACATGCCATGAACTACACGATTAGCGACGTCATGGCGCGCTTCATGCGCCAGCAGGGCTTTGAGAGCTATCATCCGGTTGGCTGGGACGCTTTTGGCTTACCGGCAGAAAACTACGCTATCAAGTCTGGCGTATCACCGCAGGCTTCAATGGCCAAGATTATTCCGGACTATCATACCCAGTACAAGGCTATGGGCTGGAGCAATGACTGGAGCAAGGAAATTTCTACCCACGAGCCAAAATATTACAAGTGGACCCAGTGGATTTTCTCCCAAATGCATAAAAACGGCCTGGCCTACCAGGATGCCCGCATGCAGTGGTGGTGCGACAAGTGCCAGACGGTGCTGGCAAACGAGCAGGTCATAGACGGCAAATGCTGGCGCCATGACAGCGCTGATGATCCGCTTGTCGAGAAAAAGGAAGTCAAGCAATGGTTTTTCAGAATTACCGACTACGCCGACGAGCTACTGGAAGCCACTGATGCGCTTGATTGGTCAGAAGTCGTTAAAACCGCTCAAAAGAACTGGATCGGCAAATCAAAAGGCGCCGAGGTTAAATTTGGAATTGATGGAAATAACGACAGTATTACCGTCTTCACGACCCGGCCTGATACGTTGTTTGGAGCCACGTTCCTCGTGCTTGCTCCTGAACATGAGCTAGTAGACGGTATTACGACTGATTCGCAAAAAGAAGCAGTTAATCAATATAAAAAACAAGCCGCCCACAAGACAGAAGTCGAGCGCCAAGCGAGCAAAGAAAAAACGGGCGTGTTTACTGGTGCGTACGCAGTGAATCCTGCAAATAATGAGAAGATTCCGATTTGGATTGCTGATTACGTTCTGGCAGGCTACGGTACAGGTGCGATTATGGCTGTGCCCGCTCACGACGAGCGCGACCATGAATTCGCCACGAAGTTTGATTTGCCTATCACTCAGGTAGTAAAAGTTGATGGCGATGATATGACGGCTGAAGGCGTGATGATTAACTCTGGCGTGTACGACGGTATGAAGTCATCCGATGCCCGGGAGAAAATCGTGTCCGATCTAGCTGCAAAAGGCCTGGCTGAAGAGAAAACCACGTACAAAATCCGCGACTGGAGTGTATCACGACAGCGTTACTGGGGTGCGCCGATCCCGATTATCAACTGCAAGGAATGCGGTCCAGTACTGGTGCCTGATGACCAGTTGCCGGTTGTGCTGCCTGAGCTGGAGGATTTCCAGCCAAGCGGCGACGGCCGCAGTGCTTTGGCGCGGGCAACTGATTGGCTTGAAGTAGACTGCCCAAACTGCGGCGGCAAGGCCGAGCGCGAAACTGACACCCTGGATACCTACATCTGCAGCAGCTGGTATATGTTGAGATATTTCGATCCGCACAACGAAGACAAGATTTTTGACACCGATATCGTGAACAGGTGGATGCCGATTGATTTCTATAACGGCGGTGACCACGCCACCGCGCACATGATTTACGCCCGCTTTGTCACCAGATTCCTGCACAAGCTTGGGCTGGTCAATGACCCCGAGCCGTTCAAGCGATTTTTGTTCAACGGCAAAGTCACCGCCCAGGACGGCCAGATGTTCTCTAAATCAAAGGGCAACGGCGTGGACCCGCTGGAGATTATCGCGCAAGGCTACGGGGCAGATGCGCTTCGTACCTACCTGATGTTTGCCGCGCCGCTGGATTTATGGGCCCGCTGGGATCCGCAGGGCGTGCCGGGCACCTACCGGTTCCTAAGCCGTGTCTGGAATATCACCCAAGAATTCATTGAGTCCGGTGAAGGCAGCGATGATTCAGAAGCGCCGCTACGTGTAATCCACCCGGCGATTCTGAAAGTCAGCGACGATCTGACGGAGCAGAAGTACAATACGGCGATTGCCGCCATGATGAAGGCCACCAATGACCTCTATGACCTGAAGGCCAAGGAAGGCTTTGCCAGCCGCCATTGGCGAGCTGCGCTAGAAAGCCTGGTTATGATGATTGCACCGTTTGCGCCGCATATTGCTGAGGAGCTTTGGCATGATCTAGGCCACGAAGACAGCGTAAATAAAGACCACTGGCCGGTGCTCGATCAAAAATATTTGATCAGCGACACTATTACGGTGGTGGTGCAGGTTAACGGCAAGCTGCGCGCCCAGCTGCAACTGCCGGCAGACGTCACAGAAGAGCAGGCGGTAGAAGTCGCTAAACAAGACGAAAAAGTAAAAGCCCACCTGTCAGGTGAGCCCAAAAAAGTTATATACGTCAAAGGCAAGCTACTGAACTTCGTTGTTTAGCGCAGCAGTACCAAGATGGCGTATGACCGTAAGGGCAGAGTTTACCCTGGTCGGCTCCATTCTGCGCTGACGACGTTCGATGTCCAAGTCTATAATGCTAGCTGCCTCTGTTGTACCTGGATACTCTGTCTCAAACGCCTTTTCTGCCTCCCAGTCATAGAGACGGGGTCGCGGGCCAAGAATAGTTATATGGCTCATAATTATAATATGATTATTGTTTATTGAGCTCCTGGATGCAAGCATTGGTTTCGTCCAGGATGTTACGTGGAATTACAATTTGTCCGTTTTCAGGATGAGTGGTTAGGTTTGCCTCAATATCATACTGATCATCAAGACACTCCTCGATCGCATTCAGGCGCCTTTCTGTTTCTCCATAGCCAATATTGCACCCTGTGAGAGCGAGTGCGGCAGCCCCAGCAACAGCAGTCATGCGCCACAGCAGATGTTCTTTTGCTAATTCGTACTTCATTCTAGTATTATAGCAAATATTAGCTATTTTGTCAATAGATGGTATTGAACAATCAGACATTTTACCGTATACTATTCGGTAAGTATTAATAAGAATAACTAAGGAGTTCCTAAGGTTAATTATGGGTAAACCCAAGAAAAAGACCTCTCACCGCAAGACGGGCATGCGCCGCAGTCATATGGTAGTCAAGCTCGCTCGCAAAGTGAATGCAACATCGCCTGTCAAGGCGTACACCACGGTACGCGAGTCAGGTAAATCAAAAACAGCAGCTTAAATTCCGAATAGTAATAGGGTATACTTGGATAAACAAGGTACCATAAGCGGAAAGTTAACAATTATATGGCATCAAATCGGCATCTAGGCCGCATCGTTGCGCTCCAGACACTCTACGAGCAGGATTTTCGCCAGGAGGCTGGCGATACTACCTTTGACGTAGTTGAAGTTTTGGATCGGAACGTCCATCGGTACCGCGAAACAATCGATGATATTGCGTTTATTGAAACACTGGTAAAAGGTGTAGGCAAGAAAGCGCAGGAGCTCGATGATGTACTGCAGCCGTTAGCACCCGAGTGGCCGATTAGCCAGATCGCCCGTATGGATCGAGTGGTCCTGCGCATGGGAGCCTACGAGTTGCTGCACGCGAAGGATGTGCCACCCAAAGTTGTGATCAACGAAGCGGTTGAGCTTGCAAAAGCATTTGGTGGTGACAACAGTTCAAAATTCATCAACGGTGTATTAGGGTCGCTGCTTCGGCAAAAAGAAGGCAGTGAGCCTAAATCCCCTAATTAGCCTTTTAGGCATTTGCTATGACCAAAGAACCAGACCCAAAGAGCTCGGATGAGCAGAAGAAGCGGTCGCCATTCGTCAAGAAGATGATAAAGCGCCCCAAAAGCCCGATCAAAGGCTTTAAAACATTCATGCATCGCCGCCGGCCGGCTATCTCTGAGGTAGTGCGTGAGCCCACCGCTGGCGGTATTGTATTTCGCCGCAGTAAAGACGGTAAGGATATCGAGTTTCTCTTGATTCAAGATGCTAAGAACCGATGGACGATTCCAAAAGGCCACATCGAAGAAGGCGAAGACTCTAAACAGACGGCTGAGCGTGAGATTCGTGAAGAGACCGGCCTCCAGGAAATGGAGATCCTTAGCTGGCTCGGCAAAATCAACTTCCGCTATCGCCGTCAAACCAGCCTGGTACTGATGACAACCGAGATTTTTCTGGTACGGGCTATTGGCAACACCGACAAGCTGCAGCCGGAGGACTGGATGAACGACTGTAAATGGTTGGGTTCAAAGGATGCGCTAAATAAAATTGAATACGAGGACATCGGTAAGTTGATGTTGGTTGCGCTCACCAAAATACGAAAGGGAAACTTATAGACAATTTATGCATGATCTACAGAAGTACATTGAATTTGCCAAAGAACGACTAAATATTACTTTTGACCAGCCGGAACTGTTTGTCACTGCGTTGACACACCGGTCATACCTGAACGAACACCGCAGCACTGTCAAGGAACACAATGAACGACTTGAATTCTTGGGTGATGCTGTGCTCGAACTGGTAGTGACTGAATACCTATATCTGAACTATACAGAGCCAGAGGGTATTTTGACCAACTGGCGGAGTGCCTTGGTGCGTACGGAAAGCATCAGTGCGGCAGCGAGCGCGCTTGGGTTTGAGCCGTATTTGCGCCTAAGCCGCGGCGAAAAGCGCGGTACTGAGCGCGCGCGGGCACAAATACTGGCCAACAGCTTTGAGGCAGTTGTCGGTGCTATCTATCTCGACAAGGGGTATGAAGCTGCCAAGGAGCTGATCGATCGCACTATCTTGAGCACGTTTGCCAAGATTCTAGAGACTGGCTCGTGGCTTGATCCAAAGTCCCGCTTGCAGGAAATCGCTCAGAGTGAGACAGGGCACACGCCGTCCTACAAGGTGCTTGAGGAGACGGGTCCTGACCATGAGAAAATGTTTACTGTCGGCGTGTACGTCGATACCAAGCTGTGCGGCAAGGGCTCAGGGCCTTCCAAGCAATCAGCTCAGCAAGCTGCGGCAGAGAAGGCGCTTTTGAAGTTTAAAGCTTAAGCTTCTGCTAAGACACTAGCAGCACTGAATTATCCATGCTTATATCCCTTGCAGCGTGCAGGACTTCATCGGTAGTCATATTGCCTATGATTTCCTCATAATCTTCCGCCATGAGACTTATCCGTTGGTAATAGTTATAAAAATTGAATATTTCCTGCGATCCGTCATATATATGAGCAGCGGTTTTCTTGTAGTAATCAAGCTGCCACTGCACGTCTTTACGGATTTCATCAGTATTTTGAAGGTATTCTTCTATGATATTAATGAAGCGCTCCTTCGTGTGCTCAGGTACAAGCGTATGAATGGAAAATATGCTAATTTGCTTTGCAATTACATCTTGATCAAGCAAGAACTCGTAAACAAGACCTTCTTTGCGCAGGGATTTATATAGCCTTCCAGCTGGGTTGGCCAGCGCTCCAAAAAACACTGACATTGCAATATTTAATCTAGGGTTATTAAATTCCTGGCTCCAGCCAATGCCCAGGCAGCTATACCCCTGGGATTCTTTTCGGTAAATGTCTTGGATTACGGTTTTTTGCGCCACTAATTCTTTTCTTAATCGCAGTGCAAGAGGGGGCTCACTAGGATGTCGCTCAAATGGCTTAACAAGCAGGCCAATATTCACCCGTGTACCTTCAATATCGCCAACTAACACAATAGAGCTAGGCTTCTTTAAGTGTTTATTAATATAATCCTTTACTTCGGCAGGGGTCCAATTTGTATTATTAATGCCACCTTCTACAAGTCCCATATTCTCCGTTTGTGAACTGTGAGTCGCGAGGTAGTTGTGAAGTAACACCTGGTTTGTGTTTGGATAGTCAGTGGCAAAATTAGCGAGCTCGGCCTTTATGGAGGCAACCTCTAGACTTATAGATTCCTCAGTTACATCTATTTCATATATAAAATTTATGATCTCCGGCCATATAGTGTTAAGAAATCGAGGATGATGGGGCAAGGTGATGTGCAGATAAATGAACTCTAGCGTTGTATAAGCACTAAAAGTTAAGAAGTATTTATCAGAGAGCTCCTTTAGCTTTGGATTAGACAAGAGCAAGTGCTCAGACAGATGGGCGATGCCTTCACTGCCTTTTTTCTGATAAATTCCGCCGGCTTTAAAATAGATCCCCAGTCTAATTGGTGAATTAATCTGTCTCTGCCAGAAGATGTTGATGTCATTTTCTGTACGCATCGTTGTAATAGTAAAAGAAAAGCCAGCGTTTGTTAATTATTAAAAAGTTGTTATGTAATTAACGGGTGCTGGCTGAGCCTATGAAGTTCACTTGCTTTTTATTAGATTGCACAGGAGGGTTGTCGCTTTAAGCTGTTGCAATAAAAACATAGATTGCTTTTCTAGCGACAACCCTCCTTGGTGCTTCCATCTACCTCGGACGAGGTGGCGGAGGTGGCTGCGGGTACGGACGAACTGGTCCGCCCGGTCCCTGGGGACGTGGCTGAGGCATTTCTTCACCCCCCTTCATCTGCGCAAGTACTTCAGTATGTCAATGTGCCAAGCTTGCGCTTAGCATTTTTATAATAAAACATACTCGTCATAATATCAAAAATGTAAATAACTATCTGTACCGATCTTGCAATAGTTGACAAAGTGTGGTATAATGAGAAGATAGGGATAGTCTATTTCTTAGGCTTGAAATTCCCTGCACATTGGCAGTTTCTACTGGGGGAGGAAAATGGCTCCATACTGGATCGCCATAGCAGTTCTATTCCTGCTGCTTACGCAGGCTGGACGATTCGCCACCGTATTCATCAACCGTGACGGGCCTGTACGAACCACGCAAGCACAGGTGGATCGCAAGTACACCTGGCTGACATGCAGTTGGATGGTCCTCATGACCGTGTCCATACTCATCATGGCGTATGCCATCGACCAAGGAGGGTTCTGATGTTCATCTTCAAGACTTCACCGCATGGCTACAAGGGGTTCAACTTCCTGCCGAGTTGGCTGAAGGCGATCCGCAGCAAGTTCAGCAGGTCCCTCGATGGAGCCTACGGCGCCAGCGACAGCGATATCGCTGAGCACCGCCAACCGTCTTCCCAGCAGTAGAGCTGCCGCTTCGGGAGGAGAAACATTGTCTTCTACATGTTGCCTCTAAAACACCCCTGTTATTTTGCATGAATTACGTAATTAATTACGTAATTCATTTAATACAAAACTATCCGCCCCTTCAGGCGGAATCCATGGTCTTAACTGGCCATGAAAACCTCCCCTGATTCGGATGTTGGTCAGAAATACAATAGACAGCGAGGACCAAAGCCCATGAACTCTAATATGAAACTTCATGGGCCGACTGGAAGGAGTCGTCCGAGCGTATTGTATTTACTGACAACAAGCCGAGTCATGGGAGGTTTGCGGCCGAGAGTTTTTGCCTTCTTTTGTCGGTACAAAAGAAGGAACTTGCTTCTTGGTTGCAAGAAGATGGTTTTTTGCTTCTTCATTGGAAGAGCATTTAGAATCAGTTGACAACAGGGGTGAAAACCTGTACAATTACCAACTGAAATAAATTAACTGAAGGGATGTAGCAGAAAATGCTCGTTATTCGTATGCAGCGTGTGGGCCGCAAGGGCCACGCCCAATTCCGCGTCGTCGTCCAAGACTCACGCCGGACCCCTACCAGCGGAAAGCTGGTTGCCACGTTGGGGCACCACAACCCCCACACTAAAGAAACAGTTGTCAATAAAGAAAAGGCACAGTTCTATCTTGATCACGGTGCGCAGCCAACCAGCCGTGTTGCGCTGCTGCTCAAAGGTGAAGGTGTCAAGCTGCCAAAGTGGGTAAAGATCGACACCTCTAAGCAGCGTGCGGTTCGCAATGCTGACAAGCGCCGCAGCACACGTCCTGCAGAAGAGGCAGCTGAAGAGGCTGTCGAGACACCTGCTGAAGAGGCAGCGGCTGGAGAAGCAGCACCAGAGGCCGAGGCCCCAGCCGAAGAAGCCAAAGCCGAAGAAAAGCCAGCCGAATAAAAACTGTCGGATAGTAAACATAAGCGCGTCTCTTGCCAGACGCGCTTATTGATTTGTATAATAGAAGAGTTACTTTAAATCTAAATCCTTCGGAGGAGACCGTACATGAACAGTATTGACCAGCAATTCGTAGAATATATCGTAAAATCCCTTGTCAGCAAGCCAGACGAAGTCAAAATCGAGCGTCGCATAGATGAAAAAGGTGTGCTACTAGAGCTAACAGTTGACCCAGAGGATCTGGGCCGCGTTATAGGTAAGCGTGGTGCAACTGCACAGAGTTTGCGTACGTTGTTGCGGGCACTGGGGACCAAGAATGATGCTCGTTATAATCTAAAAATCGTCGACAACGGTGTAGAAGGCGGTTCGCGCGGCAGTGAGTCAAGCGAAGGTAACGGATGGGCAAGCAAACCCGCTGATGATAGTGCCGCAGCTGATGAGCCAGCAACGAGTGAAGCCGATGACGAGGTCGCCATTGAAGAGGGTGACGATAACAGCGACGCTATTTCTAAGGCTCGGAAGGAATTAGAGGATCTCGACGATCTCGACATCTAATTTTGAATGTTACTCTTGGATAATTTCAATCAAAATTACTGCGACTTCGGTGCTCACTGTATATTAAATACAGCTCCGCTCCGATGCTCATATTTTGACTGAACTTACCTCAAGATTAATCATCCAAAATACGTGAATAAATACAGCTCGACTTTTGCTCTTGAGCTTAGCTCCAAACTGCACTCGCAAACAGTGCTTACGGCCACCTATTGATATGGCCCTGATTTCGTACTCGGCCTACACGCCAGACTGTACTCAAGAAAAAAGCCACAGTCCTTATTGACAGTCTACCTAGGGTTTCGGTTAAAATTTTTGCGGCTTTGCTCCTCACCGTATGTGAAATACGCCTTTTAATTTAATTAAAAATATTTTCATTTAATTCGCATAAAGGATATGCTTATTATTAATGAATCCAGAAGAAAACCAAGAAGCAGCCGTACCTATCGGTAATCAGCCAGCTGCTGAAGGTCCTAAGGCCAGCCCTCCAGATGTAGCGCCTACATCTCAGAATCCACAAATAATTGCACCAAACATTATCCAGCCTGATTCTTCAGTAGCCTCTAATGGGTCTTCTAGTATTGGTCGGCCGCAGGTAGTTAACGCGTTGTTGCCAAATTCTAACACTATGCCAGCAGTTCCTATTGATACTTTCCAGTCAGGTCAGTATCCGCTACAGACTAACCAGTCTGGAACTGGTCAGCCAGTCTCGTCAACTGTAGTGCCGCCTAAGAAAAAGCGTAGCAAAAAGATTATAATTTTTATTACTATAATTTTGGTATTATTGGCCGCATTAGCAGCAGGGGTGTTCATATATAGCAAAGATAAGAATCAGTTAGGCATAGAACCTAAGCCTGTCTCGTTCTCTACCTCAATTAGCTCTCCGATTGGTTTAATCCCAGAAGTAGCAGAGTCTAAATCAGGCAAATTTAAACTTAAGTTTCCTGAAAATTATGACAAAATACCAGAGATTGAAGGTACTTACTATATAGATGATACGGGCGATGTTTGGTTTGATGTGATCCCGAATATTGAAAAAGTTAATACACTTATGGATTATCTTGTTACTAAGTATGGTGATGAGATAGAAGGAAGATATAAAATTGCCTATGACCAAGGAGATATGAAGGCAGCCAAATTTGCCAGCATTGATTTTGCAGATTTAATTACAGGCAAACAACTTCTCAGTAGCTATCCTTCGGTTTTTGACGGTCTTGCTTATAACGCAGAGCAGGCTTTAAACGGCAGAGAATTCGAGGAAGATGCTTACGGTTTTAGACTTACCCAAGAGTGCCGGTCTAGTATCGACGCATTACGCACGGTATTCAGTAATAGTAAGCTGAACACAAAAAATCTAGTATTTATGGCCAGTAAAATAGAGGATAGCTACACTTACGAATTATCTCAAGAGATACTTGACGATAAAAATCGTAATATAGAAACGTTTTTCGCCAACTGTTTTAATAATGACCAAGGCTCTAACGATGACACCTATAAAGACCTATTAGAAAATTACACTCGGGCTGGTGAAAGGCACTTATTTTCGTACAGCAAGACTGACGAAGGGTACAGTATGGAGATATTTGCCGGCAGTAAAGATTCATCTTTTACGATTCAGCTTAGCCCTGCACAGGAAGGATTAGCAGAGCGGCCGGAAGGCATAAAAAGAGGTATTTTTGAACGTCCGATGAGATTCGGCATAGCATATAATGCTTGCCGTGTAGTGCCGGTCAGTATCTCCTCTTTTACTCATAGTTATAGATTTAAAGCAGAGGACACTAGGTATGCTCCACCATCTGATTTTGATGATAGATACTACTGCACTGTAGCTGATGCTAATAGGGCCTTCAATTACAGTGCATCAGCAATCAGATACAAGATAGAGCGAGTCGCTGAGGTACATATACCGGCAGATAGTCTTGAGCATGAGTATTTGGTCTTATTTCATGACGTTGCCTATTTCATAGAAAGGCACTATGTAGAAAAAGGGTTCTACCCAACGCTACAGGAATTATTAGTGATGAAAAATATGCCAGAAGGGATGATTGGAGCTTTGGAGGAGATGACGAGAAATAAGCTGTTCGAGTACAAGGTATCTCCTACTGGCTGTGATACGGAGTGTGATGATTATAGCTTTAAACATTATCTACATAAAAATATTATCTTAAATAAAGAGCCCTTCAATAAGATGATTACTGAAAAAGTTCAGATACTAGAGCAAGAAGACATAATGTAGCATAAAAATCATAAAAATAGTATAATAATTAACAACTTATGAAAATACAGATAATTACTCTTTTCCCAGAAGCTGTAAGCCCATACCTTGGTGCCAGTATGCTGTGGAAGGCGGAGGAGCAGGGCGCTGTCGAGTATAGTCTGATTGATTTACGGCAGTTCGGACTAGGTCCGCGAAGGACAGTTGATGGCATTCCTTATGGTGGCGGTGACGGTATGCTGCTCAAGCCCGAGCCACTTGTGGCGGCAATCGAGCACGCTAAAGAACATGACCCAGAAGCTATAGTCATTCTGCCCACGCCCAGAGGCAGGCTATATAAACAGTCAGACGCCAAGCGCCTGGCTGCGAGCGGCAAAGGGCTGATTATTGTCTGTCCACGCTACGAAGGTTACGATGACCGCGTGACTAGTTGGGTGGATGAGCAGATTTGTATTGGTAATTATGTCCTGACAGGTGGTGAGCTGCCTGCGCTTATAATTGCCGATAGCGTAGTGCGGCTGCTGCCAGGCGTGCTAGGTGGCGAAACGTCAGCTGATGTCGAATCGTTCCAGGATGATGATATAAGTGTGGAATATCCGCAATATACTCGGCCAGAAGAGTTCCGCGGCCTCAAGGTGCCGGAAGTTTTAAAAAGCGGTAACCATGCCGAAATTGCCAAGTGGCGCAAGGAGCAGCAATGAGCGAAAAAGTACTTGTTGATGCTAGTTTGAGGTTTGCCGTGCGCCGGGAGTTATCTACATTGGAGGGCGGGGTAAACGAACTCGAGCTGGTTACCAGATCAATCAATGACGAGTGCAGCAACTATATGAGTTCGATTGTCGAGTACGGCGACAATGTGGCCGAAGCCATGAGGTCGCTACAGCCAAATGGTATGCGCAAATGTCTTATCAGATCAACGGTGGACGAGACTTTCGTGGACGAAGATCTGCTATCAAGCTCAGAGCCGCGGGTTGTTTTTAGAAAACAAGATAACGGACAGCTAGGCCCTGAGCTGCTGATGCCGCAAAAAATGATTGAGATAATGCGAGATAAGATTTACCCTCTTATGGTTGATCAAGAGGGTATAAAGCCTCAGGATGAGATTGCAAGTGCGGTAGCAGCCAGCACTTGGTACGGGTTAGGAAAGTGGACGGTCGAAACAATAGATCCTAGGAATGTTGATGATGTCAACGTCAGCGTCGCAGCACTCGAGGCCATATCCGTGCTGTCAGGTATAGACATAGAAAATATTGACTCAGAGGATAGCGAAGTAAGCATTGCCAACTCTCTAGCAGTAGTCTCCTACAGGATGGCAGGCGCAATGGCGTACAAAGGTTTGGCGAGACACCTTTCTGCGATGGGACACGACAGGATAGTGGGAGCGCTATCATCTAATCAAAGGATTTTCTCGGCTTTTTTTGACAAGCAGGCTGCGAAAGACAAAGAGCACATCACCCCCATTAATTTTGCAATGGCAAAGCCGCTTCTGAAGGATGAAGTGGAGGTTGTGTTTGACGTGCTTGATCCGGTAGCTCGCGAGCTGCAGATTAGCAACAGACTGATAGTCCTAGATTATTAATTTATCAGTGATTTTATAAAGATGGGAATACCTGCTGGGTGAGCTGAGCAATTACGACGGCTCGGCCATCGTGAACGCCCTCTAGCGTGCAGCTGTACAGGGTAAGCCGGTGCTGGCCAGAAGGTAAATAACTTTCTATCTGTATATCATCTGGGTCAGCCTCAAAGTTTTCAGCTATCTGGTAGGTAAAGACCTGAGATGACTCATCGGTAACATGTATATAGTCACCAGGCACCAATTTATCAATATGGTACAAGGGTGAGTGCTGCGAGGTGCGCGATGGGCTTATACCGCTGCGGTAGCGGTGAGCAGCTAGGATAAAATTACCCTCACCAACGCTGCCACGTTCTGGGTGTCGATGCCAAGCCCCCGCATTGAGCGCTGAGGCATTCCCGGCAGCATATGGAAATGATATCTGCAGCTTTGGCAGGTAGACAGTTGATGCAGCGAGGGTTTCTTGACTCATTGTGGCGGCAGATGCGGATACTTCCTGAGCGCTTACACCGGAGTAGGCAGGTGGATTGGTGGCGTACAAAGTATAAGAAGAGACGCTTGTCAGCACAAAGGCCACCGCGAGCAAAAGTCTCTTTGGTCTTTTTATACGGTAACCGTAACGGTATACTCCAGTTTTTGGCATTTTGATTTTTTGTTTAAATAGTTTGTTCTATTTTCTCATGCTGCAACGGGCTTGTAAACCCCTTATGTTTCAGGGTAAGATATGGCCTATGAAGAGGGAGCGGTTTGGGATAGTTCGTTTGGCGTTTGTTGCTGTGTTTGTCATAGGGTTGAGTGCACCGATTTTCTCCGTGCAGCCGACAGATGCAGCGGCTATTACCGTTACTATTACAGCTGATGAGGATAGTCATCCTGCGGCAGGTGCAGGCTGTTCTTTGCGTGAAGCTATAATTGCGGCTAACACTGATAGTGCCTATGGCGGCTGCCCCGCAGGCAGCGGCGATGACGTCATACAGCTTGGCAGCGGAACTTATATACTTGACGACTACACAGATATAACGCTCAGCGACAATACATCGTTGCAAGGATTATCAGAAGAAAGCACAACCATTCACAGCCAGGAAGAGTCATATATCAGTATAGAAGATTTGACGTCGGGTGCTTATCTTCGTGATTTGACATTCTCTGATATTACTATCAATGCGAGTGGTTCTGATTACACCGTCCAGGATGTTTCAGTGATCGGCGACGCTAAGCTTACTATTGGGGGGAGCGGCACAGTCTCGCACAGGGTTACTGCAGAGGGCTATGGGTTGGTGCACTTTGATGGCACAGATTTTTTTATCGAAGACATACGAGGTAGTGACAATGCAGAGATAATGGTGAGGGGTGGTCAGGGCACAGTTCAGTCCGTCAGCATGACCGGGGGTGCGTTGGTTTTGGCTGCAGTAAGCGCCAACATGACTGTTGAGGCGCGTGATATTGCTTTGAGCGAGGCCAGCATGTACACCCGTGCGGGAACGGGCAGGCTGGTTGTAGAGAATGCACTGATTCAAAATAGTCCAAACGATGGAATATTTTCTGAAGGATGGTCGAGTTCTGGGAATGTTGGTGAAACGGTTTTACGCAATATCACGGTGGAGGAGGGCGATGGCATTGGTATTTACCACGAGAATGATTCAACCGAACAGCATCGACTTTACATTGAAAATGCTATTGTTCGCGGCAATGCTGGCTCTGGGCTTTATAATAATGAGTGCCAGCCTGGAGCTACTACGATGTATGTGACAAACTCACATATTCTTGATAATTCAACCCAGTCTCGTGGAGGCGGTATATACAACCTGTGCGGGCATGTGGTTTTAGATCGGGTGACCATTTCTGGCAACCATGCCGCAGAGCATGGCGGCGGTATATATAATCAAAGCAATGCTTCAGTAGATATGGTGAACACAATCATCTATGGTAATACGGCTGATATTGCTGGTGGCGGGATCGCATACAATGTGAGTGCAGACAATCCTGTGCCCATGACCTATCGCAATAGTACTATTGCTCGCAATACCGCACCTGATGGGGCAGGGCTGTTTGGTGATAACGAGCACACACCACTGCTCGTTAATGTATTGTTTGCTGAAAATGCAGGCGATCAGTGTAGCCTAGCTACTCCTTTTAATCCAGCATCTACCAATAATATGTCGTCTGATGATAGCTGTGGTGCTAGTTTTGTAGTGCATGATACCCTCATGATAGACGAGGCGCTTGCTGATAATGGAGGAAGTGGAGCGATTGGCTACCAAGGCCAGGCTGGAAATATTCCAACTCTTGCACTCCTCAGCGGGAGCCCGGCAATTAATGCAGGCACCAATACTGACTGCCCATCAGTTGATGCGCGTGACGTAAGTCGTCCACTACTGGGCACATGTGATGTTGGCGCATATGAGTTTGGCGTTGCCAGCACCGAGCAGACTGTACTTGCACCGACAGGTGGTAGTGCGCGGGCTATCCGTATTGCAGCTGCAATAGTGGCTGCTGCGAGCATTATGTTTGGCACATATGTTCTCTGGAGATATCGACTGCAAAAATACTCTGCTCGCTAGCTAGGCATCGGCTAGATTTATAGCACTCAATCTGTTAGAATATGTCCCTGTAAGTCATATGCTTTGTGGTTTATTAGAGGCTCTGCTAGCAGCAAGGCAACGGTGAGGCATACCAGCGGTATGTCGGAAACGAATCTTTCGTTGCCAGATGGTTAGCAACAGTGAAGTTCGGAGCTCGCCGAAGGTGAGTCGAGTCCAATTCGAGCCCCTTGCATGTTAAAATCAAAGTTATTATTGGGGATTGGCCAAGTGGTAAGGCAGCGGGTTCTGGTCCCGTGATCGGGGGTTCGAATCCCTCATCCCCAGCCAA
>CAZXJN010000012.1:0-26310 GCA_964641015.1 uncultured Candidatus Saccharibacteria bacterium | reverse complement strand
ATATTTACATATTTAAATATTTAGATTAATATATAATGTGTAGTATGGCTGCAGTAAATACTATTACCATTCTAAAGGCACTGGCCGACAAAACCCGGCTAGATATCGTGCGTGCCCTGGTACGCGACCATAACGATACCAAAAGCTGTTCGGAAGTCAGCGCCGTGTCTTCCCTGTCACAACCAGCAATGAGCCATCATTTTGGCAAGCTGGTCGACGCGGGGGTGCTGCTCGAGCGAAAAAGCGGAACCGAGAAAATCTACGAACTCAACTCTGAACTGCTCGCCCGGGCCGGTATTGATCCGAAGAAACTATAAGTAATTTAAACAGAGGGAAAACTATCGTATGACGAAAGTTCTTATTGTTATGGGCAGCGTGCGAAAAGGCCGCGTTGCAGATAAAATCCTAGGCCACGTGCAGGCCGAGCTAAAAAATTATCCTGAAATCCAGGCAACAGTTGCTGATGTTAAGGAGCTGGATTTGCCATTTTTTGATTCAGAACTCATACCTTCAGATGAAAATTATGAAATTACTCACCCGGGCGCCAAGCGTTTTAGCCAAATGGTGACTGAGGCCGACACCGTGCTTATCCTGAGCCCCGAATACAACCACAGCATCCCAGCCGTACTAAAAAACGCCATCGACTGGCTATTTAAGGAGTGGCAGGGCAAAAAAATTGCCTTTATTGGCTACGGCTGGGTTGGCGGAGCCCGTTCAATCAACCATTTGCACGGCGTATTCGAAAACCTAGGCGTTGAGCTTATTCAACCCGAGGGCAACTTACGCTTCAAAAAAGAAATCGAACTCGACGGCTCGATTATTAGCGACGCTGCCGCAGAAGAGATTACTAAAGTATTAAAAGCCCTCTAAACTTTTTTAAAAGCTTCGATGCTAAGGGCGGGCCGTAGATGCGCCCCAAACCGGCCGAGCAGCGACTCCGTCTGCGACGGCATGGCCCTTAGCGCCTCAAGCTTCAGCCGGTAAAGCTCATCAGTAAGCTCCAGGCAACACTGGCAATCGCCGGCGCTGCACACCGGAGGGTTGTCGATGTTGAAAAATACGTCTTTTTGGGCGCCGGCTTTCTTATAAGCTTCATATTGGCCGCTTGTCAGCGCAGTGGTGTACACAACGGCCTGGGAGGCGGTTTTTTTATGGGCCAGCAGTGCCCAATGGTGCATGCATTTATGATCCGGATGCCCTGTCATGCCGGTTTCATCAAAAGTCAGTATGCTGTCCGGCTGATAGCGCTCTATAAACTCGGCAATTTTTGCGGCTGCCTCTGACTCATCTACCTGGTCACAGCCGCCGTCGGCATAGTCCAGCCAATGGTGCTCGGTAACCCCTAGGATATCGTAGGCCCTATCAAGCTCACGGCTGCGGATAGCTGCCAGTTCGCTAGCTGGCCAGCGGGACTCGTCCTGGACCCCTGCTTCGCCCCGCGTGGCCGTTATGCAAATCACCTGTTGGCCGTTTCTTACAGCTGCCGCCATAATGCCAGCCATGCTGAAAATCTCATCATCAGGATGCGCCCATACACCTAAGATAGTGCCCAAGCTTTTAACATCCTGGGCAGATTTTATCATCGTGACGCCCTAGCCTGTTCGTAAGACTTGATATATTCATCTGGACTTACCGAGGCTATAGCTTCTGCTATCAGATCCAAGTTAAGATCCTCGAGACGCTTGAACCTAATGCAGCTTTTGCCCATGTCGAGTGTTTTGCCGGATTTTTCCCAGGCACCCCTGAAAGCTTCTTCCCCGCCCGGACGCGCATACAGCCCGGTCAGATATAGCGAATAATAATTCTTCTGCCTGGCCAACGCCGCATAGCTAAGGGGTCGGCTGTTATAAGTATCCGGATAGATGTGAAGCGGGATTTCATAGCTGATCATGCCCCAGTTCATGGTTTCTACGTAACCGCCCGGCAGGCTTTCTAGGATAAGCGAACGCAAGCGGGAAACAGTCTCCTGCTGGTCGCTTGGGAGCGACGCAATGTAGTCCTCGACTGTTTTATGGCTGCTCTGCATATTCTTACTCTACTGCTAATCTATAGGTATGCAAATGCCAAAATTACTAGATTCGCTATCAGGCGCCCGCGAACTGCTGGGCTGGGAGCTGCTGCACCATACTCCAGAGGGCGATATTGGCGGGATTATAATCGAGACTGAAGCCTATCACCAGGACGACGAAGCATCGCACAGCTTTCGCGGCGAGACCAAACGCACCGCGCCGATGTTTAAATCCGCCGGGCATCTATATGTGTATTTCACCTACGGCATGCACTGGTGCCTGAATATCGTCACCGGCCCTGCCGGCAGCGGCCAGGGAGTACTGCTCCGCTCACTATACCCTACCCGCGGCATTGATTTGATGGAAAATAACCGCCGGACAAATGTTTTTAAGAGACTGACCCCGGGCCCGGCCACAATTACCCAGGCCCTGGCCGTACCGCCAAGTTATTCAGGCCAATTTATTGCTGACACCAGTCTTGAGCTCATCCCGCCGCAAAAGGCGGTTGCCAATATCAAGACCAGTCCGCGTATCGGGATTTCAAAGGCCGTGGATAAGCCTTGGCGGTTTTTTATTGAGATGTAATCATAAGTTCCGAAATCCTCCATAGTTGGCCAATCGGGTTTACTCCCCACTCGCTCAACCATACTAAATATCCCACCCCCGAGGTGAGATATTTAGTATGGCGGAGAGAGAGGGATTCGAACCCTCGGTAGAGTTGCCCCTACACAGTCTTTCCAGGACTGCCAGTTCAACCACTCCTGCACCTCTCCATAATCATTAAGTATACCGGGTTCGAATCCGGGATTCGACCCACCTTCGGCGGGTCCAGAATTTTCATGCGTCAAACAAGTTTGACCCCGAAAAGTTCTCTTGTGAAGTGCCGCTGGCACTTCTCACCTCGGTAGAGTTGCCCCTACACAGTCTTTCCAGGACTGCCAGTGACGCGAACTGTTTTTTATTTTAACAGTTCGCTACTTTGTCAATCCGTTTACAGGATTGACTTGCATCAACCACTCCTGCACCCTTCCTCGTCGAAGCGTAAGGCTTCGGTTGCTCTATTGCTGACAAAATAAATTTGCTCAGCAATTTTACCAACCGAAGGCCAGTCTTCTCCTCTGCCCCAGTCAGAATCCTCTCTGCCTGGGGACCCCAAGTCATTACGATTATAGCTGAAAGGGTCGCTTTTTACACCCCTGGAGTCAAGGGGTGGCTACAAACTCATGTGCAAAAATACGTGCGCACTCCCCGTGTATTTTTTACACCTTGCCGACAGATATACTACTTCGGTACACTACATACTAATATGGCTGCAGTAATCGAACTCAACGAAGTCTCTAAGATTTATGGATTTGGCAATGCTACGACCGTGGCATTGGATGAAGTCAGCCTAGAAGTCGAAAAGGGCGAATTTGTGGCGATTATGGGTCCTAGCGGCTCAGGAAAATCAAGCCTGCTCAATGTCATTGGCCTGCTGGATCGGCCCACTCACGGCACTTACCAGCTCAATGGCCGGATTGTATCGCGACTGCGGCCAAATCGCCTGGCCCGGGCCCGGCGCGATCATATTGGCTTTATATTTCAATCTTTCAATCTGCTGCCGCGGCTGACTGCTCTCGAAAACACTGCTCTGCCTCTCGCCTACAAAGGCATGGGGCAAACCAAGCGACTCAAGCAAGCCTCGGCCGCACTCGAGCGCGTGGGTCTGCAGGACCGCGAATATTTTTATCCAAAGGCTCTTTCAGGAGGCCAGGCTCAGCGCGTAGCTATTGCCCGCGCCCTCGTCAACAACCCCAGCCTCATCATTGCTGACGAACCTACCGGTAACCTTGACAGTCACTCTTCACGGGTCGTGATGGAACTGCTGGCAGAACTGCATGCCACCGGCAGCACTATCTTGATGGTCACTCATAATCCAGAGCTTACTCGTTATGCTACTCGGGTACTTTACATGCTCGATGGCTCGATTGTGCATGATGAAAAGACCAAAATCGGCGAAATACCAGCCCGAGCCCGCAGCGGCGGCGATGCCCTGCCAAAAACAGATGAAGACGAGCAGCTCGAGAGCATATCAGCCTTTCTGCATGAAGTCCCGGCAAAGCCAGTGCCCATTCGAAAACCTCTGGTCAAAGATTCCAAAAAAGCAAAAACTGCCAAAAAATCCACCCGCGGCCGTAAAAAGAAAGGGGCGAAATAATGCCTACCCTCCTATTTGGCGACCACACGCGCATGGCGTTGTCGTCCATCCGCAGCAACAAGACTCGCAGCCTGCTCACGATGGTAGGTATTATTATCGGAGTGTCATCTGTTATTTTGACCGTTGCACTCGGTGAAGGCATTCGCCGCCAGATTGTTGACAGCAACCAGGCCGCCAACGACCGCCTCATCACCGTCCAGTCAGGTGCAATTGCGACTCGGGATAAAAGCGGCACCATCACCGGGGTTAACTACCTTGCCGCACTTGGCAGCAATACCCTGACGGAGACAGACTACCAAACGCTTGCCGAGCTTGCCGAGCTCGAGGTGGTCGTACCTCTCAGCACTATTTCCGGGCTGCCTTCTAATTTTGACCAGGAATCGTATCCTGAAGCTACTCTAGTTGCTACCACGAGCAACTTGCCAGCCGCTCTCAACCAAGAACTCGCCTACGGCGGATTCTTTAGCGATGAAAACTCCAGCCGCAACTCTGTGGTGATTGGCCCGCGCGTTGCTGAAGAGTTATTTGGTGAAAACGTCCCGCTCGGCAAGCTGCTGACTATCCGCGGGCAGGATTTTGTAGTAGGCGGTATTTTTAACGAATTCAAAACCAATCCGCTCAGCGCGGTGACTGATCTAAACAAAGCTGTCTTTTTATCGTATGAGACTGCTAAAGACCTCGTAGATGGCACCCCCTCCATTTACCAGATATTACTCCTGCCAAAAGAAGGAGTCAGCACCAAAGACGCTGCTGCTGCCGCACACAGGCAGCTGCTTGTGAATCACGGCCAGCAAGAGGACTTTACCGTCCTGCTGGCTAGCGAGACCGATCAGGTCGCTCGACTCGGCGTGTCACTAGCCTCATCATTTATCGCCGGCATTGCGGCCATCTCTCTACTCGTGGGCGGCATCGGTATTATGAACATTATGTTTGTCAGCGTCACCGAGCGTACCCGCGAAATCGGCGTACGCAAATCCTTGGGCGCAACCAACCGCCAGATTTACAGCCAGTTTCTCACCGAAGCCGCTGTGCTTAGTATGGCTGGCGGGATAATTGGTATCGGTGCAGCTATGGCTGGTACGATCGTCGTCCGGCTCCTGTCTGATTTAGAGCCAGCGGTCACGTGGCAGATCGTACTGCTGGCGGTGGGCGTCTCGGCAGCTGTTGGCATTGTGTTTGGCACCGCCCCAGCTGTCAAAGCCGCCAGCAAGGACCCGATCGAATCCTTGCGCTACGAGTAAAAGGCATGTTCCTTAGATAAGGAACATGAAATTTAACTACTAAGCTCGGTTTTGAACTTTTCGATTAAGTCCACTGGGGTTGGGTTGAGCCCATTTAAAAGCGCCAGGTAAATAGACACAAAATCACCCAGCGCAATCAGATAGAGCAGCTGCTCAAGCAGTGTGTCGCCCTTTGCCTCCACGACGTGTGGCTGCGGCCAACGACCACTGAGGAGCTTGTTGGTCACCTCGAATCGCTTCTGGGTTCGCTCGTGCTCTAGATTGCTTGTCAGCTGGATAATCTTATAAGGCTTATCGATGGGGTGCGAGGTCCAGCCCAGGAATTCATTGTGATTGAACTCCGGAAACTGATTGCACCAGGCGACATTTTTGGCGTTTTCATTAAAGCTGATTTTCCATTTGTAAGCGGCAGGAAACAGCTTTGGCCCCGCATAAATCACAGGGGTCGCACCGGATAGCTCTAGCGCAAGCTGCTTGGCTTCATTCTGGTCTGTTTTTATATCTGCACGCCAGGCTTTCACCGACTCTTGGATAAACCCGCCAGCTTCATAAACCGTTGCGCTGGCGTCGTTTTCGTTCACCAGACCTGCCCGCTCCAAAATAGTAATAATGGCTTTAAAGTTGTACAGTGACGCAAACCGCGGCTGCATACCTGGCGGGATTGCCGCATGGGGATACCCCTCCAAACGCGCAATCTCCTCGAGTTTACCGCCCGCTGATATGACTACAATTTGTGCACCCTGCTGCTTGGCCTTGCCGATTGCTTCAACCGTCTCCTCGGTATTGCCCGAGTAGCTTGAAGCGATAAACAATGTCTTACTCGATACATAGGCTGGTATCTCATAATCACGCATAATCTCAAAAGGCAGCTTGTAGCTTGGCCAGCTCTGACTAATCAAAGCTGCAAGCGCAGAGCCGCCCATACCGCCCACTACAACGCTATCGACTATATAATTGAGTTCTGGAATATCAAAAAAATGCTGCAGCTGCTGCCATTGTTTTTCGGCAATACCCAAGGCGTCTTGGGCATCTTTTTCGTGAATGTACTTTAGATCATCGAGCACAAAAACCTCCGGTTTTTAGTAACTAGCAAATAGTAGCTAGTAGTTAGTATAAGCACTTTGAATTTTTATTTCTATTTTCAAATTCCTAGCTTCTAGTTACTAAGCCGTTTATGCTATATTGATAACAAAGAATAATCGAAACAAGGATAGCGGTGGTGGGAATATTCGGTAAAAAACAACAAGACGACTTCGCTTATCAGGACCAGCCTGTAGAGGCAGCTGTAGAGCCCTCAGCTACACCGACGCCCCCCGCTGGGTCCATTGACGGGGTTATACCAACTCACCAAGATCCTGCACCAGCTCCTAACCCACCTAGTAATGAGGCGCTAACTCCTGATGACCCTAGCATGAACGACGCCGGTGATTATATTATGGCGGAGCCGTCCGTTCCGCAAAACACCTGGGAAACTCAAGGCCCGCACCAGCACGATGATGTGATTGATCAGCAGCCAGTCCAGCCTGCAGCCTCTGGGATTACTGAAGACTCCACTCCACAGCAAGATGATTCACCGGCCCAGGACAACTGGGAATCTCCCCCTCAGCCAGAAGCAGCATCAGAAGATCCAGCTCCTGTAAAGCCGGCCAGCAGCAGCGCCCAGGAGCCCACACTAACCCCTGTTTCCGTGTCGGCCCCTGATCATCTGAACGAAATTCGTGAGAAAGCACTCAAAGAATTATCACCTCTTGTCCAACACCTCGATCAATCACCAGAAGAAAAATTCCACACCGCCATGATGATGCTTCAGGCAACCGATGACCACTCACTAGTGAAAACAGCCTACGAAGCCGCTCAGGAAATAACCGACGAAAAGACGCGAGCCCAGGCCCTTCTTGATATCGTCAACGAGATAAACTACTTCTCCCAAAAGAGTTAAAAGTTATAAAGTTTCTAAAGTTCATAAAGTTGAACGAGCCTCTAAGGAGGCTCGTTTTCTTTTCAACTTTAAACTTTCTACTATCTACTGTTTGCGTTTGCGATTGATAACGTAGTGAGCAGCACCGGCAGAAGATGATACACCGATAAACACTCCGGCAATCCCCGCGGGCCCGGTCTTGGGCAGCGGGTCATCGCCAGCCGCAGGAACACTCGGCGTGTCGGTACGAGCTGGCGCGTCTACTCTTCCCTCTTCTTCGGCAGGTACTTCATCATCATTGTCCTGGTCGGGTGGAGCCGGAGCTTCATCGCCTTCGGATGAAGGATTCACCCCATCAAAACTAGGGATGATTTCTTCGTCACCGTTTTGCACCATTGCAATATCATCTTCGCTATCAGTCAAAGCCCGATAGGCCCAGCGTCCGCCCAAAAACAGGCCGACAACAAGCAGAGTAACCACAATCACCGAGATAAGCGCAAGCAGCCATGCAAGCCCCGAGCGGTCACGACGCTCGCCATCATAGTATTTATCGACTTCTGGTAGTACAGAACCCTTTTTCTTGCGATTAAATAATGCCATTTGCTCCTCAACTCCTGTTTAGAGTGATTGTACTATATTTTGGCAATACTCGCAATATTCTCACCTGAAAAAATAACCCCTGGTTGTCCAGGGGTTAACAAAGAACAGTCAGAGTCTCAGGCTTTGCCTGTGCCCCTAATTATGTCTTCTGGGCTTGAGCAGCCCGATGCACGGATTTATTCCGTGCCCGGCGTAGTGTCTTCGTTTCGGGAAGAGCAGCCCTAACCCCTGCCTAGATGGGTGTATTTTTTGGCTGGGGGTGAGCAGCCGGAGCGTCAGGCTCCGCCTGCGCCCGCGCGTTGAGAGGGGGTGCCCCCCTCTCAAGCAAGCTTTACATGCCCATCATGCCACCCATACCGCTCATGTCAGGAGCGGCGGCTCCGCCAGCTGGCGGACTTGGCACGTCTACTACTAGTGCGCCCATGGTGATAGCGGTGCCCGCAATAGATGCAGCATTCTGGACAGCCTCTTTGGTTACGCGAGCCGGATCAACCACGCCTGCAGTCCTCAGGTCAACCAGCTTGCTTGGGTCATTAACATTAACGCCTTGGCCAGCCTTGCCCTTTCGTACCTGCGGAAGCCACTCATCGGCATTCAGTCCTGCGTTGGACATCAGAATCCTAAATGGCTGCTCCAGTGCATTGGCCAGGATTGATTTTCCGGCGGCAACGGTTGGATCTTCTTTGGCGTTTGTTGAAATAGCGCCAGCCACGTTAATGAGCGTGACCCCGCCGCCAGGCACGATACCTTCGTCCAGCGCAGCTTTCACTGCCGCCACCGCATCATCTACCCGATATTTCTTTTCTTCAATTTCAGTTTCGGTTGCACCGCCCACCTTGATAACAGCCACCTTGCCATTGAGTGCCGCACGACGCTTTTCAAGGTTCTCACGGTCATATTCGCTGCTGGCGTTTTCAATCTGGGTGCTGATTTGCTCAATACGATTAGTAAGCTCAGCTACGGTACCAGATCCTTCGATGATAGTTGTCTCGTCTTTGGTGACAATCACTTTACGTGCAGTACCAATATCACCCATCTCTACCGTATCAAACAACTGCTCACTATCGATATAGGTGCCGCCTGTCAGGATGGCAATATCCTGCAGAATATCCTTGCGGCGATCGCCAAATGACGGAGCTTTGATTGCGACAACATTCAGTACGCCCTTGAGCTTGTTGAGCACCAATGTGGCCAGTGCGTCGCCTTCGATATCCTCGGCGATGATGACTATATCCTTTTTGCCCGTCTGAGCGATTTTCTCAAGCACCGGTAGAAATTCCTGGAGTGAGCTGATTTTTTTGTCAGTCACGATGATATGCGGCTTTTCCAGTACCGCCTCCATCCGTGCAGTATCAGTTACCATATATGGGCTCAGAAAACCGCGATCAAAGGTAAAGCCCTCGACCACTTCGCTTTCTAGCGCCAGGCCCTGGCCTTCCTCGACGGTGACGACGCCGTCCTTGCCAACTTTTTCGATGACGTCAGCGATCAGCTGGCCAATTTCACTATCACCGGCAGAGATAGTTGCGACCTCTGCTACACGCTTAGAGTTGCCGGCAACATCTTCCTTGATCTTATCAAGTGCATCAATGACGTCCCTAGCAGCAGCTTCGAGCCCCTTCCTAAGCTGCATCGGATTGTGCCCGGCAGCAATCAGCTTGTTGGCCTCGTTCAGAATATGATAAGTAAGCACGGTAACAGTTGTAGTACCATCACCAGCGACATCGTTCATTTTATTAGCAGCCTGCTTGATAAGCTCTGCGCCGACTTTATAACCGAGGGTTTTGTCGTCTACATCAGCGATTTCGACGCCCTTTGCCACTGTTACGCCGTCGTGAGTAACGGTTGGGCCGCCGTAGCCCTTGCTGATAACTACGTTGCGCCCCTTTGGACCCATGGTCGTCTTAACTGCGTCATAGAGAATTTTCGCACCTTCCAGCACTCTGCGGCGGGCGTCTTCTTCATAAAATACCTTTTTACTCATACTAACTCCTTCTTGCGCGCAATTATCTTGAGAGTGTTATTTGTTTCAACCTAAGGATGTTTCTCGCCGTATACGACTATACGTTTCCGAAATAGCACCTTGTCTCAAAGCCAGATTACCCTTGGCTCAAAATAATTGCTGTGATTAATGTACGTTAAAAAATGAAAGCTAAAGCTCAAAATTATTTGACGGTGGCAAGCACGTCTTCTTCTTTGATCAGCTGATACTGTTCGCCTCCGAACTCAAGCTTGGCCTCAGTCTGAGCATAATTTTTGGCAATAACTCGGTCGCCCACCTTGAGCTGCTGAACATCCTTGCCGACAGCAACCACCTTCAGGGTAGTATCCTCATCAGATACCGTTGGGGCAATCAGCAGGCCGCTCTTGGTTTTTAGCTCTTTCTTCTCCTCGCGTACGCACACTACGTAGTCACGGAGCGGATTAATAGGTACACTCATAAAACCTCCAACTTTTTTATTTAAATGCTTGTCATCCATTGATGACTCTCGCAAGCTGTCATCAATGCATCTCGGTGCTTCATAGCTCGCCATGTTGAGCATAGTAGCATCAGCACTCATCATACGTGAGTGCTAATTCGGGGTCAAGACCCTGCCTGCATAACTTAAAAACGTATTATGAGTCAAAGGGAACAAGTTCGAAATCACGCTTCAGACTGTCAGTGATTTCTCTCATTTTACGGATTGATGCCCGTTTTTGACGCATTTGTTCGGCAAGCGCATTATTAACTAAAGTTTCGAGTTCAACTTCTAGGACGGAAACTTCTGCTTCAGGAATATCAGCCTCCTGCATTATCTCTTCAACTTCCCGCTCAACCTGGTCACTAGGAGTTTCATAGACACTGAAGCCGCTCTCATCAATCTGGAACATTGATTCAACACCACCATGGTCAATTACTTTTACCCATGCTTTAGTAAACCATCTGTCAGGCTCTCCCTCTGAAGACTCTTCTTCTGCCGGCACATAGACGTAAAGTCGGTCACGATCAATGCCGCTATCTGTACTCAAAAAAGTCCTTTTAGAATCCTTTCTGTAGGCAATAGCAGGAACAGGCACCTCCACCTCCATGCCTTGTAAATAAGGTTTTTCTGGGGAGTCCAGCCGTCGCGCCTCCATATAGTCTAATGTAACGCGCTGGATAAGGCGTGTTTTCACATCCTCTTCTTGACGAAGAAGGGTGTTATACGCATTCATATCAGGATTAAACTCTGGTTTACTCATTTTCAGTAAATATTTTAGAACATTATACCATATTTTGCAATTTTATTATTGCCTTTTTTGCCTTACGGGGGTATCATTGGCATATTCCCCAACAGGGAAGCAAATCATCCATCCACTCTACTAGCAACGATTGGACGTACCCAGGATGACCTTTAACACGGCAATCGGTTCCTTCAACATCAGAGAAATCGACATGGCAACACCTGCTATGGTGACGATCTGGACTGACGCACCCGTTAATTCGCCGCTCGCGGCAGAGCACCTCAAGGGCCTGCTCAGGGGCAAGGGCGGACTCGGCGAGATCGCAGATGTCACACCCTACGAAGGCAAGCTCGTGCTCACCTTCGACGATGTCGTCACAGGAGAGGATCAGGCCAAGAAGCTCGCAGTGAGCTACCTCCGGCGTCTTCAGACGAGCGTCAAGGACTTCGATGAGATCGACCTCTACCAGTGGCGTGATGCCATCGATCGTCAGGTCACGCAGATCGGCAACGCGTTCGTCATGAACAACACCGCCGCCGAGACCTACAGCGACGGCTAAAAAGGCCAACGAACCAGAAGGACCGATAGGGCGCGGGGTTCTCGGAAAGCAACGGTGCATTCCGAGAACCCTTAGCCAGTTACTTGGGCTTGGTTTTACTCTCGCTTTATTTGCGATCGAGTAGAGGTTCTACATTTTGCAGGCGATTTATCGTTTGTGATTCACCCTACCAGAACTAACCAAGCCCATTCCCAACACCTGTCCACAAGTCCGCCACTAGGCGGTTTTTTTATCAGTAAATTTAGAGGTATACTACCTGCTAAGTCCTATCCACCCACAACAAGGCAGGTTAACAAGTGCAGAAGTCAGCCGGGAAAATCAAGTACGTCAGTACCGTGCTGTACCCAGAAGGCACCGCCCATCCCCGCCCACGCCAGTATTTTGATATTGGCAGAAGCATCACCAAGGATGAGGCCAAGCTGTTCGAAGTACGATTGATGACAACAGCCTGCAAGCACATTTCGAGCGTGATACCTTGTCAGACCACCCCAGCCGGGGAGCTCTGCAGCTTCTACATCTCGTACGGGGGGCTTGATCCTACGCCAGGGTGCAGCAATACCCAGCGGCGACTCAAGAAGTACCGAGATGACATCATCAACACGCTCAGCAACCTAGCAGCACTAGCTGCATGATGGGACCCTAGAGGCACCCGAACGGGACAGGAGCAACGGCGCTTCTAACCCGTTCGGGCCTCGGGCTCAGCTAAGGTAAATCGTGAACGCACCCGTGTTCGCCATCCTACTACCAGATCTGCTGAGCCCTCTTTCACTCTTAAATCCATGCTACTATGACAAGTGCTATGTCAGACACAAAAACCCCTCTCTTCAACGGCCGCGTCATGATGTCTGGCGTTGATTATTTTAGTGACTCCCAGGCAATTAATGCCTACATGGACAGCGATGTAGAGATTAACCTTGCAAAAGCCGCTGCCGAACATGAACATATCCGGTCCGCACTACGCGCAGCTAATGTTGAGGTGATAAAAGTTGACCCGCCCGCCGGTTGCCAGGACGGCGTCTACACCGCCAACTGGGCGCTTGTCCGCGGCAACAAAGCCGTGCTGTCCCGCCTGCCAAATGCTAGGAAGGACGAGGAAGCCTACGCAAAAGCACAGCTGGAATCCCTCGGTTTTGAAACCTTTGCTGTCCCTGATAGCTGGCGCTTCAGCGGCCAGGGTGATGCCCTGCCCTGCGGCAACTACCTGCTCGCCGGCTCAAAATACCGCACCGATGAACAAGCCCACAGCTTCCTGGCAGAAACCCTTGGGTTCGAGGTAATCTCCTTGCAAACCAAGCCAAAACGAAACCTGCTAGGCTTGCCCGTGACCAACAAGGCCAGCGGCTGGCCGGACAGTTATTATTACGATATCGACCTGGCACTCGCCGTCATACAGCCTCATTCGGAAGACAAAAAAGGCTTGATAGCCTGGGCGCCGCACGCCTTTACGCGGAAGTCTCGTGCCAAGATCCGCGCCCTGCCGATGGATAAAATCGAGGTCAGCGTCCGCGAGGCCAAACACGCCTTTGCCTGCAATTTAATCAGCACCGGCCACACCGTCATCATGAGCGCTTTCGCCCCTAAATTAAAAACTCAGCTGGAGTCCCGCGGCCTACAGGTGGTCACGCCCGTGATAAAAGAGCTCGGCAAGGGCGGCGGCTACATCCGCTGCACTACCCTCACCCTTGATAATTAAATTGCAAATTATATCTGTCTAATTAAGCTTCCGTAGCGCGGCACGCACAGTGGCGATTTCGTCCCATTCATGCTCGCCGTCTGCCCGCTCTATCGTCTTCTCATGCCCCTTGCCCAGCAGCAGCAGCGTGTCGCCCTTGGCTGCACGTGAAACAGCGAAGCCAATCGCCTCGGTACGGTCGTGCACCAGGAAAAGATTCTTGTCCCGCACCTTGCCGGCCTTTTCGGCGCCGCCAGCTATCATGTCCATAATCTCCTGTCCATCGACATCACGGTCGTCTTCTTCGGTCACGATGACTTCATCAGCATATTTGCCGGCTAGCTCTCCCTGGATGGCCCGTTTGGCCTCGTCGCGCCTGCCGGCGCTGCCGAACATCACGATCAGTTTGCCCTTCACCACCGGGCGCAAATCCTCAAACAGCTTCTCAAAACTATCCGGCGTATGTGCAAAATCCACGATTACGCTGAAATCCTGCCCCTCGTCAACCGGATCCATCCGGCCCTCTACCCGCTTCAGGGCTGCAATCCCCCGCTCTATCTGCTCGCCGCTTAGTCCCACGGCACCGCCGACAGCCACCGCCGCCAAACTGTTATAAACATTGAAATTCCCAGGTATAAAGCACTGGATATTTAATTCCTTACCCTTGTAAAAAGCCGTGTAGCGCGAGCCGTCCGGCGTCAGCTGCACCTCCCGGGCCTGCAGCTCACCCTTGTTCACCCCGTACATCACGCAGTTAGCAACATCCCGTTTGAATAGCGTTGCGCTAGCGTCCTCGGCATTAATGATTCCCAAGCGCTTGCCGCGCTTGTTGCGGTCGGTAATCTGGAAGAGCCGGCGCTTGGCGTCGCGGTAGCGCTCGAACGTACCGTGCATATCCAGATGCTCGTGCGTCACATTGGTCATTACTGCGATAGAATACGGCACGCCCCACACCCGGTTTTGCGCCAGCGCGTGAGAGGTCGTCTCTAGCACCAGCCAGTCGATATTCTGCGACTTCATCCACTTGAGTCGCCGCACCAGCTCCGGCACCGCCACGTTGGTCATGTGGTGCACCTGCGGACGGATGTCATCGTCCACCCCGTAGGCGACTGTGGTCATCAGTCCCGTCTTGTATCCCGCTTCTGTCAGCATGCGGTGGATCATATAGCTGGTAGTGGTTTTGCCATTCGTCCCTGTCACCCCAATAACCTTCATTTTTCGAGCCGGAAACCCTGCCAGCGCATGAAACAGCACCGCCTCGGCCTTATGCCCATACGGCTCAATCAGCGGAAACAGCCCGCTCGGAATAAACTTTTTGACCAACTTCCTAACACTCATAAACACAAGTATACGATAAAGAAAAAACAGACCCTAAAAACGGGTCTGTTTTGTGGCTAAGCTCTATTTAGGCAGCCTGCATCAAGCTATTGAGCTCGGCCATTTCAGCAGAGTTAATTACCCTTGCACCATCCATAATCATAGTAGTGCCGGCATTTTCTGCGAGTGCAAAGTTTGTACTATGCAGTTCATTGTACCTACTGATTGCACCCTCTATCGTGCCTATTTCGTTTCCAGGAGCCAGCTGGTGCGCCACATCCCAAGAATACTGAGATACATCAATTCCAGCAGATTCAGGAGTGATTGCAGCACCCATATCACTCGGTACAGTGTCCATGGGGGCACGATTTAGCAAGTGCTGGTCAACTGTTTTGCCGCTGCCGCCAGTATCAACTGTAAGCATCTCTGGTGGGACTGAATTATTCCTGCTGCCGCCACCCGATACATCAGTGCCATCGCCAAAATCAAACCCCTTATACATTGCATAGCCAGCTGCTACTGCTGCTACCGCTCCTATGCCCCACGCGAGCTTCTCGCGTTGTGATAGAGGTTTGCCGGCTTCACGATTACGCAGTTTGTGAGGCAGCAGCATAGCAGCATTTTTAATGTGCCGCAGCCGCTGGCGAAGCGAAACTTTCTGGTCTTCTGTTATTTCTTCGCCCAATGACACAGGGACAGTCTCGGTCGATGGAACCTTGCTCTCCTTTACCGGCTCTTTGACCATTTCTTCATAGTCATATAGCTTTTGCTTTGACTCATCCTGCTCACCAGCAGAAGCTTCTTTAGTGGCTACAACTTCTTCAGCCTCCAAGTTTTCGCGGAGCTCGCGGGATAGTTTTGGATTTGCAACTGCTTGGGGCTCCGCCTCTGAAGCTTCAGATTGCTTCTGTATAAGCCGACTCTTCTCTTCTTCTTTCATTTCATAGATATTATCGATAATTTCTGAGGTCTGACCCTCCTCATAAACATTATCCTGGCGGGCCCGAATAAGCTGGTCCTGCAGCTCGTCCTGGGCAAGCTTGGCAATTTCATCATCACCATCAAGCTCTGCCTTGGCCCAAGCCTGTATAAGCTCGTCAGTTTCCATGTCGGCTAACGCCTCTTTTTTTGCACGGCGCTCGTCATCCTCTTCTGGGCTAGACGGGGCATTTTGAACCTCTGCTTGCTTCTGGTCTTTTACAGCTTTGATTCCGCTAGTAAGCTGCCCGGTCAACTCCTGCTTACGCACTTCGGCCGCTTCTGTACGTGCATCTTCTAATTCAGCTGCCTTAGCAAGTGCATCCTCACGCTTTACCGCCTGCTTTTTGCCTTCTGGGCTTACAAAATAGGTGTGGCGGTTGCCAAGACTTGAATAAGCACCGGCCATTTCAGCCTCTAGCTGCTCAGCTTTTGCCTGAACGGCAGCCTGCTCAGTACCAGCAGTATCCTGGTTTTTCTGATTTTCGAAATCGAAGGTTAATTGTTCATTCATAACTTTACTCTTTTTATTATTTTTTGTTTTTATGATGTTATAGCTTCATTATAGCAAAACATGAGCATTTTGTCAATAATATTTACCCTCTTTTTGCATTTTGAGCAAATAAATACTTACTCCCTTTCTGCTAAGATGAGTGGGTGAAAATACTTGGGATTGAGTCAAGCTGTGACGAAACTGCAGCTGCAGTAGTAGAGATAAGCGACGAGCACCAGCTTAGCCTGCTGAGCAATGTGGTGGCTTCATCTGCTGATTTGCACGTACAGTACGGCGGCGTAGTGCCGGAAATTGCCGCCCGCAGCCATATCGAAAGCATTATCCCAGTCATTGACGAGGCCCTACGGGAGGCCTTTGGCCCGAAAGCGGAAGATGGAAGGCGGAAGGCGGAACCTTTGGACAGTCCGCAATTCTATAATTCTGCGATTCCGTCCTCGTCTGATCCGTGGGATCAAATTGACGGCATAGCCGTGACCTACGGCGCCGGGCTAGGCGGCAGCCTGCTTGTTGGGGTTATGACAGCCCGCACCCTGGCGATTGCCAAAAATAAGCCGCTGTATGGAATCAACCACGTCGAAGGCCACGTCTACGCCAATTTTATTACCAATGCCTCCTCTGCCCTATCTACCAACTACCAACTACCAACTGCTGCACCGGTTTTTCCGGTGCTGGCGCTGATTGTCAGCGGCGGGCACAGCCAGCTGGCCTTGTTCAGGAATCATTTCGACTACACCTTGCTCGGCCAGACCCAGGACGATGCCGTCGGCGAAGCGTTTGACAAGGTCGCCAAGATCATCGGCCTCCCCTACCCTGGCGGACCGTCAGTCGGCAAAAAAGCCCTGGAGGGTAATCCGCACGCCTTTAACCTGCCAAAAGCCCAGATGAAAACCATCTCCCCCGCCCTAATTCAGCTTCGCGAAAAGCGACGCACTCAGGCTGCCAGCTTGGATGCTATGCAAGGCGCGAACGATGCGCACAGCGAGCCGTATCCCAATACGGTGAGCGAGCACAGCAGTTCAGCAACGCAGCAGAGCGCCAAGCCTGGACGTCTGAGTTATGATTTCTCGTTTTCCGGGCTCAAAACAGCCGTTCTACGGCAGGCCCAAAGCATGATTGGTGAAGATTACACGTTTCCATCTAAAAACCTGCCACAGCGGCTCTCAGAGGCTCAGAAGGCCGATATTGCCGCGGTATTCCAGCGCGTGGCGATAGAAACCGTCGTCGATAAGACAATCGAAGCCTATGAGGAGTTCTCCCCTGCCTCGGTAGTTATCGCTGGCGGGGTGGCTGCCAGCCCGGAGCTTCGAAAGCAGTTAGCCGAGCGCCTGCCGATAACAATCCAATATCAGGATCCAAAGCTGTGCACCGACAACGGCGCCATGATTGCCGCGCTCGGCGCGTTCAAAATGAAACTGGGCCAGCCTACAGCCGACCCCTACTCTCTCAATATCCAACCGAACCTATCGATGTGATAACATGCTGCGCGATATGTGCGCCATCATATCTGCGAACTGCTCTGAACCATCAGAGTTGACCATATCTTCATACCAGCTCTTTGCCGCCTCTTCGCCTAACGCGCTGGATGCCCAGCCTGCAAGGCTATGCAGCGACCATGCATACTCACTGTCATCTCCTGCGCTGTCGCCAATATACGGATCAACGTCTACCAGTACAAATTCCTTGGCATTATCATCATAAATATACTGTTCGATATCGTAAATGTCCCGTAGGAACGGCTCGTTTGCAGCACGCTTTGCACGGAGATAATTTGATAATTTTACAAACAACTCACTAGCAGGCTCCTGAACGTCTTCGGGAAAAAACTGTCCTGCCTCAAACCCCCTGCCCTCGACTCGCCTGCTCACAATCATTGCCTCAGCTGTGCCATCGCTCCTCTTTGAGATTACGGGGTTAAAACCCGCTGTTTTTATGGCATATGCTGATTCCAGCTCTTCAAAAAGCTGTCGCGACTCCAAGAGCCCCTCCTGGACACTTGCAAGCTTCTCTGCTCCAACCTCTCCAAAGCCGAATTCGTTACTGAACCTGACAATCATGTCACCGTGTCCATAAAGTAAACCGCTCTCACGAATAGGAGCTAATGCATCTGGATTAACAGGGGCGTGTAGATGGGGATTTTCTGACATTTTTGTTTTGATTTAACACTTACATTTTAGCATAAGCGTAGTCAATTGTCAATATTGCATATGCTTAGGTACGGGTATACCATGGAGGGGAAAATAAAAACCTCTCTTGTCCCGTGTAAGCCGGGATTGCACCTTCAGAAAGCCAGTCTAATCTAAAGACAGGGTCTTTCGTGTGAAAAGGCATACTATTTTATGTATGTCTTTTTTCATGTGAAACCTCTGAATCCCACGCCAGCAAACCTGCCAGTCAGCAGAGCAGACTGCCTGTTTGCTTCTTGGCTAGTTTCGGCTTAACTCGTTGCGGTACGCGGTAACAGTATCTGACATACAGCTACCTTGCGTTCCGCCGAGTTGCACCGAAACTAGCTCAAGCGTGGAATCCAGAGACCTCCAATTTGTGGCGCGTTCTGCATCCAGCTGCTCGTTTCACACCCCCACATCCCAACCCTCCCTGCTCCCCGTTTCTAGTTCCTATTTCCTAGTTTCTATTCTCTATCTCTAACAGAGGTGGTATAATCAGCTAAATGCAGCTACCGAAGATATATGAACCGGCTGAATATGAGGCCATGATCTATGAGCTCTGGGAAAAGAGCGGGGCTTTTGCGCCCAAAGACAGCGGCGAGACCTTTACCACGATAATGCCGCCCCCCAATGCCAATGCCAACCTCCATATCGGTCATGCTCTCAATTACTCGCTCCAGGATATTGCCGTACGCTATCAGCGAATGCAGGGCAGGGCAGCCCTGTTTCTGCCAGGGGCTGACCATGCAGGATTTGAAACACAAGTGGTGTACGAAAAACACCTGGCTCGCGAAGGCAAAAGTCGTTTTGACTTCAGCCGCGAGGAGCTCTACAGCCAAGTTTATGATTTTGTACAGGGAAACAAGGGTAATTTTGAGAAGCAGCTGCGATCGCTGGGTGCATCGGTAGACTGGAACCGATTTACCTTTACACTCGATGACAAGGTGGTTCGAACTGCCTATGACACCTTCAAAAAACTATGGGATGACAAGCTGATTTACAGAGGTGAGAGACTGGTTAATTACTGCACGTTCCATCGCACGAGCTTTGCGGATATTGAGGTTGTCTACGAGGAACAAACCAGCCCGCTGTACTATCTGAAGTACGGGCCGTTTACGCTGGCTACCACCCGTCCAGAGACTAAATTCGGCGATACCGCCATTGCTGTCCACCCGGATGATGCACGGTATAAGCACCTCATTGATACGGTTATTACCGCCGAAGGAATCAATGGACCATTTGAGATACGAGTGGTGGCCGATGAATATGTCGACCCCGAGTTTGGTACAGGGGCGGTCAAGATTACCCCGGCACACGATTTCAACGATTGGGAAGTTGCCCAGCGGCACGACCTCGAATCAGTTCGGGTTATCAATCACGACGGCACCATGAACCGGCTGGCAGGCGAGTTCGAGGGTATGCCGGTAGCCGAAGCCAGGAAAGCCGTGGTGAAAGCCCTCGAGGAGAGAGGCCTGCTCGAAAAAGTCGACGAAACCTACAAAAACAGGGTAGGGAAGTGCTACAAATGCGGCACGGTGATTGAGCCAATGCTGATGGATCAGTGGTTTATCGATATGAAAAAGCTTGCAGGCCCTGCCATCGCAGCGCTGCAGGCTGATAAAATCACCTTTTACCCGAGCAGTAAACGTGATCAGGTGATAACCTACCTCGAAAACGTCAAAGATTGGAATATTTCGCGCCAGATTGCCTGGGGCATTCCTATTCCTGCTTTTCAGAATGTCGAAGACTCTGACGATTGGATTTTTGATGACCGCGTAGCTTCCGAAACAATAGAGGTTGATGGTCGAATCTACCGCCGTGATCCAGATGTATTTGATACGTGGTTTTCCAGTGGTCAGTGGCCGTATGTCACCCTGGACTACCCAGGGGGCGATTCAAAGCGGTTTTACCCGACTGACCTGATGGAGACGGGAATAGACATTCTCTATCAGTGGGTGGCCCGCATGATCGTGCTAGGGCTGTACGTAACAAAGGAAGTGCCGTTCAAAACCGTCTACCTGCACGGCATGGTCCGGAGCGAAGACGGCCGCAAGATGAGCAAGAGCCTCGGTAATGTTATTGATCCGCATGAGATTATCAGCAGCCACGGCTCTGACGCGCTGCGCATGGGAATCGTATCTGGGCGCAGCGCTGGCTTTAGTGCGGCTTACGCCCCTGGCAAAATCGATGCCGGTCGCAACTTCTGCAACAAGCTATGGAACGTAGCCCGCTTTATCGAAGGCGTAGTTGGTGACAACCCTAAAGAGATGGCTGATCGCCGCCACAAACCAAAGCCTGAAACACCTGCCGATCACTGGATATTGTCTAAATTACAACATTCAATTGATAAGGTGGCTGATGATATCGAAAACTACCGCTTCTCTGAAGCTTATGACACTGTCTACCACACCCTCTGGGACGACTTTGCTGATTGGTACATCGAGACGAGCAAGGCCCGCCCCAACCACGGTGTACTAGCCTATGGGCTCGAAACGCTCCTCAAGTTGTCTCACCCGTTTGCGCCTTTTGTAACCGAAACCATTTGGCAAACCCTCAAGTGGGAAAAGGACGAGCTGCTTATCAGCGCTGCGTGGCCAAAACCACTGCCAGCAAATGCCGACCAGGCTGCCGCTTTTGAAGCCATCAAGGTGCTTGTCACCGAAGTGCGAGCAATCTCCAGGAGCCTCGGGCTTGCAAAGCCAGAGCTATACTACACCGATTCCGCACTCCTCAAAGAGCATGGAGCTCTGGTAAAACACCTCGCCAAACTCGACCGCGTCGCCCACGTGAAATCAGGCAACGGCCTGCACCTCACCCAAACATCTGAAAACTGCTGGATAGCCGTCGACCACGAAACCGCCCGCAACTACCTGACCAAGCTCGAAGAGCAGCAGACGGCTGAGGCGCTGTCTATAAAGCGGCTAGAAGCGCGGCTCGCTAATAAATCCTACGTCAATAACGCCCCAAAGAAGCTTGTAGACGAAACAAAGCAACAGCTCGTCGACAGCCAGCAACGCCTAGCCCAGATAACTGCAGAAATAGAACGTTTTACCGAAGCCTCCAAAGAGCTATAGATGACTAATCATGAAGAGCTTAAAAGGCTGTTAAAGAACCTGCCTGTACCTTACGTCGTAATGGGAGTTGGCATCCCAGGCAGCGGCAAAACAACCGTTTTAAAAGCCGTTGCAACGCAGCTTGATATTACCTATATCAGCCCTGATGAAATTCGTGAAGAGCTGACCGGCTCTATGGCTAATCAGTCAGTAAACAAAGAGGCGTGGGATGAAACCTACCACCGCGCCAAAACGGCGCTTGCTCGTAGTCGCCCGGTGATTGTTGACGCAACCCACGCCGAAGCTTGGCGCAGAGCAGAGGCCATAGCGCAGTACCGCGAATCTGGTGCCTCTACAGTGGTTGCAGCTGTATTTGATACGCCCCTGCAGGTTGCCAAGGAGCGAAACCTACAGCGCGAACGCGTAGTGCCTGAGCACGTGCTAGAGCGCATGCATAAAAGCCTGAGCAAGGAACCAGCCGCACAAGCCGAAGGCTTTGATACAATTATTACCATTCGCAGCTAACCCCTCTGAATACAGAGTAGGGGAGCTGGACTTCCTCCTGTCCGACCCTCAAGTGAGCCGCTGCTACTCCAGTTCGAGCGCCTGGCGGGCACGAGTGACGGATTCTTCAGGACGATAATCGTCAAACCAAAGGACTTTCCAACCAAGCTGACTGGCAGCCATGATATTGGTGCGAGAATCATCGATAAACAGAATCTCCTCTGATGAAACTCCGGCGCGCTCTTGGGCAATCTGATAGATCTGCGGTTCGGGTTTGATGGCACCGACTTCTGAGGAGTCAATGATCGCATCGTATGGAACATTGGGCAGCAGGCCGCTGCCAATCATTTCCTGCAGGAATCCAGGCATGATATTGGAAAGCAGGCCAACCTTGTAGTGCTGTGCTGACCACGCCACTAGTTCGTGCATCTCTGGAATTACTGCCACTGCACGCATGTAGTAGCTCTTCCAATCAATCATATGGTGGAATTGCTCGGCCATAATTCTGTTAAATTCATCCATTGACATCTCGCCGCGGCAGACCGCGTCATTGTAGCGCCAAAAGGTAGATTCTATCTGATCGGCTGGCATACCAGTGTCACTAGCCAGCTCGGTGAATGCATGGTGAAAAAAACGCACCAGACAGCCGTTGATGTCAAAATATACGAAGGTAATACCGCTCTTGCTGCGGCGCTTTTGATTGGTGAGCGGCGGCATGGCTCCCATCAGAGCACTTACACTGGTGCCAAGCACCTCTGCCAGGCGCTGGATGGTAAATACTGACGGTGCTTTTATAGCGCCGCGCTCAATCTTGGCCAAGGTAGAGTACGAAATACCAGCTCGCTGGCATAGTTCTTGCTGTGTCAGCCCGGCCTGATTCCGCGCCTCCTGAATATGTTGACCCAAACTTTTCTCGTCCACGGCTACCCTACCACCTGCAGTCTCGCTATCACAGTAATACACCCACCTCGCTCGCAGTATACCTGCGTCTATCTAATAGTACTATCGTACCTGTTTATGGTAGATAAATCCAGGAAAAAGTTATTATCTGGCTAGCTTAATCGAGCGCACCGAGGACGCTCCATACAATCAAAAACAGCAGGAATGCTCCCATAGCCGCGACAATGAGCGCATTCTTGGTAATACCTCCGGTGTATTTCATTGCCTTTGTGTATATCCATACGCCACCGCCAAGTGCGGTGAGCAGGGCAATGAAGAAGATTGTCATGAGTTAGAATCTTAGCCTTTCTGCTATTTTTGCTAGCTTTGTGTGATCTGGTTCGGATGGAATTGTAGCACGCCTTTCTATGGCATTAAAAAACTCGCCTTCGCTGTGGGCAGGCATAATGTGCACATGAGCATGGGGGACTTCGTACCCCATGATAGTTACGATAGCTTTCCGGGCTCCATACACCTGCTTGATGCGGATAGCAACCTTCTTGACTGTATCGAACAGGGCCCGGTACTCCTCGTCTGGCAGCTTTTCAAAATCATCTACCTGTAGCTTTGGCACAACGAGCGTATGGCCCTCTATAAACGGCTGGATGGTTAGAAAAGCGATGGTTTTGTCATCCTCATAAACCTTATGGGAGGGCAGTTCGCCTTTGATAATTTTTGTAAAAACCGAGTCTTTTCTATTCATAATTCTATTGTAGCAAGGTTATACTAGTGTTTATGCAGATGCTGAGAAAAATTTTTCTCTCAATATGCGCCAGTGTGTTGAGTGTTTCTCTGATAGGGCTCGCGTGGTCGCACAGCCTGTCGACCACCCTCAGAGACCAAGAGACCGTCAAATCATGGCTAGCAGACAGCGGCGTCTATACCGAGCTCGGCGCTAGTATCGTCAAGGAGATTGCCAAAGAGTCCGGCAGTAATCTCGCGGCAGCCGCAGAAGATGAGGCGGTACAGCAGACCGCTGTTGATGCACTCGACGACTCCCGAGTGCTACAAACCTCTGGTGATCAGTTAATTGACGGAATATACGAATGGCTTGAGAGCGGTGAACTGCCCGCTACGCTAGACCTGGACCTCTCAAGCGCGGTCACCAGTCTGTCTGAAAGCCTAGGCGATCATGCAGCTCAGCGTGCCGCCAGCCTGCCTGCCTGTACAGCTCAGCAAACCGCCGCGCTCAGTGCAGAATACGATGTATGGAGCGCTCCGTGCCGTCCCCCTCAACTCAGTGCCGTACAGATAGGCGAAAATACCCGCAGTGAAATTGCCGCCTCAATTGACCATGCCCAAACAAGTATACAAACAACGGAACTATTCGATAAAAACAGTGAAGCGCCAAAGCAGATTCGCCAAGCATACCAGCAGAGTCGATGGCTGCCGCTCATTTTTACACTGTTAGTCATCCTATCAACCCTGGGACTCGTTGCCGCCAGCACTGAGCGTCTCAAGGGGCTTGGCCGGGCAGGGTGGATAGCAATACTAAGCGGTATTGCGGTAGGCATTTCGGCATTCTTTGTGAGCCAAGGCCCCCGTCTGATAAAATCTGCCCTTGTAGATACTGCAGAGTCTGCGGCTGAGGCGATTGGCCGATTATTTGAAGCTGCAGGTCATGATATTGCTCGGATGCTTTGGTGGTACGCAGCTGCGTATATTGCGATTGGCTTATTAGCAGCCATCATTGCAAAAACAATTAACAAAGACCCGTCAGCGCCGCAGACAAACAACTCTAAACCGCCCGCTGACAATCCCCCAGATGCTACACCCGTACCATCTACAGAAAGCAACGATTCTCTCCCCCCGAGTTCTGCGGCCGCACCAGCAAAAACAACAGAAAAACCCTCGCGGCCACCACGAAGAATCCAACTCTAGCTGACCTCTGTTATAATGGGCTCGCCCATTTTAGGGTGGGGTGCAGGAGCGGTTGATATGAGTTAATCACTCTAGCGGATTGACAAAGTAGCGAACTGTTAAAATAAAACTGCTGGCGTTGCTGGCAGTTCTGGAAAGACTGCACAGGGACAACTCTACCGCGACGAGAGGTGCCGGAGGCGTTCTGAGCTAACCCTGGGTAAGCGTTGCTGGTTATTCGGTGCTCTGAAACCGTTCCAACTACCGCTAACTGCGGGACGCCAAGGTCGTAAGGGGTTTTAGTCCGTATGGGCCCACTACGAAAAAGGCCCCTCAAACGAGGGGCTCTTTTCGTGGTACACCCGGCAGGATTTGAACCTACGACCTTCAGTACCGCAAACTGACGCTCTATCCAGCTGAGCTACGGGTGCTCGTCGGCATGTGAAGGTCTGATGACCAGCCTGCCGCCAAAACAAGTTTGTTCGGCAATCTTGGTCATCAGACCAAGCTGCCTCCTCTCAAATTTTTAAATCCTCTCAAAAATTTGGATAGGGAGCAGAACAAACAACAGGGGTAATTTTAGCATTATTTCTTTGTTTAGTCCAGGGCAGGTTTCTTTAAAAGCGGATTTTGCGGGCGATTATATCAGTAATATCCGGCTTATGATCATCATAGGGCAGATATTGTGATAGCGTTTCAGCAATTTTATCCTCGTCCTCTGGATCATAATGCACGGTCAAAGGCGGCATAAACCGGCGCAGGGGAGCGAGAGAGATATACCCGAGCCCCTGATCGCGCACCACCGAAAACGTCTTAAACGACTGATAGGGGTAAAACTTCTCTCCGATGTATAAGCCGGTGTGGTCTATCACATAAGTAAGCTCCCTTGGCTGGCGGGCAGCAAACACCCCAAGCGATAAGCCAAGTATAAGGATGACAGAGGTAGAGATAAGATCCCCGTCTGTTACAAAATACACAACAGCTGCTACCCCTGCAGACCCTAACGCCAACAAGACGTACCAGCCGCCGGTTTTTTGATGGGCAATATACTCTGAAGCCGTCCACTCCACACGCGGATAATCACCTTGGGGCAGCCCTGATGCTGTCTCATCCCGTGGCTTGTCTGTCTCTGGCGGCGATGAATCGCCTGGCTCGAACACCCAGCCCGTTTCTTTTTCATCTCCATCTTGCATACGGTTATTGTATCACTAAGAGGCCTGTTTTTTATAGATGACAGCAAGGTGTAAAACTGCTATAATCTCTATCTGTTAACATCGGTTATACTCAGCTGAAGCCAAAATACCAAACCATGCAATTCGCTACTGTTTGATGTTTTGAGAAGAGAGGATTTGGCTGTATGACAAAAACTGCTGAGCAAATTTATTTTGTCAGCAACTGGGTTCATACAGCAATTACACCTCGACAGGGAGAGGTACCCAAGTGGCTGAAGGGGACGGTTTGCTAAATCGTTAGTGGGGCGAAAGTTCCAGCGAGGGTTCGAATCCCTCTCTCTCCGCCAGGAAGAGTGTCCGAGTGGTTGAAGGAAACGGTCTTGAAAACCGTCGTGCCGGCAACGGTAC
>CAZXJN010000011.1:0-31617 GCA_964641015.1 uncultured Candidatus Saccharibacteria bacterium | reverse complement strand
CCCGGGGGTTCGAACCCCACCTCTTCCGCCAAAAAAAAAGACCTGTCGACGACAGGTCTTTTTATTTGGCACGGGCAAACACCGCCACGTCCACACGGGAAGCACCTGCTGCCTTCAGCGCTGCCGCTGCAGCGGCAGCAGTCGCCCCCGTCGTAAGCACATCATCTATGAGCAACACCGGTCGGCCAGCAACTAGATATGCCTGGCGTACACGAAAAGAATCATTCACCTTACGCAGCCGTGTGCTCCGTGATGAGCCCACTTGCCGATGCTGGCCGCGACGCGCCAGGACTGTATGGCAGGGCAGGTTAGTTTGGGCGGCAATGTGCCGCGTCATCCTGCGAGTATGATCATAGCCGCGCTGGCGGACATGCGAAGTGATAGTCGGCACAGGCACAATAACAGTTTCTGGCGGCAGGGCAGGGAGTATTGCCGCTAATTCATCGCCAATGATGTCGGCTGCCTCGCCTGCATACAAAAACTTCATTCTGTGTACCAGCTGCCGAGCCGTTTCCGTATGCATTGTCCGCACCCATAGATGCCTAAAAGGAGCCTTAGCTCTGCAACCCGTGCACACCCAATCACGTTTTGTGAGACGATTGCAGCGATAGCACCGTGGAACCTCCTCAGGTATGTGCGCCTCTACACACCACGCGCAGAGCAGTGAACCTTCTTCACCACAACCCAGACAGTCTGACGGAGCAATGATTCCAAATATGTGTTCGATAAGCCGCATGCACTTCCTGACTCCCCCCGCTTGAACAGTATTTTTATATGTTTATAGCAGATGTGAGTACCTGTTGTATATATTATGTTGTAAATAAGTTCACAAAACCTTTGCACGGTGTTGAGTATGCAGCTATACTAATAGCAAGATAAAAAATCAAATGAGTTGATAGTGTTAAAGCGTTAAGTGGAGGGGAGATAAATCTTATGGCAAGACGGAATCATGATGATGACCTCTTGATGGAAGACGAACTGACTGCTGCCTTCTTGGGCGATGACGACATGCCGACCGCCGCAGACGAACCAGTAGCAGACGATCAAGGAATGAGCGGCCCAGCAGCAAGCGACTGGGATGACGAAGAGCCAGTACCTGGCCAGCTCGCAGTAGATGTATACGAAACTCGCGACAAGCTAGTGGTAAAAGCTCGTACTGCTGGTGTAAACAAGAATGATCTGGATGTCAGCATTTCGGACAACACCTTGTCGGTGCGTGGCACCTTGAGCGCTGGTAATGAAGATGATGTAGAGAACTACTTTGTCCAGGAGTGTTACTGGGGCGAATTTAGCCGTAGTATCGCACTGCCAGTACCAGTCAAAGAAGAAGAAATTGAGGCTATGCTCAAAGACGGCGTGCTGACAATCAGCTTTGCCAAGGTCAAGCAAGACACCGTCAAGAAAATCGAAGTCCTCTAAGCCTAGCAGGACTCTTGCGAGAGAAAAACACCCAAGCGACCAATCGCTCTTGGGTGTTTTTAATATGCCATCACTATTTAACAGACTGCAGCTCATTAAGTGGGGCAGGGCGGACCCCAATCAGAAAATCCGGTATGTTGGGCCGCAAGGCACTAAAGCTCCAGCCAAACACACAAAGAGAGAGCTCCTGACAGCTCAAAACATCCACGCAAAACAAGCGCGCCGCGCGCCAAGCGAACGACATCACCCCTTTTCTTTTAGAGTCACTATAAAAAGACCCCGATTTTCCTCGGGGTCTCTTGTGCTTCCAAAGCAGATGAAAGCTAGATTTTAGCCGTCGATTGTAATAGCTTTGCCGATGACAAAGTTCACGATGAACTGAGCAAGCGCCACAATTACCAAGCCGATTACTGCATAGATGATGGTGTTCTTAGCCCCGGTGACCTTGTCACTTGCACCACCAGAGGTGATGTAGCGGAAACCACCGACGATAATCATAATGACAGAGATAACACCAACCACCCAAGAAAGCAGGTCAACGATGTTTTCGACTGCCGACTGGACACCAGTAGTACTTGCGTTTGTATCACAAGCTGCGCCACTTGAAGGGTCGCCTAGCTGTACGCCGCTACAAAGACTTTCCTGAATTTGTGCATTTGCAGTACCTACAACAGCCACTGGAGCAAACGCAACAAGCGCAAAAGCCGAAGCCGTAAGGAGCAGTTTTAGTTTCTTGATCATCTTTTGTTAATCCTTTTTACCTATTTACTTTAACTTTAGTTATACCACTTTAGCAGGGGCTGGTTCAAGCACTTGCTGGATATTGTCCGGCGTAAACGAAATAGCATCACCTGTACGAGTCAGTACAAATCGCACCAGTAGCTGAGCCACCACAGCTACCGCTAGGCCGATAAGGGCATAAATAATAGTATTGCGCGCACTCTGAATACCAGCACTGTCGCCATTTGAGATGATGAACTTAAATCCGCCGATTATCACCATGAATATCGCCACCACACCGACAATCCAGGACAAAATACTAATAGCCGTAGCGAGCAATCTGCCTACGGTGGTGCCAGATGTATTATCACACTCTTCTCCCGTAGCACCTCCAATACCCGCACAGGCAGCCTTTTTTGACTCCTCTGAAATTTGCGCATGCACTGAAGTACTTACTGTCAGCGGGACGACCGCGCCGCATAGCAACAGGATACTCACCGCTGTTAATTTTATTCTTTGCACTATATTCATACGTTAGCTCCTACAGCCTACTTATTACAAACCTGACGATTATTTGCGATGACAAAAATACAGCTACTCCAATTAAAGCATACAGTACGGTGTTTCGTGCGCTCGATATGCTGTTTGGGTCTCCGTTGGCAGTAATGAATTTCAATCCGCCAAGTATCACCATCAGTACAGAAGCAAAGCCCACGATATACGACAAAATAGTAACAGTCCTTATAATGACTCCTTCTTGTCCGGCAATAGGATCTTTTTCACCATCTACCTGACATACTGATGAATTCTTTACTTCGTCTGTCGCGTTCTTACACAGATCATCATACGGGTTAACTACCTGAGCCGATGCGCCCGCCGTCAGCACAAAGGGGATCGCCAGCAGGACAAACAACAGCTTCTTCATTTATATACGCTCCACCACAAATGTCACAATTGCCAGCGCAGACAGGCTCACCACAAGCCCTATTGATGCATAGATAATCGCATCGCGCGACCGAGATACATCCTGCGGATTACCTCTGGATATGATTATCCGAAAAGCAGCAATTGCAATAATCAGTACCGCTACCGCCGCAAATATACCAAACACCATCTGCATAGCACTCGTGACTACATTATCTCCTAGGGGGTTTGTCGGTACGCTCCCTAGTTCATCTTCTGTTAGTATCTGGGCTAGTCGGGCGGGGAAGTTATTCATACTATTATTCTAATCAATCTTATGACGTCAGTCTATTTGCTATAAAGGCCACGATACTTGCCGAAGCAATAGTGATCACCAGGCCGATTATTGCATTAATGATAGTGTTCCTGGCATTTTTTGCGCCCTCTGGATCACCCTGAGATGTAATAAACCGGAACCCTCCATACATCACAAAACCTACTGCAACCAACGCTCCGATTCGCAGCAATATCTCCAGCACCGCAATCGCCACATAACCTGCGGCACTCTGCCAGTCAAACCGCTGCTCAAGCTCGCCGTCTTTACCCCGTACGGTCTCTGTAGGGCCCACCACCTCGCACTCATTGTTTAGTTCTAAATAGCGAAACCATGTAGGCAGTCCTAATATACTGTTGGTGCAATTGCCGCCGCCCTCATCTTCACCTTCGGTGCTGGTTGTGCTTTCTGACTGTGCTTCAACTCTGCTTGGCAAAGGGCTGCTGCCTGGCAGCTGTATAGCTGCTATCGACAACACCAGCGCCACTACAAAGACCACGCCCGCATATCGCCTCATAGCTACAGCACCCCTCCTGGTATTAAGTAATTTAGGAATGCATAGCCAAATATAAAGAACACCAGAGCAATAACTGCATTGCGTATCCGATCCTTGGCCTCGCTCACACGCTGCGGATCACTGCCAGACATAGAATACTGGATGCCTCCATAGGCAATTGACCCTGCTATTACAATCCCGGCCAGCGCAGACAATACGTTTATAACCAGCACGATGTAGCGGGTAATACCGCAGTTCTCAGCATCAGTCCCCTCTGTACAATCTGCTTGGACGTCTGATGTTTCATAACCTACGCCACGAGTGCCAGAAACACCATTCGTAACGTTATTGCCAGCTGAATCAACACAAAGAGATTCACGCAGTCGGCAGTCTGGTCGCCCTGGCCTCGAAGGACAATTCACTTCAGCATTTGGGTCTCTTGGACCCTGCTGAGAGGAGCCCGGACAACCAATAGGCAGAGTAGGGTCACGCAGCGGTACGCTGCCGTCAGGACAGACAGTGCCCGGAGCAGGTGGCCCCATTTCATTACCACACCCAGCCTGTGCTTCTGCAACAGAGGGTGAAAAAACAGGAAACATCAAGACGCCCAAGAGCAGAACGAGAGGTATAATGGCAATGTTTCTATTTTTTTTCTTTAACATTTGCCTAAAACTATAGACCTCTGGGCTATAAAACTCAAGTTTTTACAAATTTTTGCAAAGCTGGCTGTGACAATTATCATTGCGCATCTGTGATGCAAAGAGCAAAATAGCAGAGGATTATTACTTGATTCGCATTTTTTAACAGGGGTAGGATACAAAAAGCTATTGCTTATCTACCATAATTGTGCTATAATGGCAACAATCCATTATGATTTAACGATAAGGATTCATCACTATGGCAAACCACAACCCAGCAGAACAGCCACAAGGTATAGACACAGTATCAATCCCTCACAGCGGTCAGCTAGAAGGGCCAATGCAGGAACTGCCTACACGAAGGTTTGACAAAACACTTCTAGAAGAAGCCCATGAGCAAAATCTGATTACCATACCCGACTCTGTAAATTTAGAGCAAGGTATCGACAGCAACGAAGATGAAAACACAAATAGTGGCAGAAAAAAAGTTATAGCAGGTGGTATAGCAGTCACCACACTAGCATTTGGTGCCGGTGCAGCAGGCTTTGCACTTGGTGGCTCCAGCGGCGAAGGCGACACCCCTAATACAATTGATGAAGCTGCTAATACTGTGGTGGACGACGCAGAGACTGACGCTATCCTGGACACACCACCTTCAGAAACTACTATTACTGTCGAGGGTGAATCACCTGTACAGACTCCCGAAACGCAAGATTCTCCAAATTACACCTACTTGAGCGATAGCGAGTCTGCGCTACTAGATCGTCTGTCCCAAGACGGCTACCCTACAATAGTATTAGGCAACCACGAATTTGACTCAAACAACCCTGAAGGACTGCTTGTAAGCGTGGGTAACGACATCCTAGCCGCCCTGAACACTCGTGACATAGACGCTTTTGTTCAGGCCATAGGCGGTAACGAGAGAAGCGATATGGCAAATCACGAAGATATGCAGCGCCAAATAGAAGCGCTTGATGATTTCTACGCACTCGAGGATTATGTACGACTGAACAGCTGTACTAGCAACGGTAATGAGGTGACATGCTCTGGCTACATTGGCGTCTTCGCGTTTAACAGTAATTCTGACTTGAATGATCCTGACACTGTGGAATTCCTTGAAAACCCAGTACTTGAAAAGCCTACTAACAGTGGCCAACGATATCTGGAACTCGTAGACGTGAGATTTAATACAGAGACTGGCGAACTAATTAACGCTGGACATCGTATAATAAGCCACGAACCTTCTCTGAATTAGTTGAGCACTATATACCTGTAAGACCTGTTAATTGTTGTCATTTGCTGCTATATTTTGACGTATGAGTCATAACCATAAGCGGCTTACGAGCACGTGGCGTGCAGTACTAGTTATCGTAGCCGCTTTTCTTATGGCCAGCTTTGCTACGGCTTTTGACCAGAAGCCGCAAGCTGTTTATGCCCAACAAACAGATTTAAGCTTATTGTGTGTGCCGCCCCATGATGACGAGACAAAGATACCTGGCAACTGGCTTCGAGTTGAGTTCGTCAACAGAGCTGTCATCCGCGTAACCGCAAGCGGAGGCGGTAACTGTGTTACCCCATCTGGGATGAGCGCGAGCTATATTATTGACCCAACGACCTTTTCTGATGTTATAAACGGTGAACTTCTTGACTCAAACACAGATGACAATAATTACAATTACCGCTTTCCTGATCCCGGCGGCGGTGGGAACGGCGACGAAAGCGTAATCCGGGGTTTTTCAGGTAGTCTTGGCAATCTAACCAACAGTGGGAACGGGTTTAGCGGCAGAGATGCGATTGTCAGTAGGTCTGAGCTGCAAAATAGTATGCGTGATATTGAGTACATTATCGGCATAGAAGAAGACCGTATACCAAATGCTGAATGTAGCGGCACCAATTGGAACTTCATGCTCTATGATAGTCCGGATGATGGTGACCCTATGCGATGGGTTTGCCGCAATAATGACATTCCAGGAAATGCCCGGGGCTTTCGTATTGGCACCATAATAACCAATATAGATAAGTTCAATATTACGTATGCTGTTGAGGGGTCGGCTGAGTCAACGGTAATACGTCATGTTTCGGGCAGGAGAGCATTTACATGGTGCCCTAGCTATGAACAGTTTAGAACAGAAAATTGCCAAGGTGATTTATATATCACTTCTTCAATTAATGATATATCCAATATAGGTGCAGGAACAGCCGACATACAGGTACGAAGACTCAATTCAAGCGACACTTTGACAGTTAGGATTGCAGGTCCTGAAAACACAGATGGCATAACTACAGACACCACTAATCTCGGTGGGCTGGAAGAAGAAGACAACTCCTGTGAGTCAAATAGTGGGCCGTTGGGCTGGATTATGTGCCCGATAGCAGGGGTGTTGGACAGTATAGTTGGTTTTCTGGATGAGCAAATACGGGACCAGCTACACGTAAAAGAGGATTATTTTAGACCTAGTACAGAAGACGGAAGTACCCCTGTGTACGACTCCTGGAAGCAGCTCCGTAACTTTGCCTACATCATACTTATTCCGATAATGCTCGTGATGGTAATCGGCACTGCGCTAGGGTTTGAAGTATTTAGCGCCTACACCATCAAAAAAGCTCTGCCGCGCATGGTACTAGCGGTGGTATTTATCAGTTTGTCGTGGTATATCTGCCTGTTTCTAGTCGACCTATTTAATGTGCTTGGGGCGGGGATGAAGGGACTGGTCACAGGGCCTTTCTCAATTAGTACCGACCAGGCGCCCCTGAAGGCTGCTCTGACTAATGCTGGGGTTGTATCGCAGGGTAGCTCAGGACTTGAGTCATGGGGCAGTGGAATTGCTACCGGAGGGTTGGCGCTGGTAGCGGTAGGAGCTGGTTTTGCAACTGGTGCCCTATCGATAGGTATTATTATGAGCACGCTTGCCACAGCCGCATTGGTACTGGGCACCATATTCTTAGTGCTTATCGCTCGGCAGATTATACTAATCGCTCTGTTTCTGCTTGCGCCACTCGCGATACTGGCCTGGATATTTCCTGGCAATGACAAGATGTGGAAGCTGTGGTGGGGGAGCTTTAGCAAGCTATTGATGCTGTTCCCGCTTATCATGTTGCTGTTGGGCGTAGGGGAGATATTTGCACATATTACGGGATCTATCAGGCAGGGTCAGAACCAGCTGATCACCACCATGATAGTGGTGGGTGCATTTATTATTCCTTTCTTCTTTATACCATTTGCCTTTAAGTGGGCCGGCGGGGTGTTCGGCAACTTGGCTGGAATGGTAAACGACAAGGAGAGGGGTCTCTTCGACCGACTAAAGAAAGGCCGCAGCGAAAGCCGAGCTCAAGGGTGGCAAAACTTTAAAGCCGGAACTGGAACTGGCTTTGCACAGAGGAGGCGTTTTACCCGCGGAGTGGGAACAAGGCTTAGTGCTGGCGCTGGTGGCGGTAAAGGGGTGTTTGGATTTGGACAAAAAGGCAAAGAAAGACTTGATCAGGTAAACAGGCAAAATGCAGTAGACCAGATAATGAAAAGCCCTGGTTGGAGTGGCGTCAATCAGAATGATCCCGCACTTCATGCAGGCATTATGCGCGAAGCTGGCTTGAAAGATAAAGAGATAGTCAAGCGTATGATGGCAGAAGGAATAGTTAATGACGAGGCTGGCGCTCAAAAAGCTATTGCTGCCTGGGGTGCTTCTGGTCTTGGTGGTCGCGCAGCTGCTATAGCTGCTGCTCAGCAGCTTGTATCTACTGGTACTGGCTATAGTGACACGAAACAGATGGCTCGCACGCTTGCACTTGCTTCAGGAGGGAACTCTTCGACTGCAACGGCAATGGCTGGCTTCGCTAACGCAGAAACTAAGCGTGTTGGTAGGGGTGATTTAGCGCCGGGATTTTCTAATCTAAACTCTTTGGTCCAAGGAGAGGTTAGCGGACTCAGCAGCAGTCAAAGTCAATCTATCCCAACCGATACAGCCTACAATGAATCTGTGGTGCGCGCATCAAGAGGACAGGACGCAGTTACGCTACTGCGAGGCAAACCGGTAGAGATGGAGAATTTTGAAAAAGCGCTTACTAGTCACCTAAGCACGCAGTATCAAGCTGCTAATGATGCAAGCCTCAGTCAGGCCCAAAGGGATGCAGCGGCAGATGAGGTCGTGCGCACCATTGGTCAGATTGAGGATCTAGAAATAAATAAGGGTTACGCAAGCGACGACAACCAACAATATGTTGAAGCACTGCTGAGAAACACAGCAAGCATACGCCAAGAGATGGGCGGTCCATCCACACTAAGGAGACCCCAGAATGCAAATGACCCACGAGTAGTACAGCCACCACAAAATAGTAATGGGCCCGACCAAAAGCAATAAAACAACCCAGCAGTACACCTGGAAAGTGGTTGAAAAATATAGCTAGTTATGATATATTATGCAAGAAATGAAATCTATTGTACGTAGATTAGGTGTGGGCCTGTTGTCGTTGCTGCTTTTTGCCAGCACCGCTTTGTCTCTTGCGCTCCTGCTACAACCCCAAAAAACCCACGCTGCTTCGACATTTGCGTATACCGATAATACTGATAGCTGTAATTTGCCGGAAGAAGTCACTTCTATCGCAATTATAGAAACAAGTTCCGACCCCGGCAGCGGCAACCCAAGCTATATCTGGTGCCCCGCACCAGGCTCGGGCTACCAGTTTGCCAGGAACGGTATTGTTGACGCTCGTATAGTAGTGAATGCAGACTCGCCAGAGCAAGGATTGTTTCGTACCGGCAGCCTAGATACAGGCACTCCCATCACAATAGGCAATACAACTGTGTTTACCCAAGCGATAAACTCTGAGAACCCAGACTCGGCAGACGACAGCTCGTGTGAATCAAAAAGCGGGGTAATGGGGTGGATACTCTGCCCGACAGTCACTGCGCTCGACAGCACTCTAAGCTGGATTGATACTCAAGTCCATAGATTGCTGGAGGTGGACAAAGATAAGTACACCAACGAAGGGCTTCATGCTGCCTGGAAGCAAATCAGAAATATATCTTACGCAATTCTTATACCTGTTATGTTGGTGATGGTGATTGGTACGGCACTAGGATTTGATATCTTTAGTGCTTATACCGTCAAAAAGGCCTTGCCTCGACTGGTACTAGCCACTATTTTTATAGCCTTGTCGTGGCACATCACCGTGTTCTTGGTGGGCTTTTTCAACGTAGTTGGCATGGGCGCTTTAGGCCTCATTACAAGCCCCTTTAAGTCACAGGTGCCGCCGTCTTGTGTGGAGGGCGCACTCAATCTTGCCTGTCTTTATGATGCACCCACTGTCACTGGGGGCGGGGCGAGCGGCGCAGCCGGTGGCGTACTGCACTACATCCTAAACATCCCTATGATGGTCGCGAGTATTCTTGGCCCGATTATTATCCTTATATTTTTTGGTACCACCTTGCTCCTCGCGATAGGTACGGGATTTTTGGTGCTGCTCGCTCGGCAGATGTTTATTCTGGCATTAATGGTCTTTGCGCCGCTAGCGATCATTGCGTGGATATTTCCTGGCAACGATAAGCTGTGGAGCTTTTGGTGGAGCACTTTTAGCAAGCTTTTATTAATGTTTCCTCTCATCATGGTGCTCATTGGTGTTGGACGAGTTTTTGCGTTGATCATTAACGAGACTGGGGGCTCCGGACTCGATGGGGCCGTGCTGGTGCCGATTATGAAGTTACTCGCATACATGCTGCCATATGCGTTTATTCCCTTTACTTTCAAGTTTGCCGGTGGAGTATTTGGCAACCTCGCTGGGTTTGTGAACGACAAGGAGAAGGGTCTATTTGACCGTGCCCGACAGACCAGGGCAGAGAAATTTAAAAGGGCAGGCGAAAACAGATTCTTCAATCCGAACAGCCGCCTGGGTAAGTTTAATAATGCAATGGGCTGGGTGGGTGATCCAAAAAACTCTGCAAGAATCGCCCTGGGTACATCTGGGGGAAGGGCGGTTATGGGGAAAGTCATGCAGGGCGCGTTTGAGCACACTCAGAAGCTCTCAGAAATCTTGTCTCGAAGCGGCATGAACGATGTTGCCCTACGAGGACTTAGTACCGGACTAGAGGGCTACGACCAGCACGGAAACCGTAAGTCTATCAGAGCATGGAACGGCACCAATCGGGACCTGAACAGGCTATCCAGCGAAATGGCCAACCTCTATAATGAACAAGGTGACGTCGATGAGAATGCTCGACTGGGGGCAAAGCAGCTGCGCGACAATGCTGGATTTATGCTTAGCTACTATAGATCAGAAGACTATGGACGAGCATCTATCAAGGGTGCGGCTGGCTTAGCCTTGGCTCAACAGGGTTTTATTACCCCTGGCGATATTGCTAAGCTATCAAATGAGCTTGATGGCGGAACTTACGACGAGGCAGGCAACTACATCGCTCCTAAGCACGCGAGCGGACTTGGAAGCATGTTTAAAACGACTGCCGAACTTATGGGGGCCCGAGGTGGCGCACTAACAAAACCGGGCTATTCCGTACAGCTTGATGACAGCGGAAGCTTTACCGAAGGAAGCTTTGCAACCCGCGTTGCCCAAGCTACTCGAATCGGAACCCAAGACTGGGGTGGTGCAAAAGGCAAGCAAATTGATGACAACTACACAGAGGCGATTACAGGCATACTGGCTGGAACTGTTAACGAAGCGGGCAGACTCGTGGTAGAGAGAAAAGATGCTGGTGGAAATATTATCGAAACTGCAGAAATCGACCCGGGTCTTCAGCAAACAATGCGCGAAACACTACTACAAACATATGCGTCATATACTGCCCCTGATGTAAGAAACAGAATCAGAAAACAGCTCATTAATGCAGAGCGAGCAAGAGGCAACTCCGAAGAGGCTGCTGTGCAGATAGTGAACAATGAGCTGTCTCGTTATGTCAGAGGCATGAACGAAGACGAGCTCCGTATTCGTGGCGGCCAACAAGAAGAATAGTCTCTGGTGATTTAGGGTTGTTTGCTATAGTAAAAATAAAGCACTAGAGTGGTGCGGTGCAGCCCTGTGCACTCTTTAAGTGTCCTACGCCGATAAACTGTCGGCAGCAGACTTTAGTCATTCTAGTCTGCTGTCGCTTGACCCAAGCGCTTACTTTATACTTTGAACTTTCTACTTTATACTTATACTTAACTATGGCAACGTATAAGGTACTGCAAGATATTGAAGCTGAGGATAAGCTGTTTGGGCCGTTTACGCTCAAGCAGTTTATATTCCTTGGTATAGCACTCAGTATTGGGTTTGTAGGCTTTCAGATACTCACCGCTGGACTTCCCACACTTGTATCGGTTCCGGCTATCGCGGTGCTGTTTCCGTTCTTTGCAATTTTTGGGTTTTTGGCGGCGCCCATCGGACAGGACCAACCAAATGATGTCTGGCTGTTTGCACGCCTGCGCTTCCTGTTCAAACCGCGTACACGTATCTGGAATCAGGATGGTATTAACAATCTTGTTACTGTTACTGCACCGAAAAAACCAGAGACAGTCCTGGTCAAGAATTTTACTCAGGACGAAGTACGCAGCCGCCTGCAGGCACTCGCTCACACCGTTGACAGTCGCGGATGGGCGGTAAAAAACGTTAATACTAACTTGTTTGGAACCACAGAATACACCTCGCAGGTGCCTTCTGACAGATTGATAGATCCTTCTACGCTCCCGCAGGAGGTGTCAAATATTGAAGTACTGCCGACTGATGACATGTTTGATACACGAAGCAGCACTACTGCACAGCACCTAGACCAGCTGGTCAGACAGTCTTCGGACCAGGTACGAGAGCGTGCGCGAAGCCAAATGCTAGCACCCTCATCAGCCGAGCCGCAGCCGACGGGACAAGATTACTGGTTCATGAACCAGCCTGCAGCTCCCCAGGAGGCGCTGCCGCAAAATTACGCAACCTTTGCCGGGCAGCAGGTGATTTCCCCTGGAGCAACCGACGCAAACTCAGCCGCCAAAGAATCAGACGAAGAAAAAGCCTTGCTCGACAAAATAAAGGCAGAAAAAGAGATAACTGAGCGTCGCGACACCAGCCATATGCGAGTCCTGCAGCCGCTGCACGACGCTGAGGGGAATCCGCTTCCCCAAACACAGGCAGCTCCAGCAGTACCCGAGCAAGCGACAGCCCAGCCAGCCCCACCGGCTCAGGCACAGAAAGCTCAGGATTCTATAAACCCCGCGGTACGCGGACTTGCAGATAACAACGATTTGGATATAGCTACTATCGCTCGACAGGCTAAGAAACTTAACCAGCCAAACGATGATGGCGAAGTAGTCATCAACCTGCACTAACTGTTATGCATGGCGCTGTTTCTGCCAGACAGCCGCCGCCTCAATCTCTCTGTGTACTTCAGCGCTCAAATCCCTTATACTAAGACCTGATATTTGGTTTGCTCGAAGAGTGGGATTATATATGAATACGGCATCTGATACCTCTGTAATTGATACCAAACACCGCATAGCGCGGGTGCGGAGGCTTTGCTAATGGATCCAAACACTTACGGAGGGGCTGGTGCTCCCCCAGAACAGTCGTATGGGCAAGTGCCACAGCAACCCGATGCGCAAGGCCAGGCAAAGCCTGCTGTCAACCCGGTAAACCCCAACAGTACGCAAAACACATTGCAGATTGCCGAAATTAGGGACGGTATAGTGATCATGAACGACGGCTCGTTCCGATCAGTCCTTATGATGCGAAGTGTAAACTTCGACCTTATGAATCCTCAGGAGCAGGAGGGTGTAGAGTTTGGCTATCAGGGATTTTTGAACTCGTTGTATTTTCCTATTCAGATTCTAGTGCGCTCCCAGAAAGTAGACTTGCGCCCCTACATAGAAAAGCTCGACAAAATACGCTCCGAGCACGACAACATGCTACTAGCGCTCTTGATGGAGGATTACATCCAGTTTATGAACAACATCTCTATGCAGACAAATATTATGGACAAGCGGTTTTATGTGGTAATTCCATATATCCCAGCCAACCTTGAGGCGCAAAAGGCAGTCGAGGCCAGCAAGAACTTTATGAATAATTTGCTCGGTGCGTTCAAGCCAGCCGAAGCACAGCGCGTAACTATCAACGAGGCGGACCTGGAGGCGGCTAAGACCGAGCTTAGAAACCGCGTGCAAGCCGTGCTAGCTGGGCTGCTGCAGACTGGCGTGCAAGGCCTGCCGCTTGACACCCAAGAGCTTATTGAGCTGTACTATGATGCCTACAATCCAGACACTGCTACTCGCCAACAGCTACGAAACTTTAGTGATTTAACAGCACCCGTCATTACCAAAGGGGAGGGCATGGCCCGCAACCCAAACCTAGACAGGGAGCTACAATGATTCGTTTCACTCATCAAGCTAAAAGTACAGAGTATGGGGTACAGAGTACTGTGCAATTTCAACTTTGTACTTTCGACTTTCGACTAGAAAGCTGGAGGCTTTCCTAATGGTGTTTGGCAGAAAGAAACAACCAGACGATCCCGTAGCGCTCGCTCAGGCCCAGCGCCAGCGCGAAGAGCAAGAGGTGCAAGCCGCCTTCCAAAAGGGTGTTACGGCGCTGCGCGACTTTATCGCGCCTAGTTCTATCGAGCTGCAGAGTGGATTTTTTAGAATTGGCACCCGCTACGCCCGCACCCTGTATGTGTACGGTTATCCGCGGCAAATCACCACAGGATGGCTCAGCAGCATGGTAAACCTCGACGAGGTAATGGACCTGAGCATGTTTATCTATCCGGTCGAAAGCCAGGTAGTGCTCGAAAACCTGCGCAAAAAAGTCACTCAGCTAGAAGCAGGGCTTCAGATAGATGCCGAAAAGGGACGGGTTCGTGATCCGGGCAAGCAAGCAGCGATTATTGATGCAGAAGAGATGCGTGACAAGCTGCAGGTAGGCGAGGAGCGCTTCTTCCGGCTCGGGCTGTATTTTACGATTTATGCAGGCAGCCAAGACGAACTGGACTTTGTCACGCACAAGATAGAATCAGTGCTAGGAAACCAGCTGGTCTACAGCAAGGTCGCGACAGCCCAGCAGGAGCAGGGGCTCAACAGCACCATCCCGCAATTCACCGACCAGCTGCAAATCCGGCGCAACATGAACACCGGCGCACTCAGCACCACCTTTCCATTTACGTCAGCTGATCTCAGCCAAGATAGCGGCATTATGTACGGTATCAACATGCACAACTCCGGGCTGGTAATATTTGACCGGTTCTCGCTGGAAAACGGCAACTCTGTGGTGTTTGCAAAATCTGGTGCTGGTAAGAGTTTTACCGTCAAGCTGGAGGCTCTGCGCAGCCTAATGTTTGGCACCGAGATATTTATTATTGATCCAGAAAACGAATACCAGCGAATGGCCGAGGCAGTGGGAGGTGCTTATGTAAAACTAAGCCTCAACTCACCAACTCGCATTAACCCATTTGATCTTCCTCAGGTTGTTGATACTGATGATGAAGGTGATGCGCTGCGCAGCAACCTCATCACCCTGCACGGCCTGCTGCGGCTTATGATGGGCGGCGCGCAGGCGCAGATGGCCAGTGCGACACAGGCAGGCGCGGTCATGCCTGCGCTCAGCCCGGTAGAAGAATCCGACCTGGATGCCGCTTTGATCGAAACATACAAACGAGCTGGTATCACCGATGATCCGCTTACCCATCAGTCGCCGCCGCCAACTATCAACGACCTTTATGACGTGCTGCTTCACTCTGGCGGAACTGGTCCCCAGCTCGCGCAGCGTCTGCGCAAATACACGAGCGGTACCTTTGCGGGTATATTCAGCCAGCAAAGCAATATCAACATTGATAATCCGATGGTAGTGTTCAATATCCGCGACCTGGAGGATGAGCTTCGGCCAGTAGCGATGTACATTGTACTCAATTACATCTGGAACAAGACAAAGAGCGATCAAAAAAGACGCATCCTGGTAGTGGACGAAGCGTGGCAGCTGATGAAGTACGAGGATTCCGCCAGCTTTTTGTTCTCCCTGGCTAAACGTGCTCGTAAGTATAACCTTGGCATTACTACTATTACGCAAGACGTCGAGGACTTTATGGGATCACGGATGGGCCGCGCAATCGTTGCTAACGCCAGTATGCAGATATTGCTCAAGCAGTCATCGTCTGCGGTTGACGTGCTCAGCGACACCTTTAAGTTAACGTCTGAGGAAAAAAAGCGCCTCAGCCAGTTCCCGGTAGGGCAGGGATTGTTCTTTGCGGGGCAAAACCACGTGCATATCCAGATTATTGCCAGTCCGACAGAGCAGAGCCTTATCACCACCAATCCGACACAGGTGCAGGCAATCGAGTCTGGCGAATTTGAACAGGGACAAGGTACAATAGACTTAGATAACCGCCTGACACCAGGCCTGTAGGGATTATGGCAGTCTACGACGACCAACAAACCAGACCAGACCAAAAAGAACTGGATAGTCTCAACGAAATAACCGGCATTAGTCCTGCCGAAGAGCAGGCTATGGAAGACCGCGCCATTACCGACGATATAGCCGAGCGCAATCAGCTAAACAGTAAAACTGCCGATGTTGACGCTCGGGGCAATTCTGGTGGCCAGGGTGACGACAGTGAAATTCCGTTCAAAAACGATACAAAGAAAAGGCGCGGCTTCCGCGTAACCAAAAAGCAGGCAATTACCGGGGGTATTGTAGGCCTGCTTGTTGGCGGAGGGCTAGGTGTCTTATCGATACTAACAGGGCCACTTCAGATAGTTCATGCAGCAAATCTTTTAAAGAACTTTCACTTTGCAGGCGGTGAATATACCTCAACGAGCCGGGTAGGGCGCTTCTTTGAATTCTACCGGACGCAGCCTGATCCAAGTCTAAGAAATGTAAGCTACCCAATGGAAAAGGTAACTACCCATCATATGCAGCAATTATCGGCACGTGGCGTTTCAATGGAATTCAACACCCCATCAGGAAATAACAGCAGGCGAATATCGGGGCTCACTATTGATCCTAACACCCCTGATGGAGCAAGAGCAGTTCAACAATTGAATGCAGCTGAGTTTAATGTTTCCGATACTCCAGATGGTAAAAAACATTATGAGTTCCGCAGTGATGCTGGCGACCGGGAGGGAACGCGTAGGCGAAGACAGGCGTTAAAAATCGCTGCTTATTCATCAGAGAGAGGGGTGGTTGCCAATGCAATCACAAAGCGCCTATTGATTCACCGAGCGGGGGTTGATTTTCACCCATTTCGCAACATGCGTCGAACCGCAGGGGAGAATGTTGCTGACCTCTGGGTTCGCGTAAAAGAGAGACGGGCAGAAAGAGTCAGGACAGGTCAGACTACCCCGAACGCCCGATTTACAGGTGCGCCAGACACTACAGCTGAAGGCGAACAGGTTAGAAACCCTGACAGTGACAGAGCAGCTGGTAACATGAACCGTGAAGTTGATAATGCAAGGCGGGCAAAAACACCTAGAACCAGGCTACAAATAGTGTCGCGTCTAGCTGGTGGTACCGCTGCACTTGTAGGAACAGTGTGTATGGCAAAGAATATTGGGAATGCTGTTAAAGACTATCAATATGCAAGCATCGTTTTGCCTATGATGCGCATGGGTATGTCTATTGTTACTATGGGCAGCCAGGTAATGTCTAACCAGAATGTAAATATGGAAGAGCTCGGAGCTGTCGTCAGCGACTTTTACGATGAAGAGACAGGCACATCCTTTATGTCTGGCCGAGCTATGCAGGCAACAGCTCGCCAACCACTAACCGGCCCAGACTCTCCTATTAAGCCAACTAAAGATGCGGTAAACAATAAGCCAGCATTATTTAATGCAATTGATAGTATACCGGGCGTTGATGGTGTTTGCGGAATACAAGAATTTGTGACTAGCATTCCTATTGTGGGCAGGGTTGTAAACACTATCAGCGGTGCTACAGAGTGGGGTATGGATGCACTTCTTAGCACGGTGGGGCTATCTACCGAGAAACTAATGGAATCCCTAGTCGCTGTACTGGCGGGCGATATTGTTGATCCCTATGCAAAAGGCGCTGTGCTAGGAAATTATGCGGCAATCGGCACCAGGCTTGCTGCAAATGACGCAGCCATTGCCACAGGCGGAGTACAACTAACCAACGAGCAAGCCACTGCACTACGTGAACTTCACCAGGCATCGCTACGTGAAGAGTTTCAAAACCAGAATCTAGCCACGCGCTTGTTTAATACGCACAACAGTCAATCACTTTTAGCCCAAACCGTAATCAAGGTGTCGCCCAGTACCTCTATGCAGACAAATATAGGAATTGCTCTTCAGAGCTTCTCAAAAATATTTACGAGCATCCTGAGTAGTCCTTTTAGCCTGCTCACGAGCTCGGTAGGCGCCCAGGATTCTGAATCTTATGACTTTGGAGTAGAGGCTTATGGATTTAGCGTTGAGGACCTGGAGAGTGAAGACTTTGCCAACCCCTATGTTTATATTAAGGAGTTAGAAAATGAGATGCAGAGACGAGAACAGGAAGAGGAGAAGTGTATAAAAATCAGGGGTAGGGAAGACAGTGACTGTGACGAGGAGTTCAGTGACATCAATGAACTCAATACAGGCCGCTCCACACGCTGGCCATCAGTATCTTATGATATAAGCGGTGAACAATGCTTTGGTACGAGCGTGAGCGCATCGGGTCAACTCATACAGGGTGAAGCGGTTGACTTTATTGAGCGTCCAGAAGCCTGTGATAGCAACGATATAATGTGGAAGAGGTATAGATTTTATCTACTCGACACTATTACCGCCAAGTCCCTTGCGTGCTACGAAGGAATTGATGATTCCGCTTGTAACGAGCTCGGATTCGATGGACAGCTAACTGCAGATGTGCCTCAGGAAAGCTCTCCGAGCGCCGCAATTGTCGGCAGCACCTCTGAGACCCCTTGTGCCCCTGGTACAAACGACCTTGGAGTAGAAACAGGCTACAGTGGTGGAAATGCCTACTCCATTCGTCTCTGCGGTATACCTGGGTTTGTTTCTGACAACGAGGAAGGTAACGGAAACCTCGTGCGGGTCAATTCAACCGTTTCTGGGAATTGGCTAGAGCTCTATGAAAGGTCACAGAACCAAAGAATAAACCTACGTGCACGAGGCTCCTTCCGCAGTATGGAAAGACAGAGCTACTTTTGGAACTGTTACCAGTCGAAGCGCTGTAATGGTGGTAAGCTGGCTGCACGTCCTGGCTGGTCCAATCATCAAATGGGATTCTCTGTTGATATAGTAATGGACGGAAGCGACCTAACCGTTGCTGAGTGCGAGGCGCGTAAAAATAATTACCCGATATATCGATTCCTGGCAGAAAATGCGCCAGCACTAGGTATACAAGCAGATGTAAGCAGCGAGTGCTGGCATTGGACCTCAAAATGAAGCGCCTATTAACTACTTTTTTTACCTTATTGATTTGCCTGGTGCAAACAGGTGCCGTATCTGCTTTGAGTCCTGAGCAGAAGCGGATAATAGACTCTGGGGTGTATTACTTCAACACCCAGCCTACACCCCTCCGAAGCAACTGCTCTATACTAACAGCAGATGTTGGCAATATACTGACGAGCGCTGAACTTACAAGCATTGAGCAAAACCGCCCCGTATACGAATCTGCCGCCCAAGAGGCAAATATACCTTGGGCTATGATTGCAACAGTACACCTCAAGGAGACAAGGCTCAGCCGAAGCAATCCAGCGAACGGGCAGGGTATTTACCAATTTGTTAACGCCAATGGTGGACCCTATCCAGCTGGACCTGTGACTGATGCTGAATTCGAAAGGCAGACTTTGCTTGCAGCCAATTTTTTACGAAGCAAGCTTTCGGCAAACCTCGAGGGTAACCGTGAGCTAACCAAAGATGGAGGGACTCCAGAGACCATAAAGGATACTTTCTTTAGCTATAACGGGCGTGCTCGAGTATATGCTGAACAAGCCGAGTCTCTAGGATTTAACAAAGAAACACAGCCATACGAAGGGTCGCCCTATGTTATGAACAAGGCTGATCCCCAGCGAGATCCAGCTATTAATAAAACTACTTGGGGGCAAATCAAGCGAGACCATGGAGCAATCGAATATCCTGCTAATGATTTTTATGGTGCCTACATTACCTATGTAGCAATCTCTGGGGATGGGGCCCAGAACTGTAGTCAGGATTTTCGAAATCGTATCGTACAGATTGCACGCGAAGAGCTAGCACTGGGCGCAAACGAAGCTGAGGGGACATACTTGAAATACACCGGGGGGGTACATGCTGAATGGTGCGCTTACTTTGCAAGTTGGGTTCTTGATCAAGCAGGGGTTCCTTTTGAGGGCGGACCAATCCCGGCTGTTACAAATATTCGAGCGTATGCCAGAGAAAGGGGGTGGTACTATGAGAAAGATGATTCATCATTCACGCCACAGCCTGGAGATCTCGCAATTTATAAGGAAAACCTCATGCCATTTCCATCTCATGTAAATATTGTGGTATCCTACAATACTGCCGACAACACCATAACAACGATTGGTGGTAATGAAACAAACACTATCAGGGAGTATACTAACCCTCGAACCCTGCCAGCACTAAGTGGTTTTGTAAGGATTAACCCATGAGTAGAAATAAAATAATAGCTATAGTTTGTATTTTGGCTCTGGCACTATTCGGATTTTATAAGGTCTGGCAGAGCTCTCAGTTTCGAGTCGTCAGCACCACACCATCAACATCACGTGCAGTGGCAACTAGTACCTCTGTTATAAAAATTGACTTCAGCCACGACCTATCTGAAGATGCGCAATATGACCGCACTCTTTTAGCTGAGGGTCAAAGCATTGTAAGAGAGGTTGAGCGCCGAGGTCAATCCATATATGTACGCCTATTTGAACTAAAAGAAGGGGATACTTATAGAATAGTTTTTAGAGATATTCTATCGGCTAGCGGAAAGGTAATAAAAAGCTATGAACTAGGCTTTAGAGCTACCTATATCCCGCATAATCGCATCTCTCAAGCGCAAAAAGACCTCGAGGCTGGAGAAACAGACAGATTCGAGCCTGACGATCCGATACTTGATCATATCCCTTATTCTTCCATAGGTTATTCTATAGAGCCCGTACACGACACAACCGAAGAGGGTGTATACACCGTGTCGGTAAATGCAAAGATTTTTCTATCAAACGCAGACCGAGGCTTTGAGGAGCAAGCTATTGAAATGTACAGAAACCAGATTTTTGACTATCTAAAGTCAAAAAACATAAACCCTGATAACTATCAGTTTAATTACATCATTCAGGACCCAGCCTACTAAGTTTATTTAGGGCGGGTGAGGGCTATGACATTACAGTCCTCAGCGAAATGCTGGACGACCACATCGGCGTCCGTAGTCGTAATGAATACCTGGTGGTTTTTTAGAAAATCAGTCAAGTGCCGGCGGCGTGCACCATCAAGCTCACTAAACACATCGTCGAGCAGCAGAATTGGTTTTATATTCGTCACTTGTTCTAGCTGGGATTGTTCGAATATTTTGAGTGCCAATACGATAGTGCGTGTCTCGCCGCGAGAAGCAGTTTCTTTGACTAAGTAATCGTGCAGCAGGATATCGATATCGTCACGATGTGGTCCGTACAGAGTATGCCCGCGGAGAATTTCTTTATCCAAATTGTTTTCAAGTTTTTTTAGCAGGTCACTGGCGTAGGTATCAACCCTGCACACAGAACTATAGGCCGCACTTACTCCTGTAGACACTCCGGCAATCTGCTCGTATATAGCCGGGAGTTGCTGGTTGAGAAGTGTCACAATCTGCTGGCGCTCACGCGCTATCACCCCTCCAAGATCGCTCAGGCGCAGGTTCCACACAAACAGTTCGTCTGGTGTAAATTTGCCTCGTTTTAGCAGGCTGTTGCGCTGTAGTAGCGCACGTTTATACTGCCGCCGCGCCGAAGCAAACTCGGGTTTTAGCTGGTCGAGAAGCACATCCAAAAACTCGCGGCGCATTTCCGGCCCGCTGTGAAACATTAGCAAATGATTTGGCTCAAACAGCACAAACGGCAACCGCTTTCCAGCTGGCATGCGCATATATTGCTGGTCGTGTAGTTCGATGGTTTTTTTGACCTTTTCTGACTGATTCTGAAGCTTTATGGTGCGCTGGCCATCACCATTAGTCACCACGTCGATCCGAGCCCATTCCGTATCGTGACGAACCAGCTCTACGTCACGACCCTTATACGAGCTGCCGACGAGTGCGAGCATTATTGACTCTATAAGGCTTGTTTTACCGCTGGCATTTGGTCCGACGATGATATTTACCCCGGGCTCAAACTCAAAACTCTCGTCTAGGTAGGAGCGAAAGTTTTGCAGGCGTATATTCTGGATCATGCTCTTAGTTTATAAAGTTTTTAAAGTTCATAAAGTATAAAGTTACAAAGCCTTTATGAGTCCGGAAATGATCTTTGACACCTCGGTTGACTCGTTAATAAGTCTTTCGGAGTTTTCTTCCGTAAAGTATCCAAGCTCTGCACCAACAAGACACATCGAACAAACCTCGCCGCATGAACCTTTTGCTATATAAAGAAATTGTTTAAACTCTTTGTTGCTTTGTCTTTCAAACCCTTCAGCAATATTATTTGTTATTGATATGACGGCACGCTGTAATTGGTTTCTATACGAATAATCCTTTATGTTCTTGGTCACACTATAGATATAAACAGTAAGATCTTTTGCTCTTTTCCAGGCAACTATATCCTCAAATCTCTCGATTTTTGCCATACTTTACGCTTTCAACTTTCAACTTTTTACTCGCTCAGATCCTAAGATCTGAGCGGCATGATGATGTGTTTGTAGTCAGTATGAGCTGGATCGGTTAGCAGGGAAGGGTCAAGCTTGCCGTTAAACTGAAACGTCACTTTGTCACCACTCACAACGTGAAGTGCGTCGAGAAGATACCGTGAATTTAGCGTTACTTCTCCGCTGCCCGCAACCTCGGCTTCAGCGCTCGAGGTGTTTTCACCCAGCTGGGATGCAATAGAGGTAATGCTCACTTTTCCAGATGACTCGTCTACCGAAATCGTGACACTGCCAGCCGACTCACGAGCAAACAGTGATGAGACTTTTGTAATATTGGTAAAATCTTCCTTGCTGAGGGTAGCTTTGACCTCAAACGATTCCGGTATGAGCTTGCGATAGGGAGGGTAGGTGCCGTCGATCAGGCGGCTCACCAGCTCGACCTCACCAACCTGGAATAAAACCTGCTGGTCGTCATGAGTGATATGAACCTTCTCATCACCATCTCCCAGGATGCGCAGCAGATCCTGCAGTGCACTGGCGGGAATAAGCAGCGACATCTCCTGGTCTGATTTTAGTAATTTTTTCTCTGCGAGCCGATAGCTATCGGTTGCCACCACATAAATACTGCCCTCGTGACTATGCATATACACACCTGTGAGCACAGGCCGAGCATCATCACCCGATGCGGCCAAGACGGTTTGCTGCAAGGCCTTTTTGAGAACGCTTGATGAAATATCCCATGTCGATCCTTCGCTGATTGCTGGCATTACTGGAAAGTCATCAGCAGACACACCATTGATAGTAGACTTGTACTGATCGGCAGAAATATGGAGCTTATGGTCGTCGAGTTCGAGCTCAATTATTCCGCTCGGCAGGCTATTTACGAAATCTTGCATGAGCCGGGCAGGGACGGTGATCGAACCTTCTTTTGTGATTTTTGATCCAATGAAATGAGTAATTCCTATATCGAGGTTTGTCGCAGCAACACTCAACCGATTATCGACTGTTCTTAGTAATACATTTCCTAGAATAGGCAGTGCGTTACGGGTATTGGCAATACGGGCAACCGATCCGAGGGCTTTGTTGAGGTTTTCCTGGGTGACTTGGAGCTTCATTCTTATTTAATCCCTTTCTTTAATTCGTATTCCTTTTTATAGGCCCTGTGGATGATGTGTACAATCCAGCGTCCACCAGATGAAATAGTACGTAATATGTGTTGGAAAGTTGTACACAAACTCGTCCCCAGCTGTGCGAAACCATGGGTATTCTGCGGCCGGTTATACACGTAGCTGCTGTGGTTTGTGCGGGGTGTGTTTATAAACCAAGCACCTATACCACCGCGTACCGACAGGTTATACCCAGGCACTCCACAAGAGCGGAAGATGGAAGACGGAAGATGGAAGACGGAAGGTGTCTGTAATTCCATAATTCCATAATTCTGTCTTCTGATAGCACTATGCATATAAGCGTTCCTTGATGTCGTTTACGTGCTGCCGAATTACCGCGTCAAAAGTCATCTCTTGTCCAACCTTTTCAACCGAGTGGATAGCGGTGGTGTGGTCCTTGCGTCCAAGTTCGCGGGCGATCTTCGGAAAGCTCAGGTGCAGTTCGCTGCGCAGGATGTACATTGCAATCTGCCTCGGTACTACAATGTCCTTATCGCGTTTAGGTCCCAAAATATCTTCGATAGGAATTTGAAAGTGTTTTGACACGCGCTCTACTACTTGTCTGGCACTGATGTGTTTCGGCCGTGATTTACTAGCGTTCAAAAGTCCTGAGACAATCGTGAGGTCAGGGGCGAGGTTGCGCATCTCGCAAAACGCAATCAATTGATTGAGCGCTCCCTCAAGTTCGCGAATATTGGTTTGGATGTGATTCGCCAAATACTCGACCACGTCGCTTGGCAGCTCGATTCCTACCACGTCAGCCTTTGATTTTACAATTGCACAACGAGTTTCAAAATCCGGGTTTTGCATGTCGATTGACATTCCCCAGGCAAACCGGCTTCTTAATCTTTCTTCTAGGGTTGGGATATCTTTCGGCGGCTTGTCAGAGCTAATAATAATCTGTTTGTTTGCTTGGTGCAGCGCATTAAAGGTATGAAAAAACTCCTCCTGCGTCTTATCCTTGCCGGCAATAAACTGCATGTCATCGATAATCAGCACATCAGCGTTTCGATAGTGTCCCGCAAAATCAGTGTTCTTTTTGTAGCGTACCGCATCGATAAACTCCTGGACAAACTGCTCGGTTGACACGTACACCACCCGCGCCGACGGATTATTAGCGAGAATGGCATTGCCAACCGCTTGGATGAGGTGGGTTTTGCCAATTCCGACCCCTCCATAAATAAACAATGGATTGTATTTGGTGCCGGGGTTGGCGGCAATCGCCTGGCAGGCGGCGTGCGCAAGCTCGTTTCCAGATCCGACGATAAAACTATCGAAAGTATATTTTTCATTGAGTCCCTGGCGGTAGGAATGACTCAGGTTGTGAGTGGTGGCTGCGCGGGCAGTGGCCTGGCGCGGAGACGATGGAGGGGTGTTGAGTTGAAGCGGCTCATCATCAGTATTAGACCGGCTTTTTTGAGCCGCATCATTATGAATCTTATACTCGATGCGCTCGGGAGTGAGCTGGTTTTTGGTCAGGGTTTTTTGTATGAGTTCATTATATTTTTTTTCTAGTTGCTGCTTTACAAATACGTTAGGCACCCCAATCGTCAGCACGCCGTCCTTGTGGCGGAGCAAGCGAGTGTTTTTAAACCAAGTAAGATAATTGCCTCGCGAAACACTCAGTTCAATTTCTCCTAGTACCGCTTGCCAGAGTCTATCGTCTTGCACAAACACCAACCCCTCTCACATACTTACTTTTCCACTACTTTACCAAACTTTCAGACTTTTCCACAAGCTACCAGGGGAGAGATTTTTTGCGACATAAGAAATCCGCAAAACAGGGGAGTAGTTATACACAGCTGTCGTTAACACCTTAGAATCTGTGGAAACCTCTTGGCTAAAAGTGGAAAACCTGATAAAATTTGTGGGTTATCATTGTTAATTTGACATACCCTCTGGACAAATCTGCCTCGTCCTGCACTGTGTCAATAATCTAAAAGGAACACCAATGCCAAAACGAACGTATCAGCCAAAGAAGCGTAAGCGCGCTCGAGAACATGGCTTTTTTGCCCGCATGAAGACCAAGGCCGGACGCAACCTCCTGGCTCGCCGCCGTGCCAAAGGCCGCAAGCGCCTCACTGCCTAAAAACTAGGAATTAGGGTGGCAAAGTTAGCCCTGCTATTTTCTAGTTACTGTTTTCTAGCTACTATTAATTTATGCTTGCAAGAGTTAATCGGTTTCACGGACACGGCAGCGTACGTCGAGTGTACCGTCTAGGCAGACCTGTTCGGAGTGGCTTGTTTAATCTGCATGTACTCAAAAACGAACGTGTCAAAACCACCCGCGTAGCGGTGGTTGTCAGTCGCAAGGTTCACAAATCCGCCGTCAAACGCAATCGAATCCGCCGCCGTATTTACGAACGCATCCGTAACAATCTGCCTCGCTTCAAGACGCCTGCGGAGCTTGTCGTGACTATTTATAGTTCGGACATAGCCACCATGCCTGCTGGTGATGTCGATAAAATAGTTGTCCAGGCTCTTAAAAAGGCTCGACTTATCTAGCCTTGCCGGCTTCTTATGCTTTGAAGCACCCCTAAAACACAGTACAATAGAAGCTAACGGACGAACATTGTCCAGTAATACCGAAGGGGGTCTGCCTCGTGTTCACGACTTTTATCGTACAGCCAATCTTTAACCTGCTGGTTGCTATTTATGCGCTGCTGCCAGGGCATAACTTTGGCCTCGCCATTATTATATTCACCATCGTCATCAGGGCGCTGATGTGGCCGCTGGTACGCAAGCAGCTGCGCAACGCCAAGATGATGCGCTCGCTTCAGCCAGAGCTCAAGCGCATCAAACAAGAAACCAAAGGTGATCGCCAGCGCGAATCCATGCTGGTTATGGAGTTGTATAAAGAGCGCGGCGTGAGCCCGTTTGGATCTATCGGGCTGCTTCTCCTACAGCTGCCGATTCTAATTGGCCTGTACGCCGGCCTCAGCCGGGTAATTAATAATCCCCAGGAAATTGTCGATTTTACCTACCCGTTCCTGCGCGAACTGTCATGGATGAAAGAGCTGGCAGCTGATATCGATAAGTTTGATGCTACGCTCTTTGGCCTGGTAAACCTCAAGCAAACCGCTCTCAACACCTGGGGAATTTACTGGCCCGCGATGGTCTTGGTGCTTGGTTCGGCGGTTGCGCAATATTATCAGAGCAAGCAGCTTATGCCCGATGACAAAAATGCCCGCAAGCTGCGCCACATCCTGCGTGATGCCGGCAGGGGAGCGGAGGCTGACCAAGCAGAGGTGAACGCCGCAGTCAGTCGCAGCACCCGCTATTTTATACCGGTGATGATATTCTTCTTCACGGTAAATATTCCATCCGCACTCAGCCTTTACTGGCTGGTTGGCGGACTTGTCGCAATTATTCAGCAGGCCAAGGTGCTCAAAGAAGAAGAGGTGGAAATCCAGACAGAGCTTCATAAGAATGATCCGAAGCCGCGCCGCAAAAAAGTCAAGTCGACTGCCCGGGTTGTGTCTATCACCACCGAAAAAGAAGCTTCTTCTGCGCCAAAATCCTCACCCAAGCCCAAAAAATCCGCCTCCAAGAAATCTAAAAAGAGAAAGAGGTAAAAATCGTGGAAGACTCAATCCTATACGCCAAGAAATATCTGGAAGACCTTCTGTCTTTCTTTGGCCTAAACACCGATGTCTATGCGACCAGCGATGAGGAGGTGATTGAGCTTTCGATTCCCTCCACGCACCTCAACGGCTTCTTGATTGGTCAGCGCGGCGAGACCATGCGCTCGCTGCAGTTTATTGTATCCAATGCGCTGCGCAACCAAGGCTATGAATACACCCGCGTTAATGTGGACGTAGCAGACTATAAGAAGCAGCGGGCAGAGCGCCTGGTAGAAACCGCCCAGGAGTGGATTAAAGCCGTCAAAGAGTCTGGAGAGCAAATGAACCTCCGGCCTATGAGCGCCGCAGACCGCCGTATCGTCCACAAGGCAGCCAGCGAATCCGGCCTTACTACCGAATCAGTAGGCGAGGGCAGGGACCGTCACATTATCCTCAAACCTGGCGAGGACGCCGCCGACGCAGAAGATTCCACCGAAGAGGAATAGAACACAATATTGACAAATTAGCCATAAGCATGATATAATGATATTATGGGCGCGTTCTGTGCCACAAAACCGCCACTACGGCGGTTTTTAACTTGGGCGTATAATGATAGTAAATGGTAAACCCCCTTACAGTACTTGCAGGTCAGCCTCTAGGAGGAGTGCAGAGTATTATATTTTTGCTAATCATATTACTCCCAGTCATCACAGTCTTTTTTATTGGGTACAAATACCTCTCTAAGGAAAAAATAACCTGGAACACTGTATTACTAATGCTGTTAATTTGGGTAGCGTGTATCGTAGTGCTATAGGTGGTATAAGCAAATAGAAAAGTATATTATTACATTGATATGCAATACTCCTGTCCTAGATCTTTCAGGTATATAACTAGAGAAGCATGGATATAGCAATGCCTCAAATCTTTGCGGGCTGGAACCTATCCTTATGGGAAAGCATGATGATGGCCGTTGCAATCTATTTCATTCCTTTAGCAGTAACAATAATGATAATTGGTTTTCTTACGAGGAAGAAAGTCTTCTTCAGGATAGCCATATGGATTGGTATTAGTTGGATAATATCATTAACACTTCTCTAGTATCTTTCGCTACGGGTGTATAATTGCTTCATACATGAAAGGCCTAGCAAAATTCTTACGTATATCGCTTGGGTTGCAAATATTATCGTGTGTATATTATGTATACATTTCCTACACCACTAGTCAGCCCAGCGCACCCTATATGTCTGGCATTGGCATCATGTTGCCCATGTCCATTTTTTTCTTACTTAGCGCAATTAACATACCCCTGGTTATATTCTATTTTTATAAATTAATACGGAGAAGAACAAGACCAGATGCATTAATAGCGGTGTTAGTAATAATACTGCTAAGTCTGGTGCTATCGTTTAACAGGTATAGTGAGTGGGAGCAAAGGCAGTACTACAGATTAAGAGAAGTGCCCCTTTTTCTTTACTAGAGGCAGATATTATTTGTCGCACCACAGCTCCATATGGAGATTCGATGGCCTAGTGGTGTAGCCATATGAGAGGGAGATACTACACTCAACATTCTCAGGCCCAACAGTCGCCTTAGAGTAGGTGCTTCTTCTATTTTCTTCTAGCTTTATGTTATTGAATAGTTCTGTTGTGTGAAAAATATCTTGATCTGCCAGGCTATTGAGGAGTCTATTAAAGTCGTTTTCATTCAAGGTGTCGTCTTTAATTTCTACACCCAATCCACAAGAGTAAGAAGTATCGAACTTATTACTATAATCTTTATCACATCGTTCAAAAGTGGAGGCATTGCTAAAATCAGCGCTTCTCAAATGGGCAACAAGCTGGTCGCCACTTTTTCTTATGAGATTGGTACGCTTTTGATCTATATATCCACGAAACATGGAGACGGCAACAATACTTACTCCAATAGTTATAATAACCCCCGGAATAAATAATCTGTTTAGAGAGTAGCCTTTTCGTTTAGCCATTACTGTTTAGAATAGCGCAAACCTAGGATAATAGTAAGTACTGTAACAATAATTATTCCGGAACCGATAGCCCAAATGTTAGTAGCAGGCCCATTACGATTAGCCTGATCATCTTGCTGTCTGACAGCGCTAGGATTTAGTAGTATGCTGCTTATAAAGTCTGCTTGAGCGGTCGAAAGCACGTTTGAGCTATCTGACAGCCCTCGCAGGGTATTAATAGGCGTGGATGTTGCTGTATCTGGGCTGGCTGTCTTTGGAGTAGGGTTGGGCTTTGTAGTTTTAAGTTTATCTTCTGTCTCTAGGGGAAGTTCGGATATGGTGGGGTCACAGGCGTCATCGATACCATCCTGGTCATAGTCTGTACCAGAAGCCTCAAAAACACCACACGGTTCATCTTTGTCTTCGATACCGTTGCCATTTTTATCCCTTTCACTATGAGCTACATACACAGTTTTATAAAAGTTAACTGGCTCGTTCTGTATATTCTCTCCAAAGAGGTGCAGGGTGTGAAATCCTGGTTTTACACTGCCTGGTATTGTGATTTCTGTGCCGATTGTGCCATCTTCATTCGCATTTGTAGAGCCAACTTGAATTGGTTCGGAGTATATAAATATACCAACCAAAGAATACGGTTTGTAGCCGCTTCTGTAATCTTCCTCAAGCTTTACTTGGGTGGACACATTTTTATATAATATGTCTTCACTAAGGCCTGCGTAGTAGTTGGTAGAATAGATTTTTCTAGACGATCTGGGCTGGTTTAAAAAAAGCAGATCATCTTCTTGTTGGGATGGTATTGTACTTGGATTTGGTGCAGGCATTTTTTCTGTAAAGCTTTTGGTTTGCTCCAGTATTTTATTGGCGAACAAACGATGTCCTATTGCATTTGGGTGATAACTTTCGTTTCCAATCACCCCTGCAATATCGTTGCCAAGGGTTAATCCATTTAGGGCCACAAGACGGCTGTTGTTTTCACAGAACCTGTGGTTTAGAAAAGCATCCTCAACATCTACATAAAATACACCAGCCTTACTAGCAGCTTGTTTAATAACTTTGTTTAATTCACTTACAAGCAGATCGGCAAACTCCAGTTCAGCCGCATTGAGCCGTACATTTAGGGCACAGGATCCTGTGCTGATACCTACTTTCGGATATCCAATGACATATACCCTTTTATTTTTATTGCCTTCATTTAATAAAGTTTTGTACATATCGGTTAGCTGATTGAATTTTCCTCTTATCTCACGAAGTATCTCCAGACGGTCTTCATAGGTGTTATAGCAAGTATCTGGCTCAAGACAACGCTTTACCTTATCTGCAAAGCCAATATCATTGCCGACCATCGATATGGTGACAGTGTCAAAATTGTTCTTTTTCAGAAAATATCTCTGCAGATCATAGCCTGGCAACCAGCCCCTCAAGGAGCTCTCAATCTTGGCCTTTTTTAACACCTCACCCTCCTGTAAGAACTGATTAGACCTATTTTCTCTAGTCAATGTATTGTCCGTGTCTTCTGGACCAGTGATGTTCTGGATGCGAGCACCGCTACAGGCTACTGAGCGATAGTTATGTATTTTCAGGTGTCTACCGATTAAATACGGATAAGAATCTTTAGATAGGTGACAATTATTAACCTTAGGGCCTTCGTCTGTACCCCTAAAGTAGTTGCCTACACCCTCGCCAGAGACGTATGAGTCGCCAAGAGCAAGGTAAGAGCTAGCTCGATTAGGTGCGTTCGGAGCGCGTAACATATAGCGTTTCGCAGGCTTTTTTGCATCTGTCGGAATATTATAAATGAACAACGTGAAGTCGTCTCCGAACTCAGCCATGGAAAATCGCCCAGTATCTGCAAAGTTATGCTTTATAAACTGAGTTATATCGCGGTACTCGCAACCAGCATGCCTATCTTTTAAATATGTATACTCACTATCCTTACATTTTGTAAGATCGTATATCCTTATCCACTGATTTCCAGCATGCGCCGTTCCAGCCGCTACCGCATAGCGACCATCGTCTGTTATAGATATAGCCATCATTGGATCCCAGCCCGCACCATGTGGTATAGGCAGCCCAAAATTCAAGATTTTTCGCTCATTCAGGTCTATACGAAACATTGCAGTGGTGCTGTTTACACCAACTGCGTACCGTCCATTTTTAGAATAATTGAGACCACGCCCTTCGGGAATAACCCCTCTACCATTTTCATATGCGATAGGGAATACATCTCTGGCTACGTAGGTGTGAGACACAGTTCCTAGCAGCCCTTTTGTTGTTACGATTCCTGCGTCGTAGACAAACCTTGTGTAACTAGAGGAGTTGCTACCTCTTCGGGTTTCTAAAAGCACTCCAGGCTTCGGGATGGGCTGTATTTGTTGTGTATTGCCTAAGTTGGTAATCCTCCCGGCTACATATCCTGTTGCTAACCAAGGGCTTGATCCCAAGGTGTGATGTCCTAGATGAGAGCTTCCCCAGCACCCAGCTATAGTCTGCAGCCAAAGGGCCACGCCTACGGAAAAGTTTCTCTTCAGATACACACCTTGCGTACAGGAGGGGCGGTATGTGTCTGGCCCTATAGTATTAATATCCTCTCTTTTTACCTCCCAAGATTCCTCCACCGTCAAGTCCTGACTGAGGTCCATCCAGGTTTCGGGGGAGGGTTGGGCAGAGG
>CAZXJN010000010.1:0-35149 GCA_964641015.1 uncultured Candidatus Saccharibacteria bacterium | reverse complement strand
CGCGCGCGGTTTGGGACCGCGAGGTCGGAGGTTCGAGTCCTCTATCCCCGACCAAAGATAAGAAATAAAAACCCCTCCTAGGAGGGGTTTTTTGTTTCTTGCCTGCGGCAGGGTAGAGAACCCAAACCTTAGCGCTACTCAAGCTGCGAAGGTATGTGCAGATTCATAATGTTTTTCAATCAGAAAAGTCTTTCTAGCGTGAACTCAGAAGTCCCCCGGACTTCTTCGGGTTCGAGTCCTCTATCCTCGACCAAACAAAGAGCCTGGGTTTACCTTGGGCTTTTTGTGTGGATACAGTCGAAATCAGCCGCTTTTTGCTCCAAGTATGTGCACGGTATAGGAGCTTGGGCTATAATAATCCTTATGATTCAAGCAATCCTGGCGGCGGCGATTATCGCTGCTATCTTGGGCCTCTCTGAAGTTGCCTGGAAAAAAGCCCGCATACGGGGCGAGGTGGCGCGTAAATTCGTACATATTACCAGCGGGGTATTTATTGCCTTTCTGCCCTTTTGGGTGGAGTATCACTGGATTATGGTTTTGGCGGTGGGGTTCGTAGTGGCAAACCTTGTAAATCGCTACGTTGATTTTTTTCACGCAATTCATTCGGTCCGGCGCAAGAGCTGGGGTGACGTCTTGTTCGGGGTGGGAGTGTTTGCAGTGGCGTGGTTTGAGCCGAGTCCGTGGCTGTTTGCAATGTCTATTTTGCAGGTCAGTCTGGCCGACGGTCTTGCAGCTGTTGCCGGGGTAACGTACGGTGAAAAGCACGGCAAATACTACCTTTTTACTCAGCCCAAGACACTTGTCGGGAGCGCAGTGTTCTTGGGCGCTTCGGCACTGATTATAGCGGGCGGTTTGGTTGCCAGCAGTTATTTTGTAGATCCGCTGCAGCTATGGCCGCTAGTTGCTATGCTGCCGCTGATGCTGGTGTGCATTGAAAATCTGGCAGTATTTGGGCTGGACAACCTTGCGTTGCCGCTTGCTACCCTTGGCGTATTGAGTCTGTTCTAACTTCTGTAACTGAGGTATAATATAACTATGCTAAAGAAGATAGAAAACAACCTGCGCGAGTTCGTTTACGGCGGAATGGACGGCGCAGTCACTACATTCGCCGTCGTTACTGGTGCTGCTGGGGCAAATCTCGGCGTGCGCGTTATATTAATACTCGGGTTTGCTAATGTGCTGGCTGACGGTTTTTCTATGGCAGTCGGCTCTTACCTCAGTGAAAAGAGTGACCAGGATTTGACCATCCACAAAGGCGAGGCAAAGAAGGAGGATTACGACTCACCGCTTCAGGCTTCAATTGCCACCTTTGTTTCTTTTATACTGATTGGACTTGTGCCGCTGTCAGTTTATACCGTGGACTTTATGTTTAGCCTCGGCATGGATGTCGACACGATGCTGATTTACTCAGTAGCGCTGACACTTACCGCCTTTGGGTTTATTGGTTTGCTGCGAGCGAGGATAACCAAAATCAAAAAACGTCAGGCTATCCTGGAATCTCTCGGGCTTGGTTTAGCAGCAGCTGTTATTTCATTTACAGTTGGCCGCCTGATGGAAGGCATCATAGGCTAGCATTCGTCTTGGTAGATAAAAAAGCACCGCTTACTTGGCGGTGTTTTTTACTTTTTTACGAGAGCTTTCAGACTGTCGCGGCTCTAGGGGTACAATCAAAGAAATTATCAAATAGGCTATGATCAGCAGTCCAGCAGTGGCAAACTCCAGCAGAATAAGTCCAGCCCGTATGATTGTTGGGTCTATATTAAAATACTTTGCGGTACCGCCCGCGAGTCCGGTAAGTATTCTGTCATCACGGCTTCTATAAAGTTTCTTTTTCATTGTCTGGCGGCTCCTTTAGTAGGTTTGTGGTTCAGGTAGGGCAGGGGTGTTTTAAACCATTGCAGTAGCGGACTATCCTTATTATAGCAAAAATGCTTATGCTTGTCAAGTTGTGGAGATTATGGACCTGGTATTACTGCATTATCGCGTACGTGCTGCCTGTAGAGATCGGGATTTTCACAGTAAACATCCGTCTGAAGGACTTCCAGGGTTATTCGGTTGCACCTGAACTTTTCCTTAATCTCTTCGTCACTAAGTGTTACACCGGATTTGTCACCTCCGGTGATAATGCTATTCGGCTGTGCAAACAAAAGATAGGCACCCATCGCAACTATGAGCAGGAAAACTATTGCTGCCCCGAAGGCTATTTTTCTTTCCATTATTAGGAGTATAACAAATAGTCAGTCGATATCGCTAGTATGGACGGGGTTATTCACTACTATAATAACGGATTAGGACTGAGGTTTGGGTTCTAGGTTAAATAAAAAAGGCCAGATAGCCTGACCTTTTTTATCTGGGGCGAGTAATGGGACTTGAACCCACGGCCTTCTGTGCCACAAACAGACGCTCTAACCAACTGAGCTATACCCGCCTCATCGGAACGTGATATTGCGGTTCCTGTATTGCCGGCAAAGCAAGTTTGACCGGACAATACTAAGAGCCCCAATAAGTTCCTCCTCTAAATTATTCAAACAGAACAATTTCTTGGTTTGAATAATTGTAAAAATACAAAAGTGGCTTAGAACAGGGGAATTATACCTGTTATGGCGGTATTTTTCAAGATGCACTTAGGGGGTGAAGTCGGCGGCATAAACAATTCTGCTATGATTTGTCAATGATGCTGCTCACAGGCAGTTTACGGTTTTTTAGTGTAGGATAAAAATAACCATCTAATTAAAGTTATAAGGAAGTTGTAATTTTATGGCAACAAAATCAAAATCTGCTGACAGGTCAGCTCAGAAGGTGTTTATGGTGCTGGCTGCATTGGTGTCTTTGGCGTTATTCGTGATCGGGGGGTTGGCCTATTGGGCGCATAGTTTTACTACTAACATGGTTCACTCTGAGCTGTCAGCCCAGAAGATTTATTTTCCTGAGGCTGGCTCACCAGGTTTTTCTGCTGAGGATTATCCTGACCTGCAGAAATACGCTGGCCAGTTGGTTGATAACGCTGAGAAGGCCAAGGCTTACGCCAATGGCTACATTGGTGCTCATCTAAAAAATACAGCCGATGGCAAGACTTATTCTGAGGTGAGTACGCTGGCTCGGCAGAATCCTGATGATGAGAAATTGCAGCAGCAACGTGAGACTTTGCTGCAGGGTGAGACATTGCGCGGCATTCTGCTTGGCACTGGCTATGCATTCGGAACAGTGGGTGCTATCGCGGGTATTGCGGCCTGGGTGCTGTTTGGTTTAGCCGCTGCCCTGGCGGTTATAGCTGTATATTACGCAAGACGCTACTATTCCTAGTATGTTTAAAGATCGAACTCTCAAAGACACTCTGCCAGTCCTGTTTGTTGCCGGGGGATTTATTGGCTTAGCAGCTTCGCTTCTGCTGACCCATGACAAAATCAAGGTGCTGCAAGACTCTAATTATGATCCGTTTTGTAATATTAACCCGATATTCAGCTGTGGCTCTGTCATGCAAACTGAGCAGGCTAGCTTGCTGGGCCTGCCTAACACGGTGTTTGGCGTAATGGCATTTACAGCGCTGATATCACTTGGCTTCATGCTGTTGGCTGGTGCGCAGCTAAAACGCTGGCTGTGGCAGGCGGTGCAGGCGGCCGCAACCATCGGAGTGGTGTTTATGCACTATCTGTTCTTTCAGGCTGTGTGGCGGATTCAGGCTATTTGCCCCTGGTGCTTTGTGACCTGGATGGTGGTGATTCCAATATTTTGGTATGTCACACTTTATAACTTGCGAGAAGGGCATATTAGGCTAGGCAATCAGAAAATTGCGACATTTTTGCAAAAAAACCATGGAAATATTCTTATTTCCTGGCATGCGGTAATCCTGCTGATTTTACTAATTGAATTCTGGTATTACTGGCAGACGCTAATATAGACTATAGACCGAGAGAAGTAATCTAATAAGCCCTGGAGTAATCTAGGGTAATCTTAGTGGTACCCCGGGAGGGATTCGAACCCCCGACCTGTGGGATAGAAGCCCATTGCTCTAATCCACTGAGCTACCGGGGCAAGTACCAAGCTTATTATAACAGGGGTTCGAATCAGATTCGACTCACCCCTTAGGGGCATGTGTCTGGATTTTTATCCATGGCGCTATGGTGCGGGTGGGGGGAATCGAACCCCCGTCTCAAGTTTGGAAAACTTGCATACTAACCGTTGTACTACACCCGCATATAAACCTTACTTATAAATGTTCGATTCCGAATCGACTCACCTTCGGCGAGCCCCGAACTTCTGCTTTGCAAACACAGTTTGCAAGTGAAGGTTCGCTTCCGAACTGCCACTGGCAGTTCTCACCCCGTCTCAAGCCTCCGAAAACTTGCATACTAACCGTTGTACTACACCCGCGCGTCGAAGTGTAATGATTTGATAACCAATCTGCTGGCAAAACAAGTTTGCCCAGCAAATATTGTTATCAAATCAAGCCTTCTCCTTTAAAAATCCCAAACAGCAACGAGTTGCTTGGTTTGGTATTTTGACTTATCGGATAGACTAACAGGGGTAATTGTAGCAATTTTTGGGGATTATCACAAATTAAATCAGCTTGAGTTGCCGTCATTGCTCCATCAGCTAGGCTAGTAGCCGCCAGCCAGAGCCACAAGCAAGCCTATAATGGCGCAGGCTAGCCCAAGAATCCAAAAACGCATGGTAACCTTGGTCTTCGGCCAGCCTTGTGCTTCAAAGTGGTGGTGAATAGGTGCGGCGATAAAAATCCTTCTGCCAAAGAATTTTTTAGACAAGATTTGCGTTAGGCTGGAGCCAGCCTCCAGTACAAATACAAATCCAATGATTGGCAGGAGCAGCAAAGTGTCGGTCAGCATGGCAACCACGCCAAGAGCGGTGCCCATTGAGAATGATCCGACATCCCCCATAAAGAATCTCGCGGGGGGAATGTTGAACCACACATAGGATAATAGCGTGCCGGAAACTGTCATACAGAACCCGGCAATACCGTAATTACCTTGCAGGGCTGCAATAATGCCAAAAGTAGTAAAGGCGGTAAGCAGCATACCGCCAGCTAGCCCGTCCATACCATCGCTGATGTTTACTGCGTTACTGGTGCTTACAACTGCAAGTATAAACAGAGGCATAATGAGGATTCCAAGGAATAAATCGCCAACAAACGGCACGTGCACGGTAGAGTAATCAAGCTTGTAGTAAAAGAACCATGAGGCAACCGCCGCAACCGCGGTAATCATGGCGAACTTTATTGGCGCTCGTAGTCCAGCCACGTTGCCGCCTTTGCCCATAATATTGATAACGTCATCAATAAGCCCTACCAAGCCGCCGCCCATCAGGGCAGCGAGCGGGAGCCATGTTTGACTGCGCTCTAGGTTGAATAACACGGTAATAACTGCAGTAGCTGCAATAATAATAAGCCCTGCCATCAGAGGTACCGTGCGCTTGATGTCGTATTTAGCAATCACCTTTAGTTTGTCGCCGGTTGTCGAATGCGTGCGCGGCAGCTTCCACCATTTGTATCGATATGCAAAATAGGTATAGATCGGGGTGATGGCAGTGGCAAGTATAAAACCCGCCAATCCCAGCAGTAGGATATTGATGAGTTCATCTGCAAAAGTGCCAAGTTCAATCATATATGCAAAGTGTGTGTTGTTTAATTCGTTGGTTTAACTGTATCACAAAGCTGTGGTGAGTCCTACGAATAATTGCAAGCAAACCGTAGCTAAAGAGCGGGGGCTTGCCAGTAGTTGCGCAGCGCATGTAGTTCAAAACAGCAAAACGCAACAAAGCTGCACCCAGTAGCAAGGACAGCAACAAGTGTTATCGTTTCGGTGTCTAACAGATTATGATACGGCCTGGGCGGGGTCTTCGATAGAGCGTATATCGGCAAGATTATCTCTGATGAGATCACTCAGATCAGGATGACAGGCAACAAAACTATGAGTGTTAAATGTGTAGCGACCCTCAAGGATTGGAACAATATCGCCACCTGCCTCTTTGACGAGGAGTGCTCCGGGAGCGTGATCATGGATATGCTTGCCAGCGTGCAGGTGAAAACGTGCCGCTGATACACCTTCAACTATCTGTATAAACCCATAGCCTGCGCCACTCGGTGCTTTTACAGCAGTAATATTATGGGGAGCGAGTATTTTTGAGAGCGGGTCTAGAATTTTGCTCTTGCTAAATACCTGGTGAGGGAGGGGTGTATTCTGCAGGTGGATTCGTTCATTATCCTTAAAAGCGCCTTTGCCTGCTTGTGCGGTATACATACTGTCTGATGTTGGATCGTAGATAATGCTGGCGATTACAGTACTGTTATGGAGAAGTGCTGCCATGCTGGTAAATGCAGGGACGTTGCTTATATAGCTTCTTGTTCCGTCTATTGGATCGACTAACCAGCAGGTGGGTGGAAGGTTCTGGCTGTCATAGCCTCCTTCCTCGCCAAATACGGGTATATCAGGAAAGCGTTCTCTCAGGTGCTGCATGACAGCGGCTTCGACTGCAATGTCAGTCTCAGTCACGGGTGATTGATCGTCTTTGAATCCTGTTGCAGCTTCACCTGCGTTATCAAGTATTACTTTGCGATTCGCACGAAACGCAGTCTGCAGTTCAACAAATGAGTCTTGTAAATATTGTGCTGTCACAGATGTATCATAGCAGAGCAGAGTTAAATGTCGTGTACGACTTCAATCCTAGCGCCCAATGAATTGAGTCGCACAGCCAGGTCTTCGTAGCCGCGGTTAATAGTGTAAACGTTGCGCAGTGTTGAGCTGCCGGGAGCCGCCAGCATACCAATGAGCAGCATAACAGCTGGCCGGATTCCGCTAGGAGCTACAAGATCAGTTGCCCGCCATTTTGTAGGCCCGTCAACATACACACGGTGCGGGTCCGCAAGCTCTAGCTTGACGCCGATTTTTTTCATCTCGGTATACATGAGCGCCCGATCTTCATAGACCCAGTCGTGGATGAGCGTACGCCCCTTTGCGACAGCAGCAATCGGGACAAAGTAGGGCAGGTGATCCATATTGAGCCCAGGAAAGACATTGGGATGAATCTTGTCAGTAGGAGCGATGAGCTTGCCATTATGTTTTTTTATCGAGATGTCCACGAGCTCTGTACGATTGTTTTTTGCAAGATATGGCTCGCTTACTTTAAAATCCAGCCCCATCTTTTCGAGTTTTAGCAGCTCTAGCTCCAGGAACTCGAGCGGGGCTCTACGAACGGTAATGGCGGAGTTGGTGGTGACGGCGGCAGCAATAAAAGTCATACCCTCAACGGGGTCCTCGCTTATGGCGTATGAAACATTTTTCTTTATCCGCGAACTGCCAGTTATGCGCAGGGTGCTGCTGCCAATCCCTTCTATTTTTATCCCAAGCTTCTGCAGGAAAAAGCACAAATCTTGCACCATATAGTTAGCGCTCGCCATCTTGATAACTGTTTCACCATCAGTGCCTGCGGCGGCGATTAGTATATTCTCTGTGGTGGTGTCGCCTGATTCATACAGCACGACATTGCGGGTGGGCAAATGCTTTTTGACCGACACATGATAATTTCCCACTTTGGTTGTAATATCAACACCAAACTCTTCTAGACCGTATAGGTGCGGCAGTACAGTTCTTCTACCAAGCTCACAGCCTCCTGCATAGGGGATTTTAAAGGTTGACTCATGATGCATGAGTGAGCCAATAAACATAATGACGCTGCGGGTTTTCTTTGCTGCCTCGCGGTCAATATTTTCCAGGTTAAATTTTGCAGGCGGTTTGATTTCTAAGTCGTTGCCAGGAAGCCACCGGGTTTTTACGCCAATACTCTCGAGCACTTCAATCAGTCGGTTCACCTCTTCAATCCGGGCGACGGATCGCAGGGTAGTGGTTCCGCGGTTGAGCAGACTGGCACAGATTAGTGCAACAGCTGCATTTTTGCTTGTTTTGAGGGTGATCTCACCACGTAGTTCATGGCCGCCTTCGATACGCAGGTTTACAGCACCAGTGCCGAGAGACACGATTTGTTTATTGAGCACGTCACTAATGCGCCCAAGCATGTCCATACTGAGGTTTTGCCGTCCTTTTTCGATACGATTAACTGCAGATTGCGATGTGCCAAGCCGTTTGGCAAACTCGGCCTGGGTGAGCCCTTTGTCTTGGCGAACCTGGTATATAAGATGGCCGACTTTTTCTGAAGTTTCGTTCATTTCTAGCAGTTTCTCCTTAGTGTCCTGATGCGCGCAAGACGACATTTAGGCAGGGTAATACTTAATAAGGGTGTATATCGGCAAGCAGATATAAAAATCATTTGATGGTAAACATTGATTTATTCATATCGTAATGCCTGCAGTAAACCAAAATAATATATCACATATGATATATATTGTCGATGTTGCTTTTGTATTTTAATTGTTGTGCTTATATAATACTCCTATGATCTAGTGGCAAGCAAGCTTATATTTTATGATTCGCAGCAATACTCCGACCACAAGCTCGGAGTTGTTGGTATACTAAAGCTTGAACGGGGAGGTTAGCCGCATATGACAGATATTAATAAAAAAATCCAAGAGCTCATTAGCAGGGAGGCTGCACGTCAGTCGGATGGGCTTGAAATGATACCGAGCGAGAATCATACTTCAGCAGCGGTACTGCAGGCGCTTGGCTCCCGACTGAACGACAAATACTCAGAGGGCTATCCTGGGCAGCGCTACTACGGCGGCTGCGAAGTGGTAGACGAGGTAGAAAATCTAGCCCGAGATCTTGCCACTGAATTATTTGGAGTGACTCACGCCAATGTACAGGCGCATTCCGGCAGCCCCGCAAATCAGGCAATTTACTATGCGTTGGTCGATCCGGGTGACACGGTAATGGGCATGTCGCTGCAGTTCGGCGGTCATATGACACATGGGTTAAAGGTAAACTTTTCGGGAACGTACTATAATTCGGTGCAATACACGACTGATAAAGACGGTTTCATAGATTATGATGAGGTTGCAAAGCTGGCTGAGCAACATAAGCCAAAGTTAATTATGACGGGCGCTACCGCCTATCCGCGGTTGATTGACTGGCAGAAGTTCCGTGCTATTGCCGACAATGTGGGGGCGTGGCTTGTATCAGATATTTCACATATCAGCGGGCTCATTGTTGCTGGCGAGCATCCAAGCCCGGCGGGCATTGCTGACGTGGTAATGACGACCACGCACAAGACGCTTCGCGGACCGCGGGGCGCACTGATTCTCTGCAATGGCAACCCATCAAACCCTCTCAAAAAGCCAGAGCGTACCGCCGAAAATCTTCCAAGTCTGATTGACCGGGCGATCATTCCTGGGTTGCAAGGAGGCCCGCATAATCACCAGACAGCAGCAATTGCTGTAGCGCTTGGCGAGGCAAGCACTTCGGAATTTAAAGCCTATGGCAAGCAGGTTGTCAAAAATGCTAAGAAGTTGGCTGAGGAGCTTGCTGCCCGAGGATTTGATTTGGTGACCGGTGGTACGGACAACCATCTGATGGTGGTTGACCTGACTAACAAGGGTCTAAGTGGCAAGGAAGGCGAGCGTGCCCTGGGACTTGCTGGAATTACTGTCAATAAAAACTCCGTTCCGTTTGATGCCCGCAAGCCTTATGATCCGAGCGGTATCCGCCTGGGTACACCAGCTTTAACTACTAGGGGGCTGAAGGAGAGTCACATGGTACAGGTTGCAGATTGGATCGACCAGGCAGTCAATAATTATCGTGATGAGGCGAAGCTTTCCAGCCTCCATGCAGAGGTTACTCGCTTCGCAAAAGATTTCCCATTACCCAGCTAGGCTAAGCCTAGGGAGTTGCCCCTCGGATGCTAGGATGCTTGGTGGCTAGAGATCGATGGGGTCGCCGTAGACAGTCGGCTCGCCGAACAGGACTACATTGTAGACGGCTTTGACATTCGCAGCCAGCTCCCGGAAAGTCTGGGATGCTCGCTGGTAGCCTTCGGGAGCGGGAAAACCGTAGGCTTCAATGCCGAATGAGCGGCATAGGTAGATAGCGCGCGGTACATGCGAGCGCTGAGATACAACGATTAAAGTGTCTAGACCGAATATATGCTTGGCACGGTCACAGCTTTCGTAGGTGCTTCGGCCTGCACTGTCTTGTTGGATAGAGGACGACGGTATGCCATAACGAGACTCTAGGTAGTTTTGCATAACAAAAGGTTCATTATAATTTACAAAACGATTGTCTCCTGACACCAGAATTTTCTCAACCACCCCTGAAAAATATAACTCAGCAGCTGCATCCAGACGGGACTGCACCACGTCCGTGGGTTGATTATCCCTGCCAATGCCGCCCCCAAGCACTAAAGCGACCTTTGTGCCATCCGGGCTAAATTCAGTAAATGCCTCAGGCGAGTCTCTCATGTATGCTTGATTGTTATTGACGATGACTGCACAGACGAACACTATAGCAGCTGCGAGCAGGATTACCGCTGGCAGCGCATACACGAAGTAGCGAAGCTTTGATGTCCTAAGTGCATGCATCATGGGAGCAGCTCTGGTTCGCGTTCAAGGGTTATTTGAAACAGTTCAAAGACCTTCTCGGTAATCTTATCCTGAAATCTTAGTAAATCCGTGGTCCGATTAGCGCGCTTATTAACAAGCACGAGCGGCTGGTGCTTCCATGGGGTGATGCCAGTGTCTGGATCAAGTACTGGCTTAAAGCCGGCTCGTTGTATCAGCCAGGCAGCAGATAACTTGTAAGATTTTTCATCAACTTGCCACGCCTTCACATCCTTGTAGGTGGCTTTGATGTGCTCGTAATGACTTTTATCAATAATGGGATTGGCGAAAAAAGATCCATTATTTGGAATCTTTTGGGGGTCTGGCAATTTTTGCGACCGTATCGCAATTACTGCTCTGCGTACTTGGAGAACAGTAGGGTTTTGCAAGTCTTTCTCGTCTAGGTATCGCTGCAGCGCCTCATAAAATGGAGCCTGTGGTCGACGCTTGTTTAGCTGGAGCGTGATTGAGCATATCAGGAACCTGCCGGAATCCGTCGTTTTAAAGCGAGAGGTGCGATAGCCAAAGGCGCACCGTTCATTCGGTATTGTTACGAAATTCTTTTCTACCCGGTCATAGGCTTCGACATGTACTAGCGTAGAGGCTATTTCTTGTCCATAAGCTCCAACATTTTGCACAGGCGTGGCTCCTGCCGACCCGGGGATGAGAGACAGGCATTCAATGCCTTGCAGCTTTAGCGCAACAAGCCGCTCAACTATGGTATCCCAATTTTCTCCTGCGCCAATCTGATACGAGGCAGTGGTTTCATCCTCAGCTATTTTTTTGAAGCCGCGAATTCTATTAACTATCACGAGCCCCTTGAATCCCTCATCGCGCCAGATAATATTACTGCCCTCGCCAATCATTCGCACTGGCAGACCCTTGGATTCGGCCCACTCTTCGGCCGTGACGAGCTCTTCACGAGTACGGACATACACTAAATAATCGGCAGTACCGCCAAGCCGCATAGTAGAATGAAGCTTTAGCGAGACGCCCGCAAGTATTTTCATTGTGGTGAATCCTTTTCAGGGTATAGAACATTCATGCTTATGGTAAGTATACCAGTAAAACTTGCGGACGAGAGTTAAACGTCGTAGCATAGAATGTATGCAAAGAGGCAAAAAACCCTATCACCAGCTTGGCTCCAAGCTGCGACAGATAAGGAAAGGTTTAAACGAGACAGTTACAGAGGTGTCCGGCGCGGTAGAGCTAGAAGCCGATATGATTGATAGCTACGAGCGTGGAGAGATGCGTCCGAGCGAGGATGTGCTAGCGCTGCTTATCAGCCATTTTGATATAAAAGACGAAGAGGCTGATGAGCTATACGATCTCGCCGGCTATGGACAGAATGATCCAGGCAGTCATTTGCACGATGATTTGCCTATGCCTCCCTCGCTTGTGATGATTCCAATGGATAATCGGATTATCTATACCGACAGTGCTAATGTGAGCGTGAATAATTACGGTGTGGTAATAAGCTTTACACAGAACGGACCGAATAACCAGCCGGCAAGCGTGGCAAGAGTAGGTATGAGCATCGAACACGCCAAAAGCGTACTAAAGGTACTTACTGCGACGATATCACAGGCTGAAAAGCAGCAAAAGCCAAAAAACCAAAAATAGCTGCCCAGCAACCCTGATAAGTCAGAGCTACTATCTAACGACGAATTCGACGGTCATCTAAGAAATTGTTGCGTCGCTGATTTTCCCACCAGCTTCGTATGGTGCGCTCTCTGCGCTCTAGGGTGCGGTCTTGGTCCTTATTCTGTTGCTCTTGGGGCTCTTTGTGCTGTTCATAAACCTCTATGGCGCGTTGGTACTCTTGCTTAGCTTGCTCGAGTTTTTCCGGGGCTGCTTCGTTTTGTTTGAGCTGTTCTATTTCATCGCTGCGCTTATCAATCAGTGTTTCTGTATAGTCAGGCTGGATAATCGCACGAATTTTCTCGCCGCCGCGCTTGACTCCATAGAGCCAAGAGCCAGGCAAGGCTGATTGTGCAAAAAATAGTACCCCGATAAACATTGCAGCTATTCCCCCAGCAGCAAACTTGTAGATATGAATCTGCCAGCGCTTGCCAGGGATATTAGCAATTTCTGCGCGGGTTTTGGATGATAGTTTTGGCAGATCTTGTACGCTGAGCTGCTGGGCGAGCCTACTTAGCTGTTCACTCTCGCTAGCTGAGGCGCCTAGATCTCGAAGCTGTTTTCTTAATCCTCGTGCATTCATGATAACTTGCCTCGCATCTTTTTTAATGCGCGGTATTGCACCACGCGGACATTTGCCTCTGACATATCGAGCGCGGTGGCTGTTTCGCGGACTGAATAGCCCTGCAAAAATCGCAGAATAACGACTGATTTCATGTCATCGGGCAAACTATGCAGAGCTTTTTTCATACGTTCAGTGTCAATCTGTGCATCAAGACGCTCTTCGTTAGATGCGCGATTATCTGGAATGTCAAAGTCTTCTTCAAGAGGCAGAGTTTTGTGTTTGCGCCAGTAGTCATTGAGATTATTACGGGCGATTGTGTAGAGCCAAGCGCGCGGGTGGCGGAAGTCAAATGTCTTGATGCGCTGCCAGGCCTTGAGGAAAGTATCTGCGGTCAAGTCCTCGGCTATTTGGGTGTCACGGACGTGCACATAGAGGTATCTAAATATATCGTCGGCGTACGTTTTGTACATTTTGTCGAATCTCCGTCGGTTGAGCATCTATTTAATGGTACACGTTATGTAACGTTTTGCGAGCATGTTCGTTACATAGTTTGCTACAAAAAATAAGAGAGGGTGCAAATGAAAAATCTTGTTTATCAAATAAAACATGCGCGCTTGCGTAAGCTGCCAGTACTTGCGGCATTGATCGCTGTGTTAGTAGTTCCAGGGGTTATTCGAGCATCTGCCGAAGAGCCTATGGCAACAGCTGAAGACGATACACTAGTGGTCGCCAATGTAAACGAAGATGGGGAGCTTGAAGTTGAAACACCTGCTACAGAGGAGGTGCCGGTTCCTGAGCCAACCGATAATGAGCTACCGGCAACAGAAGAAGAGCAAGAGATTGAAGATGTGACAAATGAAGATATTATCAACGATGAGACAAACGAAGATCCGGTAGCGGATGTCGACACCCCGCAGACAGTATTGGATCGGTATATTACCTTTGCAATAGCCGAGCATCCAGGAGTTGCAGTGACAGAAGTTACGTTTGTATGGAAGAATGGTGTTAAATCAGCCAAGGTAGTTTTTGAGGACGGCTGGAAAGTTTACATAGGAGTTTCTGATGGCAGCACCCTGAGCGTTGCTGATAATCGGGGCAAGGTTCATCGTTGTCAGCGCCGTATGAAGCAGTGGAAGCCACATTTCAACTGGCACAGGCAGCACAAGAGTTATTACCAGTGGTGGTTATCTCAGCAGAATCAGCAGCGCGATAGCGAAGCTGAGACTGGCCGCAGCCAAAACGCCGAATCACGACGGACCGGCCCTGGTCGCAGTGCAGAAGAACGAAATAAAAAATCCCATGAAAAGAAGAAGGATTCAAAACACCGCAAACATCATCAAAGCCGGTCTAACCGCCACTAGGGACAGCTAAAGGAATAAACCCCCTAGGGCGCTTATCCTCTAGGGGGTTTTTGTCAAGCCAGGATTCCCATGCGTGAATAAGGCAGGCTGGGCTACATGAGCTGGTTCATTTTCTAGAGCACGTTCAAATGCCAGATCGACAATTCGAAGCATAGCTTCTTCGTAATTGATGTTCTCGTTTAGCATGCATGCCTTAGGGAAGTTGCCATAATCTTTCAGGATGCTTGGTATCAAGTTTGCCTCTAGAAAATGCGGCACGCCTTTGTCATCCAGCCGGATATCAATCCGTCCATAATCACGTGCGCCAAGTGCGTGGAAAGCACCTGTGGCTAGATCAGAAAGCGACTGTCTTAATTCGGGATTTTCTACTGCCTTGAATTCTTCTGTGTCCGAAGATTTTACGGCGGAGCTCAGCAGCCGGTTGCCTTTACTGTTTATGGGGGCAATTAATTCAAGGGGCATTGCTAAAAGATCACGGGAGGAAATTTCCCTTAATATAGCAACGCTAAATTCACGCCCGCCTAAGTATCTTTCTATCAGTGCGCTTGCATCATAGTCTGAATGTATAGAACGGACTTTTTCCTGCAGCTGAGAGAAGTTATTAGCGACGGAGTTGTCATCTATTCCTACCCCGCCGCCGCGATCAATGGGTTTTATAAAGACTGGATATGGCAGCTTTACGTCATGCTCCGATAGATTGCTGCCAGGTTCTATCACAAGGAAGTCTGAGGTAGAGAGCCCGGCAGCCAGCACGCGCTTTTTGGCTAGAGATTTATCTAGCTCAAGTTCGTGTGCGATTTTTGCTGATCCCGTGTAGGGGATATCATGACTGTCTAGGAATTCAGATATCCATATATCTTCGCCTGCTGTAACCAGCTTTTTCATACCTAGGAAAACGAGGTCCGGCTTCGTAAGGGCCAGATTTTCCAGATCTTGTAGGCATGTAATATTTGTTACGCCTACTTTTGAGTATGTGCGCTTGAGGGTTTTCTTTAGTATCTGAGCAGAGCCTATACTCATAGAGCTCAAGTTTTTTATTGGTGTACGAACAATTTCAATGTGCTTTTGGGTTTTATACATAGAAATACAGGCCTTTTTTTGATTTATGATTGATGCGAGTAGTGTGGGTGAATCCGCCGAGAAATATGGCTGATACACATATAGTCTGTCGAGACGTAAGGGTTAGATAACCACTTGCTACTAACTACTATAGCACAAATTAATAAATTATGTTTAAAGTAGCTTAGATGGCAAAGATCAAAGGAGTATACTAGGGCGCATGGAATCGTTTGAAGCTATGTTTATGGCAGGCGGGCATAAGAACTCGTTGGGCCGGTCAAAAGAAGTTTTTGATATTGTTAAATCGAATCCAAGCAGGATGCAGGAGCTTGTGGACTGCATTAGTGCGGATGATGCCTGGGTACGGATGCGTGCTATTGATACATTCGAAAAGCTGGTGAGAGAAAATCCTGAGGTGGGTAAGCCCTATACAGGCCTGCTAGTGGATGAGCTAGCTAAAAGCAACCAACCTTCAATCCAGTGGCATCTTGCCCAGATTTTTATGGTGATTGAATTAAATCCAGTCCAGCAGGAAAAAGTCGTTCAGTGGTTAAAAGTCACGGTATCGACCCTAGATGTAGACTGGATTGTATCGGCCAATGTCATGAAGGCTTTAGTTTACTTTTACAAAAATAACCTTGTAGATGCCGAGGAGTTAAGACATTTACTAAAGTTGCAGTCCGAGCATAAATCAAAAACCGTACGCAAAAAGGCAGAATCATTTCTAGAGTACTTAGGATGAAGTGAGTCCAATAATAAGAGATTAAAATGTGCTTAAATCTCTGTTTGTAATTACCAAATGGTACAGCACTATTAACGAAGTTAGAACCAAATTGCGTGCTACTTATTTGCTATGACCCTGGGACTTTCTGGGTCTATTGCCGACTGTTTGGTGGACATAATTATAGAAAAGTTCTACACCGTTATCAGGCTGCACATAAAGTGAGACCGCTATATCAGTCTGATTTATGTCGTCCTTCATAGTATCTTGTCTCTTCGCGTTTAATGAGTCGATAAATGAGGCGTTTGGATCGGTCTTGTGTTGCAATACCTTGATTAAGGCATTTCGGATGTTCATTTGTACTTTTTCGGGATAGTTCTTAATCTTTTCGCCTATGTGGTCACCGGGCATTATAACGATTGAATCTGCCCAGTAGCCTTTTTGCGTAGGGCGCTTTACTTCTGCCAACATAGCAAAATACGGTCCACTTGTGATCGCTTGAAAATCTTTAACGTTATCGGTAATCTTCTGGCCATGTTTATCGTTGAGTGGCCAAAAATCAATCACCTCATTACCATGCCAATCCTCAATGGTGCAAAGAGCACCTTCTAGGGAGTTCTGGAAATCAGTTTCAAGTGATACAAAGTAGTGATATTCGCCATTTTTGTCAGTTGTACGGAAAAGCAGCAAGAAGCTATCCGGGGTTAACGCTTCATATTTAATTGGAGTAATATGATTCGCCATACCTGGAGCAAATGGTTCAACTAACAAACCCAGGTGTTTTCTATCAAATATGTCGAAGTTACTCATGATTTAAGTATAACAATAAAGTAGACGCCGTTCTGACGTCTACTGATTAAATCCTGAGTGGTACCCGCGGCAGGATTCGAACCTACGACACCTGGTTCCGAAGACCAGTGCTCTAATCCGCTGAGCTACGCGGGCGCGTTACTGTTCTTTGACGACTCCATTTTGCTAAGGAGAAACTAATGACAGCCACAGTATTTTAGCATTTTATCTGTACAATGGGTAGGTATGACACCTATTCGGAATTTTGACGAGGCGCTTGAGGCACTGGCGAAATACATCCCGCTAACCAGGCAGATCACTGGCAAAGACATAACCCTGGAGCGGATGGAGCCCCTGATGAAGGCGCTCGGCAATCCTGAAAAGCGCCTGCGGATTATCCATGTGGCTGGAACATCCGGCAAGACATCAACATGCTACTTTATAGCGTCGCTTCTAACCTCTGCAGGCCGCCGGGTTGGCCTGACAGTGTCGCCGCATGTTGATAGCGTGACGGAGCGCTTGCAGATCAATATGGAGCCGGTAGCAGAGTCTGAATTTGCGACAGCAGTGGGAGAGTGCATAGGTCTGTTGCAGGCGGCTGATGTAGAGCCAACTTATTTTGAGCTGCTAGTTGGGCTGGCATATTGGTATTTTGATAAAACCGGGGTTGATTACGTAGTGGCGGAGACGGGTCTTGGCGGCCTGCAAGATGCTACAAATATTGCTGGGCGTCCAGACAAAGTTTGCATAATTACGGATATCGGCCTGGACCATATGCATATACTTGGCGATAGTCTGCGTGAAATTGCCGGGCAAAAAGCGGGCATAATACATGAGAACAACCAGGTATTTTGCTACCGCCAGAATGACGCGACAATGGAGGTAATTGAGGCAGTTTGTGCGGAAAAATCAGCTGTCTTGAATATTGTGCCGGACGTTGATGATCAGTCTGAGAATATGCCTGGATTCCAGCGGCGTAATTTTTATCTGGCGCAGCAGGTTTACCAGTATCTAGCAGAACGCGATGGATTGCCGCTGCTTAGTCAGTCTCAGCTTGCTGCTGCGCGCAAGACATATGTACCCGCCAGAATGGACCAGGTAAAAATTGGATCAATGCAAATTATCATGGACGGCGCGCATAACGAGCAGAAGATGCTGGCCTTCGTAGAAAGTTTTAAAGAAAAATTCCCTAACAAAAAAGCGCCCGTACTTTTAAGTCTGAAGCTCGGAAAGGAATTCATGACGGTCCTGCCGATTATCAAGCCCATTACAAGCAAGCTGATACTAACCAGCTATACAAACACCCAGGATCTACCCATGCCTTCGATTGATGCAGGCGAGCTGGCTGCCGCTGCTCGCAAGTTTGGATTTGATGATATTGTAGAAGAACCTGATGCGGCTAAGGCTTATGAGACGCTAAAGAATACTGGTTCTGATATATGTGTAATCACTGGGTCATTTTATCTAATATTCCAGCTTAGGCAGTATGACAAGGAGCTAAGACGTGGCTAAGTCCATAAAATTCATTGCGGCAATTGATGAAGAGAACGGGCTGTCCAAAGGTGGTCTTCTGCCGTGGGATCTGCCAAGCGACCGGAAGTTTTTCCGGGACAGTATCAGGAGTGGTGTAGGGCTAATGGGCTGGAATACGTTTGAGGCTAACGGTAAGAGGCCGTTCCCTACAAACCCGCGAAACGTAGTTATCACCAACCGCCGCGAATCTTATGAGAATGTTGAAATTATTCATGACCTGCAGGGGTTTATTGATAAAACAGACGAAGACATATGGGTGATTGGCGGCGGGGACGTGTTTGCGCAATTGCTACCCCAGGCGACACATCTCTATATCACGAGGGTTGAGGGTGATTTTGGCTGCGATGTGTTCTTTCCAGAGTTTGAGAATGCATTTAGGCTGACTGAAAGCAGTCCAGTTCAGCAAGAGAATCATACGAATTTCTGCTACCAGCTCTGGGAGCCAAATGCTCGGACAGCTAGTAAGGCATAACTGTTCTTAATTATACACTATAGCACAAGCATTATAGATTGTCAATATGTTACACCACATTTCCACCTTTTGTAGGGTCCGACCCTCAAAAATACAAAATGTGGTAGAAATAGTTTTTTGATTTTTATCCTAGAGGTAGGTTCTGGGACTATCTCCTTGTAGAGGTCTTACCTTAGGCATAATATTTTCTAGGTTCTGACCCTAGACGTAATATTTTTGAGGTATTGCAAATATCAAGTGTACGAAAAAGCTTATCTTAGCTTGACCTAGTTGCATTTTTTGTCTGGCCGGACAAAGAATGCAACTATTCTTTTATTGAGATAGAGCTACTTTGACTCTATGCTGTGTCTTTTATTGAAGAGCTGTGTTTAATAAAAAGCAGGTTTAGCGTACTTGGTCTAGGTTAGGATTGCTGCGGCGAGACTGAGGAATACCAAGAAGCCAAGCACATCCGTTCCAGCAGTAATAAATACGGCGGCTGAGGCAGCTGGGTCTTTACCTAGTTTAGACATAATCAACGGCACCATCGTGCCAAACAAAGCAGCAACCACCAGGTTTATTATCATTGCAAGCCCTAGCACAAAGCCAATAGAGGTGTTGCCGGTAGTGACAATCACTATGGCTGCCACCAGGGCTCCGACAATGATGCCGTTGAACAGTCCAGCGCTGAGTTCGTTGCGTAGTGTTCGCCAGGCTGTCTTGAGTTCGATTTGCTTGAGCGCAATACCGCGCACGATGACAGCGAGAGTTTGAGTGGCGGCGTTTCCTCCTAGGCCAGCCACGATCGGCATGTATGCGGCCAAGATTACAAAAGCCGAGAGCGTGCTTTCAAATCGGCTGACAACAAATGAGGCCAAGAAGGCTGTACCGAGGTTAATGATAAGCCATCGGTGGCGATTTTTTACCTTGAGCCTGGCTGGATCGGTGACAGATTCCTCTTCGCTAATACCGGCAAAGTCGTAGAGCGAGGAGGCTTCCGAGTCTTGCAGCAGGCGTAAAATATCATCTGAATAAATAATACCCATGACGTGTCCGGCGTCATTGAGCACCGCAACTTTGGAGTGCGGATGCGAGGTGAACATGTCCATTACCTCGTCGTGGGTTGCGGCGTAGGATATCGAGGGGATACGCTTAATGTAGGTGTTGATGATATCTGTTTTGCGGGCGAATCCGAGCTCGTGCCCTGGTAAAAATCCTACGAGTTTTCCCTGGTCATTCTGAGCTAGTATGACTGGCGGTCGTCCGGTGCGTTTTTCGTGCTGCTTGAATTTTTTTGCGACAGTCATAATGTTGTCGTGCACGCTAACTTGAATATAATCGAGCGTCATAAGACCGGCGGCTGTTTCGGCATCAAACTCAAGCAGGGTAGAGATTGATTCTTTGAGCTCGGTGCTGACAAGCTGCAATACTCGCTCGCGTTTTTTGCGGGTGAGAACCTGGAGTATGTCGGTTGCCTCATCGGGATCAACCGCTGACAAGATGCGAGCCAGCTCTTCTTCTGGCACATGCATTAGAATATCGCGGCGCACCGCTTTGGTTAGCGAGCGCAGCAGCTCAACTCGTTTTTCTGTTGATAGCTCCAAAAAAAGTTCAGTACGTTTGTCCTTGTGGAACAAAATGTCGCTGATCAGCGCGGGATTGATAGACAGGCTTATGCGTTTGGGCAGCTTGATATCAGTGATGCGAATGTCTTTTATTTCTTTTAATTTCATGAGGCGCCCAGCCTATTATGCTTATACTTACTCTTGAGTATAACAGCAAAAACCTAAGGCCCCTATTCAAAAAGGGGCCTTAGGGCGTAGGATTCGAATAAAAACGAGGCTTATTCGCGGGCTTCACCGACATTGTCGGTGTTGAAGTCTACAAAGGCAACATAGCGTTCCCAGCGGGCTTCAGCGGCTTCGTCAAGGTCCTCGGCCCTTTCTACAGCAGCTTTGACGGCTTCTTCACTCAAGGTGACTGACTCACCGACAGACAGAGCAGGGAAGCCTGCATCGCTGGTCAGGAATGTTTCTGCGGCTACGATTTGCGCCAAGCTAAGGTTTACCTCTTCAAAATAGCCGTAAGTCTGGACTGCTTTGCGGGCAATTTTTGCGTATGAGTCACCTGGCTGGGCAGTGTAGCTGAAGCGAGACTCTTCTTGGGTTGGCTGCTCTTCTGAGTCTTCAGATTCGTTATTAGATTGTTCTACTTGTGCGGGCTCGGTGTTTTCTTCGGCCTCCTGTGCGGTAGCAATGCTAGGATTGATGCCAGAGATTACAAACGCTCCTACTGCTGCAAAAAGTGCTAATGCGGAGATTTTTAATAAGTATTTCATTGTTTTACCCTCTTGTCCCCACCACTTATGTTTATGTATGGCGATATTGTAGCAATGCTTACGTATAAAGAATAGTGTAAATTTTGCAATTATATTTCTCTAACTTTTTAATCCATGATAAACAGCCCTGGCCTGTTCCAGTCCAATAAAATACTTGAATAAACAGAGGTCATCTGTTAAAATCCCTTTTGTATTTAATGCGGTTTAGATAAATCAGCATCATTACGTTACGTTTCGATGAGGGCCAGTAGCTCAGCTGGTTAGAGCGTCTGCCTCTTAAGCAGAATGTCGAGGGTTCGAGTCCCTCCTGGCCCTCCAAACAAAATGACTCATCATTAGATGGGTCTTTTTATTTGCTAACATATATGTATGGTAAATGTCTTTGTAGAGGAAAATTGCAACAATGCACCAAAAAAGCAATTCGTGAAAGACTTCTTAATCGCTAGTGCGACCTCAGACCTTGAAGCAGCCGCGAATATGCTTGCTGATAGCGTAACTTTGGAGGTGGTGGGGCAGGAGACGATCAGCGAAAAAGAATCTGTAATACGTGCGTTGTTTGAAAATAAAACGAGAAGAGGGGTGTCTGAGATGACTGTTCGCAACATACTTAGCCATGGTAACAAATGTGCAGCCGATGGTGTCTTGAGCTATAAAGATGGCGGTGAGGTTGCGTTCTGTGGCATATATACATTTACGAGTCACAGTAAAGATGCAAAAATCAAGAAAATAACAACATATTCGATTGAGAAAGAGCCTGAATTAAAGTAGCCAGTACATCTACAGTGCCCCTCCAAACTAAGAACTCCCTTTTTTGGGAGTTTTTTGTTTGGAGGGCCTAGTGTCTCAAACTTTCGACATATCAAATGAATGTCGAGGTGAAAATTGCCAGTGGCATTTTGCAAGGCAATCTTCACCTGTCAGCTGTGCTGACTAGGCAGAAGTTGCGGGCCTGCCGAAGGTAGGTCGAGTCCCAGATTCGAACCTTTATAATACAAGCGTAACACTATGGGCCAGTAGCTCAGCTGGTTAGAGCGTCTGCCTCTTAAGCAGAATGTCGAGGGTTCGAGTCCCTCCTGGCCCTCCAATATAAATGCCTCAGCTTGTCTGGGGTATTTATATTGGATTTTTCATAGCGGACTCGAGTCTCTAGCTTGTTAAAACGCGTAGATATCCTAGCTTCTTACTTATTTAAAACCCGCCTAACGATCTGTAATGAGATAAGCCAAATTACGGGTACGAGGATGATAAACAGCACTGTTCCACCAACGTTGGCCCCTATAATGCACCGCGAGGCATCAACTTGATCCTGCATAAGATCAGGTGGACATTGGGAAGGGTGTAGCAGGTAATATGAGAGTATATAAAATGGAAGTGCAGCTAAGGCGCTATACATATATATCCATTTATTTTTCATAACGTTACTATACTATTGTTTTTATTATTCGACTCAGTAAAGCAAAAACAAGGTAAGTGTAATAATTTTTACAGTTTAGTGTGGTGTGAGAAATTACACTAACTTGTAGTTAGTAGCATAAGGGGAGGTTCGCAGATGAGAGATATGAACGCAGTTGACTGGGTGGCATTTGTACTGGTGGTGGTAGGAGGTTTGAATTGGGGGCTTGTCGGATTATTTGAGTTTGATTTAGTGGCATCTTTGTTTGGAGAAGGGTCAGGGCTGAGCCGGATTGTCTATTCGGTAGTAGGGCTTGCAACTGTTTACTTGCTGTCTAGCGTCATGATACCGCGAAATCGCGACACTGCTATTTAAATACGCGATAAACTTTCAGATTCTAGGGGTAGTACTGGTATAATTGCCCCTAGAATGAAGCTCCTAAATGGTAGAGAACTTGCTGGATTTATAAAAGAGCGCCAGGCAAAGGCTGTGCGCGGCCTTCGCCAGGCGCACAGTGTGCAGCCTAAGTTAGCGATTATCGTGACAGTTGATCACCCGGTGATTGATGTGTACGTGCGCCTCAAAAAACAGTACGGTGCAGATATCTTGATTGATGTGGATATACATCGAATAAGCCAGGCGGAGGTGCCTGCACTAATTAAAGAACTGAATTCAGACGAGTCCGTACACGGTATCATTGTGCAGCTGCCACTTGCTGACCCATCAGAAACAGACAGGATTGTAGGCCTCGTTACGCCAGAGAAGGATGTAGATGCGCTTGGTGAGAGCCCCTTGTATGACCCAGCCACCCCTATGGCAATCTTGTGGCTGCTTGCGGGATATAATGTAGAGCTCGATGGAAAGCACATACTGCTTATTGGGCGTGGCAAACTAGTGGGTGCGCCGCTAGAGCGTATGCTGAAAAACTCCGGTCATACCGTGGCCGTAGCCGACCGAAGTACTCCGGATTTAAAATCAGAAACACTAAAAGCAGACGTGATTATTACAGCGGCGGGTAGCCCTGCAATTCTGTATCCAGATATGGTTAAGGAAGGGGCTGTTGTGGTTGATGCTGGCGTGGCTAGTGAGGACGGCAAGACGGTGGGTGATGTAGCCCCTGAGCTTTACCAGCGTGATGATCTAACTATTACCCCTGCAAAAGGCGGTGTAGGACCATTAACAGTCTGCGCATTATTTGAAAACGTAATCCGCGCCGCACGGAGCAAGGCTAAGTAATGACAAGAAGAAATTGGACCTCTCGGCAGAAGGAGATTGAGATACGCCGTGCTTTCATGCGGGAGGGAGCTATTCGCACCGGCGAGTTTACTGCTGCCTCTGGCCAGTCCGGAGACACCAAGATAAACACTGATGTCATGTACAACAACAAACCACTGCTGAATTTTGTCGCAAGCGAGCTTGCAAGGCGGGCTCGCGCATTCGAGCCAGATCTCATTGTGCCCGTGCCTCGAGGCGCTAATGCAATCGGACGGCTGGTTGCAAGACGAATGAAGGTGGAGGTAGCCTTCATGCAGTGGGATGATAAAACTCCGGGAAATAAAGCCGTATCGCCCGCAGGTGAAACAGATGCTGCCGCTATTATCGACGCAGAGCGTGTTCTTGTGCTCGAAGATGTGTATTCCACGGGCATTTCAAGCCATACGGTTGCCAGCCATGAGCTTATCAAGCCAAAGGTTGCCGGCGTGCTTAGTATCTGGTCGCGCCTTAGGGAGTCCGAGCGTATAGAGGTGCCCTATAGGACGGCAACGATTGTAGAAGAGTACATTGCTTTACGGACGAATCATGGCTAAGATTGGCGTGTTTGATTCTGGGGTAGGCGGACTGGCTTTTGCCCGGGCTATCTCCAAGGCTTTGCCAAAGCATGCAGTGCTGCTGCGCGAAGACAAGGAGAATCTCCCTTACGGTACGAAAACTTCAGAAGAGCTGCTAGATTTGGTCATCCCAATCTTTGAAAAGATGGCGGAAGCGGGGTGCGAGGTGATTGTTGTCGCTTGCAACACAGTCACCACAAATATAATCGAAGACCTTAGAAAACGCATAGACATTCCGTTGATTGGGGTGGAGCCAATGTTAAAGCCCGCGTCTGTAATGACAAAATCAGGGGTGATTGCAGTTCTAGCTACGCCCAAAACGCTTTCCAGCAAGCGCTATCAGTGGTTAAAGACAGAATATTGCGACAATGTTGCAGTTTTAGAGCCGGATTGCAGTAATTGGGCTCAGCTGGTAGAGGAGAACAATCTTAGCCAGGAATCAATTAAGCACACTATAGGAGAAGTATTGGAGAAGGGTGCTGACGTTATAGTGCTTGGTTGTACTCATTACCACTGGATACGTGAGGATATTCTGGATATGTCCAAAGGTAAAGCAATTGTTATTCAGCCGGAGGAGCCAGTCATAAAGCAGCTTAAAAAGGTTATTAAGACTCTCTAGAGGGATTCAACTACCGCGTTGAACTGCTTGCCGCGGTCCTTGTAGTCCGTAAACATACCAAAGCTAGCGCAGCCTGTCGAGAGAAGCACGACATCTCCATTCGAGGCCAGATCACGGGCTTTATGTACAATTTCAGTCATTGAACCAAGGTTCTCTAAAGTAACATCCGTATACCCTTTATTTTGCAACAAATTTGCAATTACAGGACCAGTACTGCCAATGGCCAGCACATGCTTGACATTATTCTTTATCACTTCATCGACTAGCCCATCAAATGGGATGCCTTTGTCAGATCCGCCCAAGATGACAATTTTAGGATTATCAAAAGATTTAATAGCGGCAATGGCGGTCTCGGGGGTGGTTGAAAATGAATCATTATAATATCTGACCCCGTTCAATTCTCTTATTAGCTGTAAGCGGAATTCAAGGCCAGAGAATGTAGATACTGTGGATTTGATAGCGTCTATGTTCCCGTCAGTAACCTCCCAGGTTGCAGCAATGGCGGCGCAGACATTTTCCAGATTATGCGCGCCAAGCAGCTTTACTTCAGTTGTAGGCATTATTTCTGTGCCGTTATACCAAATCTTGCCGTCGCGCACATAAGCTGCGCAGCCGTAAGTGTCTTCGCCATTATGCGGCACCCCATAGGAGATTTTCGTTTCAGCAGGCGAGAGTGCAGCTATTTGTTCTGAATTTTCGTTGAAGGCATTATAAATTGCGACATCGTCGCTTTTTTGATGTTTGAACAGATTTGATTTCGACTGCTTATAATCTTCAAAATCACTATGCCAGTTAAGGTGCTCCGGTACAACCATTAGGCAGGCTGCTACATGTGGGCTGAAGTTAAGGTCTGACAGCTGGAAGCTGGAAAGCTCCAGCACCACGTAATCCAGGTCTTCGGCATCGTCTAGAATGTCCAGCATCGGGATGCCAATATTACCAGCCAGCGCAGCCTTTTTGCCAGAAGCAGTTAGTATGCCGTGCACAAGAGAGCTAGTAGTTCCTTTGCCCTTGGTGCCGGTTATACCTATGATTGGGGTTTTGCAGGCCTCAAAGAACAGATTGACCGCAGTAGTAATCTTATCTTTAACTCCTGGGTTCTTGTCCAAGATAACATCACGGGGCAATCCGACGGTCCGGACAATCATGTCGAACCTGTCTAAATCATCTAGATAATTATCACCTAGTTGGCTGTCTGCCCCTTCAGGAAGCTCCAGGGCAGGGTTTTGATCGCAAGCAGTAATAGATGCACCCTTGGCAGCCAAATACCTGTAGGCGGACTGGTTTTCTATTCCAAAGCCAACTAATGCAACGTGCATGTGCTTAGGATAGCTGTTTCTTGACCAGTTCCGCAACCTGGCGTGGTGTCATTTCCGCTTTAACAATAAAAGCGCTGACATCCAGCGCTTTTAAAGTTTCGGGAGCTTCTTGCTCGCCCATGTTGGTTAGAATGATGACTTTGACCGTGCTGCCCCATTCAGTTTTGCGAAGTGCGGCCAGCATCTCGTCTCCGTTCATTTCTGGCATCATAAGGTCCAGCAAAATAATATCCGGTTGGAACGCAAGGCAGAGGTCTATTCCGAGTTGACCGTTTTCAGCTGTCTCAACTTTGTAGCCTTCGGACTCAAATTTAATCCGGTACATCTGGCTGATAGCTGGATCATCTTCGATAATTGCTATTTTCGGCATATTTTAAGTGTACGAGAGTTTGTTTTCAGTTACAATGGAAACATAAGAATTATAAAATATAAATTGACAAAATACATTAAATTTGCTATAATATAATTATTATGACACTTGCAGAGCAGCTAAATAGACCTCCAGCAGAAGACAAGTTAAGCCGTTTTGAAAATGAGCTTCAGCAGTATGGTACAGAAATGACTCCGGAAGTTATTGCTGAAGCGGTATCCTTGTCTGTTGAGGGCAGGGACGTAAGGGTTGTCGAGGCGCACGATCCGAATCCTGACGATGAGCGCCGCAAGCTTGCTAGGGAGCAGATAGAAATATTTGAACAAATGGACCATAAGATTGCCCATGCTGAGATGTACGGGGAAAAACGGCCTTCTCTTGGTGCTTGGTATCAAGAAGCTGCCCTTGGAACAGGGCTTGGCATTTATCCGCTCTATCACGCGAAGCACGCCAGGATTCTTGGTGAAGGTATTGATACGACTGTATTCACCGAGCCACTGTTTACAGATGAAAATAATCAGAAAATCAGCGCTGTCGAAATGACTGCCAGGGAAAAGGGCGAAGCAGAGGCTGTAAAAAGCTTGAAAGCTCACGAAGACATCATTAACTATGAGATAGACGACGAATCAAGGATTATCTTCAGCGGTTCGGAAGATGCGGTGGGTATAAGGGTCCGCAGCCAGCTTGCTAAAGAAATGGCACTGCGTGCAGTAGAAAATCATGACAAGTCCAAACCTCTTGTTCTGGCCAGTCTAGGGGCTGGCTCTGCCATACCGGCTATTGAGTCAATGCTTTACCTGCAGGAAAATGGCTATGAAATAGGCACCTATCATTTTGTGGATATAGATCCTATGGCGCTAGCTACAGCCATGTCCCTAGTGCGCGCGCACGGTATTGATGAAAGCAAAATACAGCTACACGTTGAAGACATAAAGAAAGATCAGCTGGAAAGTATACCGGCAGGTTCTGTTGATATTGTTGATGCCTGGGGGCTTGCGGAGTATTTTCCTGGCCGTCTAGGTGTAAGACTAGCTGGGGTTGCCCACCAACTGCTAGCGGATAACGGATCGTACTTGTATGGGAACATGCTGGCAGATCGCTTGCAGAAAGAGTATTTCGCTAAGGTTGTACAGTGGCGGCCTAAAGTTCGTGTCCGCACAATGGCCGAATCCATGGATATCCTAGAATCTGCTGGATTCAGTGATGTTTATACAGGTTTACCGTCAGAAAATGGCGTCTACGCTGGTTATGCGGGTAAGAAAAACCCCGAAGGCCTGCGGGAATATCTGTCGCGCACGATCAAGAACGGCAAGGCGGTTGTCAATTTAGCCGCTAAATAGGTTCTTGTACAGAATATATCTCCGGTATAACGCTTATGTTTTGTGCTAGCATACTAGTATGCTTTTACTAAAGGTGCTTCTCCTGCTGTTGGTTGGGGTGAGTAATATTATTTTCGCGGTGCTGGTGCTGTCTAAGGGGGTGCGCAAGCTAACCAACATCAGTTTTTTTACAGCGGCTATCGGAATGGCTGGCTGGGTTATTGGCATAGCGCTTTATCTTCTTAGCAATGATGCGCCACTGGCGCTTTCTCTAGCGCGCATTTATTATTTCTTTCCCTTGCTTATAGGGGTGGGGATATTGTTTTTTGCCCTTTCTTTCCCTCACTATAAAAGGATAAGGCCGTTGACGGTGGTTAGTGTTCTGGCAGGGTTTTTTGCCCTGACGGGCCTGCTTGTTTTTAGAGGGGGTTTTCTTACTCTTAGTATTGCCTATCATGATTGGGGCAAGGAGGTAGTTTTTGACAGATTTCACTATGCAGTCTATTCGGTATTTTTGTTTTTGACCTATGGCAGCACGCTGGGAATTACTCTTTATAAGTCACGGGTAGAAAAAGGGATTTACAGAGCCCAGGCAAGCATGTTCTTCTGGGGCTTTCTGATTACTTTCATAATCGGAGTTGGTTTCAATCTTGTTTTGCCGTGGTTTGGCAACTATCAACTAATCTGGATTGGTCCCTATTGTACGGCTGTGTTTATGATTGCTATTGCTTACAGCATAGTAAAGCATCACATGTTTAACATTCGATCAGTAGTGGCGCGCTCTGTCGCCTACCTGTTGTCGATTGTTGTGCTGACAGTTATTTATACAAGCCTTGTCTATACGGTTGCCTTGCTGTTTGAGGACGGGTCAATTAGAGACAGCAGCCCTGCCAATTTTATTAACGCGGTGCTGATTGCGCTGATGGTGCCGTTGTATGGCCCAATGAAACGGTTTTTTGACAAGGTGACCAACCGGTTTTTCTACCGGGATGCTTATAGTTCGCAGCGGCTAATTAACCAGTTGAATGAAATTCTAGTGCGAACCTCTAATGCCGGAACCATCCTGCGCAAATCATCTGATCTGCTTGAAAAAACTATCAAGATTGATGCAGTAGGCTTTATTCTGCTTCCGTCTCTTGATAGCGAGGCTAAGTTTATATGCACCAACAAAGGAATGGACCGTGCTTCGAACCTAGCTCTGCTCAGGGAGCTTGAAGAGGTTAAGCAGGCGGCAGTTTATGTTGATGACACTGATCCAGTTACTTACACAGCTCTCAGAGATGCTTTAAACAGAGAGGGCTGGGCGTTGTCACTGAGGCTGGTAACCAATAACGAGCGCGTGGGCTATCTGTTGATGGGGCAGAAGCGGAGCGGCAGCTCCTACAGCGATCAAGACAGAAGCGTGCTAAATATCGTGGCAGACGCACTGGCGCTCGCTATACAAAACAGTCTTCGGTACGACGAAATTTCACGGTTCAATGAAACCTTGAAAAGAAACATCGATGACGCCACAAAAGAGCTGCGTAGGACAAACGAGAAGCTCAAGGCGTTGGATGCTACAAAGGATGAGTTTATCAGCATGGCCAGCCACCAATTGCGCACTCCGCTCACCAGCGTGAAGGGGTATCTCAGCATGGTGCTGGAAGGCGACACCGGCAAGCTCAATACGCAGCAGGAAAAACTGCTCCAGCAGGCATTCATTAGCTCGCAGCGGATGGTTTACCTGATATCTGACCTGCTGAATGTGTCACGGCTTAGAACAGGCAAATTCGTCATCGAGCGTGTGCCAACCGACTTGCCTGCAATTGTCCAGGGCGAAATTGACCAGCTCAAAGAAACAGCCGAAGCTAGAGGCCTGAAGGTAAAATTCAACCAGCCAAAAGATTTCCCGCTGCTGTATCTGGATGAGACCAAGATTCGTCAAGTGGTCATGAACTTTATTGATAACGCTATTTACTACACCCCCCAGGGCGGCAAGATTACTGTTGAGCTGGAAGAAAAGCCTCAATCTGTAGAGCTGCGAGTCATCGATACGGGCATTGGCGTACCAAAGCGCTATCAGCACGAGCTGTTTGGTAAATTCTATCGTGCAGAAAATGCTCGGCGGGCTCGTCCTGACGGTACAGGCCTGGGTCTGTTTATGGCCAAGAAAGTAATTATTGCCCAAGGCGGCGCTACCATATTTAGGAGCGTCGAAGGCCAGGGCAGTACGTTTGGATTTACTTTCCCAAAGAGCAAGCTAAGAGTACCCGAAAAAGCATAAGCAAAAAAGTGGTATAATATATTGACTTTTTTGCACTCTTGTGATAGTATATACACATCATCTCACGTAGGTGGAAAATCCTTCGGGAAGGGGTGAGAACAGGGAGAAAATCTATACCGGTAACACACTTCTATTAGGAGTGTGTTTTTACTGCTATAACCCTGTCGAGGAGTAGTTTTACCCTCGAAGCCTTAACAAATCGGATCATTACAGTTCATATCTGTCATTTGGACTGCTGATAAGTGCAGATTATTACCCCTGTTAGGCTGAGGCTAGCATTAGATGGCTGGTCACGGGTGCGCATACTAGCGTAGCCCGCTAGCATACAGAGGCAGTAATCTGCACTTGATGCAGTGTTGAGCTAGCAGGGTCGAGGCTTGTGCCTCCCCGTTTGCTCCGCTTCCCAAGGGCAGAAGTGACTACATCTAGAGTCTTTAGCTAGACTCCATGCATATCAGATTAATCACCTGATAACGTACAAGAAGCGAGCGACTCATATTGCGTTCTTTTTCTGGGGGCAGCATCTGTGCAGATAACCTTTGTCTGCTGCTGATGCTGTTCCCAACACGGGGAATCAGCTAGCCCTAATGGGCTAAAAAATTTCCCGCGAGGGAAAGGAGCATAGGTATGAGCACCAAGAACTTGGATATGACCCTGATCAACCGTCTCCGCACTGCGGAGGACAAGGTGGTCAAGGACATCGAGACGCGTGCAGCACAGGTTGTTGCCGAGTCCGACGAGGTCGAGACGCGGAGGGTAGCACTCCGGCAGCAGCTGGAGGAGGACCGTCGACGTCATGCCATCATCGAGCGTCTGCGTGAGCAGAGGGCTGAGGACAACTTCAGTCAGCTTGATGAGGAGCATGAACTCGTCATGGAGGAGGCCAGTCAGCTCGACTGGATCCTCAACGGACGGCGCCCGGCTCCGGCCGAACCAGCTGTCCAGTCGGAAGATCCGCCCGCGCCCGAGTCCACCGAGGACCCGGAGCTTGATGAGGATGCCGACGAGGAGGCCGATGAGAGAATCAATGAGGAGGCTACGGCCCCGGTCGTTGTCATCGAGCCTGCTTCGACGCAGGATCGACCCAAGCCCCAGATCCCCTGGGTCTGGGTCCTGACGATTCTGGCTGCGCTCATCACCCTCGTAGTGATGTCGCGCAACATCGACACCATCCTCGGCTGGGGAGCGGGTGACGAGAACTGGAAGGACAACGGATTCGTCCGCTTCGTGACTCTCGTCGCTCCGCCTCTCCTGGTCGGGTATCTGGTGTGGGCCTACACTTCAGCCTCGGACCGGCTCAACAACCGGGACGAGTAGCAGTGCAGGGATGCGCCGGTAGGCTGTCGTCATAGTGCGACAAGAGGCTCAAAACCTCTGCATTCCGCTACAAGAAGTTTCAAGTTCAACCGGGCACCCATGCCCCTATGCACCAGGAGGTGACAAAAATGGGAGCACATAAGAAGCGTGCGTGGGTGCTGACTGGCATCTTCGCATTGCTCGCAATGGTTTTCTTCGCTGTCAATGGCAGTGAAGAGAGCATTCTGGACGGTGACCGAGCTGCGGCCGACTCGGATGAGATCAGGGAGGACCTTACGGTCAGCCTGGGCGATCTCCTTCCCGAGGAAGCCCGTTGCGACAGCGACGAGTTCCTGTGGCATTCGCTGCAGGAGGTTCGCGAGGGCGACCCCGCGTACCGCCAGTGGTCGGATGCCGTCTCCACCCCATTCGAGTCTTCGGATCCGGATGAGATGCGCGACGAACTGTTCGGCGAGCACTGTGGCAACCCCACGGAGCTCACCATGAGCATCGAGGCGCTGAGCGACATGGCAATCGACGGCCACAACATCGGTGAGCTCAACCCCTGGATGGGTGAGTACATCGATGCAGTCAACGATCCGGGCATGCGCGAGGCGTACCTGACGCTCAAGGACGGCGAGGGCGACATCGTTTTCGTCACCGAGGAGTACCAGCAGTACGCGGCGATGACCAACACGCTGCTCATGGCCTTCGAGGTCCGTGGCGTGGAGGCATTGCAGTCGGTCAAGAACTGGCACCTGCCTGTTCCTACGGTCGGCGAACTGCCCCGAGCCGTGCTCAACGACCAGCAGGAGGGCTTGCCCGCCTTGGTCTTCGAGTACACGGTGAAGGACGGATGTCCGCTCGTGGCCTTCGGCTACAACGTGGGTGACAAGCGCTTCGAGGTCTTCCCAGGCCCCGTGTGCGAGGAGCCCCCGCCGACGACTTCAACGACGAAGCCGCCCACCACTACGGTGCCGACGACTTCAACGACGAAGCCGCCCACCACGAGCACGACCACTCCGTCGACAACCACTACGGTGCCGTCGACAACCACGACGCTGCCAGTGCACCCGCCTGCCAGCGGTCCACCACCGGTAGCTAGCCAGCCGCCCCATAAGCCACCGTCGACCACCACGACAACCACCACCCCTTTGGGTGGGCCGGAAGTCACGGTGCCAGCATGTGGCAAGCAGGGGCAGCCTTCGTGCGACAATACTGGGGTGACACCACCTACTACGGTTGCACCACCAGCTCCCCCGCCGCCGAACCAGCCTCCGCAGGATGGTGAGGTCGAAGGCCCATAGCTTTTTACTCCGTGTTCGCCTAGGCGAATGTAGCTTTTAACGGAGAGTTCCGTGTACGAAAAGGTGATTGGTCGAAAGATCAAGTGTGTTCCGAAAGGATAGATGTAGTCACACAGAGTGTGTGGTCTAGGGATTGGCTGATGATTGCTAGCGCGATCGTCATTTCGCTTTCATGCGACCAATTTCCTAGATCACACCTCTTCACCACCTTATAAATAGAAAGTAGGGAAAGTAGAAAGTTATAAAGTACAAAGTTGAAAGTGAAAAGTTTGTGACCTGTAATGATCTGATTTGTGGCAGCTCTTTAACAATAAGCGTAACTTATTACCCTTTTTACCTCCTTTTGATTAATCTAATCGCAGACTACTAAAAAAAGAGGAAAAAGCATAAGGGTAAACCACAATATTGACAATATACGATGTTTATGCTACAATGAAGATATAGGGTATGTTTTCAAGAGGTGGAAGCTGCCATAACTTTAACAATTCATAGAGAATTTCGATATTTTAAACTTTTATCCGACTAAAGATTAGTGTTAGAAAAGCCCATTTACTAATTTTTAGTTTCTACTACAAGGAGGTGGATATGAAGAATTTTTTGAGTAATATGCGCTCAAAGTTTGCGTTGCTTATGGTAGCGCTGTTGAGCATCGCTGGGCTTGGCGCAGTTTCTGCGGCAAACAGCAATCTGATGGAGGGTTATACCCGCTCACTTAATGTGACACGCGGACAGACTCAATATCAGCAGACTACAAATGCTAGTGATGACGAAGTAGTACAGGTGCAGGTATGGCTGCACAATCGTGAAAATCCAGCTGGCGAACGTGCAAATAATACGGTTGTCCGGGTTGCGGTCCCACAGAACCAGCCTGGTGCAAACCAGAATATTACCGGTACCATTACATCTGATAACTTTAATACAGTTACAGATACAACCACTGTGGTACTGGATGACGCAACCTCAGCTATAGAGTACATTCCAGGTACTGCCAAGTACCGCTACAATAAGGGTGCTGCCGATGGTGATCAGTCTTGTGAAACAGGGTTTGATACACCGCCTGAGCGTTGTTATGCAACCGTTCAGATTTCTGACAGCGTGATTGCAGGTGGTGTAAACCTTGACACTATCCGCAAGACACCACTGCGTGGCTGTAACGCTCATCATGAAACTGTCACCGTGCAGGTTCGTGTAAAGAGTAATAAGGAGCGCGCCTACTCCGTACAGAAGACAGCTCGTCTAAAGGGCGAGAGTCGTGAAGCATGGAGAGAGAGCGTAGAGGCTGCACCAGGCCAAAACGTTGAATGGAAGATTGAGTTCAAAAACAACGGTACGGCTCAGCTGGAGGATGTGATCATCCTTGATCAAGTACCTGGCGGCCTCAAAGCCATCCCTGGTACCGTAAAGCTGTACAACACCTCTAACCCGAACGGCTACACTTACCCAAATAGTGCCGTTCAGGCTGATGGAAGCCAAGTGAATGTCAATGTTGGCACATACAATCCCGGCTCTAATGCAATAGTGACTTTTGAGACCAAGATGCCAAGTCTATCAGAGCTGGAGTGCGGCACTAACAGGTTCCTAAACCTAGCTTACGCTACACCAAAGGGCTCTGGCACTGTCAACGATGGTGCTACTGCTAAGGTTGAAGGTGACGAGTGTGACCAGCCAAGCTACAAGTGTGAAGCGGTTTCTATCGAGAAGCTTGGCGGCCGCAAGGTTCGTGTGAGCGTAAAAGCTCCTTCGAACGGTGGCGCACAGTTCAAGCATGCTACCATCAACTTCGGTGATGGCTCTGACCCAAAGACTACGACCAGCCTTGTAAGCGAGTACGAATACAAGACGGATGGTACGTTCAAGGTAACTGCACAGGTAACCTTTACGGTTGATGGCGTTGATAGGACTGTCTCTAGTGAGGCTTGTGAAGCAACAGTAACGTTCACAACTCCTACACCAGAACTTCCAAAAACTGGTGCCAGCAGTCTCATCGGTCTGTTTACCATTGTGACCTCAGCAACTGCTGTTGCGCATAATGTGGTAAGCCGCCGCGGTGCAAACTAAACCCTAAGAGACGTAAAGAGATCAGACTGACCGCTTTGACTCGTTAGGGCTAATGAAAGCTCCCCCTGTTTAATAGCAAGGGGGAGCTTTTCTATGGCCGCACCACGTTTTCTTGTGGATAAACGCTAGCGGAAAGTTACGTTTTGTGCTATGGTGAACTTGTTCAAGAGTAATCGTGACTGACCGCTCAAAAACAAAAAATCAAACTAATCTAAAGCCTCAGACACTGGACTGATTGTATCTGTTATGGTACAATTTTTTAGCTTTCATACTCTAGGGAATAAATCTAACATGGCCTCATACATTGTATGAGCCGCAAATTCCTCGGACATAGTAAAATATGTAAACACATTTTACCTGCGTCTCTCAGAATTTGGCCTCATCGTCTAACGGTTAGGACACCAGGTTTTCATCCTGGCA
>CAZXJN010000009.1:0-40076 GCA_964641015.1 uncultured Candidatus Saccharibacteria bacterium | reverse complement strand
GGAAAAACCAGATCCGCTAGCACTTGTCGGACTAGTGTAGGCAGCACTTAAGGCTGCGCCAAGATCACCGTTAAGTGCTGAACTCAGGTGAATAGCACGGAACAGCGTAGCGCTTCTGCCTTTATACCAATCTGGTTCGTCCTCGTAGATGTCCTTAAACTGCTCTGACCACTGTTTTTCGACACCAAATATTATGGCGTAAGGTAAAAACTTCTCATAAAGATGCACTGTTTTCTTGGGCTCTTTAGATTGATTATAGCGTGCACCGGGCGACTGCATCATTTTAATGCGCTCTGCCTCAGCTGTTTCAAGATATAACTTAAGCCCGAGACCATGGTCGCGGGCTTCAACACCCTTAAGGGTGCGTGCCGACATCTTAAACAAGGCAAAGAGAATGATAACCGCGGTAAGTACAAATCCTATTAAAATCAATGGACCGATTGTAGAAATTAAAGCGGCGGTTAACGCCATGGCTGCGCCTAGCACTAGCCAGAGGCTCCAGTCGGTACTCATAGGGTCACGCTTAAAATAACCGTCTTTTAGCAGTTTCTTTAGGATAGCTGGCTGGACTTTTACAACCGTTTTATAGAAGTTTTGCTTGAGCTGACTAACGCTTACCGCGCTGCCGGCTTTTTTATTCTTGGCGCCAGGAAACATACCTCTAAGAATGCTGGCCTCATAACTTGATAATTTTGAAAAGTCGGTTTTCGTAAGCTCAAACGAGTAGGCCATCTTGCCTTTAGAGCCTTTGACCGGGCCGTCTTCGATGATTTTGATATAGCCGCGTATCGCCAAATCGATAATCGTGGCAGTAATAGCCCGTCGATGCACGCGGGAATCCATAACCGCTCCCAGCTCTGCTGGCAGCAGCTTATCAGGCGAACTATACTCCGGCACGACTACGCCCCTACCTGCTGGCTCACGGCCATTACGCCGCCAACGAACAATAGCGTAGCCGCCAGCGAGCACTGGCAGTAAAGTATTAAACGCTATCACCTCCTGATAGTCGCGTAGCCGCTCTGACAATGTGGCTGGTGCGAAGAAGCCTTTTTCAAAACCAACTACTACCGTCAAAGCTTCGCGCCCTCCAAGCCTGCGTGTGGTCAGCGCGGTAATCCGGCCGTTTTCCTCGCTTATTTGGCAGTCGCTGCCAGTAGCCCCGTACTGGCCGGTAAAACAGCTGAGTTGGCCACTACTATCTAGCCCCTCCGGCAGATGGACTCGGGCGGTAATATTGGAAAATGGCTGTTGCCATTGATCGCCATTTATATCCCAGTACAGTTCGTCATGTGACTCATAAAACTTAATGACGTTATGCATACGGTAGTAGATTTCATACTCCTGCTGGCCTGTGACCGTACGGTTTGGATCGCCGATTTTCAGCACTAGATTGTCATTTTCTTTATAGGTCGTATACGTCTCTCCGGATAAGCTGCCTCGGTATTTGACTGACAGCACCTCAAGACCAGTCGACTGACCGTCATATTTCATGGGTATTGCTCGTACAATCCCATGGTTATTGCCGCGAAAATCAACTGAGATTTTCTCTTGAATTTCCAGTGAGCCTTGCGGGTCTTCTTGGCTTAAATAATAATCAGCCTCGAAGTTTGTGACTGTAAAATCCTGGACATTAGCCTGAGCCTTACCGGGCACTGCAAAAAACCCGAACAAAACACCAAACAAGCTTGTAAGTATCAGTAATCTTTTCATGTCTACCTCCTTTAGACTCTCCCTGACTTTGGATGACTTAAAGCTGACTGGCTGCTGCTTCTACCAACTGTGTGGCTTCCTCGGTAGTCAAGGTTTTATTTGGGTGATGTAGCTGGATCCGGAATGTGAAACGCTTTTTATCCGAGTTTTCAGGCTGGAAAATATCAAGCGGCTCGACATCAAATTGATAACCGCGCTCATAGCAAACATTGTGCAGCGCCTCGGTTAGCTTTGTGAGCACCTCGTACCAAGACACGTCTGAGCTTACTTCGTGAGTATAGTCCTTGCTAGTGCCTGGAAATTCCGGCAGCGGCTGGTATTTACGGGGCTTAATCATGGCAGCCAGCAGCTCAATATCTAGCTCAAAGCCAGCGCAGAATTCCGGCAGCTTTAGTGCTTGGCGAACAGCTGGATTAAACTCTCCGATTACGCCGATTTGCTTATCGTCCAAATAAACCGCCGCACTGCGACCTTTGGCGTAAGGCGCATTTAAAGGCTGCGAAAAATCTTCAAGCGGCCGCATAGAAGCCTGTTTGCCAGTTAAGGTATCGAGGTATTTTTTCGCTAAGTAATAAGCGGCGCCCGCTTGACTGGACTTTACAGTCTTGTCATCGGCGGCGACAACAAGTGCTAATCTTTCCATCTGCACAGGCAGACCGTCGCTGTCAACCTCGCCCTTAATGTGAGCTTTGCCTATTTCAAATAACGCGAATTGATTGCCGTCGCTGCCAGCTTGCGCTTTGATATTCGGATGCACTTTGGCCAGCAGGCTCGGCATCAAGCTCGGTCGATAATACTGCAGGTCTGGACTTATAGCGTTGCGGATATGATACGTCCATGCTTCTGGATCAATATTAGTCTTTTTCAACAAATCTCCGTGAACAAAGCTGTAGGTCAACACTTCGTTAGCGCCGGCTTGCGATAGCTTTTGCCGCAATGCATACTTGAATTCGAACAGCTGATTCTTTGCGGTCGGCTGGGCGCTGCGCACAGGCAGATTTACCGGTAATCTGTCATAACCGTACAAACGACCGACCTCTTCGACAATATCCTCAGGAATTTCAATATCCATCCGCCAGAATGGAGGAGTCACCAGTAGGGTGTCCCCTCTAATTTCAACGGATATTTCAACGTTTTCAAGGATAGTTTTGATTTCATCTTGCGGCAAATCCGAGCCAAGCCTGGCGTTGATAAACTCAGCCGTGACCTCTACCGGATGATGCAGCTCAGCGCTCGATTGCACATCTAATACTTTGCTCGCCTGTTTTGCCCCCGAGACCTGGTTCATTTTGCGCATAAGAAACGACAGTGCCGCATGATTCTGCAATGGGCTCTGGCCTTTGTTGTAGCGTGTCACCGCATCAGTAAACAGTCCGTAGCGCATACTAGTGCGGCGGATAGAATACATATCAAATGTCGCACACTCGATGATAATATTTTTCGTATTCTCGTCTACCTCGGTATCAAGCCCGCCCATAACGCCAGCCAGTGCTACCGCCTGCTTGTCTGTAGCAATTACGATTTCCTCGCCCGTAAGTTCGATTTCCTTTTGGCCGAGCAGGACAATCTTCTCGCCTTTTTCACTCAAGCGCGGAAAAATACCAGGAACATTGGAGCGTTCTGAAATTTTGTCGTAGTCAAATGCATGAGTAGGCTGGCCCGTCAGATGCATCACATAGTTGCTGATATCAACAACGTTATTAATCGGCTTGATACCCACGCGAGCAAGCGCAGCCTGCAGCCACATAGGGCTTGGTCGAACCGTCACATCACGCAGTACGACCGCCATAAAGCGCGGCACAAGGTCTGGGATATCATTTGTTGCCTGCAGTGAAATCTCATTTGCCTCCTCGAACGCGGGTGGACTCAAGTACCAATCCGGGCTTGCAAACTGCTGGCCAGTGATACCCGCAAGCTCGCGGGCAACACCCAGCACGCCAAAGCAATCCGGGCGATGGGTAAACATTTTGTTTTCACAATCAATAACATAGTCGTCTAGGCCGAACAGATTCACTAGCGGTGAACCTGGTTCGGGCATTAGCATTTGACGATTGGCCATTTGCAATGCATTAGCATTTGACGATTGGCTATGGGATTCTAATTGCTCTTTGCTATTTGCTAATTCTTCGCCATTCGCTAATTGCAAATTGTTCATTAAATCACTCTCTGTGATTTCCACAATTCCATCGTGATTGTCGGATATCCCAAGTTCATAAGCGCTGGCCAGCATGCCATTTGACACCACGCCTCGGATTTCGCGGGCTTCTAGAACAAAGGGGTCAGTATCACGACTATTCGGCACGGTAGCACCAGGAGGCAGCCAGACAGCATACATATCTGCGCGGGCGTTCGGTGCTCCACAAACCACCTGAATCAGTCCGTCCTCTCCGCGTTCAACCGACTGGTCCTGCCCGCCGTCGTCAACCCGGCAGACGCTTAGCTTGTCGGCGTTTTCGTGCTTGTCGCATTCAACAATCCTTACTATCACTGCACCTTCGAACTTTGGCGCCCAGTCCACTACATCTTCAACCGCGCCCAATTGGGCGCCAATCCGCTGCAGTAGCTCATCCCGAGGAATGGACTTTAAATCAACATTTGAGAATTCCTGTGCTAAATTCAAACTAACTTTCATTAAAACTGCCTCAGAAACTTTAGATTTGCGGATTCAAAATGACGGATGTCCTCTATGCCATGCCTCATCATTACCAGCCGCTCAATACCATTACCCCAAGCAAAACCAGTGTAAATATTAGGGTCAATATCTGCCATCCTAAGCACGTTCGGGTGAATCATACCGCAGCCCAAAAGCTCCAGCCACTTCTGCTCCTCGCTATCATCTTTTTTGAGCATATCCGGCCGCTCAATAGCAAACTCAAAACTCGGCTCGGTAAACGGAAAATAAAACGGCTGCAATTTTGTCGCTAGTTCCTGCCCAAAATATTCGTTCATAAACGCACCTAGCACCGCAATAAGATTACCGACCGTGATGCCTTTGCCTACATAGACACCTTCCAGCTGATAAAACGTATGCTCATGGGTGGCATCGAGGTCCTCATTACGAAAAACCCGCCCCGGAATAATTGCGGCAATCGGCTTGCCTTTATCTAAATTCCCGCGGTATTTTTTGAGCACGCGGTTCTGCATGGTGCTGGTGTGAGCCGGAGCGATCAGCCCCTCGTCAGTCATGAACGTATCGTAGTCATCACGAGCCGGATGACCTGCCGGGAAGTTCAGGCTCTCAAACATATGGTAATCGTCATCAATCTCGCGTGACTCCTCAACCACAAAACCCATCCGCTGATAAATGTCTGCAATAGCAGAAATTTCCTGCATTAGCGGATGTATGCTGCCTTGCTGGGCCGGCAGAAGCTCTGGACGTCTGTCAGCTGGAGTATTTACATCCCAAGGCGCCGTAATGTCTATCGGACCCAACATTTCGGCCTCTACCTGAAGGCTAGCCACCTCTGCCTCTAGTTCCTGTCGCAGCTGATTTACTTCACGGCCAAAATCACCGCGCTGTTCAGGCGGCAGGGTTTTAATCTGCTCAAATAGGCTTTTAAAAGCGGGGTCCCTTAGGATTTGTTTCTTATCTTCAAGACTGGACAGCTTCTGTCTCAGCTCACCAGCGATACGCGCAATATCAGGATTTTTATAACTCATCCCGTTAGAATCCCCCTGATTCAACAGTTAAGGATAACGACTGAAACCCTCTCGGATTATCGGTCATAGGCGCTGGTACCTGTACTTTAGGATTTCTAACGAAACTCATCTTGGATAAATTATAACAGTTTAGGAGCATAAATTAACACCTTAGAAAATTATACTTGAATATGTTATAAAGTATTGACTTTTATTTACGCTTATGCTACAATAATATAGTTACGGTTGAGTAGTGCTACTCCTGTAACGAACTTTGACAGAATAGAGAATAAACGGATTGGCCTTAGTGGCGCATGAACTCTTCATGCCTGGCAAGGTCAATCTGTTGACTTACCTTAAAACTACTATACCTGGAGGACCAATGAATTCTAACTCCCGCTCCACCCGCGTCTTGTCTGTTTTCACCGCTGCTGTTATTGCCATGCTTCTTGGCGTGCTTTATCAGTTGCACGAGTTGGACAAGTCTGTTTCGAAACTCATCGAGCAAAGCAACACCGAAGTGGCGATGACGAACCTGGAATCTCCAACGCGAGTCACTTTCCCGCACACACTGGAGCAACAGACTCAAATCTGCTTCCAGCAGCCAAACGATGACGGTGTTGTCAACCACATCAACTACACTGTGGTCAGTGACGTGTACCAGATGCCCCGTGGAGAAGACAAAGGAGGCATGATGGAAGTTGTCGAGCTCAAAACGCTTGACGGTGAACGCACCATCATCACCCTCGCCGAACTTGGAGTTCTCTCCTATCCAGGCGGCACCTGGGGCGAAGGCAGGACCTTTTTTGGTCACTGCTTAAAAGGAGGTTGACTTCAGAATACTGTAAGGGGGGTCCCTGTTTTGCCTACCGGCACCTCATACCCCTCACTCTAAACTTCTCTATTCTGTCTCTTCACCCGAGCTTCTAAACCATTAGGATCTGCGGTGAGGTATAATTATAAGTATGGCTACTTTTTCATTTGATATTGTGAGTGATTACGATAAGGCGGAGCTTAACAACGTCTTTGATCAAACCCAGCGCGAGCTTGCTAACCGCTATGATTTTAAAGGCACGCCGGCAGCTGTTGAATGGCTGAATGACGACAAGTCCGGGCTAAAAATCATCGGTAGCAGCGACTGGCAGATTGACGCTATACTAGATATTGTACGCAAAAAGCTTGCAGCCCGAAACCAGTCGCAGAAGATTCTCGACACCAGCAAAGAACCAGCTACCAGCAACCTGAAAACCACCAAAGAAGTCCCGTTTAAAAAAGGCCTGGACCAGGAAAAAGCCAAGAAAATCACCGCTTTAATCCGAGAAAAATACCCGAAGGTAAAGCCGCAGATCCAGGGTGATGAAGTCCGCGTCAGCGCCAGCAGCAAGGATGATCTGCAGGGCGTTATGCAAATCCTGCGCGAAGCAGACTTCGACTTCCCGCTCCAGTTCACCAACTACCGCTAACCTATTCACCCCTCTGCCCTTAGGGTGCTTTTTGCGCTATACTGTAGCGTAATGACCAGATACAAAACCGACGTAAATAAACGGCCAGATTCAGAATTCTACAGCCAAATGCAGGCAGTGCTGGCTACCAACGACCGAGGCAACTATACCAGCCCCGCACTCCTATACCCTCATCAGTGGCTATGGGACAGTGCGTTCATCGCAATAGGTATTCGCCACTACGATCCCGAGCGTGCTGCAGAAGAAATTGCCAGTTTGGTGCGCGGTCAGTGGGCGAATGGCATGATCCCGAATATGATCTTTAATGATGCGAGCCAGTACCGGTTCGAACGTGAATCGTGGCGCAGCTGGCTCAGTCCGTTCGCCCCAGACAGTGTAGCTACCAGCGGCATCACCCAGCCACCTATGATTGCCGATGCGGTCGTAAAGGTGGGCGAAAAACTATCTAGCGGCGACCGGCAGGCATTCTACCGCTACATGTATGAACCGCTGGTGCAGTATCACACCTGGATATACGCCGAGCGCGATCCGCATAACGAAGGGCTGGCGCTGCAAATCCATCCTTATGAAGTCGGCCTCGACAATACTCCGCCGTGGGTACATCAACTATACGAACACAGCCGTCCATGGTGGATTGCCCTGATAGAAAAGCTCCATTTGCAGAAAGTAGTCAATTTCATCCGTCGCGACACCCGACGCGTAAACCCCGGTCAGCGCATCAGCTCGCTCGAAGCGCTGCTGCTGTGGGACGTGGTACGCCGACTACGACGAAAAAAATACGATATCGACAAAATTCTGCCTCGATCAGACTTCTGCACGCAAGACATATCGTTTAACAGTATCCTGGTGCGCAACAATACTCAGCTCCAAACCATTGCCAAAGAAATTCGCCGCAAGCTGCCTGATGATTTGCTGGCCAAAATGAAGCACTCCGAAGAAGCACTCGAAAAACTCTACGATGAGCCAAGCGGGCAATATTATTCGCGCGATTTTATTACGCACAAGCTTATTTTGGAGCCGACTATCGGCACTTTCTTGCCCCTGTACGCTGGCAGCATCACCAAAGAGCGAGCCGCTGAACTGGTACAGCTACTGAAAAACCATCGTAAATACTGGCTTCACCACCCTGTACCAAGCGTGCCGCTGGATTCGGCATTTTTTGATTCTGACCGCTATTGGCAGGGGCCGTCGTGGACCAATACCAACTGGTTGATTATTGATGGATTAGAACGCTACGGCTTCCACGAAGAAGCCGCAGAGCTTCGCAGGCGCAGTATTGAAGTAGTTGAAAAATCCGGCCCGTATGAATACTTTGACCCGATAGACGGCAAGGGGCTGGGCGCGGCTAATTTTGCCTGGACCGCGGCTCTTACAATTGACCTGATTCAACAGGAAAAACGTTAACTCCTGCGATTCTTGGAATCCGGTTGAAACGCACGATCAGCTCCTTGAGAGCGTCTTGGCGGGTGGCGCCATGAGAACGCCAATCGTTTACGGCCTCAAGTGCTTGATGGCCGTAATTATCCAGGATATACGTTGGCAAATCTAAAACAGGATCTTCTTCAAATAGATGCATTGGACTGTCATTGTTATAAGTTTTAATGTATTTTGACAGAAGTTTTTGGTATGTCAACCATCCAGGGATTGTTAAGACTCATCTGATGAAGGTCTATCGATAAGGAGTGGCTCGATTACGGCATCACCGCCGCCGATTTTTACGATGTCTTTATCAATCTTGCCAAGCTCCTTGCTGGCGTTGTTATAGTGACCGACAGTTGCGCCGAGTGAATTGCCGACTTTTTTAAAGTAGCCGTCATAGGCAACCAAATGCCGCTGCAGCTGTTCGATGTTCTTACGAATCAGTTCGGTGTCTTTTTGAATCTCCAAACTTCGCAGCCCCTGAACCACTACCTGCAGCATCGCGCTCAGAGTGCTAGGTCCCACAATAGTAACCTTTTTATCAACAGCAGCGTACTGCATGAGATCACGGCCATTGACCCCGCCTGCACCCACTTTGTTTGCTAGCAAATCGTAGTAAATTGCCTCTGACGGAATAAACATCAGTGCTTGCTCGAGCGTACCTTTCTTTGGCTGAATATATTTGGCGGTTTCATCAATCCGTTTTTTGAGGTCGTCCTTGAATAACTTCTCTAGTGCGACGCGCTGCTCGCCTTTGGCATCAAGCAGACGATTGTAGTTCTCCAAAGAAAATTTGCTATCTATTGGCAGCACCCGGCCATCCAGCTTTATCACTGCATCGACAACCAGCCCCTCTGCGAGCCTGTACTGTAGTTCGTAACTGCTGGGCGGCAGCATATTCTGCAGGATTTGCTCCAAGTAAAACTCACCTAAAACCCCGCGCTGCTTTGGGTTTTGCAGTACGTTTTTGAGCACTTTCAATTCTTCGGCTACGTCAACCACCCGCTTGTTGGTGTCATCCAACCGCGCCAGACGCTCGGTGACATCTTTGATCAGCTGGGCGCTGGCGCCAAGCTGCTTGCTCATGCTTTCTTGGTTTTTATCCAGCCGTTCAGCTAAATGCCCTTGCAGACCCTCGCGCAGTGCGAGCATCTGCTCACTCATTGCCGTAAGGTCTGCCTTGAGCATGAGGTTGCTTTCCGTATCAACTGGCTTGCGGTTGCTTTGAACAAGCAGCGCCACCAGCGTCACACAGATAATCCCAAGTATAATCACCGCAATAAGCATAACAACTAGATTATACCAGTTTAGGAGATAGAAGTTAGGAATAAGGAATTAGAAAATAGAAAATAGAGAGAAGATTACCGCTCTCAAAATTTGTGTGCAGATATACTCACTATAGCCACTGTCAAGTGGCTCTTTTGAGCCCAAGGGTAATTTTCTGGTAATTGGAGCACTATTTCGGAGGCGTACTTTATGGTACGACGGAGAAATATCTCCAATTTAGCAGGAAATTACCACTCTCAAAAGAGGCACGCGCATATCGTACTAGTGATCGTGGTGTATGTGCGTGCTCGCCTCCGAGCTGTGATCATGATCACCGTGAATAAAACCATGCGCTATTTGAATAGTCGCCCCCACCAAAATCACACCGCCAAGCAGCATTGCCACCGGCCAATCAATAAGTTTGTGCCGAGGCGAATTTTCGTGAATTTCCGGAATAATGTCGCTGGCAGCAATATACAGCAAAAATCCCGCGCTGAGACCGAGCAGCACTCCAATCGGCACTACGTCGGCACTGCCGAGGGTAAACACTACCACCGCACTTGCAGTCGTGGCAAAAGCACTGAGAATATTTACGATCAGCACGTTACGGCGTGACATTCCGCGGCTTAGCAATAGGCCAAAATCTCCAATTTCTTGCGGAATTTCGTGCGCCGCAACCGCAATAGTCGTAACAACACCAGTGGCCGGGCTAATCATAAAGGCTGCGGCAATAGCAACGCCGTCAAGAGCGTTATGTACGGTGTCCCCGAGGATAATCAGCGGCTTGGTCTCTCCGTCCTTGTCATCATCATGGCTGTGATGGTGGTGAAACCACCGTAGCGCTCGTTCTGCTAAAAAGAACAGCACCATGCCAACAAGAGCTGATGCCAGCACCGTGCCCGTATCAGCATGTTCAATCCCGTCCTTTAGTAAATCTAAGAAAACTGCCGATAGCAGTGCGCCGGCCGCAAAGGGCGTAGCATATTTCGCCAGTGAAGCTGCCGATTTTTTATTCCTAAGCAGCACAATACCGCCCGCGAGCGAAAGCACCCCGCCAATGAGGGTAAGCCCGATAAGTTGTAAATATTCTGTCATCATTTCCTCTGCTGTTCGCAGCTATCTTGGAGTGGCCATTTCCCTCTTTACTATCTACAGGATTCTAGTTCCTAATTCCTAGTTTGTAGTTTCTAAAATGACCCTTCGCTCAAGAACAGCTGCTCTTTTGCTATTAAATAGTACGATGATAAGCATAATCCGAGGTGCATATTTTCTGCAACTTTGTCGCAATTCGTGGTATGATTGCGTATATGCAGGACAAACTTGTCGCCACTCTCAAAAAACATGGCTACAGCGTTACTCAGCCCCGCCAGGTCGTGTTTAATGCCTTACTTTCAGGCACGCCGCGCAGTATGCGCGAGCTTATTTTGGACCTATCAAGTGTAATTGACCGAGCAAGCATCTATAGGACGGTGGCGCTCTTTGAGGAGCTCGGCGTGGTTGTCAGAGTAAACCAGGGCTGGAAGTATAAAATTGAACTGAGCGATATTTTCTCACCACACCACCATCATATCAACTGCACCAATTGTGGCCGCAGCGTAAGCTTTGACGAGCCTGACGAACTTGACCAGCTCCTTACTCAGATCGCCATGAAGCATGGTTTTCGTATTGATGACCATACGCTCGAACTGTCTGGCATCTGTGCCTCCTGCCGCCAGGCTCGCACTGCGTCCTAACGGATGGACGGATCAACCTGCCGAAAAGCAGCTAAAGCCTCGTGCACGCCTATCTCGAATGCCTTTTGTGCCTCGGCTACTGCCTCGTCTCGTTGCTGCTCTGCTGCTTTCATTTGCTCTTTAAACGTTGGATAAGTACGCCGGTCTGCTGCATACGCAAGCCGTGCATCTCTGAGCCTGGCAATGAAATCTGATCTAAGCTGCCCCGTATCATCCCCTGCTCTGCATCTGGTACCGGCTGATGCAAACGCGGCTTCTGCTTGCGAACGGAAGTTTGTTGCTGCAGATATTATCTCGCTTAGCCGCTCAGTTCTCAGTTGGTCAAGCTGTGTATAATAAGCTTCCCTGGCACCAGCGAACGCTGCCCGGCGCTCGACAGCCAAGCCGCGCAATTGTTCAATGAATACGGTTGCTGCTGCTCGCGCCTCCTCAGAAGCATCCGCAGCATACGACTCAAACCACTTTTGGTAGCGTGCATCAAATGCTTGGTGCAGTTGCTGTACTTCGCTTGCCGTCTCTCGGCGCTGCAGCTGTACAGAAGGTGCAACTTGCGCTTTGCGCTCCTCAAGCGTAGCCAGCCTCTCTGAAAAGCGAGCAGCCACCGCTTGCATGCGCTCAGCCTGCAGCTCGCATAATTGCGCGACACGCTGCTGCACTCCTTGCGCAGCCAATGGTACTGGCAAGAGCGTGAGTGCTAACACCACGGTGACCATCGTACTAGTACGCAGTCTCATCGAATACTCCTCCGATATCATCTGCTGCACTATCTACTCCTGCCGTGTGAGTGCGCTCCCACGAATCATAGGCAGCATCTAGCTGCAGCTCGCGTTGCAGCTCTTGCTCAGCAAGCGCCGAGATGCCGTCAGCAGTTTCTGTAGAATTCGACGTATTTACAAAGCGGGAAGTTTCTCGCTGGACCTCTCTATTTGCCCACACTAACAAAGCAACCAGCAATACAATCACAATCAGCAGCACATACTCCACTGGACGCCAGACAATGCCTGCTTTTTTACCGCGCGCACTACGCTTCATCTATACCACACCCTGTTTATGGTTATTTATTGTACACTATCCGCTACTGCCAACGGGATTCAATTTCGTAAATCCTATCATGATTCAGGCCAAAATAATGAGCAATTTCGTGCCAGAGAGTATGCTTGACCTGAGCTTTTAGGCTGCTGATGTCAGGTGCGGCCTGCTGCATGGGCAGCTTAAACAGTGTGATTTTGTCAGGCAATACGCCGCTGTAGCCGCTGCCGCGTGCGGTCAACGGTACTCCTTCGTACAACCCAAAAAGAGTTTGGTTGCCTCTTAGCTTGAGCTTTTGCCGCTGCTCTGGTGTCGGCGCATCTTCGTAGGTGATTACCACGTTGTTGAGCCTAGAGGTATATTCATCAGGCAATTCGTCAAGCGACTGTGCGATAAGATCATTGAACTCTTGATCGGAAACATCATGCATAGCTACAGCTTAGCACGTTGTCCGCACGGCAAAGCTCAGAGCTTGTGGCATGTCTTGATTATTGCTTGGCAGCGCGCTTGCGCAGATTTGGATTGAGCTCTTTTTTGCGGAGCCGCAAACTCTTGGGGGTGACTTCCAGAAGTTCATCGTTTTCTAGAAAATCCAGGCACTCTTCGAGGCTGAATATGGTTGGCGGAGTCAGCTGTACCGCCCCGTCACTCGACTTGCTGCGCATATTGGTAAGCTGCTTGGCCTTGCATACATTAATCTCTAGATCGTCGCCGCGGTTATTCAAACCAATGATCTGACCGGCGTAGACTTTTTCTGCCGGGCCAATAAAGCATATTCCGCGGTCCTCGACACCCTGGAGGGCATACGGTGTACTGACTCCTGTTTCGAATGCAATAAGTACGCCATTTCGCAGCTGCTGCAAAGCCGGACCCTGCTCCACGTAGCCTAGCGGCAATGTGTTCATAACTATCGTGCCTTTGGTATGCGTCATAAGTGTGTTACGCATACCCAGCAGCGCACGGGTTGGCATTTCATATACCAGCCGCGTAGACCCTTTGGGACTACTGGCCTGCTCTTTGAGCGTTGCACGACGAGCCCCTAGCTCCATTTGTACCGCGCCGACATGCTCTGCAGGCACTTCGATAATTACCTCCTCAAGCGGCTCCATCGTCTTGCCGCCCTCTTCAATCGTCACCACTTGCGGACGGCCCACCTCAAACTCATACCCCTCACGGCGCATTGATTCAATCAGCACGCTCAGGTGCAGCTCACCACGGCCCGAGATCGTAAAACCGATACCGTTTTCTTCTACCCGCAGGCCTACATTTGTTTCCAGCTCCTTGTCGAGCCGCTCCTTGAGCTGGCGGCTCGTATTAAACTCAGCTTCCAGGCCTTTGAACGGGCTGGTGTTGGGGCCAAGGTAGATACGTAGCGTCGGCGCTTCCACCTCGAGCACTGGCAGTGCTGCCGGCTGATCCGCATCGGCCAGCGTTTCGCCAATCTGTGCATCTGCTATACCTGTAATCTGGACTATATCGCCGGCTACGCCCCCCGCCACCTCAAAGCGGCTTACTCCGTGACTCATAAATACGTTGTCTACCCGGGCTTTTGTCATTCGGCCATCCTTCTTGCAGAGCATTACGGTATCGCCCGCCTTGACGGACCCGCGGGTGATGCGCCCAATGGCATACTTGCCTTTAAAGTTATCCCAGGCTAGTGCATTTACCAGCATCTGAAAGGGTTCGTCAGATGCGACACGAGGTGCTGGAATATCATTGATAATTGATTGGAAAACTGGCTCAAGGTCAGCCTGCTCGTCGGTGTTGGCTGGCACAGACTTCCAGGACTTGCCCTCCCGACCGATAGCATAATAAACAGGATAGTGCAGCTGCGAATCGTCCACGGCAAGCTCTAAGAACAAATCAGCCAGTTCATCTTCTACCTCGCCAAGTCGCCTGCCGTCTTTATCAATTTTGTTGATAACGACAATGGGCTTCAATCCGCCCTCGAGCGCCTTTTTTAGTACAAATTTCGTCTGCGGCATTGGCCCCTCCTGGGAGTCAACGATCAGTAGACAGCCATCGGCCATATTGAGCGTACGCTCAACTTCGCCGCCGAAATCAGCGTGCCCAGGCGTATCGATAATATTAATTCGATAATCACCATGCTGGACAGCTGTAATCTTGGCTGTAATGGTAATACCGCGCTCACGCTCCTGGTCGCCGCTGTCCATTATCAGCTCTTGGCCCATTTCGGCCTGGTTCTCACGAAAAGTATGCGACTGCTTGAGCAAGCCATCAACCATGGTAGTTTTACCATGATCTACGTGGGCAATAATTGCCACATTCCGAATCTTTGTTGGATCTTGAACGCTCATCTGCAGCCCTTTATCGGGAAGAGCAACCCGACAAAATGTATTCCATTTTGCCGGCGTGATGAGAAAACCCGAAGGGGTGTCTCATAGGCGCTTTGAATTTTTGTTGGATCTTGAACGGCAGCTGCCATAGCCCACCTGTCTTTCTATAAGGATTATGTGTCTGTTACTTTGTAGAATTTTACCATAAATACCAGATAATATCAATCATCGTCGCTGATGATAAGCGCAGAGCTTTTGTGCCTTAATCCTGCATTTCTAACGCAGGCCATAAGGGGCCTATATTATCATAATAGCATAGTGCTTATGTTTTGTCAAGTGCTTAGAGAAAACGCTTGTTACCACAGGGGCCAGAATAAGCCGCTTGACTGGCCAGGGGTTTGCACTCCGAGACTGTTTCCGTCTTCTAGCTCATCAAAATCAGTTCCCATGGGATAGTACTGGTCCCGTTGTAGTTGCGACTGCTTTTCGCTCAGATATTCATAGACGTCAATGATAGAAGTAGAACCCTCGGGCCGGGACGTGTCGATTTGTCCCTCGTACGGCTCGGTGCTAAGCTCGGCGCGGGCAACAACCCCTGATTCACCCTTGTCCTCGAACATAATCTGTCCATTGAATATGAGCGTGTTGATATCGACATCTGCATCCACGCGCATTGTCTGCTTGCGGTTGTTTGTATCGCTGTGTATTCCCTGAAACAGCCTGATTTTGTCGTTACCGTCATAAATCTGCCCGAACTCGTAAAAACGTTCGCCAGACTCAATCAGGCCATCGTAATAATCGCAAAATGAATCGTCGTCAAAATCATAGCCCGTATAGCGTTCTTCGCACTTAGCCTTTTGCTCCCTGTGTGTTTTGTTGCTCTTTTCCAAGTCCTCGTAGACTCTCATCTTGTGCACGATTTTGTATTTCTTGTCTATCCAGACATCAAATTCTTCGTCTGTCGGCTGCTGATCTTCGGATATGGCACAGTCTTCTTTGGCCTCACGCCTTATTTCATCAGCCCTCTCGTCGTCAATTTCACCAATTCTGCGCACGGCTGCACTGTCTAGCAGCCTGCTTATCAACGCTTCGCAGTATTTGGCTGCATTATCTCGGTTGATTGCAGCCTTGTAGCGATTTGCCTGAATGCCCTCGGATTCTTCGGCAGCTACAAACTGCTTCATCTGCAGCACCGCCTGTGCCTCGTCGTTGCTGAACAAATATTCGCGCGACACATCGGATATATCCCGTATCACGCTGGCTACATCTTCATGAGTGACACGACGTTCGCCTTCAGTGCTGTCCTCGTCTGCGTCGCTGCCCCATAATTCTCCAACACTGTCTTGAATCAACTGATAGGCGTCCTGCTCGACCGCAATCCACTTATTATCAAATTCGTCGATGCCCGACATGAATGATTCAAGTCCCAACCCCTTGAATCCTGCCACTCTAAAATAGATATTAGGCCACGGTGAATCTTCTGTCAGCTGCGTCTTGAACTGCATGTCCAGATCGATGTCCTGGCCAACATCATCACCTGATACATCTAAGCTGAGCGAGGTATCGCTCGCATCTTGCTGATAGTGAGACTGCAGATCGAGGCTGGCGTTGGCGCTATCTGCTTCGACACTGCCTTTTAGCTGCAGTTTTGTCTTGCTGATGGTATCGACTATCGCAGGGTCGGCGATTTTTTCAGCCAAAGCCTCTACTTGGCCAGCCGTTCTGTCCATGGCTGTCTTCCAGACATTTTCTGGCTGGTTCGGAATGTAGTAGCCAAACACCACACCGCTTATACCCAGCAGCAGCGCAGCCGGTATTACCAACATAAGTAGCAGTTTCTTCTTAGATGACTGCTGGGGCCCGCTGCCTGCAGGACTCGGCGATACCGCAGTGGCAGGTGCCGATGTCGGCGTCGCTACCATAGAAGCAGCGGAAGGGTCTGGCACTACAATGGGAGTTTGCACCTCAGCATTGGCACTAGCCGCAGGAGCTGGCTCGTGAGGCGTCGATGGTGTAATGACTGTCGGCCTAATACTATCTGGGTTTTGCGGAATATCAGATGGAGTCTGAGTCTTAGCGGGGTCTGGGCCAGCAGCTGCTGAATCCTGATTATTGACTTCTGACTGAGGCTGTTCCGGCTGCATTGATGACCTTCCCTTTTTATGCTTTATCAAGAAGTATATCTGTAATTATCGTGCTTATGCAAAGTTTTGGCGGCTTTTCTGGTGCTCCCAGGGAAAATCAGTATGTCCAAAATGACCATACCGTGCTGTCTGTTCGTAAATCGGCTGTTTTAGGTTCAGGGATTCAATAATACCGTTTGGTGACAGGTCGTATCCTTTCACCTCCTCCTGTGCGCCATCAATCGTCACCGTCGCTTCCAGCGGTTGGTCGTGGCCAATAGCATAGGCAAGATGTACAAACACCTCCGCAGCCCCTCGCTCCCTTAGATAGTCGACGGCGATTTTCCGGGCAATATACGCGGCAGACCTGTCGACCTTGCTCGGATCCTTGCCGCTAAAACAACCGCCGCCGATTGGAATCCGCGGCCCGTAATTATCCACCACCAGCTTGCGGCCGGTCAGGCCGGTATCGGCATCAAAACCGCCGATATTCCAGTCGCCCGCTGGGTTGGCGTGCAGTTTGACGGGCTCTTCACCCTTTATTTGATCATCCTGGTGCTTCAGCCAGGTGAGCACTTGAGCCGACAACTCGTCTTTTGGTGCATTTTGAAAACTAGCAACGATGCTTTCTATCTTGCCGTCTTTTAAAGTTACCTGGGTTTTGCCGTCATACGGCCATCTTTTATGCAGATTCTGATTAAGCGACCTGGCCAGTACTACCTCCAGCGGCAGCAGCTCCGGGGTTTCATTGCAGGCGTAGCCAACCATGATTCCCTGGTCGCCGGCGCCGCCCGTATCCACGCCCTGGGCGATCTCCGGGCTTTGCGAAGCCAGCCTGACCTCAATTTCTACATCGCCAGCCAGCCTTTTTGCGATCGGCTCAATATCTACCTTTGCATCGGAGGTGACTTCGCCCACCACAAAAACCTTGCCATGCCCGCCGACAGCCTCTACGGCTACCCGGGCGTTTGGATCCTGTTTCAAATAAGCGTCAAGTACCGCATCCGATATTTGGTCGCAGATTTTGTCCGGGTGGCCCGGACTGACGGATTCCGCTGTCCTGTAAATTGGTTTTGACATAAAAAATATCCTTTCTCGCAGACAGTAGAAAGGATATGGCATTCGTTAAAACACTTGTCATATCTTTCCTGCTGCCGCAGGCTCGATGGAGCACCTTTCCGGCGCGCTTACTGCCGAAGGTTGCTGACGGATCATAGAGCGAGTTCTCTCACCGTACTCTTTATATTTAAATTATGTTAAAGCTCTCGTAGTATAGCACAGCCGGTTTGAAAGTTTCTGATTGACTTTCATCGCCCACAGGCAATAATAGAAGTAAGCATAAAAACTTTGGAGGGATTTACATATGATATCAAAACTAAAACGCAATCAGCGAGGCGCCGTACCCATATCAGTAATTATTATTATCGTGCTCGCAATTATTGGAGGTGGTGCATATTACTTCTTTGGCAAGCAAAATGAAAAAAGCAGCACGCAGAACTCTACTGCCGCTACGGAAACTCAAGCAAAAGCCGTCGATTCTGCCTGTAAGAACCATTTTGGCGACGACGACTTCTGCCGCTTCGCAGGCAACTGGGCAAAGCTTACTGATGCAGTCATAACCATGACCACGCCAGATGAAGAAGGCTTTGCCATCACCCTCACCTATGACGGAGCGGGCAATAGCCATATTGCAATGACGCAAAATGGCGAAGCCCTCAATGAAAGCATTGAGATTGGTGATACATCCTATTCAAGAAGCATCGGTGAAGCCTCGTGGACCAAATCCACAGGCGACGACTCGGATACATTTTCTGAAGATATTGATTTTGGGTTTGACTTTAGCGAAGACAGCACCGAGAGCATCCAAAAACTCGGCAAAGAAGCTTGCGGAAACCTCACCTGCTTCAAGTATCGCCTGCTTGATTCAAGTCTACCCAACACCGAAACCACCGTCTGGTTTGATGACAAAGAATTCAAATTGCGCCGTATGACATCCACAGACCCAGAGGGCACAACTGAATTTATCGTCCGCTACGAATCAGTGCCCACCATTACCGAGCCGTCACCCGTCGTTGAATGGTAAGCTTCGCTCGACAGTTCCCTTATCAAAAAACCTCCCGCTGCATAGAGGGAGGTTTTTTACACTATTGATATGAGATAATGGAGCGTATGGGATATAGAGAGCCAAATCGACTGGAGTACCTACGACAGCCGCATGTGCTAGCGATAGTGGTGATATTAGCCATCATCTTTGTCACGGCTATTACTACCGGCGTCAGACGCATGCAGCAAATACAGCGCGCAGCCACTGCCGACACCTACCATGCCTGTAAAGAATTTGTAAGCGACGATCTGCTTTGCCGCTTTGCGGCGAACAACCAAGCTCGCGGTTCTGCCAATTCGATTGTCACGACCACAACCACCAGCGGTCCATCCACCGAGGTCGAAATACTAGAGATTGAGTCATCGGACCGTATGAAATCAACTACACTTAAAAACGATCAGCCGATTGAAGCCTACATTGTTATCGACGCTGTCACCTATATGAAAGATTACGATGAGGATGTATGGCTTATGTACACAGATGTTTTGTTTGAGCCATCGAGCGACCAGATTACCTACAACTTCTCGAGCGCCAACAGCCAAGACGTTGTGGAGTTTCGTGATTATTACACATACCAAGGCGTCGAGGCGTGCGAAGATTACAGATGCCACGTCTATGAGATCACCTATCCCGATGAGCCTGGTATCAGTAGTAGGGTCTGGTTTGATACCGAGCAGTTTCTCTTGCGCAAACACCGCTCAAGCAACGACAACCTCATCGTCCATACCCGCTTTTCATACCAAAATGTTTCGGTAGCCGCTCCTTCACCCGTCAAAGAAATAACAGAAGATGAGCTAGACGCTTATCTCTAAGGATACTGCCAATGTCTTACCAACCGCTTGCAGAAATACTTCGCCCACAGAAACTTTCAGATGTAGTGGGCCAAGAGCACGTCATCGGCAAAAACAAACTGCTGTCAAAACTTCTCGAAAGCAAACAACCATTTTCGGTAATTTTCTGGGGGCCGCCAGGCAGCGGTAAAACTACCCTGGCACGAATCATCGCCTCCGAGCTAGAGGCCGCTTGCGTAGAACTCAGCGCGGTCAGTGCTGGAAAAAAGGATGTTTTAAAAGTGATTGAAGATGCCCGGGTCAACCAGCGGCTTGGACAGCGCACCGTACTATTCGTTGATGAAATCCATCGCTTCAACAAGAGCCAGCAGGATTCGTTTTTACCCCATGTAGAAAGCGGCCTTATCACGCTTATTGGAGCCACGACCGAAAATCCCAGTTTTGAAGTTATCACCCCCCTTCTGAGCCGCAGCCGAGTAATTGTTCTGCACTCTCTTGATATCCCTGCATTAAAAAAACTTATTACTCGCGCCCTCAAAACCCTGAAGCTGCCATCAAAAACTTTGCCGGCTGATGCGCTTTCCTATTTAGCGGCTTCAGCGCACGGTGATGCACGGGCAGCGCTGGGCACCTTGGAGATTGCTCTGCAGCTGCGTGGCGGCAAGCCAATCACAAAGGAAATCGTAAAGGAGGCCGCCCAAAAGCGACTGCCTGGCTACGATAAGAAGGGTGATATGCACTATGACATAATCAGCGCCTTTATAAAATCTATGCGCGGGTCTGATGCAAATGCTGCGCTCTATTACCTAACGCGTATGCTTCGTGCTGGTGAAGACCCAAAATTCATTGCTCGACGCATGGTAATTTTTGCCTCCGAAGATGTCGGTATCGCTGCTTCGCCTGCACTCAATCTGGCAGTCAGCACCTTCTTGGCTGTGGAGCGAGTTGGCATGCCGGAGTGCCAATACAACCTGTTCCACTGCGCGCTGGTACTCGCCAAAGCTGAAAAATCACGGGTGGTTACCGACGCCATGAACAAAGCTTTATCGGCCGCAGACAATACGCCAGATGCAGCCGTACCACTGCACGTGCGCAACGCCCCCACAAAGCTCATGAAAGACCTCGGCTATGGCAAAGATTATGCCTGGGAAGCCGGATTCAGTCCAAAAGACGGCTTTCTGCCAGACGAGCTTAGGGACCTCAATTTATTTTAGAAAATAGGAGTAGGGAGTAAGGAGTAAGAAGCAAGGAATAGATGTTAGGAATAGGAAAAATGGAATAGGGAATATGGGAAAGGAACTAGGAAATAGTAGTTAGTAATATGTAATATTTCTGGTAATTGGAACGCTTCTGCTGGATAGCGGATCGGAAGCGTACCACGGAGCAATTTTCAATTTTCAAACCCGAAACTAACACTGTCAAGCAGTGATTTTGGGCTAAGGGTAATTGTGATTTAGATTGAGGCGTCCATTTCGGAAGTGTATTTGTAGATACTCTGAAGAAATGTCCTCAAGCTAGGGCACAATTACCGCTCCCAAAATTGCTGCGCGCTATGGAATAATTACTCAGGAGCTTTCCGGAAGTGAATCATCACAAGCCCCGCCATCACAAAAAGCATAGCCGAGTAAAAGAAAACCTCTCCGTACAGTTCCACCCGGTATCCTTGGCCGTAATTCTCGAAAAAATACCGCACCGCTGCAACAGAATAGGTAGCCGCCGATACCGCGGCAGTCGCAAGCAGCAAGCTACGGCTTCTCACCAGGCCTGCAGATATTACCGGTACTGCGAACAGCAGGACAGCCTTGCTGGCCATACCTCTCTGCCAGTAGACGTTAGCGGCTGCGAATAGAATATCTGATGCTAGCAGCACAATAAGCAAAATTTTATACACATTTTCATTCTGCAGCCTAGCCCGGCATAGGTACCAAATAATCGTGTTTACCACCAGCAAAGCTCCTGCCGCCGTCCAGCGCTGCAGTACAGCCTCGTGGGTAATTAGGTTCCACGAATCAAAAATAATTACTGACAGCATGTATGCTGCAATGTAAACAAAGTGCACCCGCGTAATCCGAAGTACGATGTGACGAATGGTTTGATTCGGTAACTTTTTAGCCATTACCTTTGATGTAACCATAAGCACTCAACTTTCGTCAATGGAGATACTTGCTACAATAGATGGCATACATGGCAAAAACCCTTAAAGCACACGTCCGACTACTTGCTCTTACAGGCTTAGCTGTCGGTCTTTCGATCATATTTTTAACTTCACCGTCTGCAGAAAGCAAAACAAAAAATCTGCAGCCAGACGCTGCCGCACCAGAGATAGTTACCAAAGAGAAGCCTTTTGAATTCCCGCATGGCGGCCGTATCCTGCTGCCGGATTACCGGCTGATTGCACTCTACGGCACGCCGGATATTCCTGTACTTGGATCTCTTGGCGAACAGGATGTAGCCGCTGCAATCAATCGAGTCAAGCAGTTAGCAGCCGAGCACCAAGGCTATTCGGATGAGCCAGTGTACCCTGCTTTTGAAATAATTACCACTATCGCCTCTGCTCAGCCGACTGAAAACGGAGATTACTCTTCAGAAATTTCCATCGAAAAGCTGCAGCCATGGATTGATGCTGCCAAGCAAGCAGGAATCTATGTCGTGCTGGATCTGCAGCCTGGATACACTGACTTTTTGACTCAGGCAAAACAGTACGAAGCACTATTGCGCGAACCGCATGTCGGTCTGGCTCTTGATTCTGAATGGCGGCTGGCTCCAGGACAGCGGCACATGAAACAGATCGGCAGTGTCAGTGCCGACGAAATAAACCAAACTGCCGAGTGGCTTGCTGGCCTTGTGAAAAAATATGACTTACCGCAAAAACTATTTCTTTTGCATCAATTCAAACTCTCTATGATTACCGACCGTGAGACTCTCGACACTTCCAGGCCAGAGCTTGCCTGGCTCATCCAAATGGATGGCCTTGGAGCTCAGCCTGCCAAACAGGACACGTGGCTTACAATACGCGGTAATGCGCCGAACAATGTATATTTTGGCTGGAAAAACTTTATCGACGAAGACACTCCCATGCTTACCCCTAAGCAAACGATGCTCATTGACCCCAAGCCGTATTTTGTTTCTTACCAATAGTTTTGAAGGCGCCACCACACGCTTGGCTGAGAAATCGTGCCTTCTATCATAAGCGACTGTGAGCCATTATCTGCTCGAATAGTACCGACGTTGCTGCCGCTGCTGACTGGCGCCTGTATTGTTGCGGCATCAACTTCAGGTTGCCAGGACCGTCCCGTCCAGCCATGAATCACTAACGGCTGTGCGGTCACAATAGCAGCTTGCTGCCCCCATGGTGCAACATACTCGCCCACCACCGCGTTGCCGCCTATGACTTCTACGGCTGCAAACCCTTGCTTCGTCGTATCAATAAGCCTTGCAACCTCTCTATATAGCTGCGGCCACGTCGGCACGCCCATTACCGCTGCAATGACTGTTTTGGTGCTGCCATCGTCAAGCACATGTCTAAAAGCAAATAGCAGGCAGCTTCCTGCCTCGTCAGTCGTTCCGGTTTTCAGACCGATTACACTTTCATCAGCAAGCAAAAGATTGGTATTTCGTACGGTTCCCGACACCGGAATTGTAGCTTCTTTCTGTTTTACAATCTCGGCAATCACGGGATGCGCCAGTGCCCGCCGTCCAATCTCAAACATGTCCGACGGCGTACTTACCGTCTGTGGCGAAAATCCACTAGCATCCGCGACACGCGTATTTTGGAGCCCAAACGAAGCAAGCATATTATTTGCATAAATAAGAAATTCGTCCATCGAACCAAACTCACGCTCTGCAAGAAGATCAGATATATTGTTTGCCGACGGCAACAACAGCCCCTGCAGTGCATGATACTGCGTAATCTGCTGGCCGGTTCGCACTGGCAGAATAGTACCGTATCGCGCTACATACGAGTGATACGTATCAACATCACGCTGCGTAATCGTATATGTCACGCCCAACTCCCCTACGTTGAGCGGCTGCACCTCTAGTACTGCCAGCGCAGTAACAAGCTTGGTCATGCTCGCAATCGGACGCACCAGCTCGGTCTCTGACGATGCGGCCAGCACTCCGTCTTCAACTGTGCCTACTACTCCCTGCCCAGCCGGCCAAGAAATATCTGGTGCATGCGGCACCGTGGCCTGAAGAGCAGTCAGCTTGGGCATGAGTTCAGGCAGCGGCTTGGTGAGAGCTGCAAAACTATACCCTCCAATGGATACAAAAAATAGTGCGATACCAAACAAGAGTGGTATGTTCGCACGTTTTTTATTCCCTCGGTTTTGCCGCGAATACCGCGCCCGCTGAATTTCCATACTGCCTATATTGTAGCAGTCTGTAAACAAGCGGGCCATCCTGCTGCTTGTTTAAAAATTTCTATAAATAAAAAAACACCGCCCTAAGTTTCTTAAGGCGGTGTAATCTTTGCTAGGGCACCAGCCTGTCGGCTGCCTCATCCATCGTGCGATCCACCTTCTCGATCGGCGATTCTTTGCCCTGCTTCATTTCTTTTAATTTTGACTTGGCTTTCTGAGCTTTGGTCTCCATGCCGGACTTCATATTCTCAAATTTTTCTTTGAGTTCAGCCTGGGTTTCGGACCCCTTTTTTGGAGCATAGAGCATTCCCGCGAGGAAGCCTATCAGACCAGCTGCAAGTACTTTGTTAGAAGTTGTTCCTGCCATATATTACACTCCTTGTTGTTTAGGTAATTGTTTTTTATGCATAGATGCGGGTGACACATCTTTGACTAGCAAGTAAGATTGGAAACGAATCCACATTTCGCGATATAGCCGGGCAGCACCCTCATAAGCAGTCATTGCTATGTATGCAAGCGCGAGCATTCCGTAGATGGATCCGAATATTACTGCCCCGCTAAGGATTGACAACTGAGACACAAAGACAAGTGCTTGCTCGCTCATAGTATCAATCCTTTCTTACGCGTGGCGACGCAGTGATTTATAGATTGCTAGCAGCAGTACTGCACCACCTGTAGCAACAAGCAGGCTGTACAGGCTGAATTCGGTCACGCCTTCCGCACCAAAGAATCCCATGATTAGTCCACCAAGCAGCGCACCAAAAATCCCTACGATTACATTGGCAATTGCACCCTGTTCTTCATTCGTGTTCATGAGCATCGAGGCAATCCACCCTGCCAGTGCGCCCAGCACAATCCACGCTAAAATACCCATAATTTATCCTCCTTTATCCTTACCTTCTGAATATATCCATCAGCTTTACGATTCCCACACCGACGAGGGCATAAATAAATCCAGCAAACAGTGTTTCAAACTCAAATCGCGCCACTCCTGCAGTGGATGTAATGTTAAACAAGCCCTGGAATGGTGCTACCAATGGTGCAGTAACTCCGTAAATGAAATCTACAAACCCGTTTGTTTGGCTCGCCCCAAACAGCGCCAACAGGAACCGGACTGCAAGCAAGCTCAGCAGTATGCCAACAATATATTGCACGACCATTTGCGCTTTAGTAATCGCCGGGTTGCTGTCTGCCACTACCGCCGCATTACCTTCTTCAGTAACAATCATGTCGTGATCATAGGTCGGCTCACGATAGATTTTAGACTTGTGATATGTTTGTGCCATAGTTTACTCCTTCCTTGCCAGCTGCCTGGCAATGTAATCCAGCTCTGGATATTGTGTAGTTTTTCTTTTGAGGAATGAGGCAATTTTGCCATCGAGCTGTGTGTCTTTTTTCATAACTCCTCCTTATCAATTCATTTGTTGATAAAACCAAGTTGTTAATGACCCTTTCGCTCGTGACCCTCCTGCCCCAAACGATACTTCTATCTTAGAGGGCTACCGGTAATCATTCTGTAAGGTGGTCGACAGTAATTTTGTAAAATTCCTTACAAAACCGTAAACTACACCTATGCAAGTACCTAAGTACTCCGCAGCAAACCCTTCTCGGCGCTATCCAAAAAATAGCCTGGTGCTTTTTCAGGGCGAGATTCCGCGATACGGATTCATCGTCGAAGAAGGCTGCCTCAAAGTGTATGCAATTGATGATGATGGCAATGAGAAAGTTGTCGGTATTTATTCCCAAGGTGACATCTTTCCGGTAGACTGGCTGACTGGCTCCAGCCGGTCTGTGATGTTTTACTACGAAACACTAGACGATTCTCGCCTGCTACCTATACAAAAATCAGAGTGCTCGCACCGTGTTATCGCCCGCCATCTTAGTGAATTTTCAACCCGCGAAACAACTACTTCGCTGCTTCGCAACCTTGCTCTTCAGCAATCAAACGCAACTAACAAGATTCTGTATTTTTTCTTTTACCTGGCAATGCGGCACGGACAAGAGAAAAATGGCGGCATGTTTAGCTTGGGACTTCCTCTCACTCATCAGTTTATTGCAGATAACCTTGGCCTGACCCGAGAAACGGTTGCCGGCGAGATCAGCAAACTCAAAAAAGCCAATGTCGTGATGTACCGCAAAAGGCACTATGTCGTAGACAAGGCATTGCTTATCCGTACGGTCGGCAAAGAGATAACTGCTAACTTTACGGATTAATTTCTTGAATGATCTTGAGCAGGTCCTTAGGGGAGGCCCACGCTTTGAGCACGTATTTGTCTGCACCAAGATTATATGCCTCGTCAATCTCTTGCTGAAGATCGAAATTGCTGAACAGCACAATCTTGCTACGCTTTTCAACATCCATTTCTTTGTACTTTTTTAAGAATCCTATGCCGTCAAGATTGGGCATTTTTAGATCCAGCAGAATAGTGTCTGGCTGATACTCCTTGAGTATCTCCAGAGCTTCGTTTCCGTCGTAAGCCACGCGCACGTCGTATCCGGTCTTTTCTAGTATCGTCTGATAAGCACTGTTTAGCACCTTCTCGTCTTCGACTACGAGTATTTTTTTGTTGCTCATTGGATGTATTTTACGAACGGCCATTAGTATTTTCTGTAAAATTTTTTACATTTTTTGCAGACAGGTATAGTGTAAAGACCGAGCCTTTGCCCGGCTCTGACTCTACTTCGATATATCCTCTGTTGCGATCAGCAAGCTGTTTGGCAAGATAAAGCCCGATGCCGCTGCCTGCGGTTTGTTTGGTAAGTTCGTTGGGGATTCTTGAAAACTGCTGAAACAGTTTCGGAAAATCCTTTTTATCAATACCAACGCCAAAATCCTCTACCCGGACCATCGCACCTTGCTTGCCGGAGCCAATGGTGATGATAATTCTGCCTCCAGCCGGCGTGTACTTTATGGCATTACTAATGAGATTTTCAATAATCATCCGCGTACTATGGATATCAGCGGCACATATGACTTTTTGCCGTTTTGCTTTGAGGGTTAGGGTGTGGCCAAGCTCTTGGACTTCGCTCTGCATATCACTGGTGATTTCTCGTGTCAGCTTCACAAGATCAATAGATTGCGGCGACAAGATGATTCGGTCTGCTTCGGTTTTTGCCAGGTACAAAAACTCATTAATAATTCTTAGCTGCCGTTCGTTGCTATCGTAAGCGCTCTGCAGCATCTCTTCCTGCTCCTCAGTGATATCGCCCGTAAAACCTTCCAGCACCATGCCAATGTACTGCTTTACGCCAGTTGCAGGTGTCCGCAGCTGATGTGAAGCCAGTGAAAGCATGCTGTCCTTTGCTCTTTGTACTCGGCGCTCTTCTTTCTCGGCCAAACTTTTCATGCGCCGCTGCAAGAGCAAGTACACCACCGTAGCCACTACGAATGCCAGCAGCACTCCGCCAATTAGCAATGCACGCGGACGCTCCCGAACTGCCGCTGGAACGATAGAATCTTTTATGCCGAATTCAAAAGTCCACTGGATACCAGCTACATCTATCGTGTCAGTTCTGACCCACCGGAAATTATCATCGCCTTCATGCTGCTCATACAGCAATGCTTCGGGATTTTTTTCTGGCCCGTCATACACACGAACGTTATACTCTGCTTCTTGCTCTAAAAATACGCTGCCGAACAGCTGGCTGGCGATAAATGGAGCATAGACAAATCCAACCACCGCTTCACGGCGCTGTTCGACAGTGTCGATAGGAGCGCCTTTTCTGTACAGCGCCTGGTATAGATTCAGTCCTGCAATGCGATTCGTGCCGCCTTGTACAAGCAGAATCTTGGATGTCATTTCTGGCTGGCCCGAATCAATTGCTCGATCCATGGCTTCGCGCCGTATGTCTTCGTTATACATGTCGTATCCAAGTGCGGGCTGGTTAACCGCGTTGAACGGCTCAATATAGCGTATGCTGCTGTAGATATCCCGCGGCGTATCTTTTGGCCAGATGCGAAAATTATCAAATCCTTCGCGTCGTATGCGGTTTTCGTAGGCGGCAACCTCGTGCGCCTGGACTAAGTCTGCGTACCCTACGCCCAACATGCCACGGCGGCGCTCCTCGAGCCGCAGCGCGCTAATAAAGCTTTGCCACTCCTGCCGGCTGACATCGTCGCTGCTGAGAATCAGCCCCCTGGCTGCAAGTAATGAATTTTCGTATGAGTAAACTTGCTGAAGTACATTGGTTTCACTCAGCACGGCGCGCTCTTCAACCAGGTTATCAAGCGTATTCGACGCATCCTGCTGGGCGGTGCGCCATGCCGAACCCACCAGCACGATAATGGTCAAAAATATTACCACCGCTGGCAATAACGGACTAGCCGTGAGCTCTCTATGCGTGCGCCTCAGCACCTTTTTGATATTCATATCTTACTACCCACTGTACACTGCTATACCAAGGTGCAACTGTAATAAATCTTACAAAATATGTGCCGATACGGCAGCCTATTTGCGGAGAAGAGAAGTAATTGCAATCCGATTCGTATACTCAAGAGTCCCTAATCGGAAGGCTTTTGCCGCCAAGACTACGATTACCGCAGTAGCAATTATTAACAGCAATAATGACACAAGCGCCTCACCAAGGCCTATGTTTCCTGAGGCATTCCGAAGCAATACCGTAGTCGGCGAGGTGAGCGGAATATAAGTAAGTACCTGTGTAAATACACTTGAAGGCTGCGTAGTAATTGCCTCAAAGCCCCAGAACGGCACGGCCGGCATAAAATAAAATACTGTAGAAAAACTATTTGCTTCTTTAGATGAAGGAAAAATTGCCCCTATCATAGCCATCAGCCCTACGAAAAAAACGAAGCCAAAAATCAAGAATCCAATACCAATCACAATTTCTTGCGGGACAAACGTTAAGTCGGATATGCCAAACGGCAGCGATAAGCTATTGCCAAGCGAGCGCACCAGGACATATATAGCCAGTGCTAGCAGAGCGAAAAAAACAATCTGCGTAAGGGTTACCAGGATAATAGCAAGTAATTTTCCGAGTATTAGCGTCTGCGGCTTCACATAGCTAAGCACCATCTCAATTGAACGGTTTTCTTTCTCTTCTGACACTGATGTCAGCGCGTAGCCGACCGAAAAAACCAACACGATATAAAACAATACCAAAAAAGCTCCCGGCACGATAATTTCCTCAAACGACCGCTCGGGCTCTCCGTCAGTATACGTCTGCAACGTTCCTTGTCCGCCTGTCAGTGCAAGCATCGCGAGCTCTTCAGACTCGATTGGTGTCAGCAAGCTTTGCTGCAGCATAGTCCTGCCTAACTCCGAAACAATACCGCCGTTGCGGCGCTCGGTATTGTCAGCAAACATTTCGTACACGCCTGTCGTTGATACGTCTTCCGGATAGACAATCAGTCCATCGAGCTCTCCGCTGCGCACTGACTCGCTGAGTTCATGAACGTTGCCCTCCTCTAAGTTCAGCTGATAGCTACCGACAACCTCTCGGCTGATGAGCCCGCTCTTGTCTACAATAGCAATCTGCAGGTCGTCTATGTTCTCCAAATCAGTATCTTCTGACGGGCTTGTTAACACACCGATTAAAATAATCACGCCGATAAGCAGCGGAAGAGCTATGAGCGATATCCAAAATGACGGCTGACGGATAATTGTTAAAAACTCATGGCGCACCACTGATCGAAGCTTACGATTTTTTATCATGAAGAACTCCCCTCCCCGTACATCGACACAAAAATACCTTCGATTGTCTTCTGTTTGTAGGTCTTCTTGAGCTCTTCCTTGGTGCCGTACGCAAGGCGCTTGCCATCTTTGATTATAAGTACCCGATCTGCTAGCCGCTCAACCTCTTCCATGAGGTGGGTGATGTATATCACAGCAGTACCTCGCTCTCGATACTCTTCGACGATATCGAGCAGGAGCTTGCGGTTAACCGGATCCAACCCTTTTGTTGGCTCGTCAAGTATAAGTAGTTTCGGATTGTTTATAATCGCCACCCCTAACTGAACCTTCTGCTGCTGGCCGCCAGATAATTTTTTGACTGTTGTTTTTGCTTTGTCGGCGATTCCGACGCGCTCTAGGTATGCAAGTGAAAAATCACGAGCCTCTGCCCTATCCATGCCTTTTAGTTCGCCAAAATATGTCATAACATCAAGCACCGTGCTGCGCACATACAGTCCTCGCTCTTCGGGCAAATAGCCGACTAGGTGTGCGCGCTCCGGTGTATAACGCTCGCCTGTAATAAGCAGCTGGCCTGCAGTTGCTTGATAAATACCAAGAAGCGCACGGATCGTAGATGTTTTACCTGAGCCATTTGCCCCCAGCAGTGCAAACACCTCACCCGGATGCACGTCAAAAGACAAGTCGTCAACAATCTTTTTTTTGCCAATGCTCAAACTAAAATCAGTAATAGAAACAATAGGCTCGGCGGACTTTTTCATACTGCTTATCTATTAAAACATGGTTGCTACAGTCACGCCAAACGCTTCTCGCTCGTTTTTACCCGCTCAGTCTCTTTCGATAGTTACCGACAAGTCTTGTTGCTCAAGGAGTCGTCTACCTGCTATCCAGCACCGCCTTTAAGACGGATTTGTTGTAGGCATTTATGTTTCGCATTTCGGTCAGCTGCGAGGCATCAAGCACTGATCTGATGATTTCAAACTGCAGCGAACTTGTAAGAGTGTCGATATGTCTAATTGTTTGATTGATTTCTGGTATGCCGGAGGAGTCATTGTCGAGTTTTTTGTAAGAGTTTCCAAGGCTAACCGAATTATTCCCGTAGGTCCTCAGTTGGACTATGGCTTGCGAACAAGACAAAGTAGCTGTCTCCCATTCGTATTCGTACTGATTACAGTCAAGTTGATCCGCAAGATCAAGCGCGGCTTTGCCTTCTTCGATATGAGAGTTTCCTACTTCGGTCCACTCTACCAGCCCTTCTTTTTCGGCTTTTTCAGCATATTCCTTTGCTTCCTGCTGAGTCATACCGGTTTCATTGGCAAGATTGTCTATTATATCCGCCTGACTCACTGTGTACGCAGTGCCGCCAACAATTACAGTTAGCACGCCACCTACGACGATATCTTTTACGCTCATAATCTTCTCCTATACAGCGCTTTACTTACAGTTATTGTAGTATTTAAATTAATAATTGTCAAATATTTTAGCTTTACTGCCTAAGGAAGCGTTTAGGAAAAGGACTCATCAAGACATGGTGCCTAAAATGCTAGGGCTATTCAAGCCATGAAAAAAGCAGCTCAAGGGCTGCACATTTCATGGCTGGGGATGAGGGATTCGACCTGCCTTCGGCAGGCCCGAAACTTCTGCCTTGGCAACAAGTTGCCAGGTGAAGGTTTCCTTGCGAACTGCCACTGGCAGTTCTCACCCCGATCACTTTGGTCGGTGGTTCGAGGCACTCGAGCCATGTAAAAACCCGCTCTTTCGAGCGGGGCTTAACATGGCTGAGCATACAGGTCTAGTATGCACGATTATTTTATAGTTGCGTGCGTGCATTCATCACCGCAATCAACTAATTCAATTTTGGGTAATACTGTTACATCTTTTTCCTTATAAATCTTTGTACATTTATCCAGGGTCTTTTGATACCAGGCCAAGACTTCCCGTTCTTTGTCACTGTGCTTGGTATCATAAAAACTGGTCCAGTATATTAAAGTTTCTGGCGTAATTTTTTCTTTAGACCAGATACCGTCGAGTTTCACTTTTACATCTTTATGTAATGATCTTGCCTTATGATTAAGGATTGGAAGTTCGCCCGAAACCTGATGGTAAAGCCCACTCGTTAGAACTAATAAATACCCTCGAACCAGAAACCTATCCAGAGCTGGGTGCAACAGACTATCCATGTTGAAGCTGTGTATTAATCGGCTGAGGTAAGCGAAAGTTAGCTTATATCTCTCTTCGGGAAGGTTATTCCAGTCTGGGCCGCGTCCGAGAAATTTGGCTCTTTTAAGCTTAGCTGTATCTTCCTTTAGATCCATACACTCAAAAAGTAGAGTGACATCTTCGACTGTGTCCATAAAATCATGTGAAGCCTGTACTAAATACTCTTCGCTGCCGTTTACTTCAATAATTTTTGTTAATTTTTCGATTTGATTTCGGGCAATTGAAGCATAAGCTTCGAACTCAGGAGTTTCTTGTCTCATGAGATTATGTATCAGGTACTCCATTGACTGCGTAGATGAGCTAGAAAGGGTACTGAGAGCCCACGAATGGTCTTTATAATCAGGGTGGCTTGTTGTCGGGTATTGCTTCCAGAGCAATTCTTGGCTATCTACTAGTAGGTATACTGAATCTGTTAGTGCATTTATAGTGCAAACAATACATACAGCTCCAGGCTTATGGTGTAACCTGGCCATATCTAGTTTAAGTTCACCGTTTAACTTATGCGCCATACGCCACATCATAATTATAGACATGGGTCTCAAATTCTACTGTCGCATCTGGCTGAGCGTCTAGGTCTAGTACCAGACCCACGTGTCCGGACTTATGCGACACCAAACGTGACTCAGATTATTGAGCATATGGGTCTGGTACGCAGGAGCAGGGGTAAATGAGACAAATGAGACACTGAAATAGGGTGTCTCAAAAATAAGAAGAAAAACTATACCATAATTTGCTTAGAATACTTCATATTGTTCGCTATAATGAAGCTACCGCCCGGAGTTTTCCAAGGTGCATGCCCTTTTCAGGGACGCGTAGACGGCAGGATCTATGACATGTGCTGGGAGGTAAAACGGTAAAGCATCGAGATGCCGATTACGGCAGAAGATGCTTCCGCGTGAATGTTTGTTAGATGCTCCTCGACGAGACATCCAACAAACGGCTGGTTGAGCAGCAGTGCTTGACTAACTGTTGATAAGATGTTCATAGTAGCATTGTACAACAAGTTCACAACTATGTGATGGGCGCAAGCCCACTGGTAACGGCTATCACGATAGCTAGTAATTCGGACACATGTTCGTGTTAGTGTGCCGAAGGAACCTGCCATCGGGCTCAGCCCGTGCATTGGCCCCTCGCTAATCATGATTACCCATGAGAGGGGTCAAAACCATGAATAGATGATTGATTACAGATATGAATTCGAACAGTGGCTGGACGGCGAGCACAAGAAGCTTAAAAGTCGTGCTCCATTCAAGAAGAAGTTCATTGGTTCCAGGGGCTATGCACACTTCGATACCTTGTTGAACATTCATGATGCAGGACATATTGGCGTGCTGCGACACAACTTCGCGGATCCAGAAAATCTCTTGAAATGGCGGTTCATGCCTTTTATCAGGAAAGATCAAAGAAACCGAAGGTATCGCCGGAAACCGGCGGACACCGGGCCAGTCAAACATCGAAACCAAAAACTTTACAGCCACATTAAGTCGCGACCAATTATGTACGCATCTCATCACGACGCGTGCCTTTACTCATTCTTTAACTTTATTATCAACAGCAGATACGAGGCAGTGTTGAATGACCGAGAACTGCATGAATCGATTCTTGCTTACAGAAGCATAAAGGGGCAAAACAATATCGATTTCGCAAAGAAGGCGTTCAATTACCTTAGTTCGGATAAGTCGGATTGGGCGTGCCTGCTGGTTGATATCAGTAGCTTCTTTGATAACGTTCCGCACGGTGAATTATTCGATTCTCTCGTGAGACTCGATAAGGATTTTGATTCCAATGAATTCCGTTACGTATTGCAGAATCTCACTAGCTTTCGATATGTTATCGAAGACGAAGTAATCAAGGAACTCAAGCGACACAAGAAGCCATACTTTGTGCCCATAGGCAAAAAGGCGGTACGGCTTAGCAAGATAGAGGACTTCAACACACTCATCAACAACAAAAGGTTTGTTAGAAAAAATTTGAGTCCAAGAGGCTTTCCCCAGGGTAGCCCCGTCAGCGGCATGCTCGCAAACGTTTATATGTTGGATTTTGACGAATGGTTGTCTGAAAAAATAATAGACTTAGGGTCGGGCATGTATCAGAGATATAGCGACGATATATTGATCGTCTGCCCTGCAGCTGAGGTTAAGGGACTTTATGAACAGATACAGGAAAGGCTTAAAAGCCATGGCCTAAAACTTTCTAAGAAAAAGACAGAGGTCTTTGTAAGAGAGGGCGACAGTATCAGATCTGCTCCTGAACTGATTGAAACAGCAAGCAAAGCCAAACAAAGAGTTCAGTATCTTGGGCTTGAATGGAACGGTTCAGAAATAATTCTTAGGCCATCGACGGTAACGAGACGCCTACGACCCAGGAACATGCTGGCGAAAAAATACTGGAGATATCATGAGCAGGCTATTGATAAAATCAAGCAAAAGACGATAGCAAAGCAGTATCGAAGAATAAAAGGTACGATTCGCGCCAAAATCAGCGCGGAATGATTCCATTAGTGGACTAGAGGATTATATCGCGCCCATCTTTGTCTTTGATGGTATAAGCTTTCTTTTTCGTATCGGCCTTACCGCCTCTTTGCTTAGTTTTTAACTTCTTGCTCCGCATTACTAGGTTTTTTAGATCTTCTTCACGCTCGTAGGCACGAAGTCGTCCGTTCAGATAACCGAGCCGATAATGGATACCGTCACTCATCAGTCGCCAGTTGGTTTCCACCAGTGCTTGCTCGATGGTCTTCTTAAGCATCTTCCTACTGTCATAGTCGTCACGATCATTTTTATTGTCTAAGCAGTTGAAGCCGACAATGACATCTTTGCCTATCTCTGGTTTATCCAGATTAAACTCAATGTATCCGGCTTTTTCAAGTGCCGGTGCTAGGATAGTAGATAATTCGGCAATCTTCGGCTTTCTCATTTCCTTGATTGCACCGTAAATATGCTTATTATCTTCGCGCTCCTTCATTTCTTTGCCGAGCTGCGCCAAGCCTTCAAAGTCGTGCTTCATTCTGAATAGGCGGTCGCGGAACTCCTTGTCGTGCAGGCAAAAATGGGCGCGATCTTTGTCGAAATCGGGATCGGGCTTTTCCTTTTTGTCCCGCAAATCCATTTTGTCCTTGTAGCTGTGGCCGCATGACGGACAGGTATAAGTGAAGGTAATCGCCGTCTTGGTCTTGGTTGTTTTATGGGTCATTTCGGCGCGGCACTTCGGACAAAGTGTCGGCTTTACCTTCCAGGCGGTGCCGTCCTCCCAGAATGCACTGTTCTTTTTGCAGTGCGGGCAGCGCAGCATAAAGAGCACTTCCTCGGGGTCATCGTATTTGGCATCTTCGCTACGGTGCATCAAGCTTTTGTCGATAATCCGCAGTCCCTGCTTGCCGCAGTGCTGGCAGTACGGCTCTTCAGTCAGTCTGGCGGTGGTAATTTGGTCATCTTTGGCTTCGTCCTGCGCCATCCATTCATTGATGGTTTCTTCGCGTTGTTCATAACGGCGGAGCAGCTTGTTACCGACCGTTTCCATGTAGAACACGTTTAGCAGGAAGGCGTTGCCGGGCTTATCGAGCTTCTCGCCTTTGGGCAATTTCTTCTCAAAGTCGGTATAGAAATCCTCGTAATAGCCCATGCCGCGCCGGGCGTCTTCCACGGTGTGGCGGTCGTATAGATCTTCGTAATACTTGCGTGCTTTGAGATGTGTATACACATCTCCATTTTACTCTGCGTCAACCAGCGGCTTATACCATGCCGCGAGCTCGTCAAAAGAAGCAAAGCTTTTTGGCACGGTATTGTTAGAAATGAATTTTGCCTCCCAGTATTGATTCCAATAAGCCTCGATTGATCGCCTCGGATGCTTAGCGATGAAAGATTCATAGAAGCTTTCGAGAATATCGTAGTGATGGGTATGGATAAATGGATCCCAGGTTTTTCTGAGAGCGTCTTTGTCTGCTCCCGGACGGTTAATTATTTCGGTTTGCTCCATTTCACGGTCATGGTTATCGCCCCAGCCGTCCTTTAAAAGTTCTACCGCTTCCTTGTCGGTAGTCGGGGCGCTGTAACCAAAAACCGTAAACATAAAGCATCCCTTCAGGTAATGTCGTGCTGCTTCCCACTCTCGTTTAATGAAACTATCTGACTGGTAGTCTTTGTTCTCAACAGGGTACAAGAGCTTGGATGGTGCGAAGGGCTGCTTACACCGACTGCAGGGTCGTCCCGCTAGACCACTTGTAGCATCTTTTTCACAAAATCCAACGGTAACGTTCCCGTGCAAAAAGAAGAGCTGAGGAAAGCTTGTGGTAAGGCCTAGTCTAGCCAGGCGAATCCTGGATTGCAGTAGAAACGGATCCCAATTAAACGTCAGTATCACATCCTTAGACCGTAGGGACATATTGATGATGTCATAAAGATTAGGTTCATCAGGAAGCTCGAGCTCAGAGAAATAGTCCCTCACGAGAGCATCGATCTTGCTAAGGGCATCGGATGGGCCTTTACCATATAGCCGCGAGTACGCGGCTTCAAAATCCTGCGTGGCCAGGTCTTTCAAATTGTTCGGGAATAGATCTACTAGCTTGAGATCTTCAGCGACATCCCTAAGAAGTGGCACTGACCTACCGTGTTTATCACCGTTCGGCAGTGCAGCTTTGCTTGCACCCGCGCCAAGCAGGAGAACGTGCGGCCTGCCTGCCGAAGTGTCGTTTATTTCTTGTTCGACAGTTACCTCTAAGTCGGCTGGCATGCTTTTACTACGCTGCGCCCGGGGCGCTGCTCTTTATTACTTGTATTACGGTACCGCTTACTAATCCATCCCAATTGTCTTCAGGATTGACGAAAATCGGGCTAAAGTCCTTTGATGACTCCGATTTTAAGATAATTACTTGTTCTTCGTGGTCAAAGAAGATTTGTTTAATGTTTGCGACATCATCACGAACTACGACCACACGCTCGCCATCGCGAGGTGTTACCTTAGAGCTATCGACAATCACGAAGTCCCCGTCATCTATAGTTTTGCCCATGACGCGCGCTTGGTCCATTGACTCACCGCTTGCACGTAAGGCGAAAAGGTCGTTGTAGTTCTTCGCTCGTAGCAAAGACGGCGATACCTGCAGGTACCCTTCAATTTTTTCGTCAGCGAAAATAGTAGCCGGTCCACAATTTGCGCTACCGACAATGGGGACTTTGACTAGCTCGGGGCTTGAACCTTCATCGGCACCAGTGAGCTTTGCGGAACGGATAACCGGACGCTGCGAAGCGTCAATCTTGCCATCGGCAATCAACTGCTCAAGGTGGTATTTTACGTTAGTCGGATGGATGCGATCATTAGGATTGTCGCTGTCAGCAAGCTGTCGACCGATCTCGCGATAACTGAGCCTCGATAAGTCCCTAACCTTTGATAAGCGTAGTAACTTCTCTTGTATAGGGTGCATACTCCCCCTAGTTTAGCACAGAGTAAAAAATACAGCAATACAGTTATTGACGGGGTATGCAACAGACTGCTATCCTCTAGATATAGTGCAAGCCTCTACCCGAGAGACGCTAGAGACAAACACTAAGATTAACACCTAATAAAGAGAGGGTAATATGGCTAACTACCATGTCACACCAAAGGGAGGTAACTGGCAAGCCAAGCAGCCAGGTGCATCCCGTGCTTCCGGGGTTTTTCAGACCCAGCGGCAAGCCGAACAGCAAGCAAAAGCTTGGTCACGACAATCCGGGGGCGGCGAAGTGGTCATCCACGGCCGGGATGGTCGAATTCGTGATAAAGACACAATGCCACCGGCTCGGGATCCATTTCCACCGCGTGACACAAAGCACTAGTAGGAGAAACAATGGCTTACTACTATGTAAACCGTAACGCTCAAGATGACGGGTACCATGAGGTGCATAACGACGATGCAAACTGCCCACATCCACCATTGCCCGAGAACCGTGTCAGGATCGGCTACTACGACACCTGCGCAGAGGCGATCGCTGCCTGCAGACAGGCTAACCCATCGCTAAACATAGATGGGTGCGCATACTGCACCAACTGTCATACACGGTAGAAAACAAGAGCACCCCGTAGCAATATGGAGGAGCCTAGGCCAGTTTTACTGACCTGGATCAGCTCCTCGATATGGCCGCGGGGTGCCCTGCTTTGTTGTATTATGTGCACTTCCGATCCTTTTTTGACTACTTTGCACCAGATGTGACATTTTGTAACTAGACAATGAAATTTTGTTGTTGACAAGCATAATCGCCACAGGTTACTTTAGTCTTAAGCGTTAAATAGCACGCGTCTATCACGGATGAGCGAATGCATAAGCTCCCGTTGCATGACAAAGTCTCACCCAGACTGTCAGCAACAGGAGTATTTTTATTTGACCAGGCTCCTTCTGTCAGTAGTAACAAAGAAGGAGTTAATATGGCACAAGAAACGCCTAACCTTAAAATACAAACCGTCAAGATAAACGAACTACGGAGCTCGGAATACAACCCACGTAAATGGAGCGAATCTGCAACCGAGCAGCTTGCCGAAAGCATCAGACGCTTCGGGTTGGTCGACCCAATTCTCTGCAACCAAGCACCTGGGCGAGAGAATGTGGTTATCGGTGGGCACTTCAGGCTGAAGGTTGCGAAGGAGCTTGGATACACCGAAGTACCGGTGGCGTACGTTAACATCCCTGACCTCGCCAAGGAAAAAGAGCTGAACATCCGGCTTAATAAGAACTTGGGTGAATGGGACTTTGCCCTGTTGAAGGAATTTGATGAATCGCTACTGGAAGACATTGGTTTCACGAGTGAAGAAGTGGACGACATCTTTGACGTCGATATGGAAGAAAAAGAAACCTTCAACATCCAGAAAGCACTCGCAAAGGCTGGCGTACAGGAAGTTAAGGCTAAGACTGGCGACGTGTACCAACTTGGCGACTCTCGCCTGATGGTTGGCGACAGCACCATTGAAGCTGACGTACTGAAGCTCATGAATGGTGAGAAGGCTGATATGTGCCTGACCGATCCGCCCTACATCTTGGACTACCTCAACGCCAAACGACACGGCAAGCCGACAGACGGCTTCGGCTCCAAGAAAAATCGTCGCTACATCGGCACCGAAGAATTGCCAGACAACTTCACCGAGCTATGGATGAGTAACATTGCCAAAGTAGCCAAGCCAGATTTTAGTATCATCTGCTACGAGAACTGGAAGAATATGAAAGTCATATGGGACGGACTCGAAGCCAATGGCTGGAGAGTACGGAACATGCTCATTTGGCACTTGCCGAACCGCAATCAAGGCTATGCCGCCAAGTACAAGTTCTTCAGCAAGTATGACATCGCCATGGTCGGCGCATCTGGCATCGTTGCCTACAATCACGACGTGGAAGAAGCACCTCTGCAGGAGATGTATGAAGCGGCACTATTCGCAACTTCCGGCAACCCCCAATGGGAAGGCTACAAGAAAGGCAAAAAGATTCAGCCGACCGACCATATAACCTTCAATGCTGCGGATGAGAAAAGCTCAGGACAGGGTGTCATCTTCGGCATCAAGCCACTGGAAATTCTTATTCCTTACATTAAGGTTCTGACCAAGCGTGGTGATCTGGTGGTTGAACCGTTCTGCGGTAGCGGATCCACACTCATCGCCGCAACAAAGCTAAAGCGTCGCTGTTATATTATGGAAAAACAGCCGATTTACGCAGAGGTTGCCATGACTAGGTGGGAAAAAGAAACAGGCTTAAAGAGGAAGCTTATTCATGAGGGTAAACACCAAGAAGCAACGACGGCTACTGCTGAGCGAACTGGAAAATAGCCCTATCGTTGAGCGAGCCTGCAAGAAAGTTGGGATTGCCCGCTCCACCTTTTATAGGTGGTGCGGTGCAGATCCGGCCTTCAAAGAAGAAGCAGAAGCTGCGCTTACTAAAGGTCGCGAGAAAATGAATGACTTTACGGAATCAAAGCTGCTTGAGGCTATAAGTATGGGTAACATGCAAGGCATTCGATATTGGCTGGATCACAACTCTAAGCGATATGCAGGCGTAAGCGCAGCCGAGCTGAAACGGCTCCGATTCTTCGAAACAATCGTGTATGACCTGCTGGATGCGGCCGCTAGTAAGAATGATTTTGCGATCGTCAACTTATTCGCCGAACTTCGCAAACAAGCTGAGCAGCAAATAGAGGAAGAAAAGAGACGAACTGAGATATAATAGGACTTGTCTAGATACCCAAGTTAGTTTATTAAAGCGCAGATTCCTGTGCGTATTAGGCCATCAAAATGGGCAGCTACGCACAAAAGAGTTGGCTTAA
>CAZXJN010000008.1:0-42552 GCA_964641015.1 uncultured Candidatus Saccharibacteria bacterium | reverse complement strand
TATTTGTTCCCGTTTATGGTTATAGTTTAGCATAACAGGCAAAATTTATTAGCCCCTAAATTAAGATCGTTTTAGCAGCTACTTAAAGCTGACTAATCACTCTTGACTAATTGAAAAATTAATGCTAATATTATAATAATTGTTTTAAATGGATCCTAGTGGTTAGTGGAATAAATACTTTGGCTTCATTCGGGCAATAAAGTATTAACTACAAATCAAAAGGATCTATTTTTTATGTCTTATTCCTATCGTGGGAGCCGCAGCTCCTCTGTTGCAAGCCGCTATGCGCGTAGCAAAACTGGCGGACGCCGCAACCAAAACCAATCCCGGGGCAAACAGCGCCGCGGCCAATATATCGACCCAAGCCGGTTCGTACGGGCAGCTACCGTCATGGAAGCGGAAATCTACACGCCTAAGCACCAATTCACAGACTTTGAACTAAACCCAACCCTGCAGAACAATTTAAAGGCCAAAGGCTTCATACTGCCATCACCGATCCAAGACCAAGCAATTCCTGTTGCGCTGACTGGCCAGGACGTTATTGGTATTGCCAGCACCGGCACCGGGAAAACTGCTGCATTCGGCCTGCCAATCTTAGAACGCTTAATGGCTGACTATTCATCAGCAGCCCTAATTATTGCACCGACCAGAGAACTCGCCCAGCAGATTGAAACCGAGCTAAAAAGCCTTGGGCGCGGCAGCGGCCTATTTGGTGCCGTACTAATCGGCGGTACTAGCATGGGCAATCAGCTGCGTGACCTACGAAACAAACCACGCATCGTGATTGGCACGCCAGGCCGTATCAAAGACCACCTGGAGCGCGGTACGCTTAAATTAGAGGGTTTCAACGTGGTTGCGCTAGACGAAGTCGACCGCATGCTTGATATGGGCTTTGTTGATGACGTTACGACCATTTTGAGCCACCTGCATGACACCCGCCAGTCGCTGTTCTTCTCTGCGACTATGGACACGCGCGTGCGCAGGCTAATTGATAATTTTAGCAGCGACCCCTTTACAGTATCACTCAAACCAAGCACCACGAGCGACAACGTACACCAAGATGTTGTCCGCTATCAGACCACTGCAGAAAAGATTGAAAAACTTCACGATATCCTCAACAAGGAAGAGGTAGCAAAGGTTATTCTTTTTGATGAAACCCAGCGCAGCGTCGAGCGGCTCAGCAACGAGCTGGTTGCCCGCGGCTTTGTTGCAGATGCAATACACGGCGGCAAAACCCAAGGCCAGCGCCAGCGCGCCCTGAACAAGTTTAAAAAGAATGAGATTACCATCCTCGTAGCTACCGACGTTGCCGCCCGCGGTATCGACGTCTCAGACATCACCCACGTGATCAACTATTCAATCCCCCAGCAGTACGATGACTACATCCACCGCATCGGACGCGCAGGACGGGCAGGCCAGGTCGGCTACGCTCTGACGTTTGTTAACAGCTAGTATTCTGAGATAACGATTTTACGCTGGCCTATCAGTGTCTTAAACCAGCTGGCCACATCTGACGGTAGCGTTCCAGGTATTCGTCCGCACTATGCAGTGCATAGTGCGCGAGCGACACCATTTGCTTCTTACCCTCCTTCCGCTTGCTTATTAACATTGCCCGCTCAAGTACCTTCAGATGCTTTGAAATAGCCGCAAAACTCACCTGGTAATGCTGTGCCAGCTCGCCGACAGAATGCTCAGCACAGGCTACCCGTTCTAATATATCCCTGCGTATCGGATCTGCCAATGAGGCAAAGATAGAATCTAGTTCAGAAGTATATTCAACCATATGGTTAAATGTTATTTGGATACCTTCTCTTTGTCAAGCACTAGACTTCAGCAAAAAATGAGTGTTCGCTTTTTGTATACACAGTAGGGGAGCAGGGGACTAGTTGCGAAATAGAAAGTCCAGCCAAGCGTTGAAATTGCGCTCATACCAAGGGCCCTCGTGCTCCACGGGTGTAGGGTCAGCTTCTGGCACAGGCGGCTCTACCGTATGCGCCAGCGCTACTGCCTCTGGGACAATCAACAGCTTTTCTCCTGGCAATGCCCTGTTGTACTGCCGGCGAGCAGTCAGCTCTAGATACTGATCTGTTTCGAGGTATTGATTTTTGAGTGCTAGGTTTGAATTTGCGAGCCGTTTTATCTCATTTTCTTGGCGCATAACTGATATCTGCTTTTGCAGATCATAGTTGCGCTGTACGACACGAATGCCGCTCCACGTTACCAGCAGCGCAGCAATTACAAAGACTAGTAATCCAAAGCTTCGCACGTCGCTAAAAACTTTGACGATATGGGTTTGTAGTGTTTTTTTTATTTTTTCAAACATACTGCCCTTTTATTGTAACGCTCATTTACAAAAAGATTAAGACATGCGAGCGTAATGTAGCAAATAGTACAATTTCATTTTTAAACAATCATGATTACTCTGTAACTAAGTCAAAGGAGGTCCAACAATGGGAAAAGCATATGTTCCTGAAAATACTGCTCTCACACGTGAGATGTATCTTGATTTATCAGCAGAAGCCCACCAAGATGCCAGTAGCTTGTCTGAAGTAGAACGAGCAAAAGCCTATTATGCCGAACAATTAGCGGCTGAACGAGAAAAAGGCTCCAAAACCGCGAGTCAAACTGAGGATGGCAATGATTTGGCTGCGGGCTGGAAGAATTATGCCAACTGTCTGGGTGTTGATACTGACTTATTTTATCCTGAACGAGGAGCAAGCACAGAGGAGGCAAAGGCAGTATGCCAGTCATGCGTAGTCCACGAAGAGTGTGGAACATACGCGCTAAACAACGGGGAGAAATTTGGTATATGGGGTAGCATGAGCGAGCGAGAGCGCAGACGAATCCGCCAAGGGCGCGCACTTGCTTCGGTCTCAATCAAAGCCTCAGGCGAGTAAACTACCAGCCTACTTAAATAGATATACGTAATACATGTCAAATTATACTATTAGCCCTCTTTCGCTAAAGCTATGGAGGGCATTCTACTTAGCCAATTCTACGAAGCCATGGCGAAAAAGAAAAATCGAATTGCCACTGGCAATTCTCGACCCAAGGGTTCAAATCTGCCAACAAGACCAATGAAAAGGCCAACCCCCACGGCGAGAGGATTCGCCGTGGGCAAAGGAAGAACAATGCGAAACCCCGCCAATTTTTAGCCACTTGATTGCTAAAAAAATGCGGGGTTGAAATTAGTTCTGACGTGGTGGGGGTGGCTGGACTTGAACCAGCGGCCAAAGGATTATGAGTCCTCTGCTCTAACCACTGAGCTACACCCCCTCGTCGGCGTGTGATGGTAGGTCTGCATAGATGACAGTAAAATAAATTTCCTGCCATCAAAAACAACCCTACCAAGCCGCCGCTTGCTCCCACAGCGAATCCTCTCGCCGTGGGGGCTCCAATACATTTAAAGTTCAGAGGGCTTCCTCATATCAAATTCGAGAAACCTCTCTCGAATTTGGCCAAAGCATGGAATAACTTCTCGATTATACGATGGATTAACAGAGGTAGCAAGCATAAGTTACTCACAAACTAAGAATTAACTAGCTTGCATCGCGGTGCACGAACGAGATAGCGGCAGCAGCCAGCCCAATCACAAGATAAATCGAAAGCACCCCTAGCGCCGCCTTGGCAGTAAGCAACTCAATTCCGACATCCATCTGAAAAACTAGAATGGAATCGAGTGACCGGAATGGCAGGAATTTTGAGTTATCCTTGAGCAGGAGCGTGCTCATTTGTTCGACTACTGGTATGAGGAAAAATATCACGATTGAGCCTACCAGCCCTCTTACAATTGCTGCAATGATAATGCCTGCTAGTACGTAACCCCAGGCATAGGCCGCAAAACGCCACAGCGTATCCCAGAGCGGTATGTCCTGAGCGCCAAGCGAAACGCCTTTGAGAGACAGCCCAAACCTTGTAGCAAAATATGCTAAACCAAGTAAGGCAACGCCCATTACCGTTACATAGGTGAGCATAACCACTATCTTCGCAACCAAGACACGAAGCCGGCTCGGCGATGCCGTTAGTGTATATGTGATTGTGTTGTAGCGATATTCGTGCGCGACAAGCAATATTGCAAGGATTGTTGCGATTGTCACGAACATGGCGATTACTGTTGACAGCATATTTATCATAAAGCCGGGTTCATTTAGAGCCGGAACAGACGTGCTGTAGCCAAATCCATAAAATGCCACAAACCACACGAGCGCAAAAGTTAATCCGGTCCAAATATATGTCGAACGGACGGTGAGAAACTTTTTAAACTCAGCTCGAAACGTATTGATCATTTACCCTTTGCCTCCTGCCTTGTACTCTTGTGCGCCTGCAGTAGCCTCTAAGAACGCGTCCTCGAGCGATACCGTCTGCTTAGCTAGCTCTAATATTGGTACCCCTGCCTGAAAAGCCAGCTTGCCGATTTTATCAGTGCTGGCGCCGCTAACCAGTAGCCCTCCTTGGGTTTTACTTATGTCAAGTTTATCCTGCTTTAGAATCCGCTCCAGCACGCTCTGCTTCGATGAACGTACAAATACGCTCGTCCCTTTTGCAGCAGCTAGAAAATCACTTACCGTGCCGCTTGTAATGAGCTTGCCCTTGCCAATCACCACTATGTCATCAGCCATGAGCGACATTTCGCTCAATAAATGGCTCGATACAAATACCGCGTTGCCCTGGCTGGCATACTCTTTCAGAAACTGCCTGAGCCAATGGATGCCTTCCGGGTCCAAACCATTAGCCGGCTCATCGAGCAGCAGGTATTTTGGCTGGCCCAATATAGCAGCAGCAATGCCAAGCCTCTGACTCATGCCAAGGCTGAATTTACCGGGTTTTTTCTTGGCCACATCTTTTAGGCCCACGATATCCAGCACCTCATCTACCCGCTTAGTGCCTATGCCGCCAGCAGTTGCAAGCACCTTCAAATGGTTCACGGCAGTCCGCGTCGGATGAAATGCCTTGGCCTCTAGCAAAACTCCGACAACCTTAGACGGCTGAGCGTATTGGTGTAGTTTTTTGCCATCAAAAGCCGTGTCGCCGCTACCGTTATCAAGCCCAAGCATCAGACGCATCGTCGTAGACTTGCCAGCGCCGTTTGGCCCTAAGAATCCAGTGACTCTCCCTGTTTTAACCTCGAACGAGACGTCATCAACCACAGTTTTTTTGTGGTATTTTTTGGTGAGGTGCCGAGCTTCAATCATCTAAGCACCTAGTATACAGCCATGCTGGAGGATAAAAAAGTTATTTGAGATGTGCGAGCAACTCGTCAGTGGATTCGCAGCTCATCAGCACCTCGCGCATTTCTTTGGCGCCGTCAAAGCCATTGATGTAAATTTTGCAAAATTTATTAAGCGTATGGATTGCTCTCGTGCCTGGCTGCCACGTTTCGGCAAACAACTCTACATGCTTCCGGTACAGTGCGATCTTGTCCTGCTTTGGTACAGACTCCCACGGCGATTCCTTAGCAAACACATACGGGTCATGAAACACCCCGCGGCCAATCATAATGCCGTCCAGGTTATACTTTGCCGCCAGCTCTTCGCCCTGCTGGCGCGTCAGTACGTCCCCGTTACCGATTATCTTGGTGCTTGGCGAAATCCGGTCGCGCATAGCCACTGCCTCGTCCGCTAACTCCCAGTGGGCTGGCACCTTGCTCATTTCTTTACGGGTGCGCCAGTGAATTGTCAGCATATCAAGCTCATGCCCGAGCAGGAACTCTATCCAGCTCATATCAATATGACTGAAGCCGACCCGAGTTTTAACGGATACCGGCAAGCTGCCTGCACCACGCTTAGTAGCCTCAATGATCTCCGCGGCCAGCGGCCGGTTCTTGATCAGGGCGCTGCAGGTGCCGTTTTTTACCTCGCTCTTTGCGGGGCAGCCCATGTTCAGATCAATCCCCCTAAAATTTACGCCCTCTGGCAGCCCGAGCTCGCGGGCGAGCGTGCCATCGGCAATCTGCTGGGCAATTGCTTCAAAATTCTCTGGCTTCAATCCCCATAGCTGAGCAATGAGCGGCCCTTCGTTTTCGCGGAAGAGCAGCTTTTTCAATAGCTTCGGTCGTCCGGGCGACATCAGCCCGTCTACATTCACAAATTCAGTAACGTATAAATCAGCCGGAGCAGTAGAATGAATAATCTGACGGAAAACCGTATCTGTCACATCATCCATCGGCGCCAATATAAAGAGCGGCGCTTTTTCATCGCTTCTATGCATTATTTACGATAGCGTGCAGCCTTGAAATTTCCTGGGCATTGGCTGCGGCATTTTCCTTGTCTTGTTTTGTCAGCCTGTCGCCATAGTGTTCAGCTGTTGCACTGTAAATTCTATCCCAATATTCAAACCGCGCCTTTTGCTCTAATCGAACCATGCGTAAAAGCGCAAGATTGTTAATAAAATACTCTGGGTGTGAGACTGCTTTAGCGCCTATGAATAAGGTGTTGTCCGCTATCTTTTTTGCCTTGGTATCCCTGATCAAGCCTTTATTAATATCATCCAGCAAGGTGTGTCCGAAATCAGAAACTGCATCTGCAGCATACACTATTGCCTGTTCATCAATAGGAGATTCATTGTTGATAGCCTTTTGCACTGCCGCAATAGACCACCTTCTCAGTGCTGCCGTATCGCGTTCGACAAGTGTCTTTTGCTGCAGCTTATCAAGGATATGGTGTGTCTGGCGCATCTTAGCTTGCCGGCGCTCCTCTCGAGTACGTAAATCACCTTCGTGCTGCTTACTCTTCTGCCCCATTCTCATTACATAACTGTCTATGCTTTCTTTATTCGATCCAACTCTGTAACCCTTGCTGAATTTATTAAACAAGGGCTGGCGAGGCGCAATCGACCTGGCGAATCTTGCAATCTCTTCGTCTGAAATCTGCCCACTGTACTCTAAATCAAGCTGACCGGGACCTATAAATTCATTTCGTCGTCGGCCTCTTATATGTCCAAGAAACGGCAATACTCGGCTCCCAATCCTCTGAGCCATGCGCTCAGCTCGCGCGTTTGGGTCTGACATGAGTATTTCATGCTCTTCATCCGTAGGGATTGGAAGATCAGGTTTCCAGACCTCAGGATTAGGGTCAAATAACTGCCCTTCTGCCATTTAATAACCTTTCGTGTAACCCTTGCCATTACGACGGTAGCCCATATGAGCACAGCCGCCTGAAGCGCCACAGTCACCACAGACTGTAGCCTTTGCACGCTCAGCACCCTTCACAGAAGCGTCTGATTCTTGCACCTCAGCACTAGCTACGGGTAGTGGCGAAAGCTCTGCAAGCTGTTCTAGGGTGTGATAGCCAATATCCGCGGCAACTTCAGGAGAAACACCGTCGGTCTCACCGATTTGGTTTGTGCGGATATTATCAAAATAGATTTCTTGTAGTTCTGGTTTTATAGCCATAACTCCATTATATCACACTTATGCTAATTTGTCCACATATTAGAGCTGTTTTTCATTTGTCTACCCCTGTTAAGCAGCCACTTTTCGGTTTAGGGTAATACTCTGGTAACTGGAGTGCTATTCCGGAATTTAGTCATAGCTAAGCACTCGTTTTTCGGTCGAGGTATCTGGTTTTAGGGGAGAGCAGCCGGAACGTCCGGCTTTGCCGGCGTCCCGCGCGATGAGAGGGGACACTCCCCTCTCATGCTGGCTCTATTCCCACCGGAAGACGCGGAAGGCGACGAGGTAGATGACAACCGTCCACCCCAAGATAACCGCCAACTGCGGCCCAAGATCCAGCAAGCTGGCATTCTCTGTCAGAATCAAACGGATTGAATCAATAATCGGCGTGAGAGGAATAAACTGTGTGATGTTTTGCAGCAGCTCAGGCATGAGGAATGTCGGGAAGAATACGCCAGATAAGAACATCATCGGCAAGGTTGCAATCTGCGCCAGCGGCGCGGCCTGGTTTTCATTCTTAGCCCAGCCGCCGATTGCCAGACCGATTCCAAACAGCAGGATTACCCCAAGTACGATTATCACCAGCATATTCAGGTAGCTGCCTCGCATATTGAGGTTAAAGATAGTCAGGGCCGCAACAAACATCAGACCGGCCGACAGCAGCCCGACAAAAGCATTGGAGATAACATTGCCTATAAAATACTGCCAAACCTTTAGCGTGGTCGTACTATAGCGGCGCAGAACGCCACGCTGCTTGAGCCGAGGGAACACGCTGGTAGGGCCAAAGACACCCAAGGAAAGAAGCGTAAAGCCTAAAATACCGGAGAAGGTGTAGTCAAACTGCGACAGCCCTGCTTCGCCCGTCGGCTCTGACCGCACGCTGAACGGCGTGACTGTAGGCACCATCTCTGCATTTATTTCTTTAAAGATGCCCTCCATGATTGAGCCTAGCGTTGAGCCGGCAGACTCATTATTTTGGTTGTAAAGCACCTGCGCCTCGCCGCTTGGGAATTGGTTGCCCTCTTCTATGTCGCCGAAGCCTTCCGGCAGCACGATCAGCGCGTCCAGCTGGCCGCGGGTCATTTTTTCATTAGCAATTTCGCGGCTGGTAGCCTCGTCATCGACGTTGAATGTCTCATTCTCTTTAATCTGCTCGACAAACCGCCCGGCAAACTCAGATTGGGATTCGTTGAGCAGCCCAACCCGGAAAGATACATTGTTGTTTCCTCCAAAGATTGATCCGAACACAAACAAGAAAATCAGCGGGAACAAAAATACGAAGAAGATACCGACCTTGTCCCTGAACAAACGCTTTACATCGATTGGAATATAGGTGGTGATTGGAAGCAGCTGCTTGCGGATTTTGTCCATGATTTAGTCCCTTAGTGCCTTTCCTGTCAGATCGATAAATACATCCTCGAGGTTCGCCTGTTCGACCACCTGGGATTTTTTAAAGCCTTTTTTAAGCAGGTTTTTAATAAGCTGCTTTGGTGTATCCAGCGCAATAATCTCGCCGTTGTCCATAACTGCCACGCGGTCGCACAGCAGCTCTGCCTCGTCCATGTAGTGGGTAGTCATGATAACCGTTACACCGCGCTTTTGAACATCGCGGATGAGCCCCCAGAGGTTGCGGCGGGCCTGCGGGTCCAGGCCGGTAGTCGGCTCGTCTAAGAAAAACACTTTTGGCCCGTGCACGAGTGCTGCGGCGATTGAAAAACGCTGGCGCTGTCCGCCGGAAAGCTGCTCCGGATAGCTGTCAGCTTTCTCCTCCAGCTGCACGCTTTTTAAAAACTTCTTTGCGTCTACCCGCTCGCCGTAAAAGGCAGAAAACATCTCAATTATCTCTGTCAGCTTGGTTTTTTCTTCAAAGTTGGGAGTCTGCGGCTGAACACCTATCATAGATTTGATTTTGTCGGGATTGGTAGCAACATCTATACCGTCAAGCGTAGCGTTGCCCCCATCAATCGGACGGATAGTTTCGAGCATCTCAAGCGTAGTGGTCTTGCCGGCGCCGTTTGGACCTAAGATACCGAATATCTCGCCCTTTTTGACCTCGAAGCTAATGCCTTTGACGACCGTTTTACGGCCGTATTTCTTGGTTAACCCATTAACCTCCAGAATAGTTTTGCTCATAGCTCCCCTTTTTCTTCGTACAGTATACGTCCGGCGATTTGTGAGCGCAAATAAAAACCACAGGTTTTAAAAACCTGTGGTTTTTTATGAAAACTGGCTAAACTAGCTGCGCTTTACGGTAAGGAAGCCGTTGCGTGGGTTTTCGTTCACGGTGAAGCCTGCTGGCAGATCAGTAGCCTCTGGGCGCTCGTCCTTGCTGAAGTAGTAAATAGTCTGCTCTTTGCCACCACGAAGCGTAACTTTCTTTGAGTTCAGGTAGTAAGTTACACCCTTTGAGTTTGTGTGCTTGTATGCCATGTTCGTATGACTCCCTCTCTTAGCATTACTAATGGTACCCCTAATGTACGCTGGAGGGTTTTTGTTTGTCAATAGATGAAAACACCTTGGTGCCAGATAATAAATCCAGTAACAGGGGTGGTAGGTGTAAAAAAATTGTGGAAGATTTTTCACCACCTGTAGTAAATGTTATTGCGCTCACGCTAATTTTTAGCTACTATGTTCATTGTACAAACGATAAATAAAATAATAAGGTGGAAGAGGGTTTATGGAATTCACAAACCGTAGCGGCCAGCCAGCCGCACCCGCAGCAACTCAGTCACGTCCTGCAAATTCAGGCGGCAAGAAGCCGCGCGGTAAATGGCTTAATGCAGTATCTGTGTTTCTGCTTGTTTCAAGCGCATTATTAGTAGCAGCGCTAATATTTACTATCGCAACCTCAAATCATAAGCGAGAGAAAGAATATGTTGACGGCAGCAAATTCCAGGCGGTCTTCCTAGAGGGCGGCCAGGTATACTTTGGTAAAGTCCGCGAACTCAACCGCGACTTTGTCACCCTGGATAATATTTACTACCTCCGTGTGAATGAGCAAACTCAGCAGACAGAAGGCGGTGAAAATCAACAACAGACTGGGCAAGATATCAGCCTTGCAAAGCTCGGTTGTGAACTGCACGGTCCTCAGGATCTCATGATCATCAACCGCAGCCAGGTGACATTCTGGGAAAACCTCAAAGACGACGGTCAGGTAGCGACTGCTATCGCTGAGTTCGTCAAGCAGAACCCAGAGGGCCAGCAGTGTAACCAGACACAGTCCTAAACAGGTTGATTCTGCAACCAAAACCCCGCATTTTCATGCGGGGTTTTTATATTTCACGCTAGCTGCTGCTGGCTGCTATAGGGTCAAGATTGAACTATGAGCGTGCCCGAAGCTGACGGCGTAGGACATATTCGCTCGCCGCAAGCAGGACAAAAGCTATCAGACTAAGAGCTCCGCCGAGCAAACTAAGTCCCGCTAGGTCAGGCGACCAACGAGGTGATGCGAAATCAAACTTATATAAGTCTTCTGGAATGACGACTTCCTCCAACTGGCCGCCGCCGTGCTGGTCCAAGTACTCGCGAATACACGGCAGACGGTTGCTCCCCGAAAAGCCTGATGGAAATCTCTGCTCGCAGTGCTCTTGGGCTCTTGTGTAGATATCGCTATCGCTGCCGGTCTGTAGCTTCGCCTGCTCTGCTTCAACCAAGCGCTCATAGCGGTACTTGAGCTGTATTGGGGGACGAATAGCATTCTCGCCAGCCGCCAGATCGGTATTCATATGGGCATAGACGTGCTCACGCAAATTGCGTAGTGCGGTTTCAATATCACCATCCTCGCGGTCAGCTGCAAATACCGCTTCTCTGAGTTCGATCATCTTCTGATTATTTGCACGAAGCGCGAAGGCCGAAGTGATAAACAGCGCGCCCGCCAACACCAAAAACGCCCAGTACGGTGTTCGCCGCAAGTAGGCATATAAACGTCGGACTTGTTCTTTGCCCATACCTTTAGTGTACTCCTCTTTTAATAGAGAAAATGAACAATTTTTCTGTAATATTACCGCATGAAATAGTAAAAGGAATCATAGTTTTTGTGTTTAATTTTTCTCTTGTCAGTGTACCATATAAGTATATGCATATTTTCTTTTCTGGTATTGGCGGGACTGCCATCGGCCCGCTCGCAATGATTGCCAAACAAGCAGGGCATGAAGTCAGCGGCTCCGACAAACAAGACAGTCAATATATCAAATATCTAAAAAGCCAGGGGATTCCTGACATCTACGTTGGTCAAACACGCGAAGCCATCGCATTTACCCACTCGCAAAAGCCCATAGATTGGTACGTGTACTCCTCGGCTGTGCAGATAGAGCAGCCCGACCACCCTGAGCTGCAATTTGTAGCCGAGCAAGGCATCAAGCACAGCAAGCGCGATCTATTGCTCACCCACCTTATCAAGGACAAGCAGCTCAAGCTCATTGGTGTGGCTGGAACGCATGGCAAAACTACCACTACTGCGATGCTTATCTGGCTTTTGAAATCCCTCGATATGCCTCTGAGCTACTCCGTGGGAGCCAAAATAAGCTTCGGCGACATGGGCGTGTACGATCCCAAAAGTGAATATTTCGTGCTAGAGGCTGACGAGTTTGACCGCAACTTCCTAAGTTTTTCACCTTACATGGCGGTCATCAGCGGTATCGCCTACGACCATCATGAAATATACCCCACCGAAGATGCGTATCGCCAAGCTTTTCGTGAATATCTTGGTAAAAGCGCTTGGCGCTTGCTGTGGCAATCCGATATGCAAAAACTTGGCATGGAGATGGACGCCAGCTATGTAAGTATTGATGATGCTGATCCCAACATTGAAAAACTTGTTCTGCCTGGACTTGTTAACCGCCGTAATGCCTGGTTGGTTATATCAGCTGTCAATCACATCACAAAGGTCCCTGTCGAAAAGCTCATCGCTAACATGAATAAATTTCCCGGTGTCTCTCGTCGTATGGAGAAGATTCGACCCCACCTGTATACAGACTACGCCCACACTGTTGAGAAGATTGCCGGCGCCATAGAAATCGGCCTGGAAGTTGCAAAGCAGCAAGGACGCGAACTTATAGTAGTTTATGAACCGCTGACTAATCGCCGGATTCACCACACCCGTGCACAGCATCGTGACCTGTTTAACAAGGTTAGCAAGCTGTATTGGGTGCCAAGTTATCTCGCTCGCGAAGACCCCAACCTGCCTGTACTCACGCCAATTGAACTGATTACTGAACTGTCGCCAGAGACAAAGGTCAAGGCTGAGGCTGCAGAGCTCAATCAACAGCTCAAGAAAAACATCAAACACCACCGTAAACACGGCGGTCTCGTGCTATGCCTGAGCGGTGGCGGCGGTGGATCGCTTGATGAATGGCTGAGAAAAGAGTTCTCAGGCTGGTTTAGCTAAATAATCCCTGTTGCTACTAAGAAAATAAGAATAAAGATTGCAATAGCCCAGGTAGCTGGACTGGTAGCTTGCTGCACGAACTGCTGCTTGGCAAACGTAATATCTGCAGCTGTGAATACCGGCTGTTTCGCAGGCGCCGCACTCGGAGCGACTGGAGGCTCGGCCGTCTTTGCAGGCTGAGCCTGTGGAGTCGTTGATGCAAGGGTCATCGCAACCTGCGCGGCAGTTTGTGCTTGCGATGCCTCACGGGCCAAGCGCTCTTGCTGCTGTTCGTGCTGGAACGCCTCGCCATAAGTGAAGCTTGGCGCCTCTACCGCCCTGCCCGTGCGCTCATCGACCTCTACCCTGTGCCAGGCACTTGTCTCAAATCGATGACCTTCGGGTGCCTTATACATTTCCTCGGTGATAGGCTGGTGCTCAATAGGAATGGCTTCAGGCTGTGACTTATGCTCGACAGCCGGCACAGCCTCTTTACCGGCGCTGCTGGGAGCTTCCTGACGGTTGAAATGAGTGCGCTCTCCTGACAAAGGGGTGGTCGGAGCTGGACGTGAAACCTCAGCAGGAGCTTCATCACGACGCTTCAAAATCTCTGTATCCCACGTACGTTCAACAAACGACCGTAGTTGCTTGTCAGTCTTTTGGAGCAGTGACTCCTGCTGCCTTATTGCATCCGTTAGTTCGCCATACTCTTTCTGAAGCTGTGCGACTGCTTGGTCTTGTCGCTCCGCCACTGCGGCCTGCTGGCGCTCAAACCGGTTGCGTAAATTCCGCCGCCCAGCCCACCAGCCTGCCAATACACCGCTCGTAACACCACGACTAAGACCACGCCTCTCAGCCCGCCGCACAGAACGGCGCACTTCGGCTGCTGGCATTTGTGCCTCTGGAGATGGTAGAGGGGCCTCATTTAATAAAACACGCTCACTGGGGTTTACCATAGCTCCCCGTGAAATATTTTCAGGCATAAATCCAGCAAAGCGCGGCCTTGCAGATGGCGCAGACTCGGACTGCTGCTCAGCCGCATCCTGCAGAACCTCATCGCTAGCCGGCGCGGGCTCCGCAGACATTGCATCAACTGCAGGAGCTTCTGATACTGCTCTCTCCATCAATTCCGGCACCGGGCCGTCATCTGTCGGATCAGTTGGAATAGACTCGGCTTCACCCTCCGCCACTTCGTCGCTATGATCGATAACCAGCTCGCCCATAAATGGTGCTTCGTCTGCAGAAACTACTTCAGGAAGCTCAAGCTCTGGCTCAGCCTGCTCAGCTTCCTCTGCTGTTTTCTCGGATATTTTTTCTAACTCTTTATCAGGGGTAGCTTCTGGTTTTTTAAGTTCGTCTTTTTTTTGATCAGCCTTTTTTGATTTCTCGGCCTCAAGAGGGGGCAAGATACCGCGAGGAGTTTTTTTCTTTTTTTTGGACGTGCTTTTCTCGCCAGTCTTATCTGGCTTTTCATCATCCTCAAATGGTTTTTTCGGGTACAACTCCATCAGGTTACCTCTAACCTGATTATTATACCACTTTTGCTATCGAAATACAATATCCTGTATCTGTTCGAGGTCTAAGAAAGCGCAAGATACGCAGCCACCGCAAGTGCAGCTACCACCACCACTGCAAGTACTATGATGAGCGCGTTGCTCTTTTTACCAGCAGTAGGCGCAGGTGCAGCAACTGCAGGAGTAGCAGGATCGGTCGGTGCTGGGACCGGATCGCCAGCTGGTGTAACAGCAGGTGCTGGCTCTTGGGTGAGCTCCGTGGGAGGCACAGGGCCAGCTTGGGGCGCAGGCTCAGAGGCTACTGGCGGCACTTCCGGTGCGGCTGGCGTAGGCTCCGCGACTGGTGCAGGCTCCGGTGCAGCTGGTGCAGGTTCTGGTGCTGCGTCCGGAGTTGGGTTTGCATTCTGATCGGTTGGATTGGTGTTTGGATCCATAAGGGAGGTATCCTTTGCTTCGTTACTTGGTTATGCGACTTCGTCAAAACCATTGTACAACATAAGCGTTGTATCGTGAACACGTATCAGTTTCTCGGCCTGCAGCATTGCTACCACATCCGCAAAACGCCTGTCATCAATCTCTTCTGCAAGCTGGTGGTACCCTCGAGCAGACCCATGAAGTGCTTGCAATATTCTGCCACGCAGCTGGCGCCTCGATCCCTCAAACACACCCTGCTTGCTGTAGGCCGCGCTGCGCACAGCAGCATTACCTTCTGTACGCTTGAGATGCGAACCATAATCCATAAGCGCCCAATACCACTGTCGCGGCGGCAGGTGCTCATAGGCAGCTTTATTGATTTCTGCAAGCTTCTGCAGGACTTCACGATCACTCACCCGTTCATGATCTTTGAAGAAGTGATGAATGATTACGCTGCGGATATTAGTTTCGACAAAAAGCTCGCGCGCATCGTAGCTATACACCCGAATAGCAGCCGCAGTATTCATCCCGATGCCCTTGCAGGCAACAAGATCATCTATCTGCCAAGGCTCTGGTACCCGTTCAAGCGCCTGGGCAGCCAGCCAGAGATAGCGCGCTCGCCGATTGTACCCAAGCCCCAGCCACGCTCCTAGCACCGTGTCAAACGGTGCCGCAGCCAGTGCAGGCATAGTAGGAAACTGCGCCAAGAACTCTGGAAACTTCTGCACCACCCGACCCACTTGGGTCTGCTGCAGCATTATTTCACTCACCATAATTTTATACGCATTGAAGCTGCCGTCAGGCTCAGGTATTCGCCATTGCAAAGTATGCCTGCCATCGGCCTGGTAATACGCACCTGTCTTGTTTACAAACTCCTGAACGTCCATCTTGGTATAATACCAGTAACAATTATGCTCATACGACTTATTCGACTGGCCCAGCGCTTGTTTGTGCTCACCTTAGGCGTGGGGGTTATCTATCTCACCGTGTGGCACTTTTTTCCTTTTTTCGACAACCGCGTGCCGCTCGCCCTTGCCCTGCTTGCCACCTATATTTTTACTGCCTATTTGTTTATCCCCCTTCTTATCCGCGCCATACGGCTTTTTTGGACACCTCGGCATATACCGCTCTACTGCGTCACTCCGGATGGTTTTGCCAGCGATCCCATCAATATTGGTGTCATTGGCACCAGAAAACAACTAGTGAAAGCCATGAAATCAGCCGGTTGGTATCCGGCAGACAAACGCACTCCTCGCACGCTTCTCAAAATGCTGCGGTCGATTATATTCAGGCGACCCTACAAAACCGCACCCTTTAGCTCGCTCTATCTGTTTGGGCGCAAACAAGACCTGGGCTTTCAAAAGCCCTTTGCCGACAATCCTTCGTACCGCCATCATGTCAGATTCTGGGCGGCTCACCTTGATGGACCCGAAGCTTTTCACAAAGACGTGCATTTTTGGCAGCGCTTTCATCGGCCGAGCAACGATAACGAATCACGTCAGCTCTGGGTGGGCGCCGCCTCGCGTGATATTGGGATTGTGCCAATCAAACACAACATGCAGCTCACGCACATGATCGATCCGGACACCAATGCTGAGCGCGACCTCATCGTTGATGATCTGCGCAAAAGCCACTCCGTCGCCAAGACTATTACCGAGCGAGTTCACGAAGGATTATCGCTGCCGAACCGGGCGCTCCGCGGGGTTTTGAACGCCGACGGCAAGATACGAATTTGCATTCTGAAAAAATAAGCGCTATATCTTCTTCTGATGAAGAAGCAAGCCTATATGTGCTTTTGAACAACGTCTAAAACCAGGAGCTGTTTTCATGGCCAGCAGAAACAGAAGTTAGAGTTTGGGGCCGTGGGTATTTTGTATCAAATATTATTTATTAGTTATAAAAATGACCCTTTCTTAGGGTCATTTTTTGCCCCATAGGGAGCAAAGGTTCGTGTCAAATTATATCAAAAAGATTATGTTTTGTCAATAACTGGAGCACTATTTCAGAGACGTATTTTTGCAGCTCAGGGGAGAGCAGCCGGTTTACCACTGATAAGCACAGATTTTGAGCCAAGGGGTAGTTTTTGGCTAGGCGAGACCCTATTTCGTAAACTAACCACTGATAAGCAGCCACTTTTCGGCCCAAGGGTAATTTGTTTCTTAGGTAAGGCATCCATTTCGATACTCCACCACAGTCAAGTGGCGGTTTTGAGCCAAGGGTAAATCTGTTCTAAGGGGAGGCCTCCATTCCGGAGGCGTATATGGTGCATACGACGTAGGAATATCCTCGCCTTAGGGCAGATTTACCACTCTCAAAACAGGCACGCGCACCTAGTAGTAGAACCAGCGGGAGATGCCAGAGGTATCGGTAGTATCAATGATCTTCCGCGGCTCCCCGCCCTGCAAGTTCAGCAAATAATCCGCTGTCTCGCGGCCGTCAGACACTCGATAGACGAGATAGTCATTAGTAAGCCAATAGAGCGGCAGCCTTAGTCCACCGCGCTCGGTCAGCACTTGCTCGTCAGCCGAGTCTTGGCTGCGCCTAATCAGCACACCTTTGCCGTCACGCTCATCAATCCACACACTCTGAGAGCCATCGGGGCTATCACGGTACAGACGATTAATTTGCGAACCAGGCGCTGTGCTGAGCGATGCCATCGGCGACCCAAGCACGTACTCGTGCCATTCATTATGGGCGCCTAGCAGTATCGTCTCGTAATCGGTCCGAATTATGTTAAACACTTCTTTGTCCAGCAGTTTTTGGCTGTTTTTACCATCAGGATCTACTGCATACATTGCCGGGTCTGACTCCTGAAAAATATTAGATGGGGCATAGTAGACCCGATCGTTTGCCATGAGCACGTCATTAAATGAATTCGAGCTTGCAAGCTCTTTGGTATCGCTGTGATCTTCGTTATTAAAGCTCATCAGACGGTGGCGCTTGGGATCAGTACCACTGGCACCAGCGGCGATTTTGACATAGACAAGCCGGCCGGATTTGGACCAGCCCACGACCTGGATCTGCTCTGACTGGTCTATGCGCATGAGATCACCGGACTCGACGTCGAGTATGTAGAGCGTGCTGAGTAAATAGCCGCTCTGATTACGGGTGTTTTCACGGGTGGCAACGTAGGCCGCAAACCCTTCACTCGGGTGCGGAATCAGGGCGATATCGTCACGTTCATAACCAGAACCACCAACGATGCGGCGTTCGTTTTTGCCATCGACATCGACACTGTAGACATCGTAGTTGCCCGATCGTTTAGATACAAACACGTGCTTGCGGGCAGGCACCATCTCGATACTCTGAGCTTCGCGGTTATTGACTGTAATGTTGATGGTTTCGCTGCGGTAGGCATCTGCCGTAATTTGTACGCTAATCTGGGCGCTATCGTCCATAGTGGCAGTATCAAGCGCCAGAACTAGTTTGCCGTCTTGGTCTGAGCTGGCATTGCCCTCGCCAGAGGATGCCTCTGCTTTAGCAATCGGCTTGCCGCTAGCAAAGTCACGAATATAAAACGTATATTGAGAGCCGATCGGCACTACCTGGTACTCGCCCAGCGGATTGCTGCCCCAGCCAATCGTGACCGCCCGCTCCTGGGCGGCGTAGGCACGCTTTTCGATCCTGAGTGTAGTGCGCCCAAGGCGAACTCCTTCTAACTTAGCTACGCCGTCGCTGTCAGTTTGAGCACTGGCATTTGCAGCTTTGACTGTGACGTTTCTGAGCGGCTGCAGCGTGCTATTATCAATGACCCTGAGTTCGAGTGATGCCCGAACGGTTGCAGTGTTGAGTAAAAAATAGCGGGTCGTCGGAACAGCCGCCAACACCGCAAACACAACAACCAGACCACCGAATATGCCATAACGAAGCCGTCGGTTATTCCAGACTTTTTTCAACAGCACGGCAATTTCACTTTGCGGCTTGGCAGGCTTTAATTCGCGACGGGGCGGCTCGTGCTCACTCTCTACATCATCGACCGTGACCGCTTCAATGTCCTCGGTTTCGATAATATCTTCGATGGCTTTTTCGGTTTCTGGATGATCGGCCTGCACCTCTTCTTTGGCAGCAACAGGCTCATCGGCAGAAGGCTCTGGAGGCACATCATCAAGCGCCTCTTTCGCAGGCTCTTGATACTCAATTACCGGATTGTCTGATACGTCCTCTGATGCCTCGGGCGCATCGGTCTGCTTCATCTCCTCTTCGAGCGCATCAACCACATCGCCTGCAAGCGTCGCTTCGTCATCATCGAACGATATTGCATTATCGGCGCGGGATTCGGGCTGATCAGCATCAGAGCTATCAAAGGCTTTTTTTGAGCTGCTCATATCTGTCTAAGCATAACAGAAATACGTGTGAAACTGTACAAGCTTAGCGTTTTTTTCGGGTGGATTTTTTGCTGCGGGACTTTGCTGCCGGCTTCTTTTTGGTAGTTGTAGCAGGCTTTTTCGCTCCGGCAGATTTTTTGGCCGCGGCAGGAGATGGAGTTAAATCCTCTTCGACTGTTTCCTTCATAAGCTTATAAAGAATCCAAGCGCCTACAATGAGCAGGGCGATAATACCAGTGATTACTAGTACCGAAGAGCTGTTCTCAACTACCGAGGTGGCCGTACCGCTGAGTGGCTGGCCTGTCTCTTGCACCTGCAGCTGTTCTGCGCTCTGGCTAAGCGCTTCCTGTGGAGCAGTCTCCTGGAAATCAGTACTGTTGGATGCACCAATAGCCGAGGCTGCACCCTGTGGATTTGATGTTTGTGGAGTAGAACGCGTGTGATTAAATGAGTCTTCCAATGTCTTAGAGCCCTTTGTTATTAATGCTTGTGTTTATCCTATCACACCCGCAAGCATGTTGTCAGCAACTACCTGATTGCCTCGATTGCTTCGATCACGAGCTTGGCAATAAAACGATGTCCTTCAGTGTTCGGGTGCAAACCATCGGCCAACAGCCGCTTTTTTCCAAGCATTTTTAGGAATTCGTCATGAATCGGGACAAAGGGAACTTCTTTGAATTCTGCAGATTGCTTGATAGTGTCCTCGAACAGGTTGATACGATTATTTTTCCATTGCTTGCCGCTGGAACTATAGGCCCAGGGGTCGGTCTCTGACTCCTTGACAGCGGTCAGCCCCACGCAGATTACCCGCGGGCAGAGAGACAATGCCTTATCTATGAGACGGTCGTACGCCGCTTGGAAATCATGCACGTCAAGCACCACCCGGTTATTGATCAGCATTGAATCGTTCATGCCCACCGCTAAAACTATGTAGTCTTCATCGTCATAGAGGCGCCGGGCTTCTACCTCTGACTTTAGCCGTTTCAGCACGCCTTCGGTGGTATCGCCGGATACGCCGAGGTTAAAGACTTCTGTCCGTTCCCCGCCCAGATTAGCCAGCGCATGTTTTTGGTAGTGCAGACCTATCTGATTGGCCCAGCCGCCCGTTTTGTCATCATAGTAGCCCTGGGTTATGCTGCCGCCAAAAATAAATATTCTCATGCTTATCAGTTTAGCAAGCTTCTAGGCATCTTCAACAGGAAGCGTGATACCAAGCTCTTCTACGGCCTGTTGCTCAGGACGGGAGGGCGAGTTCATCATGACGTCTACGCCGGAACCGTTCTTCGGGAAAGCCACTACCTCGCGGATATTGTCCTCGCCAACCAGCACCATGAACATGCGGTCCAGCCCGAATGCACAGCCGGCGTGCGGCGGTGCGCCGTATTTGAAAGCGTTTAGCATAGCGCCGAACTTTTCCTCGACGTAAGTTTCGTCATAACCAAGCGCAGCAAACACTTTATACATCACTTCCGGATTGTGATTTCTGACTGCGCCGGAGCACACTTCATAGCCATTCATCACCATATCAAACTGGTCGGCGACAATTGCTAGCTTGTCCTCTGACTCAAGCGCGCCTACACCACCCTTTGGCATGCTAAATGGATTGTGTCCAAAATCCAGTTTATTTGCCTTTTCATCCCATTCATAAAACGGAAAATCTACCACCCAGACTAAGGAAACGACACTGGAGTCCTTTAACTCAAAATGGTCGGCAAACTCGTTTCTCAAACGGCCCAGCACTTTGTTGACTGTCTGGCGCTTATCAGCACCAAAGAATATACCATCTTGATGGCCAGCTTTTGTCTTTTGAACCATCTTCGTGAGCTCTTCTTGTGCAAGAAATTTTACGATTGGTGAAGAAGCGATTAAATCTGTACCTTCAACTGGTGTCCCTGACTTAACCGCGATGTTGTTTTCATCAGCTTGATGTTTATCATAAAACATAATGTAAGCCAGACCACCCGCACCCTCCTGCTTGGCAATCTCTGTAAACTGATCGATTTGCGATCTGCTGAGACGAGCGGCATTAGCCACGCAAATAGCTTTGACGCATTCGGCATTTTTGAACACGCCGAATTCGGTTGCTCTGGTCTCTTCAGTCAGATCAACCAGCTCCATACCAAATCGTAAATCAGGCTTGTCGGTGCCAAAACGATCCATCGCCTCCTGGTAGGTTAATCGCGGAACATCATCGTTCAGCAGCTGCTTGCCGCCAAACTCACCGACCAGATTTTTGATAAGCGGCTCCATGGTGCTTCGAACCGTTTCGCCGTCTTCTACAAATGACATCTCAAGGTCTAGCTGATAAAAATCACCGTACAGCCTATCTGCCCGCGGGTCTTCATCGCGGAAGCAAGTAGCAATTTGATAGTAGCGATGAACGCCACCGACCATCAGCAGCTGTTTAAACTGTTGCGGCGCCTGCGGCAGTGCATATACCTTGCCTGGGTGCACGCGCGACGGTACCAAAAAATCTCGAGCTCCTTCGGGACTGGAGTTCGCCAAAATCGGCGTGGCAACCTCGATAAAGTCGTGACCTTCCATAAACGCACGAATCTGGCGGTAATAGTCAGCCCGCTGCTTTAGCATGGCCTGCATCTTGGGCCGGCGCAGGTCAAGATATCGATACCGTAGACGATTGTCCTCACTGATAGTTTGAGTTGTATTCACCTGAATCGGCAGCGGCTCTGACCGGCTCAAAAGCTCCACCTCCGAGGCAATCAGTTCTACCGCGCCGGTGCTGAGGTTTGGATTGCGGAGGTGCTCTTCACGCTCTACAACGCGGCCAGTCGCACGAATGACATATTCATCCCGCAGCTCTTGCCCTACCTCAAAGGCGGCTTGTGCTTCAGGCTGAATGGTCACCTGCAACAATCCTGTATGATCGCGCACATCCACAAAAATCACTCCGCCATGATCACGGCGTGCGTGGACCCAGCCGCTGACGGCTATCTGATTATCAATATGCTGTACTGCGTCTGCAGTATAAACGCGCTCCATTATAGTATCCCTTAGTGTAAAAAATTGGTAAAACGGCTAATGGTAGGGCTTATGTCAAGTGAATCGCCAAGCTCACTGAGACAGCCCCAAAATTAGTATCGTTCATAGACCAACACATATCAGGGGTTATTTTATCACACCCGCCCTCAGTACCCCAGACAAAATCAAAACAGTTGCAATTTCGGTCTCCGTAGGCCTTATCTGTGACCGTTTTAGTAAGTTTTTGCTTTCACTACAGAGCAGCTCATATATAAAGTTTCTGGTACAGAGCGGTGAATCAGGTGACCATTTTAACTTGCTTGCGAACAGTTTTGGCTCGAGCCTCAGCAACATCGCGCATGCTGTCGTATTTATCAAATTCATCTATGATTGGCTTGCCAAGCACCTGTTCAATAATATCCTCGATGGTAATCAGTCCGGTAATTTCTGCGAAGCTATTAACTACTAAAAATAGATGTTGCTTGGTGCGAATAAATGCCTGCAGCACGTGATCAAGCTCGCGGTCTTCGTTTACATAGTGGATAGGCGTATGCATAACTTCTGCAACGCGAGTATGGCTTTTGACATCCAGCAAATCTTTTACATACAGCATCCCTACCGCTTCGGTATTCGCAGGATTAAACACCGGAAACCTCGAATGTCCTGTCTTATGAAGCTCATCAAGCAGCAGCGGGCCCAGCACATCATCTTCTCGCACCGAAAACATTACGCTGCGAGGCGTCATTATGTCGTGCACCTGCTTTTCGCCAAAATTCAACGCATGCTTAACAATACGGAGCTCTTCGCCCGATAAATCTGTGTCAGAAACCTGCACCGACCCAATCATATGTATTAGCTCGCTGCGAGTCAGGACCACCGGCAGCTCATCTAAAAATTTATCGAATACGCGCCCAAGCGGCAGTGTAATGAACTTGAGCAGATTCGAAAGCGACATCAATGGCGCAGCCAACTGTGCCAGCAGCCAGGTGCCGATCGGTCGAAGATACAGCTCTACCAGCACAATAAAAGCAACAAACAACACCGCTGCACCAATCAGCCAGGCAAATACTCCCCATAACTGCAGGGACAGTAGTACTAGCGATCCGCTAATCGCAAGTGAGCGCAGCAATTCAATAGTCAGCAGTACGGCTGATCCGCGAGCCTTGAGCGGATACAAACGCTTTGATGTTGCGTCGCCCTTGCGGGCCCAGTAGCGCAGGTGCGGCAATGATAAACTCCGCAAGCTCATAGACATTGCTGTCAGCAGCACCGAAACAACAACACTGGCAACAAGCATAACCAACATAGTGTGTATTGTACCACTATCCGACCTCGAGCGGCGCGGTAAACCGCTAGATGATAATTGAAAAATTCGCTATCATAAGTAGCGTACGCTAAATCTTGAGGGAGAGTAGATGAATCTAAAGACTATACTAATTATGCTCGGAGTCGTTGCTGCAGTGGTTGGATTCCTGATATTTACCCAGCCTGCAGACGATGAGCAGTCAGCCGTCAACGCGTCGCAGCACACGGTAGGCGCGGGAAATGATGGTGTGACACTGGTAGAATATGGCGACTTTCAGTGCCCGGCCTGCGCGCAGTACTTCCCTGTTCTACAGCAAGTCAAAGAAGAATACGGTGACCGCATCACTTTCCAGTTCCGCCATTTCCCACTTGAAGCGATTCACCCAAACGCCCGAGCTGCATCGCGGGCTGCTGAAGCTGCAAGCATCCAAGGCATGTTCTGGGAGATGCACGACCACCTGTTCACCTACCAGTCCGAATGGCAGTCATCCGGCGACCCCTTGAGCATATTCGAACGCTACGCCCAAACAATTGGCATTCCTGATACCGAAAAGTTCAAAGAGGACTACCGAAGCTCAGAGGTAAACGCAATTATTAACGCTGATCTCAGCGCAGGGCGCAACCTGGGAGTTCAATCAACCCCGACCTTCGTTCTAAACGACAGGCTTCTTGAATCAAACCCTTCCGCTTCGTTCGAAGCCTTCAAGCTGCTGATCGACGAAGCGCTTGGCGAAGACGTTAGCGAGGACACTGACAACCAAATAGAAGAAACTATTGAAGCCAAGCCGGAAGAAAATCAGTAAGCAGTCACTTCATAAGTAAAAAACATTAAGCAAAACCCTGTAGTGCCTAACGGCATGGACCGTTTAGCTGCGCAGGGTTTTAGTAATTAAGAAATTGCTGCCAAGGCGCGCGCTTGATTCTTACCTGTACATTAGTTGGCCGGGTTTTGACCACTTTGACTTTTATTGGCATATCGCCCTTATCCCTTTTTGATACCCATAATGCTACGAGAGGTCTCGTTCCTCACGCCTATAGTGATATCGTTTTTAATTTTTTATTTTCCACTGGCAGCTCGCACCTGCTCTTGGATACATTACTACTATACCCAATGCTTATGCTCAAAGTCAAATATGAATCATTTTTTGGGCTTTTTTGGGGCTGACTTATGCCCGCGGGGTCCAAAAGGATTAAACAGGCTCACCACCTGGGTTGCCATTTGTTCGCCCGGTAAACTGCGAGGCTTTGTAAGGGTGTGCTGCACCATCTGCTGAATCTTTTTGAGCGGCTCAGCATTAGCTTCTGTCTTAGGAATACGGCTGAACTCTTTGGCCAGCACCTCAAGCTCCTCTTCGCTCAGGCCTTCAATATCGATAAAAGTATGACGAGCTTTTGTCGCACGCAGCAGTTCATCCAGCTTGAGCTGCATTGCACGTCCGTCTCTGTTCTGAGTGTTTTGAATTAAAAACACCATCAGAAATGTCACGATAGTAGTACCGGTATTTATCACCAGCTGCCATGTATCAGAAAAGTTAAACACTGGCCCGCTGCTGGCCCAGATTACTACCAACAAAAACGCTATCGAAAACGCCCACGCACTCCCTGCGAGATTTGAGACTTTATTTGATATTTTACGAAACCAGCGTTTCATATTCTTGGTCCTCATTATATTTTAGCTTATGCTATTAGCGTATAGCATAACAGAAATGAGGAATTTCCGAACTAATGCATATGTTTGAAGAGCTGACGCTCATTATTGTGATAGCTGTTGTCGTCAGCCTGGTTATGCGGTTTATGAAGCAGCCGATGATGATCGGCCATATTATCACCGGTATCCTGGTTGGTCCAGCTGTCTTTAATTTGATTCGGTCTCACGAAACTATTCATATTTTTGCAGAGTTTGGTATAGCCCTGCTGCTGTTTATCATGGGCCTGGGGCTCAACCTGCACGTCGTGAAAGACATTGGAAAAGTTGCCTTTGTAGCGAGCATAGCCCAGGTACTGTTCGTCGGCGGGACTGCCTATGCCGCTGCGGTAATGGCCGGATACACACCGGTAGTATCGATGTACATCGCCATAGCGCTTTCACTCTCAAGCACTATTATTGTCATCAAGCTCATTTCTGACAAAAAGGAAACCGGCCGCCTCTATGCAAAAGTTGCTGTTGGCTTTTTGATTATCCAGGATTTTTTGGTTACCTTAGCAGTTCTGCTTGTATCAGCCAGCAGCAGCGGCTCCGTAACCCTCGAGGACTTCATACCTTTAGCGGCAAAAGGCGGCGCTTTGCTTGGCGCTTTGATCATATTCCGATACCTCATTCTGCCGCACCTGACAAAGCTTATTAGCAGCAGCCAGGAGTTTTTATTTTTGTTTGCCATCGCCTTAGCGCTCGGTGTGGCAACATTAGCGAAATCAGCGGGGCTATCGCTGGAGATTGGAGCCTTGGTGGCAGGTATGACAATCGCCTCTATGCCGTACGCCACTGAGGTGGCCAGCCGGCTCAAACCATTGCGGGACTTTTTTATCGTGCTTCATTTCGTCATGCTGGGAACACTGGTTGACCTGGGCGTTATCGCTGATGCGCCAACACGGACGATTGTCTTTTCCTTGATTGTTCTTATTATGAATCCTCTGTCGATTCTCATAATCATGGGGCTTATGGGCTACACCAAAAAGACCAGTTTCAAGGCTGGCATAGCCATGACCCAGGTCGGCGAATTCTCGTTGATTCTTCTGGCTGTGGCGGCGCACTATCAATACGTCACTGCCGCAGTGGTTTCGCTCATTACTTTTGTCGCCCTTGTTACTATCGCTGTCTCTACCTACATGATTCTCTACTCTGACCAGCTCTACGTATTTTTCGAACGCTACCTGCGGATGTTTGAGCGGCGCAAGGCCAAGGACGAGTCCGAGCGGCGCAAACGCTACGAAATGGTGCTGTTCGGCTACTCGAAGGGCGGGCATGAATTCCTGCCAGTGTTCCGATCAATCGGCAAAAAGTTTATTGTGGTGGATTACGATCCTTCGGTCATTGACTTTCTGGAGCAAAAAGATATCGAATACATGTACGGCGATGCCACCGACCCTGAGCTGCTGGATGAGCTGAATTTAAAACACAGCAAGCTTATCGTCAGCACCATCACTGACATCGGCACCAACAAGCATCTTGCCAGCTGGCTGGAAACCAATAACCCCTATGCTGTGTTTGTCGCTACGGCCGATAGCGCCCAAGAAGCTGCTGAGCTATACGAGAGAGGTGCAACCTACGTAATCCTACCGCACTTCATAGGATCAGAAAAAATTGGCTCTTTCATAAAGAAAAGCGATCTCAAGAAAACCGCCTTCAAAGAATACCGAGAAAAACATCTGCGATACCTGCAATCTCACAGCGAGCTGTTTGCTGCTACTCCGTCAATCGAGGCATAGAGCCAATGCTTTTTGATGTACGGCTTCAGGCTGCCTAGCAGTTCCCTGTGGCCATCTCCCTGGTACAGAGCTCGCCTAATCAAGCTGGACGAAACATGCGGCCGATCAGTCTCTATAATTTGTCCCAAGGGCTGAATATCGTTTAAAAGCTCCTTTGCCTGGCTAGCATCCAGCTCATCGCGGACGCCAACGCAGAGAGACACCTCATTCAAAAACTTTTCATAGCCTGGCCACTGCTCCTTGGCGCCAGCACCATGAAGCATGCGCAGTATGTCCGAGCCAACCAGCATGTGAATTTCGTCTGATTCAAGCCGATTTTTCAGCCGCGGCCAGGATGACCTAACAGTAAACTGGCGGTCAGGCAGCTCCAGTATCCTAAGCTTTCTGTACGGCCTTAGAGCTAGCCTGAGCATGGCCAGACGATGTGCATAATGAGTTACGCCCTGCTTGCGGCGCGGCTGCTGCTCCGGCAAAAAATAAACGCTGTCCAAGCCAGCCTGCCGGACCGTTTCAAGCGCGAAAGCAATATGACCGGCGTGCACCGGATCGAACGTCCCGGAAAATATCCCGACCTTCATCAATTATCTTTTCCTAATTTACAGTTTTCGATCAGTTCTACACACTGCAACCGTGCTGAGTAGTTTGCATATGGATGCAGTACAAGGCGGAAGCGAGAAACAGAACGAGCCGTACTTATGGTACGGTGAAGTGAGTATCGCAGCTTCCAACGAAGTACTGCGCCATAAACGACCCCGTAGTTGGCGGCTCTGCCGGCAAGTCGGTGGGCGTGGTGCAAACTAGTCAAGGGCAACTCCTTCGCAGCATTTGGTCTTGTAGTGGCAGTTCGGACACTCAAAATGCCCATGCACCGGCACAATCGGATAAAATTCGCAGTTATCGCAGTAGAATTCCTCCGGACGTTCCTTTTGTACTTGCTCTAGTATCTGCTGCTCTTCGTCGGTCATGATTCTATTGTACATTAGCGTTTTACCGTCACCTTGCAGGCCGGGCAAGAAATTGTATCCGGCGTTAGAATCGCATCAACCAGCTCTTTGCAAAACGGGCAGGTTACGCACGGCATAAGATTTGGATTATCGTTGGCAATCCGGTCGTGGTCAATATCACACAGCCCATCGCACTGTGACTTTTGATGCTCGTATAAATCAGGGGTTAGTTGAGCCATGCGCTTGCCTTTTCTTTCCTTGGCTCATCTTGCTTTCCAAATGAATCCTCTATGATTGATCTGAATGTTTCATCACCCGTGACTTTATAAACCTTGTTAGGATCTTTGCCTTTGTCAAACCAGCCCTGACACAGCTTGCATATGCTACACTGGGCAACCTTTGTCTTGCCAGGCCGGGTCGGGCACTTGTCTATGCGGCAGACACCATCTTTCCAAACAAGTTTTTCGGATCCGGACTCTGGCTTGTCAGCCTGGTTGCCGTACCCAAGCGATTCAAGCTGGGATTCACCCGAGGAACTGCCAGCAGCACCCAGGCTGGAGCCGCATCCGCTAAACACCTCTCCCCTGGCCTGAGCCCGGTTGCCCGCACTATTCATCTCAGCCAGTGCCATAGCATGGGCCGCAATTGGCACGCTGCCGCGTTCAATTATTTGCGGATCGAGCCTGTTCAAATACCGGTCCTTGACCGCGGCAGCCAGCGAGTAATCCCTGAATCCACCTGTGAACCCCGCAGTAGCAGCCAGATAAGCTTGTATCAGATCCTGCTGCTGGCAAGCAAAATCATACGTATTCATAGACTGCACGCCTCTTTGGCCGGCATACCAGCATCCTCCGTACTGCGACTGCATACTTCTGTCATACACGCCCATCAGCTGATCAACCAAAAGCTCCTGTTCATGCTTGTCAATATCGGTGTGTATTCGTTGAGACAAAAGTTCGCCGTGCCGTACATCAAATCCAAGAAACGCATACATGGACTCCAGGGCCTTGCGATTCGAACCGTCCAGTGACTGGCTGTACATTTTGAGCTTGCCATCGGCAGAACGCGTAATAACACGAAGCATTGTCTGCTTTCGAGTAACGTTATAGCCGCCTACATCACGCGTGGCATTCATAAGCTCCGGCGGAAAATCAGACACTACGACCATCGTATTCGGCAGGTCGCCGCGAGCCATTGCCAGCATATCCTGGTATTCCTCGTACTCGATGCGGCGGCGGCGCTGTTCATAGATCGGCAAAACTTTAGATTGTTCAATTGCATCCGCAAAAATAGGCTCGAGCGGACTATTGTCCTGCGCGTACAGCTCACGACCATCAAACCTATACTCAAAAGGCGTCCGCATGCTGCCCGGCAGCACCTCAGCCAGCCAGGTCACCGTGTCATAATAGCGGCGCTTTTCAGTATCGAACTGAAACTCTTGGTACTGCACCCTCTCGGCCGTTTGCATTTAAAAAACCCTCTGCTTCTCAACGAGCAGAGGGTTTGGTCCTATCGTCGGCCTTACGAGTTGCCGTGATAGGTTCTGCTCCTGCTCGGGAGACTTAAAATTGCTGTGTCGGGCTATAACCGTAGCGGCACTGCGGAGGAGTTTCACCTCACTTCCAGCTTTGTTTTTGTTAATGCCCTTAGTATAGCTCAGGTACGTCACGCTAGATATAGTATTTTTTGCCACGTCTTTTACACCATATAGCTGGGTGCCCCTCTTTCTTTGGCGAGGCCAAGCCACTAATGCTAAAATAGGAGATAAATGACTCAAGCCTTTGGAAAATCACAAAAAATTGTCATCGTAGAAGATAATCAAGCACTGTCCGACATCTACAAAACTCGGCTCGAGATGCTAGGCTATACCGTGTTTGCCGCCTTTGACGGCGTACAGGCGCTGGCTGTCATAGAAAAAGAACGCCCCAATCTCGTCCTGCTCGACCTGATGATACCAAAGGTCGCAGGCGACCAAGTGCTCGAGCGCATGCGTGAATCCGACTGGGGCAAAGACATCAAAGTCATGATTATTTCCAACCTCAACGAAAAAGATGCCCCCGCTGGTCTTCGTAATCTCGGCATCGAGGGCTATGCCGTCAAGGCGAACCTAAGCAATGACCAGCTGGATAAATTGGTCGAGGTCATCCTAAAGCCAGTCGACCAGGTCGAAGACGTCGTCCTGGCCCACACCGAAAAGCCCGAGCTGTCTCACGCCGAGCCATCAGGTCCGCCAGACTACCAGGCGGCCGATCCACTGAGCGGCACCAATCTCAGCAGCGACGCTCCACAGCCAGAAGATGACACCCCTCAGGACTCAGACGGTTTTCAGGCCAGCCAAACTGATGACGCTCCGCCTGTGCCCGATGAGACGGACACTACCGCTGCCGCCCCTTCCTCAGAAAATAAAGCAGAGGATAAGCCTGTTAGTATCGCAGATGCCTTTATCAACCAAGCCGACCCCGAAAACGCTGCACCCAAAAACACCGATGACGCAGAAGAAAACACATCAGAAAACTCAGACAATCATCGTCCGGAAGACCACGCGCTCTGAGCTTTGACTTATAAAATATCAGGCGCACAAAGCTGCTGCACGAGTGATGCTTGCACAAAAAGACATCTCATTATTGTTCATAGTGCAGTGCATCGATGCCGTCTGCTACAAGACAACATAAACCCTATAGTATCATAGTAGCATAACTCTTATGCTTTGTCAACTTAGTGAGCTCTGAAGCTTTTGAGAATATCCGTAAAAATCTTGGTGTCAAACCGGATATTATGGTCTTCGTAGTAGAAAAAATAATCATGCCCGCCTAGACGGGTGCCGATGCCGCCCTCCTCTGAGCCGGTGCCGATAGTCTGGTTTGCGGTGATTGGATCGCACACAAAGGTAATGTTCTCCCATTTTGCCTCAACCGGTGCAGTATCGGTAACCGTCTGTGCAAAGTTACGGCAGTTTCCTGATAAATTCCCCAATATAAATGAATCGCCCCTTGATGTCAGCGGCTGCAGTTGGGTAATTTTGTAAGACCTGGGCAAAATATCAATATGCAGCACCAGCCGCCTGCCGTCGCTGCCTGGCTTGGTAGCGTGCCATTCATAGAGGTTTGCTACACGGGATTGCACCCGTTTGGTTTGCTTCCAATCACTTGGCAGCTCAAGTGAAAATAATGGCTCATTGATAGAAATAACGTCCGCCTTTACCTCACCGACCTCGGTCACAATCGGCACAGTTGTTTTTTTCTCGGTGCCTGTCGCTAAATCTTTGTGCAGAATCCAGGCCACACCAATAAGAGATACCCCTAGAAGTGCTGCTGCATTTAAAAACACCTTTGGATTACTTTTTCGGCGTGATTTTTTCCCGTGCTGGTACATGCTTATGTCTATGATACCGCATCATCAAAATGACGCCTATCTCTAGTCAAGAATCCCGGCCCACACAAGCAGCAAGATAATTACCCCAAAAAGCACTCGGTAGTAAGCGAACGGTTTAAAATTATGCCGCGACACAAACCTCAACAGCCAGCCCACTACTACAAGCGCCGTAACGAACGAGGCAATACTCCCAAGCAGCAGCGACCAGCCGCCGCCGTCGATGGTATCAGGCTGGTCAGTCACAAGCTTGTACACTCCTGCCAGGAGCAAGATCGGAATACCTAAGAAAAAAGAAAAGGCCGTCGCAGTCACGCGGTCAAGCCCTGTCAGTACACCGCCCATAATAGTGGCGCCCGACCGGGAAACACCAGGCACAAGCGCAAGCACCTGATAAAGTCCGATAAGCGCAGCCTGCCTGAGTGATATGCTCTCAAGCTGCGCATCTTTCTTCGGTGACGGGACTCGATGGTAAGTTTCGATACACCATATCAGCACGCCGCCAATAATTAAGGTAGCCGCCACAAGAAGCGACGTGCTGTACTTTTCGATCGAAGCATCCAGCAGCAGTCCGCCAATGCCGGCAGGAATCGTAGCGACCACCCAAAGCTTCCAAAACGCCCGTGCGCTTTTATCACCGCTAATGAGCCCGCGCACAAGCTCCGCAAGCCGCTGACGATAAAACCACAGTACTGCTGCAATCGCACCCATCTGTATCACCACGGTAAACATTTTGCTGGCATCATAAAACCCCATCATGTCTTGCGCTACAATCAGATGACCGGTGCTTGAGATTGGCAAAAATTCAGTCAGTCCCTCAATCACGCCCAAAAAAATAGCTTGTAAAAATTCCATATGCACCTAGTGTAGCCTACTTTACAAAGTGCTTGCTACTCGTCTTTGTGGATACCGTACGGCTGGCGGTTTTTGGCAGTTGGCCTGATTCTTTTGAGGTAAAACAGTGTGCCGACCGATGTTGCAAGCAGCAGCAAACTGCCCCACCAAACCGGTCGATTAATAACAGTACGCACTGCCCTCGTGACAGTAGCGCTGAGGCCTCGCTGGTCACTGGCTGTCTCGGTTTGACCCTCAGGCTGCTCGCTGCCTTTCTGCTCAGGAAGCGGTTTGGTTTCGGGCAACGGATCAGGCTCTATTGTTCCGTTCCCCACAGGCAGCGGCGGCGATGGCGCCTGGCGCGTACCAAAGAGCCCAAAGACTGAGAAGGCAGACGTCTGACAGGTGACTTGACGAGCAGCGGCGTTGACAGTGCAGCCGTCAAGCTGCCGCCACGAAGAGCCGTCGTGGCGGAATATAGCCAGGCTGCTAGGTATAAATCCGCTTATCTCTGCAGCTGTGTAAGTCATTGTGACGCTGAGGCTGCCGTCAAAGTTGCGTATGATGGTCGTATTCTCGTGCAGCGCCTTTAGGTCATAAACATGATTGCCAACCAGTGCATAGCCAGCGGGCTGACCAATACCCGCAAGCGCTGCTGCGGGCGAAAGCTGTTTGATTTGGAAGTCGGTATCATTGCTAACAGCACCCGCCGACACCACTATACGTGCTGCCGCGCTGCCGCTGTTTAGGTTGACCTGTCCGCCGCTCGCACCCACTACCGCCCTGTCCTGGGTCATAATAGCGGCGTTGCCGCTGCAGGCGGTGGTGGTGAAACCGCCCTGGCTGCTGAAACCTTCGTTTTCGAGCAGATCAATGCTGGCAATCTGGTACTGATAGGTCGTACAGGCCGACAGATTCTGCAACACTACGCGGTGCGACGTCACCCGCGGATCAGTGTTTGATTCAGCAGTAGATTCTGTCAGCACGCTGCCTGCTCCATAGAGCACCCGCGATGACGCCACTTCGTTGGTAGTCCAAGTAATAACCGCCCCCGCACTGCCTGGCGTCACCGTTATTCCGCTGATAACGGGCGGAGTGTTGTCGATGGATACCATCTGGCTCACCCACGCAGAGGTATTGCCAATCGCATCCACTGCCCGGACACGGAAGTACCATTCGCCAAAACCCAGCTCTTCAATATGGGTAAACACGGGATCATTGGTAGTCGCGCTCTGGGTATCCTGGAAGCTGCTCGAAGTTGACCATTGGATTTCATAGGCTGGATCGTCGAGGCCTACTCCATCATCCACGCTCTCTTCCCATGTCCAGGTGGGGGTGGGGTTTTTGGTAGGAGTATCGGTGGCAAGATTCGCCGGCAGTGAAGGCGGAGTCGCGTCAATTACTACACTCCCAGGAGATGACCAGGAAGAAGTGTTGCCTGCGCTATCACGTGCCCGAACACGAAAATGCCAAGTACCGTCCGTAAGTGCTGTGCTGTGCGTAAATGACTCACTACCATGATCTGCCGATTGCACGTCTGAGCTAAAGGATCCGTCCTGCGACCACTGCAGCTGGTATGGCTCATCTCCAAACCCGAACCCGTCATCGCTGCTTGGGTCCCAGGTCCACTGCGGAGTACGATTATTGGTGGGTGAGACATCGGTACTGGGCGTACCAGGAGCTGAAGGCGCATCGGTGTCGATATACACTTCACCACTGCCTGACCAGCCGGATGTATTGTTCACACCGTCCACCGCCCGCACGCGGAAATACCAAGTACCCTCAGGCAGTTCGGTGCTGTGGGTAAACGAGGCAGAGCCAGCAGTGCCGCTGCTTATACCATCCAGAAACTCATTGTCCTGCGACCACTGCACCTGATAGGCAGGATCACCCAGGCCCACTCCGCTGTCAGTACTTTCTTCCCATGTCCAGGTGGGAGTAGTGTTGTTGGTTGCTTCAGCGCCGGCTGATGGAGTACCTGGTGCAGTCGGAGCAGATGAGTCAATGATTACCTCGCCCTGCAAAGACCAGCTAGAGATATTACCGACTTTGTCAGCTGCCCTGATACGAATATACCAGGTACCGTCAGCCAAGGCTGAGGCGTGAGTAAGGCTCGTGCTGTTGGTGCTGGTGCTGCTAACACTGGCAAACGAACTGTTTTGCGACCATTGGATTTCATAGGCTGGATCGTCGAGGCCTACTCCATCATCCACGCTTTCTTCCCATGTCCAGGTGGGGGTAGAGTCGGCAGTCGGTGTAGTAGTGCTCGGCCGGCCAGGCGGCGTCGGAGCAGTTGCGTCGACGTGAACGCTTGCTGGCTCAGAGTACGATGAGATATTTCCCAGAGCATCAACAGCACGAATACGAATCCACCACACACCGTCCGCCAGATCATCAAGATGGGTAAATTCTGGACTGCTGGTCGCGGCTTCGCTCACCCCGTCTAAAAACTCATCGTCTTGCGACCATTGGATTTCATAGGCTGGATCGTCGAGGCCTACTCCATCATCCACGCTTTCTTCCCATATCCAGGTGGGGGTGCGGCTACTAGTGGGCGTGCTCGAAACGACATCGTCCGGTATAGTGGGTGCTGTCGTATCGACATGCACCATACCTACTGATGAGTAAAGTGAAAATACATTGGTATCATCCTCAGCGCGCAGCCGCAGATACCACACCCCGTCATCAAGGTTGTCAGCATGGGTAAAGCTCGTATTCTGAGTGGAATGGGTTTGTACGTTTATCAAAAAATCACTGTCGGTTGACCACTCTAGATGGTACGTAGGATTGCCTAAGCCTTCAGCGACACTACTTGGATCCCAGGTCCATGTCGGCGTGGTGTCAGTAGTGGGCGTCGGCGCAGCTGGCTGGCCGGGAATTGATGGTCCAGCAGTAGCGATCAGCACGCTGCCAACCGGCGAATAATCAGAGGTGTTGAGCAGTGCGTCCACTGCCCGCACGCGGAAATACCAAGTACCGTCAGCCAGCGGGTCGGTGTGGGTAAACTGCTCGTCGCTTATTTGTACAGAATACATGCCGCCATCGTCAAAATCTTCGTCCTGCGACCATTGCACATCATAAAATGGATCACGAGGTCCAACGCCATTATCAGAGCTCGCGCTCCATGTCCAGGTCGGCTTATTGTCGTTAGTAGGCGTCGCGGTTCCTGGCGCACCAGGAATGCTCGGCGGCGTATCATCTACTTCGACGCTGCCGCCGTCAGACCACTCCGAACGGTTACCTACCGCGTCTACAGCACGAATACGGATGTGCCAAGTTCCGTCAGGGAGAGGATCGGTGTGGGTAAATTCGTTGGCAGCGGCAGTGTCTGAAAATACCTCGCCGTCAAAATCTTCGTCCTGCGACCATTGCAGCTCGTAGGCATCCGCTGCAAGCCCTGTGCCCGCGCCATCCGAACTCGCGTTCCATGTCCAGGTCGGGCTGTCATCATTAGTAGGCGTAGCCGTAGCAGGCGCGCCAGGAATACTGGGTGCAGTCGCATCTATCACCGCTTCACCTACCGGGCTGTAGTCAGAAATATTTCCTACGTCATCGGCTGCACGAACACGGAAGTACCAGGTGCCGTCGGCTAGCGGATCAGGGTGGGTAAATTCGTTGGCAGCAATCGTGTCGGTGTGTACTGTACCTGATTCAAAATTCTCGTCCTGCGACCATTCGATCATGTAAGGCAAATCGTGCAGACCCATACCGGCGTCAGTGCTTTCTGTCCACGTCCAAGTGGGCATGTTGTTGGCGGTGGGTGTTTCAGTGGCGGGCTGCCCGGGGATAGTTGGCGGCTCGATATCAACTGTTTTACTGCCAAGACCAGACCACTCCGAACGATTACCTACCAGGTCTACGGCACGGATACGGATATACCAAGTGCCGTCAGGGAGAGGGTCGGTATGCGTAAATTCGTTGGCAGCGGCAGTGTCTGAAAATACCTCGCCGTCAAAATTCTCGTCAGTGGACCATTCCAGCTCGTAGGCATCCGCTGCAAGCCCCACTCCACTGTCCGTGCTAACCAGCCAGCTCCAGGTGGGCTTATCTTCGTTTATAGGGTCGGATGTGGATGGATCGCCTGGAGTCGTGGGCGGCGTCACATCAATTTCTACTTCTCCGCCGTCTGAAAAATCTGACGTGTTGCCCGCCGCATCGGTGGCGCGAACACGTAAGTACCACACGCCCTCTGCAAGCGACGAACTATGCGTAAAGCTATTGGTATCAGATGTGGCAGAGCCTTCGATGCTGGAAAATTCACTATCAGACGACCATTCGACTTCATACGGCGTATCTGCTAAACCAACTCCTACATCATCAGGGACCGGCCAGCTCCAAGTCGGTGTATCGTCATTTGTGGGGCTGGTGGTGCTAGGTGCAGCAGGCGTATCGGGCGCCACAGTATCGATAGTCACCTGGCCTGCTGGAGAATAAGCAGATTGGTTGCCTAATTGATCGCGTACATTTATGCGGATATACCATGTGCCGTCAGTCAGCTCACCGCCATGGGTAAAACTATTGGTAGCAGAAGTGGTGCTGCCGGCAATATTAGTAAAATCACCAAATGCTGACCACTGAATCGTATAAGGTGTCGGTGTCAAGCCTACCCCTGCATCAATGCTTGGGTCCCAGCTCCAAGAAGGAGTCTTGTTATTGGTCGGATTATTGATTGTGTAGGGCTGTCCAGGCAGCGAGGGCGGGCTTGTATCTATAAGCACGCTTGATGTCGCTGACCAGGCAGACAGGTTCCCTAGCTTGTCCGCCGCACGAACGCGGAAGTACCACGTGCCATCGGTCAACACCTCTGGGTGCGGGAAGTTGTTTGCTGCCACGGTCTCCTCATTCGTTGTCTCAGCAGGAAAGTTCGAGCCATCAGACCATTGCACCGTATAGGGCACATCGGCCAGTCCAATTCCTGCGTCGACCGGCGGCGACCAGCTCCAAGTGGGCTGATTAAAGTTTGTTGGAGACGAAGTATAAGGCGCCACCGGGGTATCAGGACCAGTCGTGTCTATCAAATGCGGCTCGCTGACTGACCACTCTGAGGTGTTGCCCATCGCATCCACAGCCTGCACCCGGAAATACCAGTATCCGTCAGTAAGGTTGCTCCCGTGGGTAAACGAAGTATTGCTCGTGGTGTTAGAGCTTAGCGTTGCAAAAGTTTCATCTTTTGACCACTGAAGGGTATAGGTGGGCGACCCCAGCCCTGATTCATAATCTTCACTCGCCTCCCAGGTCCAGGTGGGAGTTTTGTTTGTCTGCGAACTTTCGGTTTCGGGCTGACCCGGATTTGTGGGCGGCGTCACATCCAGCCGAAATGCCACTGCCCCGTCGTTTGCTGCCGTGTACTCTGACTCATTTGGAGAGACGTAGTTGTCGATTGTTTTCACCCGCCAGTAATAATCCCCCGTCGGCAACGACATCCCGTCTGACCCTATCGTATACGTATCATCGGTTAAGTTTTGTCCCACCGTAAAGCTGCGCGCTCCTTGGGCTGCAGCATCAGATGTATAGTCAACTATCGGCGATAAGAAATCACTGTCATCATCAATCTGTATGCGATAGCGCAGCAGATCAGCCGGATTCGTATCAGACAGTTCAAAGCTAAGCGTCGGCGTGCTATCGCCCACAAAACCACCGCCTATATAGTTCGCACCGCCCAAATTAATAGGCGCATTCGGCGGCACGTTGATAGTCCAGTTAGTATTGTTGCCAGAATCGACTGTGTTGGAGTTGGTAATGTCAACAGGGTACGGGTCGATATTGTGACTATCCATTACATCCAGGTAATTTACCGTCTCGGATCCGGCTGGATTTAGGAACCACTGCACGCCATCTTCGCTTGACCTGAGCGATAACAGCTCACCCTCTGCCCCCGTCAATGTAAGCTGATTGGTCACGGTGGTTAGTGAGCCTTTTCCAAATTTCAGCGTCGCCGCAGAGGTAACGTTTTTTGTTAGATTATAAAAAGTGGTCGAACTTTTGATTCGCTGATCCCCGCCTGTGAGTGTAACCGTGCCGCTGCGCCCCTGAAACACGCCGCCGTTATTATCAAAATTACCTGCAATGTTCAGCGCATAATTGCTCGTGGTGACGTCAAAAATACCGCTATTTATAACGAGATCCCCGTTCACGGTTGCCGCTGCACCAAGGCTCGTTCGGTACAGAGTCGTAGCCGGCATATTACCAGCCACCATCGCGTTGATTTCACCGCCCGTCAACACGCGGCTATAGATTCGTACATCATCAATCAGCCCCTCAAAGTACACATTTGAATCTGTTCCAATCCGATTAATAAGCCCTGCGCCCTCGAGCAATGTCTCGCTTCCACCTTGGCTTTCGCCGTCTATATACAGCGCAAGCGCATGGGTCACCCCCAGATCAGTCTGCGTGATACAAAAGTGCTTCCAGCTGCCATAGACCGAATCAACCTCCCACGAAGCCTGCTGGCCATCCGCCTGATTGTAGGCGCGGACTTCGGTGCCGTTTTCAAATACTGCCAGCGCATACTGCCCTGGTACCGCGGCGCCCAGAATCACCCCGTCGCCCGCCGCAAGATTCGCCCATGCACACCAAGTAGCATTCTCCGGCATGGTCTGATCATCAAAAGCCAGCGCATCGTCAATTCCATCAAACTCCAGACTGTGGCTATTGGTAAAGTTGGTTTCAGGCCGGTCAGTAGACGGCGTTGGCTCATCACTATAGTCTGCATGCCTTTCATAACCTGATATATCTGCTGCCACCGTGCCGTTGTTCTCGTCCAGAGGCCAGTGAGCAAACGTACTGTCATTGATGATCAGGTTGTGATACGCGTCGCCCGTCTTGAGGCCGGCTGTGTCGCCCACCGGAGTAATCAGCACTGTCCCTGAATCTGTATCATTGGCAAATCCGCTGAACACCTGCGCGTTGCGCAGCTGCAGGGTGCCGTTATTATGAAACGCCCCGCCGTCATTCATTGTCACGTTGTGATTGAGTACATTCAGCCGAGCACCCGCGTCAATTGTTAGCTCGCCCAGGGTAATGTGCGTCGAAGTCACTGGCTGGTTCGCACTCGGAGCAATGCGCACATGAGCGTACGGGTCAGGGATAGCACCGATGTTCCAGTTGCCTGCAGTCTCGTAATCACTCGAAACCGCGCCCGTCCAGGTAGCAGTCGGGTGATTTCCATTAGCCATATCGCTCACTTCACTGCCAAGCAGCTGCCGGTTATACAGCCTGACCTCGTCGATATTTCCGGCAAAACTCCGATTAAGCGCCGAATTATTGCCGATAATTATACCGTAGGAGTTATCAGATATGCGTGACCCTTCACCCGAGACATCGGTACTGAAAGTCGTCTGCTCTACCCCGTCAATATATAGCTGTACCCCGCTGCTGTCAGCTGTGCCGTCCCAGGCAACCGCTACGTGCGCCCATGTATCCAGCGGCAATGTGGCAGTTGTCACACGGCGGAGTGCTGACGTAGAAAAGTTCGCATAAAAATGCAGCGCGCCATTGTCTACATAAAACGACCAGCCGTTCACGCTGTTGGTTTTGTCGATAATCCGGCCCTGGGCACTCTCCCCGGCATATGATGTCGGGTAAATCCACGCGCTAACGCTCAGGTTCGGTAAATCATCAAGTGCCGCGGTGCTTGCGATATTCACCGCATTGTTGGTGTTGCCAAACACCAGGCTTTTACCGTTTGCATAATTTGTCGGCGGCGTATCATTGCTGTACTGCGGCAGCACCGTTCCTGATGGTGACCCGGTGTGGCTATCGCCAGAATAGTCAACCTTTGCATCAGATACCAGCGATTCTTCGAATTTCCAGTACCCCAGCAAGCTATCGGTATTCGCCGCGGCCCCGGAACGCAAGATTCCAAACAACAGCGGAGCTGCCAGTAAAACACTGGCTGAAAGTAATGTCAAAGCTGCACGTTTCTGTCTCAAGTACCCTCCAGTCAAACGCTTATGACTATTGTACTCTTTTTTTGCCCTCTTTCATATCTGTTAGAGGGGTCTTTTTGAGGGTTTTTTGCACAGCCAGAAACACAAAAGCAAGATAACAGGGGTAGAGTTACTTGATAAATATTGACAAGTGTGTTATAATGTATACTAAGAAAATATGGTCGCTCTAAAAGGAGCGGCTACTCGCCTACAATAACCAAAATATCAGCGTCAGGAAAACTTTCGCCCGCCGGCAGACGCGTTGCCTCCACCCCAAACAGCTCCTCTAGTTCGCGTACTTTATCATCGTAGCGATCAGTGACATTAACAATAACAACCCCTGTATAGTCCTGCCTTGGCGAAGTATCTTGGCTGGCGATACGAATGCCGCTGACTGACTCTAGCTGGCTCTTTGCAGTATCTAGAGGCTCAGTGCGGTTGGTGCCTTTTCGGATAAACACCTTGGCCTCGGGCGGAGTATAAGCGCCTTGATGTACAATTCGCTTTTCGTTCGGTCGGTAAAGTACGGCCTTTTTGGCCTTGTAGTACAGCACTACTTTGTCGCCATCGCGCGCCTGATCCAAAAACGGCTGCTCTACCTTGTCTTCATCTACCACCGTAAGTATTACCGGGTTGCCGTCGCCGCTGATACTGAGCTCACGGCTGATTTGCACGACAATATCGTCATTGGTGAGCGCCGCTGGACTTGGCCGAAATAATATAGACAATCCCCCGATAGCTGCAATGGTCACGAGGACAATTACGACAGTTCGCAGCCTATGCTCTCTGACCCAGTTTCTGAGCACCTGCACCGTTGCCTTAAAATAGACCCCGAGCGATGGCTGTATATCTGGCTGAATGCTCTCGACAGACTGGTCTAGGGCCGGCTGATCCGCCTCTAGTTTCTGTTCTGGCTCTACCGCGGTCTCTGAGCCCGATATGGCACTTGCCGCCACTGCCTCTTCGGCCGCATTAGATTTCTTTTTAGCCGTACTTTTATTGGCTGATTTTTTGGGTTTAGGCGTTGGCGCTTTTTTCTTAGCCGTGACACGCTTTGGCGCTGTAGAATTATCCTGCCCCACCATAGAGGCTGCAGGCTCCTTGCTCTGGTTGGTTTTTTTCTTTGCACCCATATACGCATGTATTATACCGGTCGCCCGAAAAATCCCTAACCCCTTAGTGCCCGCGCCATGCATACGCCAGGAGTCAGCCCGAACGGCACTCCACATTATCCTATTTTTGACGACTGTTAGCAGTTCGGGAGTCTTGAGTGGATACTGTACAGCTCTATTCTAGTTCTCAGCACCCACCACAATGTAGTCAAATGAATATTCGACGCCCCCATCGGCAACTTCAGCTATATGAAGCGTAAATCCAGCTGGGGCTTTAGTAGCAAAGGCAGCAAGCTTGGCGGCCGCGTCATTAACCGGCGATAAAATAACCCGAGGTGCAGCCGTGTAAGTGGAAGTAAATGATACGCCTAAGACTTCGCCTTTGCCCAAGGCTCCTGCCTGAACGTGAGGCACGGTAAATGTAATGGTCCCGGCCACATCGGTGCCGCTAATTGACACGCCTGTCAGCTGGGCGGCAGCCAGCACCTCTACTGTTGGGGCGGCTCCGCGGCTGATAATCCTGCCGGACACGCTGATGTCGCCTGCCACCACCAACCTGCCCGCCACCATCGCATCCCCGCTGACTGTTAATGAGGCAAGTGTGGCCAGGCCAGAGACATTGAGGGATGAGAAGCTGGCAGCTTGGCCTTGCTGGACATAGCTGCTAACCATAAAGCCATCAGCCTGCAGGTGCTGGCCGTCACTAGGGTTGTAGTACTCGACTCCAATTACTACCATGATAGTACCCTCTCCTGCAGTATGACTGTCTAGAGCACGGCCAATCACCCTGCCAGCCCCAGTGGCTTTCATAGCTGTACCCGGCAGGTCTGAACTAGTTAGGTAGTCGCCAGGCTGGATGACGCCATTGGCAGCTGTGACCTTGACTGGCACTTGACCAGTTAAGGCTACGAGCACGTTATACCTTTCATAGTTAGCTTCACAGTCATCATCATCGACCTGGCAAATGGGGCCGTTACCGATAAAGCCGGGATTAGTGGAGATTACACCCATCAAGCTGCGGTCGGCAGCTGCACTAGTGCGCTTTACGCCTTGAGCTAGCTGCGGATCAAGACCGACGAGCTCACCCGGCTGCGGCAGGTCGTCAGGATCAGCTCTGAAGTACTCGGCAAAGTCAGCCCCGTTGGTGGTATAAGCCACGCTGGAGCCGGCTCGGACATAGCCGGAAACGACGCCATCTGCATTACTAAAGCCAATAAAGCGGCCGCTGGTGCTGGTACGGTTGCCGAGGCTGATCAGCAGACCTTTGTTAGTGGCGGCGGTACTGGTGTTATATATACGGGAGATGTAGTCAGTGTCCGACTGGGCTTGGATGCTGAGGTTGCCTTGGACGTTTAGGTTGCCCTGAATGCCGACCAGGCCTTCGAACTGGGCAGCCTGACTGCTACCGTTGCCTCTCACATGCAGCAGGCCGTCATTTATAGTGATAGCGCCAGTTAGCTCAGTATTGCCAGCGACTTTGAGTACCGTGGTATAGCCGCCAGGGCTGGTCATGACTTGGTTGGTGCCATCGCTGCTGACGGCGACGAATAGGCCGCCTCCGTAGGTGACGGAGTACCAGTGGTTATTCTCGGCAGCCGTGCGTGGGGTCCAGGTGATGACGTCGGGGCTGGTCATTACGCGGTTGGT
>CAZXJN010000007.1:0-44695 GCA_964641015.1 uncultured Candidatus Saccharibacteria bacterium | reverse complement strand
TATTTGTTCCCGTTTATGGTTATAGTTTAGCATAACAGGCAAAATTTATTAGCCCTTGGACCAGGCCAAGTCACGTGACGATTTGGCCCAGTGTTTTTTGGCTACTTTTCAACAAGGAAAAGTAGTAACTTGCTTCTTGGTTGCAAGAAGTTAAAAACTAATCTTGCTGGTCAGTGTTGAGAAGTTTGGCCCGCATCTCTTCAAACCGCTTCTGCTGCTCGGCTGCAATCTGTTCTGGGGTTTTTTCGGCTGCTTTTTTGGCCTGGGCGCTGGCGTGCCCACCGTTTGTCTTAGTCTCTGCCTTGCCGCCGCCGATAATATTAACCACCGGAATTACAATCGGGCTGCGGCCGGTTTGCTCAAACAGGTAATGGGTAATATGCTCTTTAAGCTCTTGTTTGAACCGGTCCAGATCCACCCGCTTGAACCGCTGCTGTACGGCGCGACGAAGCTCTGTCCTGAAGCCGTTCATCAGCTCTTCGTTATCACGCATATAGATGAAGCCGCGGCTGATAATATCCGGGCTGGTTAGCAAATTGCCGTTCTTGCGGTCGATAGTAAGAACAACCGCCACCAGGCCTTCTTCAGCCAGCACCAGGCGGTCCTTGATAACCACGCTGGAAACAATCGCGCCAGTTTGATCGACAAGCACGGTGCCGTGCGGTACTTCACCAGCGATTTCCATAGTATCCGGGGTAAAGGCAATAATTTCACCGTTCTCGGCATTCACCGTGTGTTTCCTGGGGATACCTTGGTTGATAGCAATATCGATATGATACTTTTTGCCCGTGTAGTCGCCGTAAATTGGCACGAAAAACTTCGGCTTGAGCATATTGATCATGTCAGCGTATTCGTCGACGCTGGCGTGGCCAGAGACGTGCAGCGGTCCGTGATTATCAATATCCCGGGTAATGTGCTGGAAAACATGCACGTGCTTGCGGTGCAGATCATCAACCATGGCGCGGATCTTGCCGTCGTTGCCGCTGTACGGAATCGGCGAGCTGGAAAGAATCACCGTGTCCTGCTCCTTGAGCTTGATATGGCGGTGCTCGCCATTGCTCATACGCTGCAGGGCGCTAGAAGGCTCGCCCTGTGAGCCGGTACAAACAACCAGCACTTCATCGTCCTTCATATTAGGCACGCTGCTGATTGGCACGAAGGTTCCCTTTGGAATCTTCATGAAGCCGTTTCGTACAGCCATCTCTAGCGTACTTACCATGCTGCGGCCGTCCATAGAGATTTTGCGGCCATGATGCACCGCCGCGTTTACAATCATCTGCACGCGGTTCATGTTGGTGCTGAACAGACCGACAAAAATCCGCCCGGGAGCCTGGTCGATAATATCGATAAAACTCTGTTCGATAGTACTCTCTGACGGCGTACGACCTGGGCGTTCAGTAGTGGTACTTTCGCTAAACAGCGCCAGCACCCCTTCCCGGCCTAGCTCAAGCAGACGCTCTGTATCAGTACGCTCATGATCCAAAGGATTCGGGTCCAGACGGAAGTCGCCGGTATTAACAATCCGGCCGACCGGCGTGTCTACCACTACGATTGTAGAGCCTGGGATAGAGTGGGTTACCCGTACCAGCTCGACAAAGAATTCGCCAACCTTGAGCCGCTCATGCGTATCTTCGTTCATAATGACTGTCTGCAGTTCAAAGCCTTCTGGTAGCGGCAGGCCGAAATTTTCAAAGATTTCCTGCACCCGGCCGATGGTAAAGCGTGATCCGTAAATCGGCGCCGGGAAATTCGGTACGATGTGCGGCAGGCCACCGATGTGGTCCAAGTGACCGTGAGTAATCACATAGCCGCGCAGCTTCTTGCGGATTTGCTCCAGGTAAGTCGTGTCGCAAATTGCATAGTTGATACCCGGCAGGTCTACGCCAAGGTCGTTACCGCAGTCGATAATAATCGCGTCGTTTTTGTACTCGACAAGCATCATGTTCTTGGACCCACCACCATCCATGCCGCCCAGTCCAATCACCTTGAGACGCGGCGTGTCGTCGATTTTGTTTGCCCGCGGACGCTCAGCTGTCTTAGGCGAAGCCAGCACCGAGTTAATCATGCGGGTAGCGTCTTCGTTGACCCGCTTTTGCGCGCGAATTGCTGCGCCGCGGGATGATTTCTTCATCCCGTTTGCGTTTCCATTGCCATTGCCGCTGCGGCTCTGGGATGGCTGGTTGTTTGACCGGCGGTTCTGGCCGCCCGGCCTTGGTTTAGTAGTTTTTGGTTTGTTGTTCATTTATCCTCCAAAACTTTCAACGAAAGTTTCGTATTTAAATTTTGTCTTATTCATTAGTTATAGATCTCCTATTGTTATGGGCTCTTTCTTTGAAAGTTTCGGGGGATTTTTTACCGCCGAAACTTCTAGTGTATTTGAGATCATTTTTTTAATCTGATTACTACCCCACCCTTTTTTTAACCATTTCTCACGCGCAAAGGCATCTCGCCTATGCGTAAAGGCCTCGTAATAAATGACCTCGAGTGGCGTACGATGCTTGGTTGAACTAACATCTCCAGAATTATGCTCTCGAACCCTATTCTGAAGATCTTTCGTGCAACCAACATACAGTTGCCTATCTTTCGAGCTGCGTAGTATGTAAACGTAATACATAGAAGTTTTTGCGGTTAAACCTTTTCTTCTTTAATTTTCTTGAGAATAGCCGGTATGCGGGCAAAATCATCTAGCAAGGTTTGGCGCAGCCCTCCGTTGTATAAAGCGGCTGCCGGATGAAAGAGAGGTAAGTATACCTGTCCATTATACCGCTTTGGCTGGCCGTGGCATTCACTAATTTTCAGCCCAGGCAGCAACACCTCCATACTGTGTCTGCCCAGAGTGACAATTAGTTTCGGCTCTATGACCTTGATTTGCTCCGCCAGGTAAGGCAGGAATTCCTGTTTTTCGCTTGGCAGCGGATCCCGGTTATTCGGCGGACGGTATTTGACGATATTCGTAATGTAAATATCCTCCCTGCCCAGTCCTATCGATTCAAGCATTTCATCCAGGAATCTGCCGGCTGCACCTACGAAGGGTTTGCCTGTTTCATCCTCCCTTTTGCCTGGTGCCTCACCGATAAAGACAATATCCGCATCCGGATTACCCTCTCCGAATACAAGCTGCGTGGCCGTCTTGGCCAAATCTGGGCAGATATTGCTGGTAACAATATCTGCCGCAATCTGTTCAAGAGCTGTCTGCTTGTCTTTAACAATTTGCATATAGCGGTTTGCAATGTATTAGCAAGTAGCTAATCGCGATTGCCCTCCTTGGACGTATTGATTATCTTCTGAAGCATCATCAAAAAACTTTGCGTCTGTTGATAAATTTCCTCGAGCTCACTATCGCTCTGGCCTATCAGCTTCCTAACTATGGATAGCCAGTACTTTGTTTCGGCAGCCTCCTTCTTGGCGATATATATTTTGTTCACAAAATCCTTTTTGGACGAGGCGTCTTGAGCCTCTGTAAAGTTGGCGCCGATACTCGTCACTGATCGAATCAACTGGTCAGCCACACTCCTGGGCAAGGCAAGACTCTCAGTATATTTTATGGTTCTGACGCTCAGGTCCACCATTTCTGCCGCAACTATTTCACTTTTTTCGCTAGCCATAATCGCTACTTGCTAAATGCTATTGCATCGCCCTTTGCTACTTGCTATTTGCCCATTTCTCTTTTAGCCTGCTTCATGCTTAGGTTCAGCCGGCCGCGGTCGTCAATGGCAACCAACTTGACTGTGACCAGGTCGCCTTCTTTAACCACATCGGTTACCTTTTCTACGCGGTCTTCAGATAGCTCAGAAATGTGCACCAAGCCGTCCTTGCCAGGCATAATCTGCACGAATGCGCCAAAATCCAACACGCTGACTACCGGCACATCTTCGTATATGGCACCTATTTCAGGCTCAGCCACAATTGTTTGAATCCACTGCTTAGCTGCGTCAATCTTGGCCTTGTCCGGGCTGGCAATCATTACAGTGCCATCATCCTTAATATCGATTTCTGTACCAGTCTCGGCTGTGATTTTCTGAATTGTCTCACCGCCCTTACCGATAATTTCACGAATCTTATCAGGGTTGATTTGAATTGATTCAACGCGCGGCGCGTACGGGCTCATTTCTTTACGCGGTGTATCAATTACGGAAATCATGTGCTCCAGGATATGAGCACGGCCCTCGCGGCCCTGCTCTAGCGCCTTAGCCAGCACTGAAGTCGGCAGGCCATGAACCTTCATGTCCATCTGAAGAGCGGTAATGCCTTCTGAAGTACCAGTAACCTTAAAGTCCATATCACCCGCGAAATCTTCGGCGTCAGCGATATCGCTCAGCACGTACGGCTTGTCGCCGTCCATCATCAAGCCCATGGCAATACCAGAGACCGGACGCTTCAGCGGGACGCCAGCGTCCATCAGCGCCAGACAGCTGCTGCAGGTTGCCGCCATGCTGGTAGAACCATTCTGGGACATAATTTCCGTAACTGAGCGGATTGCATATGGGAATTCCGCTTCGCTTGGCAGCACGGCCGTTAGTGCGCGCTCTGCCAGGTAGCCGTGGCCGATTTCGCGGCGACCCGGGCTGCCGAGGCGGCGGACTTCGCCGACTGTCCAGCCAGGTGCGTTGTAGTGGTGGAGATAGCGGCGCTCGCCTTCTTTTTCCATAGTATCAACAAGCTGCGCGTAGCTAAGCGGCGCCAGCGTAACAATATTCATAGCCTGAGTGACCCCACGGGTGAATAAGCTTGAACCATGCGCCCGCGGCAGGAACCCTACCTCTGAGCTAAGCGGACGGATCTCTGTCAGCTTGCGGCCGTCAGGACGGATAGATTCCTTAACGATTCCGTCGCGCACATCCTTGTGCACCGCCATAGTAAAGGCTTCATCATACTCGTCCTTGAGCTCGGCATAAGCCTCTTCGCCGATTTCAGCCACGAAATGATCGTGCATAGCTTCACGCAGATTCTGTACCAGCTGGTTGCGCTCAGGATACTCAGCCCGCAGGTTGTCGCCCATTTTGCCGGCCGCCCAGGTCTCAACCCGCTGCCTGATGTCTTCGTCTGGCAGTACCAGCTCGTATTCCATAGGCGTGACACCGGCTTTTTTAACAAGTTCTTCCTGCAGCTTGATTGCCGGCTGGAAAGCCTTGAACGCGAAGTCCATAGCCTTAATTACGTCTTCTTCTGAAACTTCATTAGCCCCGGCCTCAACCATCATGATGCCATCCTTGGTGCCGGCAACAACCAGGTCGAGCTTACCTGTATCAAGCTGTTCAGACGTCATAAAGGCCTTGAACTCGCCGTCCTCTGTCATACCAACGCGCAGCCCGGCAACCGGACCTTCAAATGGCGCGCCAGTCAGCATGAACGCCGCGCTTACGGCAATCATCGCGATCATATCCGGGCGGAATGCAGGATCCATGCTCAGCACGGTCGCAATACCCTGAGCCTCATTGCGGTAGCCCTTTGGCCACAGTGGGCGGATTGGGCGGTCGATCAGGCGGCCGATCAAAATCGCATCGTCGCTTGGCCGGCCTTCACGCTTGATAAAGCGGCTGCCGCTGATTTTGCCGGCAGCGTACATTTTTTCTTCATAGTCAATGCTTAGCGGGAAATAATCCATCCCCCTGATCCGATCCTTGCCGACCATTGCCGTACCAAGCACCACTGTCTCGCCATAGCGGGCCAGAACTGATGCGCTAGAGCGGAACCCAACCCGGTTGATCTCTAGCGACAATGTCTGCCCGCAAAGCTCTGTCTCTACGGTAATGATGTCTTTTTTTAGTGGATTTATAGTACTCATTAGTACTCCTAGTCTAGAGACTTAGTAGCAAGGTGCAGATATACGCGCGGAAATGCCTTGATCGCCGGTATAACTGTGCTCTGCTACTAAGTTCTGGTTACTTAATTTGTGCATTTCATGGGCTGCACCTTAGCTAGTGTGCAGCCTAGAAGTGTACAAACTACTTGCGGATTCCCAGCTTCTTGATGGTATCAAGATACTGTTGAGGATTCTGGTCTGCGATGTATTTCAGCAGCTTCTTGCGCTTGCCGACCATCTGCAGCAGTCCGCGGCGGGCAGCGTGGTCTTTTTTGTTGACCTTTAGATGCTCGGTCAGCTCAGTAATACGAGCAGTCAGAATACCTACCTGCACAACAGGGTTGCCAGTGTCTTCTTTATTCTTGCCAAGATCAGCGACAATCTTGCTTTTCTTCTCTGTAGAAATCAATGCTTTTCCTTCCAATTTACATTAAAGAGAATGATGGCGTTACGGCAATTTTAGCACACTCCTATCTGTTATGCAACAATAGTAGTGAAATTTGGTTGATTTTTAGTCATGTTTATGCTATAGTGTCACTATGTCAAAAGAAAGCCTATCATTTGTCGTACCAGCAGAACTCCAGGACCGTGTTGATGATCATGTACTAGAGGTACATGATAGCTATAGGAACACGAATCTGGAAACTATTAAAAAAGCTATGGGCGAGCAAAAACCTGGTGTAGTGGTTATTAATAAAGATGGCGATCCAGAGGCTGGTATAAATGTCCTAGCATTGCCACACCAGCAAGCCTGGAAACCACATATGGCCCTACGTTCTTATGTTTATCACGAGATCAATAATCCTGACGGCGTAACAGTCGTACTACCGAACAACGGCCTTGGCGAGAAATCCTATGATTTAAGCAAAGAGGATCGTAAAAAGATTCATGATGGGGATATGCGCCCTTTCTACGAGGGTCAAACCCGTTCTGTTGAAAAAGTTCTACAAAGATACAAGCACCTTGGCGCTGTATCTCTTGACGGCTACTCGCTTGGCGGTCTAACAGTAGCTGGCGTAGCTTCAGTTGGGTCAGAGAGACTTAATGTACAAAAAGTTCACTCTATTGAATCGCCCAACAAGCAAACCACTCCCTTTAAACTCCAGCTTGACTTCATGGGTTCAGGCACTAACCTAAAGAATGCAATACATGACGCTAATATCCCTGCACTTTCCGAAGCGATGCGCCCCGATAGAAAAGCAGCGGATTTTACCAAGTTTTTCCTTGCTTCTCAGATAATCAAAGATAATAAAGCTCTCGGCCGTGGTATGGCAAACCCCCAGTACGCAGAACTTGTAGAAAAGTCACTCGCTAATTATGACGACATAGAATTTACTGCTGGACACATCGCTGGCAGCAAGCTATTTGATCCAAAGGTTGTTGAATATATCCGCGACCCTCGTTTCCGTGTCGAATTCATTGACGAAGGACCTGGCTCACACAAGCACACCACTGGCGACAATATCATCGCTCATGCGCTAATGATGAAGTCTTAAACTGTTTGGATCTTTTCGGATAGATTATCTAAACCGCCGTCAATTTTGATGGCGGTTTTTATATCAAACTGTCCGACGCGGGTGCGGCGGAGCCCGCTCATGTAGGCGCCAGTGCCAAGGTGCTTGCCGATGTCCTCTACCAGGCTCCTGATGTAGGTGCCGCTGCTCACCCCGACGGTGAACTTCACCGTCGGATAAGAATATTTGATATCTGATATTTGATAGATAGTGACCTGGCGGGGTTCTATGACGACTTCTTTGCCCTCCCTGGCCAGCTTGTAGGCCCGCTGGCCGTTTACTTTGACAGCGCTGTATGCAGGAGGCACTTGGGAAATCTCGCCCCTGAAGGCTTCCAGTGCGGCTAAGACGTCGTTTTCTGACGGTTTTATGTCAGATACGGCAGTTTTTTCGCCTTCTTCATCACCTGTGGTACTAGTCTGCCCCAGCGTCATAGTGGTCTCATAGGTTTTGTCCAATTTGGAGAATTCGCCAGCCCGCTTGCAGTAGCTTCCGACGACTACAATCATCAGACCTGTCGCGAGTGGGTCTAACGTCCCAGTATGCCCCACCTTTGGCCTTTTTATTCCCGTTTCGCGTTTGATCTGGCCACGAACTTTTGCAACTACGTCAAAGCTGCTCCAACCGTTTGGTTTGTCTATAAGTAAAATACCGTCCATTACCTAAATTAGAATACCAGACAGCTTCTCCAGTAGATAAAGTTCATATAGTAACTTTGTGCGCTAAGGGAGCATCGGCGGAGGTACGGGCGGCGGAGCTATATTAGTCGAATCCTTATCCTCTGCAGGAGGCGGTGCGGCTGGCTGGTGCGGCAGACGATAGTTGTCAAACGCACCACTGCCAGGCGGCGGGCTGAGAGGTGCTGCATTTAGATCTGCACGAGGAGTCGGCGGTGACCCGAGTGCGTCCTGTCCTAGCGCGCTATCCACTGCGCTACGCGCCGAATCAACCCCTCCTGTTGGTACTGAAGACTGTTCCTGGAGATGCGGACTATCTACGGCCTTTTCAAGCTCCTCTAGAGTAGTAGTGTCAGGGATTGGCTTGGATGGCGTCAAATCAAGTTCTGGGGGCGGAGGCAACACGCCTTCTTTTGCTGGCTCTGGAGCAGGCTCAGACTGCGATAATTCGGAAGCCTCATCCTTTGCGAGCGGCTGGATTACCTTGTGCTTTGGCTTAGAGGCTGCATTTCTAATCAAATTGCCCTCATGGTCAATATGAATCTGACCATCGTCTTCAGTGTCTTCAGCTTTAGTGTCTTTCGCATTTTCATCGGCTGCTGGCTCTGGTGGAGCCGGAGCGGGATCCGGCGCTGGCTCGACTGGTGGAGCACCTGCAGCCGGCGGATCCGCTTGCCCTGGAGATGAAACCCCGAGCGGACCCATAAGCGGGTTGAATGAATCGGGTGTTTCTGTATCTTTAGATACTGGCGGCAGCACACGGCTCGTTCCCTGTGCCGACGGCGGTAAAATAGACGCCTCTTGTTCTGAATCGGCTGGCGGACCAGTTGTCTCTGATGTCGGCTCGGCTGATGGAGCAGTCTCCTGCTCTGGTGCATTCGGAGGCGATGCATCGTGCTTGATGGACAGTGTACCGTCACTACTTGCGACCGAATCTGGAGCACCCTCTGATTGCGGCGCATCCTCAGGCGCCGCCTGTGCCTGCACATCAACTTCCACAGCTTTTTCTAGTTCATTCGCAATAAGCTGCTGATTAGCGCCAGCAGCCATAAGCTGTGCAGAGATTGTCATTACTTTTGGAGTTGTCTTGGTATTAGAGAACCGTTCTGTCTCGGAAACAATGCCCGTAAGGAATGCGGTAGCAATCTGCTCGTCTATCAGTCCGCCCTGGAAAGCCTCGCTGATACTCACAAGCATTTCACTAAGAGAGCTGGCGGCCGGCTCTTGCCAGTTAATCTGCCCCAGCTCTGATACGTCCTGACCTGCCGTCACGGTAATCACCGTCGCATCATGCAGAATACGCCCGTGCGTCATGATAGCCTGGTCCAGCTCCTCACGCTGAGTAACACCGAGCGCTACCACTGCATCAACGTTAAAATCACCCTGCGTAAACTCTAGATCTTCTTCGGTGATAGATGTCCGGTACGGAGTGATATAAATCTTTACAACGTTTTCTTCGACCTTATAGCGCAGCTTGTCAGCCTTGCTCTTGTCCAGGCTTACGATAAAGTCACGCAAGCTATCGGTATTTGTCTCGAGCGTCTCCTCGGGCTTTAGAAATTCAAGCGTTGACGGCACCTCGCCGCTGAACACCGCCGTAGCGTGCTTTTCCAGCTTGTTGAGCATCAGCGTGAATCCGATTGCTGCTGCAAGCTCGTCGACATTTGGATTGGTTTTTACCGTCACCAACACATTAGCGGCCTGCTTGAGGCGCTCTACTACCTGCTGCTTGGGTGTCGCTGGAGATTGTTCTTGGTTCTGGCCGGTGTCCATCTTATTTTATATTTTTATGTTTGTATACTACTGTTATTATCCTACCATAAACGTTTTAAAAAGTCCACTATGATTTTATGAATCCACCCATTACGTGTCTAGACTATTTCGCACCTCTGTGATATAGTAATTTTTGAGCAAAAAATAATCTCTAATTTTTAAGGAATGATTCAATGCCAATTATCAAATCAGCAAAAAAGCGCGTAAAGCAAGCGCGCACCGCTACCATTCGCAATGCGAAAACCAAGCGCTCTTTGCGTGAGTCGATCAAAAGCTTCGTCAAGAAGCCGACTGCCACGGCCCACAGCAAGGCTCAAAGCGACCTGGACAAGGCCGCCAAGAAAGGTCTCGTTCACAAGAACAAGGTTGCCCGCAAGAAACGCCAGCTCGCCGCTGCAGCCAAAAAGGCTGGCGTCAAACCAACACCCGCGAAGAAGACAGCCTCAAAAGCCCCTGCCAAGAAAGCTGCACCAGCGAAAAAACCAGCTGCCAAGAAAGCATCTGCAAAACCCGCTAGCCAGCGAGCAACCGCTAAGAAAACTACCAAGAAATAATTTGAGCCCGTGGCTCAGATAGTTGATATTTGATAGTTAAACCGTCCATTAATCTGGGCGGTTTTATACTTATTTGGGCAAATTCCAGTGAACGCCGGAACCATTCTAAATAGTCAGTAAAAAGTGTTGGACAGCGTCATCAGCGTCAATAGCTTCGCTCTTGAGACGAGCATCCAGCTGCACTGCTCTTTGCACCAGCTTTTTAATTTCGGATAATGAAGTGCGTCTAACAAGCTGCAAAGTCTTGCGCACGACGTATGGATTAAGCTTGGTCTCCTTAGCGATTTGATCAGGTGGTAGACCGTCGTGAGCTTTGACAAGTGCTATTACGTGCACTTGCCAGGCAATCATACCCATAATTGCCTGGGGCTCTATTTGCTGAAGTCGTTGGTTTTGATAAAGTTCGCTGGCTCCTTTTCTATTTCCCGCAAAGGCTGCATCCAAAAGCTGAAACGTCGATCCGGCGGGCAGAGGCTCAACAAGCTCCTCAATAGCCTGTCGCGTGATCACAGCAGCATGACTCAACAGCTTATCAAGCTCGTGGCTTAGTGCCAGTTGGTTGGTGCCTGCCCGCTCAATCAAATACCTTGCATCGTTTCTCTTTAGTTCACCTCCTCGAGCTGAAGCCTCATCAGTGAGCCATATGGCGAGTGCGGACTCATCAAGCTCTGCAAATTCGGCAAATTCTGTTCGCTTTTTGACAACTTTATACAGGAGTGAACGCTTGTCAAATTTAGACTCTTCCAGTACCACGTCGGTTGTGTCTAAAACTGAGTCTAAAAATTGTTCGATATAGTCGGATAGCTCCTTATTTGCAGCAATATTATGAACAATTACTAAACTGCGTTCTGATAAGAATGATGGTTGAGAAACTGCTTCGAGAATCCGACTATAGTCCGTCTCGCTCGCGTCAATCCGCGTAACCGCCATATCACTATATTTAGCAGCAAAATCACTTACAATCCGCCGCAATTCGGAGGTTCGCATAAAATCATTCGGGCCGCTCAATACCTGTACCATCTCTCCTCTATCATAACAGAGTGGACAGAGTGAGGTATACTAGTAGGTGGACATGAGTCAGACGATTATTGTTTCCAACCGCCTGCCTGTCAGTATCAAAAAAGGTGAGAATGGATTAGAAGTATTTCCAAGTGCTGGGGGCCTAGCCACTGCACTATCCTCGTATGCGCGCCGTCGCGGAAATTTATGGATTGGCTGGCCCGGAATTGTATCAGATGACCTTACTGAAGCGGAAAAAACAGAAATAGTCCGAAAGCTAGCAGCGTACAATTGTTCGCCGGTTTTTTTGTCACAGAGCCAACTTGATGATTTTTATAATGGATACAGCAATAGTGTTTTGTGGCCTTTTCTCCATGCGATGCCGGCTGACTTTTCCCGTCAAGACAAGTGGTGGAAAACTTACCGTGAGGTAAACGGTCTGTTTGCTGATGCAGTCATAGCTGCCCGTAATGATAATGCTGACATCTGGGTGCACGACTATCAGCTTCTGCTCTTGCCAAATCTACTGAGAGAACATATGCCGCACAATAATATCGGCTTCTTCCTTCATATACCCTTTCCGCCTGCTGCACATTTTGCAAAACTGCAACACGGCAGCTCCCTGCTCCGCGGCATGATGGGAGCCGACCTTATCGGCTTTCACACGACTGGCTATGCAGACAACTTTGTCGCAAGCGCCATCGAGCATACCAGCGCTACTGAGCTTGAAGATGGACTAAGCTATCATCAGCGTGCCATTCGCGTTGCCGACTTTCCGATTGGAATTGACTACGTAAAGTTTAAATACGCAGCCCGTACCGCAAGCGTGCAGCGTGAAATACAGAAGTTAAAGCTGCGTTACCGGGGAAAAAAGATTATTCTAACCGTTGACCGGCTAGACCCTACCAAGGGATTCATTGAGCGGCTTCAGGCATACCGCACATTCCTAAAAGAAACGCCGGAGCTTCACGGAAAGGTAAAAATGGTGATGCTCGCAGTTCCCTCGCGTGGCGACATCAAAGCATACAAAAAACTTAGATCTGACGTAGAAAAGCTGGTTTCCCGCATAACAGATGAATTTGGCACAAAATCCTGGAAGCCAATCGACTACCTGCACACGTCTGTAAGCTTTGAGCGCCTTAGCGCCCTGTACCATATTGCTGATGTTTGTTTTGTGGCACCGATTCGCGACGGCATGAACCTCGTTGCCAAAGAGTATGTTGCCAGCCAGGGGCGCAGCCAGGGTATGCTCATTCTCAGCGAAACAGCAGGCGCTGCCCAAGAGCTCAAGGACGCGCTTATGGTTCGGCACGATCAGCCCAGGACGTTGGTCACTGCATTAAAAAAGGCTGTAAAAATGCCGCCCAAAGAGCTTCGATCGCGCGTTTCATCAATGCAGGATATTATTGCCGACAACACTGTGTACGACTGGGCTGGCGGGTTTATGTCGACGCTCAAAAAACCACCACTGTCACAGCGAAGTTACGCAATGACAAAGCAGCACCTCAAAACCCTGCAGCAAAACTATGAATCAGCTCAAAAACGACTGCTACTACTTGATTATGACGGCGTACTGGTACCGCTCACCGATCACCCTAAAGACTCTGGACCGCCTTCTAAGCTTATTAAAACCCTTTCGCGCCTTGCGGCAAACCCCCGTAACAGGGTGGTGATTATCAGCGGCCGCAGTCAGAATGACCTGGATATATGGCTTGGCGACCTCCCGGTAACACTGGTAGCAGAGCATGGTGCTGCTATCCGGCACCCAGACGGAGATTGGGAGGTGCAGGCTGAGGACGCTGCCGAGTGGAAAGACGCGGTCCAGCCGATTCTCGAAAAACATGCCTTTTTAGCCCCTGGTGCTTTTGTCGAAGAAAAAATAAGCTCGCTTGTCTGGCATTATCGGATGGCAAAGCCGTATGCTGCCGCTAAACAAATTCCGATCATTAAGGCAGCCCTGCGGCCGCTCCTCAAACAGTTTGACCTCAAGCTTTTCATGGGCAGCAAAATCCTTGAGGTAAAATCACCAAACATCACCAAGGGAAATGCCACCAAATCACTACTAGAAAAACCATACGACTTTATTCTGGCGCTAGGTGATGATTTTACTGATGAGGACACATTCAAAGCCCTGCCGCGTACTGCTCACACCATAAAGGTAGGATCAGGAAAAACAGCTGCTCGCTACCGGCTGCCGAATCAGAAAAAGGTTACTGAGCTTTTGGATTTACTCTAGGCACCTGACAACGCTCGCAAATATGTGTGCCGCGCCCAGCAACCTTGATTTTGATGATGGCAATACCCGGATGACGCGGACAATCCAGTCCCTCGCGGCGAAATACTCGAGCAAAATCAATGTAGCTGCCCTTTTTACCCTCGGCATTAACATAATTTTTATCTGTTGATCCACCCTTTTCAATAGATAACTCAAGCACGAATCTTACCTCTTCGAACAGCTTTTTGAGCTTGGCATCCGACACATCACGGACACGTTCAGCCGGATGAATCCTTGCCCCCCACAAGCTTTCGTCTGCATAAATATTGCCAACTCCCGCCAGAACCGTCTGGTCGAGTAGTACGGCCTTTATCGTGCTATTCGGACGCCTTTTTACCCGACCCAGGAACACCTCAGAGGTAAAATCATCACTGAGCGGTTCGGGGCCGACTTTTTTCATGAAATCTATATTCGGCACCTCGATGGTCGGCAGCAGCCTCATCCAGCCGAATTTGCGCTGATCATTAAAGTACAGGCGGCTTTTGTCAGAGAACTCTATTGTCACCCGGGTGGATTTATCCGGAAGCTTGCCAATCAGCGAATCAGTTGGATGCCCTGCCCCGAATCTGGTTTCACCAGATCCAAGCTCTGAATCTAAAGCCGAAAGCGCGAAGTTTTTTCCCTGTAATTTTTTACTTTCCACCTTCGACTTTCTGGTTTTCTTTACGTAAACAAGCTGGCCGGTCATCTTGAGATGAATTACCAGGCTGTAATCAGTATCTAGATCAATCAGCAGCACTTTGGCGCGCCGACGCACGTCTGCGACCTGCGAACCGATCATAAACCTCTCTACGTCAGCCGGAGCATTCGGAAAGCTCTTTGGCCAATCAAAGTCGACCGAAGAAATACGTTTTCCAATAATCAATCTGTGCAGGCCGCGCCTTACTGTTTCGACCTCTGGTAGTTCCGGCATACTAACATTGTACCAATGATTGCTCTGTTATATGCGGTCGTACTTTCAACTTTATACTTTCAACTTTATACTGGAGGTATGCAAAGCCTCCAGGACATACTCGGTACCAAGGATTTTGACCAACCGCCAGAGGTTGGCATTATCAAAACATTTGTCCGAAAAAAATTCAGCTGTGACGTCGGTGTAATTATCCAGAGCTACAGCATCACCATTACCACTTCCTCAGCAAGCCTGGCTGGCAGCCTGCGGCCGCAGATACACAAGCTCAAGAAAGAGCTCGATACCAATAAGAAAATTTTTATACGAATAGGACGCTAGATGGCAGAAAAGCTAACCGAACAGCAATTTCTTACAGAGCTCGAACCTGTAGCAGAGAAGTTTTATAACCGGCACATGGAAAAGAGCAAGCAGTGGTATCCGCACCTCCTCATACCTTACAGCCAAGGAGAAGATTTTGACGAAGAATACATTTGGGAGCAAGAACAGTCCGTGGTGCGAGACCCTGACGTAAGAAGTGCTTTGATCGTGAATCTGCTCACAGAGGACAACCTGCCCTTTTATTTCCGTGATATAGACCGCATGTTCTCGGGCGAGGGAGCCTGGCGCGCATGGAACGGCCAGTGGACAGCCGAAGAAGGACGGCACTCTATCGCCATAAGGGATTACCTAACTGTCACACGAGCAGTTGATCCAAAAGCCCTGGAAGATGCCCGAATGGTTCAGGTAAGCAAGGGAGAGGTGCCCCAACCGCATACGGCCCGCATGGGCATGATTTATGTCACCCTTCAGGAATTAGCCACGAGGGTTGCGCACCGCAACACAGGCAGCAAGCTATCCGACGTAGATACAATCGGTAAAAAAATAATGGACCGGGTCGGCAATGACGAGAATTTTCATTTCCTGTTTTATAGGGACGTCGCAACAGAGTCCATTCAACTGGATCCGTCCGGCTTCGTACAAGACGTGGAAGAAATTGTCACCAATTTTGAAATGCCCGGTACTGGGATTCCTAACTTCACCAGACATGCAGCCAGAATCGCACTAAGTGGTGTCTACGGGCAGACCGAATTCTTAGAACGTGTGGTAGAGCCTGTTTTGCAAACATGGAAATTCTGGGACCTAGAGAATTTGTCTGGAGCAGCTGAAGCATCACGAGAACGCTTAGCTAAAAAGCTTGAGACACTGGCAAAAAGCGTCCAGAAGGAAAAAGAAAAACGTGAAAGACGCGAGGCAAAACTCAAAGAGGAGGCCTAGAGGAGCTTGCGTATCTCTACCTTACACTGCTGCGGTGACTCGTAGACAACCGCGTGCATGCCGAATAGCTCAGCTGCAGCACTATATCGCTCCAGGTCATCCACATACACGCACTCCTCTGGTGCTACGCCTAACCTAGTTGTTATGAGCTCAAACATTCGCTCGTCAGGCTTTACCATCCTGCATTCATATGACAGCACCGAAGCATCAAAAAGCTGCGCTTGTTCCGGAGTGAATAATTCCTTGGTCACGTCGTAATTAGCATTGCTCAGCAAACCAATTTTATACGCAGGCTTTAGCTCGTTTCGTATAAAATCAAACAGCTCTTGATTCGGCGTTTGCCGCCCCACTGCAGATCTTAGTATATTCTCATCGATACCGATACGCGCTGAGGCCTGCTTAATAAACGCATAGTTGTCCAACATGCCATACTCGTTCTGCTTGCCAAGATCAGCGACCTCTGTAGCAAGTTGAGTGTTGCCGCCAATATATTGGCGTTTGAATGGCAGCCAGCCATCCTCTGCGAGCACCCCAAAACAATCAAAAATAACTGCGCGTATCACGAGTGATAGTATGCAGAAAAAATTAGTACGCTACAACTGCAGACCAGTTGCGCGGCGAGTATCAGATATAAACTCGCTAAACTCAGGAATCTGATTACGGTAAAGAGTGCGGATGGTTGCAAAGATGCCGCCAAAGTTCCCCTTTTCACGACAGTCCGTGGTCCAGCGCCGGAACTCTTCATCAAACTGGTTGGATTCAAACACGTGCCGGCGGCGCGTTGGGCAGATGCCAGCTTCTGACTCTAGGCTGGTAGAGCGCTCGTTTAGGTAGCCTGCCCGGTCAAGCGCACTCAAAAATTCCTCGAACGCAGCCTGGCTGTTGCTAAAAGACCTTGAAGCCACTCGTACATCGTTGTACCCCTGGTAGACCACTACTTCACGGCTATCCCGGCTGATAGTGATAGCAATACGAAAGTGCTCCTCTTCTGCTGTAATCGGTCCTGCTTCGGTCAGCCGGAACTCAGCGTTAGATGCTGCAGCCTCGGCGAGATGCGGCACAGGCTCAATCTCTACTTGATTGCCACCACCTCGAGATATGAGAATCACAACAAATATGACCAGTACTACAAATCCCAGGAACGCAAAAATTGCTTTCAAATCAAAAAACTCCGTTACTAGAGATGACTATACCATATATTTGATAAATATGAAAATATTTCTAAGCTACTTTCCTGTGCTGCCGAAGGCGTTTTCACCCCTGATACTCTCACCCAATTCTGAAACTTCTGTAAACTCTGCGGTTTCATGCCGCGCGACCACCATTTGCGCTATCCGCTCCCCGTTCTCAATGCGAAACGGCTCCTGGCCTAGATTCATCATAATAACCTTTATTTCGCCCCGGTAGTCGCTATCGATTGTCGCCGGACTGTTCGGCAGCGTGATGCCGTGTTTTAGCGCCAAGCCGCTGCGCGGTCTCAGCTGCACCTCATAGCCGACCGGTATCTCAAACGCTATACCAGTCGGTACCAGCTCGATTGCACCAGGCTGGATGACGACCGGCTCCTTTATGCATGCATGCAGGTCGGCGCCAGCTGCCTCTGCAGTCTGATACTGCGGTACCTGGGCTTTATCACTAAGCTTTTTGATTTTCATGTTTATTTTTTCCATGACTATCTCCCCCTTGGTTCAAAGTAAAGGATAGCACATAGGGATTGAGTTGTGCCGCTCACTGGAATGATAGATAATCTAACGTAATGAAACTTGCAGACACCACTAGAGACGGCGTTAGAAAAGTCATGCGGTCCATTGCTCGGGCTCTAGATAAAGCCAGTGGCGGAAGACTGACTCCTAGCACTATTACACTGCTAGGATTCTTGATGCACGTACCGATCGCCCTGCTCATAGCAAAAGAGGAGCTAGTAATTGCAGCTGTGCTATTAATCGTATTCGGGCTCATGGACACGCTGGACGGCGAACTTGCCCGGCTCCAGGGCAAATCCACCCCCGGCGGTATGCTGCTTGACGCCTCTACAGACAGGATGAAAGAAGTGCTGCTCTACACCGCCGCCGGCTACTACCTCTCCATAACTGGTGACGAAAAATGGGCCTTTATTGCAGTAATAGCCTGTGGCGCGGCACTTTGTGTCAGCTACGTTAAAGCCAAGGGCGAATCAGCCATCGCTACCAGCGGCAAGAAAATCGATCACGCCAAGCTAAACCGTTTGTTTTCCGACGGGCTAGCTTCTTTCGATATCAGGATGCTGATATTCGTCATCGGCCTGCTCACGAGCAACATTCTGATTGCCGTAGCCATTATTGCCGTCCTGTCCGCTTACACTGCTTTCTTCCGATTATTTAAAATCTCACGAGTGTTAAATAGTGTTTAGAATCGACCTTCACACGCACTCCATAGCATCTCCAGACGGCGGGCTGACAGAAAAACAGTATGAGTCAGCACTGAACAAAAAACTGCTCGATACAATAGCTATAACAGATCACAACACTATAGAGTTCGCTGTTGAGATGAATAAAAAACTAGGCGGCCGGATAATCGTCGGCGAAGAAATCATGACCGAATCGGGCGAAATAATCGGCCTGTACCTGAAAAGGCACGTACCGGCCGGATTACCGCTGAGCGAAGCGGTTGACCAGATAAAATCACAAGGTGGACTCGTATATATTCCCCACCCTTTCGAAAAAGTCCGCAGCGGCATCGCAAAAACGGAGCTAGAGAAAATACGAGATCAGATTGATATTATCGAGGTAATAAACGGCCGGGCATTTGTTGGCAGCAAGACGGCCGAAGCAGGTATTTTTGCAGAAAAAAACGGCCTGCCCGGCGCAGCTGGCAGCGACGCCCATGGATCAAGCGGCTGGGGCCGCACCTATACCGCTGTCTCCGATCTTCCGACTAAGAATAGTTTGGCACCACTCGTTGCAGCTGGCAAGAGAGTCTACAAAAAACCCAACCTGCAAGCAGTATTGTATCCAAAATACTACAGACTCAAGCGGAGGCTAACCCTATGAACAGTGCTGACATCTTAGCAGTATTATGGTTTTTCTTGGGTGCAGGTATTGCCAATATGGCCCCCGTACTTGTGTCTAAGCTGCCCGTGGTCAAAGACTGGAAAGCCCCGCTAGATTTTGGGCTAAAACTAAGAGGAAAGCCCCTGTTCGGCAAAAACAAAACCTGGCGCGGACTCTTATCTGGAATTATATTCGCCACAGCGACCGTAGCTGCACAACAGGCGCTGCTTAGGGGACTGGATACAGATATTTTTGTCGGCGGCCAAAGCTTCAACAGCCTGCCGCTGCTTGTGATCGGCCCCCTGCTTGGCGCCGGAGCGCTGATCGGCGATGCGCTAGAGAGCATGTTCAAGCGCCAGATAGGCATTGCGCCTGGCAAAAGCTGGTTCCCCTTTGACCAAACAGATTACATTATCGGCGCAGTACTATTCACCTACCCGGTTGTACCGCTGAACTTCTGGCTGTACGCTGCACTGCTAGCCATCGGTTTCGGCCTCCACGTTGTCACAGCCTACCTTGGCTATCTGTTAAAGCTGAAAGACAGCCCAATCTAATACCCCTACTGCAATAAATAGAGGTGATTATTATTGATTAACCTTCTCCAGGTATTCCTGCACACCGGTTAGCCAACCGCCAGTAAAGTAATTTCAGGCTTAAAGTTATTAACGTCCACCCATTCCATTCGATCATGATGATCACCAAGGCGAATCTCTCCCCCTGAATACAAGGCCGTGTAGCCAATGTCGAATATCCGTACCATTTCCTGGCTGCTATGCTCCAGACGCTCTACCCGGAAGAAAACAGCCGGTTCCCCAATCTCATAACGCACATCACTGCCTAGCTCTTCTTCTATTTTGCGCTGGATGGTTACTTCTGGCGCTGCATCAAATTCATTCTTCCTCACCCTGCCGCCCGGTAAATCCCAAGCGCCAAAAATATCATGGGTTATAAGCAGCTTGTCCCCATCGCGTAGAAATAATTTATACGCCAGAAAATACAAATCCCTGGACTCTACACCATTTTCCATTAGATCTCGCCCCAGTTTTTACCGGTTTCTACGTCTACTCTCAGCTTTACGCCCAAATCCGGATAGACCGCTTCCATTGTTTCTTTCATCATTTTGCCAATACTATCCGCGTTTTTTTCCGGCACCTCCACCAAGATGCTGTCGTGTATCTGCAAAAGCATTTTCGCGTTCTTTGGCAGCTTGTCTTGCACCTGCACCATAGCCAGCTTGGTAAGATCGGCAGCCGTGCCCTGGATAGGCATGTTCACCGCCTGGCGCAACGCTGATTCACGCACCATGTGGTTGCTGCTCTTAGCGTCCGGGGTCGGCCGGCGCCTGCCCAGCAATGTCTCCACGAAACCTTTGTCAGTAGCCTGTGTGCGCAGGCCGGTCAGATATTCTTTAAGCTTAGGCCGAATCATAAAATATTTAGCGATAAATTCCCGTGCCTCTGTAAAGCTCATTCCCGTGCCAGCCGCCAGCCCGTGCGGCCCCTGCCCGTACAAAATTCCAAAATTAACCGCCTTTGCCCGGTAGCGCATCTCCTTGGTTACCTCTTCCGGCTTTATATTAAGAACCGCGGCTGCTGTCAGCACATGGATGTCCTGATCGTTATTAAACGCCTCGATCATCTCTTCGTCGCCGCTGAGTGCTGCGGCTAGCCGAAGTTCGAACTGGCTGTAATCCGCGCTGATAAACATATGTCCCGGGCGGGCCACGAAAGCAGTGCGGATTTTTTTGCCCAGCTCTGTCCGTACTGGAATATTCTGCAGGTTCGGATCCACCGAGCTCAGCCGGCCTGTAGCCGCAGTAGTCAGGCTAAAGGTAGTGTGAACCCTACCCTGCTTGTCTACGGCTTTTGGCAGCGCGTCGACATAGGTGCTTTTGAGCTTGGTGTACTCGCGGTACAGCTCAATCGCCTCAATAATCGGATGCAGGCCCTTTAACTTCTGCAGCACGTCAGTGGCGGTAGAATAGTGCCCTGATTTACCCTTTTTGCTAGCCTGGGTCGGCAGGCCTAAGCCATTGAACAAAACATCAGACAGCTGGCTGGGGCTGCTGATGTTGAACTCCTGGTCCGCGTACCCGTAAATAGTCTGCTCGATGTCGCTGATTTTATCCGCCAGCTCATCGCTCATCTTGGACAAATATTTAGTGTCCAGCCCTATTCCTTCATACTCCATACGAGCAAGCACCGCAATCACCGGCCACTCCACTTCATCAGCCAGCTGGATAAGACGGGTAAGCTCGCTCATCGATTCTGCTTGGAAGTTCTTCAGCGCCAGTATCACGGCCGCTAGCTCGCCCGCTCTAGTGATAAGGTCTTCCGGCGACATATCGTCAAAGCTCGAACCCTCATAGCCAAGATCAGCAAAAGCAAGCTCGTTCAAGCTGTGCTCACGCCGCAGCGAATTCACCAAGAACGCGCCGACAAGCACGTCATGGCTGACGCTTGGCAAATCTCCCACACCTAAGTCAAGCAGGGCTTTTAGCGATGATTTTATGTCATACCCGACTACACTTTTGATATTTGATATCTGATATTTGATATCTGAGGGATCCAGCTTAGCCACGTCCAGCACGTAAGCTGTTTTCTCATTGGCTACCACCAGCAGCTGCAGGCCCCGGCCGTGAGTTCCAGAACACAACGAATGAATTACCGTCTCGCTGCTGAGCTTTATTTCATCAAGCTTCTTCTTAGTGTCTACTAGTACTGTCTTCAGCGGCTTTATTTCGCCTGCTGCCACTTGCAGTCCGGGCAGCTCAACATCACCGTCGTCATCAACTACTTTCATATACTCAGGCAGGTTGCGCAGCAGGCTTCTGAATTCCAGCTGCGTCAGCAGCACCTTCAGCGCATGCACATCCAGATCGCGCGTGTCCATCGCTTTCAAGTCCAGCTCAACCGGCGCGTCATCCAAAAGCGTAGCAACTTCTTTACTCATGTAGGCGCTTTCCTTGCCAGCCTCAAGTTTTTTGCGCACAGAATCTTTAACTAGCGCCAAGTTTTCGTAAATACCATCAAGCGTCCCAAACTGCTGCAACAGCTGCACGGCCGTCTTCTCGCCCACGCCCGGCACCCCTGGCAAATTATCCGAACTATCGCCTTTGAGCGACTTTAGATCCAAAAATTGTTCAACCTCTATGCCGTGCTTTGACTCAAAGTATTCGATGTCGAATTTCTCGATATTAGAAAAGCCTTTTTTCAGAGCGTAGACATGCGTGTGAGCACTTATACTCTGCAGACTGTCCAAATCCGACGTAATCAGCATCGTGTCCAGGCCTGCCTGATCAGCCTTGCGGGCCAGCGTATGCATGATGTCATCAGCCTCATAATCATCCAGCTCAATCAGCGGCCAGCCAAAAGCCTTCAGCATATCGTGCAGTATGGGGATTTGAGCATAAAAATCGGGCGGGGCCGGCTTGCGCCCGGCCTTATAATCAGGATAAATTTTCAAGCGCCCGCGGATGTTAGTTTTGGGTTTGTCCCACGCCACTGCCACATAGTCCGGATCAAATTGCTTGATAAGTTCCAGGCTCATTGCCGCAAAGCCATACACACCGCCTGTCGGCACGCCGTCCTTGGTGCTTAGATTAGGCATCGCGTAATAGCCGCGGTAAAAAACAGATTTCCCATCTATTACGGCTAATTTTTTACGCTCGCTCATATACTAAGTAGTATACGCGTCTATTAAGACGAACAAAAACACGAGCGTTTAGGATTTTACGATGTAGCTCCGGGATGAACTGAATAGCCTGGGGCGCGATACAGGCGCGACCGCTTGAACTGTGAAGATAAATTTTTGAATTCGTTATAAATAATTACAAGATTCGGGATATATATGAGCAACACCAGACCAAGCGGCTGTTTGATAAAATCTACTAGGAATCCCGCGTAAGGCACGCTCCTCTCAACCCGCCCGACAATCTGCGACGGCACTATAGACTGGTCGGCTGTCTCGTTGGCGTCACCCTGCGTCACGATACGGCCAGCCATATCATTGGTTTTAGCCACAATCCTGTGGGTTATCATCTGTCCGCTGCCGTCTGAAGCCGTATAAGTAATAACATCCCCTACCCGCAAGTCGCGGGTAGGGGTGCTTTTTACGCTTATCAGATCACCTTCGCTAATTGCCGGCTCCATGCTGCCGCTCTGTACCGACAGCAGCTGAGAGCCCCCTATTAGCAGCACGCAAAGCGCTATTCCTAGTATCGCCACCAGGGTAATGATTCCTAGGTACAGAAGCTGTTTTGCAGTGCGCCATGAATCCATGTAAGCGTCCTTGGTAAACTACCGGGTCAATGAACCATTAAATACAATGTCAAAGCTGCCTACGCCTGCACTGTCGCCAGTAATCGCTTCGTCAGCAATCTTAAAGCTCATGCTGTAGTTGCCAGCAGTCTTTGGCGTGTTAGAGTCGCCGGTTGCGCCCTCAGCCAGCGGGCCACATGGCAGTTCTACTTCACCCGCAAGCAGGGCTGCCATATCAGTTTTTACGACAAAGTTCTTGTCTTCACGGTTGTACCAGCCGCGCTGCTTTTTGTCATGACTGTTATAGTCAGGCGCGCAGTAGCCGGTAAATGCTACCTTTAGGTTCTCCCAGCCGGTAAAGCCATAGTCCTCCATGCCTTCAGGCAGGGCTGGCTCCTCGGGAACCGTTGCCGTCAAATATAGCGGTCCTTCGCCGTCATTTTGGAAGTAAACATTATATTTTTCTGACCAGTCGCCGGGTATCAGCCCCTCTACATTCACCCCTGGTGCAGTTGATTCAAAGCTATCTCCATCCCATACTTTAAGTCCGGCTGTAGCCGTTGAGATCGTGTTGTTGGTGAGTGTTGCCTGCGCCTGCAAGGCCGCAAACGTAACGCTGGTTGCCAGCGCCATTACCGCACCAATGACTACGATTGCACGCGCCACCGGATTTATCTTCTGAATTGATATCATATGATACCTCCTCTTTGGTTAGTTAGCCGTACCATTTAGCCATAACCATAGAACGCCGTTCTGTAAAAATAGTTACTGAACGCGTGTGCTAACTTCCTAGAACGCTACGATATTTTTTGTATCTATGCCTTGGACTGTCTTTTTGCCATAGAGCATGCAACACCTGCACGCTCCTGCAAGTCAGCCGGCATATCATCAGGACGCTTAGAGGCGCCACCCACGTACACGCCCGTGTCAAACCCTTCGGGTAGCCTATACTCCCTTGTGAGACTATCTTCCAGATCGGCCCACATACGCTGGGCAAAAGAAGCTGTATCTTCTTCCGAGTCTGTTCTTGCTAATAAAATAAACTCGTCACCCCCGACTCGATATGCCCGGTCTTCAGCACGCTTAGTTTCTGTAATCAGCCGTGCGACGGTCTGCAAGTATATATCGCCTTCGGCTGGACTAATTTCGTCATTCACCTGCTTGAGCCCCCGCACATCTATAAAAAGCAGCGTCACATTACCACGCATGAATAGCAAAGGGTATTCTTCATTAAACCTCGTTCGATTCGGCAAACCAGTGAGCCCATCGATTTTTAGTGCCTCGATGGCTTTATTCGCCTGGACAGCCTGATAGGTAAGCCTGGCAATCTCTTGGGCATTTTGTCTGCGCTCAGCTGCAAGCGATGCAGGAACGCCTTTCAAAGACGAAAGAAGCCGCACCGGTGCAGCCACCTCTACATCAGACTCGTGTACAGTGAATACTTCAGAGGACGAGTAGTCTGAGTCGGGGGACGTTGGTATTTTTTCTGCCATAGTAATTTGTAAAATATAGAATATTAATGAGAAAAAGTCAATAATGTTGAGTTCGCAATACCTTTTTCCCTGCTTCCCTGTTACAATACTTTTCGTATGAATAAAGCAGAGCACCATGCACCATCAGTGCTATTTCTCGTAGGTATGCCTGGAGCTGGCAAGAGCACTTGCGTGCAACACCTAGAGGCAAAGGGTATCCCTAGCGTGTACTTTGGGGGGCTCGTTGTAGAGGAGACAAAGCGTCGTAACAACGGCGAGACTTCTGAAGCTCTAGAAAAAATAGTGCGCGAAGAGTTTCGTGCCAAAGACGGTATGGCCGCTCTAGCGCTCCGTATTATTCCAAAGATTGACGAACTGCTTGCCGCTCATGATGTTGTGGTAGCAGACGGGCTCTACAGCTGGACCGAATACAAAGTCATCAAAGAACACTACGGTGATAAAGCTCTTGTGGTGGCAGTGTCTACACCAAGGCATATTCGGCACGAAAGACTTGCGCGCCGCCCCGTTCGCCCACTCACCAAAGAACAGGTAATTGCGCGTGAGTACGCCGAAATCGAAAACATCGAAAAAGGCGGCCCAATTGCAAATGCCGATTACACCCTGACTAATAATCAAGACCCGGCTGCACTTCTACAAGACCTCGACAACCTCCTGCTTGATATTGGCTATCTTACCCCTGGCAACTAAACCTGTTCCTCAGTCGTCTTGTGCAAGCACCTCACTTGATAAAGCTACGTTCTGGCGATGCATTCTATCTAGGAGGCGGGTTTTTGTCAGCTGCACCGACGGCAGTGAACTATCTGGATCTTGGCAGTGCTCTGTCTCTATCATGTATACGCGTTTTTGCCGGGGGAGCACGAGTGAAAAACGTTCTTGTTCATATTCATAAGCTACCTGTGCCAGCATAGGCAAATCAATCTTACTTGTGTACCGAAGCTCAAGGGCTGGCTCGCTATAAACATAGTCCTCAGATACTGATAGCACCTGAACATCTTTTGAATGAACGGTGGGCTTTGAAGGGTTGGAGGGTTTTGAGCGGGCAGCTATAGTGCGAATAATGCTCTGTGCAGGAATATCTTCCCCGCTGTAGCCTCGACGCCGCCCCATTACTAGTGTGCCCAGCGGCAAGTCAGATATTTTCCGAGGTTGAATAGGCGGCTCCACATATCCCCGTAAACCCTCTGCAACCTGGTGCGCGAGGTGTTGGATAGCGCCGCTCTCTCTATCCCGATACTTTGCCCGTGGATAGTTTACAAACTCCAGAGTAGCCCCGCTGTCCTTTTGCATTTCTGCAGTACAGGCAATGGACCCTATGTCTTTTGAAAGTTTGTGCAGCCTAGCAGCAAGTGACTCGACCGACTGTACGCGCGGCACGTACACCGTCGCTGCCTCGAGCCTCCCACCCTCATATACACGATATAGAGGAGTTGCCATACCTGTTTCCTTACTTTATATAGTCAAGTAGCTTTTTAGAATCTTTGTGCTTGCGAAGCTTGGCAAGCGCCTTAGCCTCGATCTGACGAATACGTTCGCGGGTAACACTAAATTCCTGCCCCACTTCCTCGAGTGTGTGGCTTTTGCCATCCTCGAGTCCAAATCGTAGCTTTAGAATTTTTTGCTCGCGCTCTGTCAGGCTGCCAAGCAGTCCCTTGACCTGCTCCTTGAGCAGCTGTCCGGCCGCTGACTCTTCAGGGGTGACAGTGTCTTCATCTTCGATAAAGTCACCGAGCACGCTGTCCTCTTCGTCGTCACGCACACTGGCATCTAGACTGGAGATATCCTGCTTGATCTTCATGATGTGTTCGACTTTTTCGACATCGATCTCCATCTCTTTGGCAATCTCTTCATTGGTTGGCTCACGGTTGAGATCCTGGGTCAGGCGACGCTGGGTACGCAGAAGCTTGTTTATAGTCTCGACCATATGCACGGGGATACGGATCGTGCGCGCCTGGTCGGCAATTGCACGAGTAATCGCCTGGCGAATCCACCAGGTCGCATAGGTAGAGAATTTAAATCCTTTGTCCGGGTCAAACTTCTCAACCGCTCTAAGCAGCCCGGTATTGCCCTCCTGGATGAGATCCAGCAGGTCCAGGCCGCGGCCGACGTAGCGCTTGGCAATCGACACCACCAGGCGCATGTTGGCTTCTGCCATTTCGTCTTTGGCCTTCTTGTCGCCGGCTACTACTCGTTGAGCAAGCGCCAGCTCTTCTTCTGCGGTAAGCAGTGGAATTTTACCGATTTCACGCAGGTATAGGCGCACTGAGTCGTCAGCGATGTCATCAAGGTAGACCTTATCCTCGACTACGATCTCTTCGCCATCCTCGCCCGCCCATTCATCACTAAAATCTTCGACGCTTGGCTCGGTGGCGCTTACCAGCTCGATATTCTCTTCGCCCAACTCAGAATACAGTTGATCAAGCAGATCAACGTTTTCCGGCGTATCTGGAATAGCCGCAAAAATATCCCGCTGGTCGAGCTTGCCGGCTTTTCTACCCTGTTTTAATAGCTTTTCTTTCGCCTCTTTTAGATCAGGCTCTTTGGCTGCTTTATCCTTCATGGGTTATAGTGCTCCTTCGCTAACTTTTACTGCGAATTATCATTTACTTTATTTTTGTCCTACTTGCCTAAGTAGATTGTTGAGCTCTTTATCAAAAGTTAGCAACCGTCTGGTCTCGGCATCATCGGCCGTCTCTAACTTCTCTGACACGAGCTGTTTTTGCTGTTTCACGTAGTGCGCAATTAAGCGTTCCTGCAGTCGAGCGACTTCGTAATGAAGTTCTGTTATCTCGAGCGATCGATAAAGTTCATCGAATTGTAATATAGTAATTTTTACATAATCAGCGATAGATTGCAATGGTTTCATGTCTTTGCCCTCGCCCGTAAAGTCCGGATGCGCCTGAAGAAACTCAAACAGCTGGCGTGCCGGCCCCTCATTGAACATTGCCGGCTCTATCAGCGGCACCTCGCTCCTAAGGTTCGGTTGCATCAGCAGTAATGCCAGCAGGTGCTGCTCGGTTTTGCGACGCTCAATTATTGACTTGTCCTCTGTTTTGGGCGGAGAGGCGCCTTGTTTGAGCCGTGGCTTTGGACTAGTATCATGACGAAGCTTGGCGCGAACCGCATCGGTACTCACACCGAGCGTATCCGCCAGCTCACCGATGTAGTGATCCTGCTCAACCTCATCGCTCAGCCTCCGTATAATCTGCAGCACCACATCAGTAAACTTGCGCTTTCCTTGGCCTGTCGAGATGTCCAGCAGCGCCTTGTACCGATCTATCAGCCAGTCAACGCTGTACTGATGACGCTCAATAGCATCAGTCCAGAGCGCAGGATCCTTGCGTACCAGTTCATCGGGGTCCTTGCCGTCTGGAATCGTAATAATACTTACATTCACTCCGACTTTTTGGGCCAGTGGGAGCGCCCGTTCGGTTGCATTAATCCCTGCCCGGTCACTATCAAATGCAAATCGTATATCACCCGCAAAACGATTCAGGTCACGCAAATGATGCTCTGTCAGCGCCGTCCCGGCCGCCGCCACTACATTCGTCACCCCTGCTTGATGGCTGGCAATCACATCCAGATTTCCCTCTACCACTACACTGTAGCCGCTTTTTCGGATTGCATCCTTTGCCAAGTGAAGACCATAGACCTGCCGCCCCTTGTCATACAGGAGCGTAGCGGGCGTATTGATGTACTTGGGCGCATCAGGATCGTCACGCAGCAGCCGTGCCGTAAATCCAACCACCCGCCCACCAGCATCACACAGCGGCACCATAACCCGCCCGCGGAACATATCGCCCGGACCGCGGTACCGCTTGGTAATCAGGCCGGCCTTTTGCATCTCCTGATCACTAAACCCTTTGGAATTCAAAAATTTGTACAACGCATCACCTGTATTTGGCGAATATCCCAGCCTGAACAACAAAACGGTTTCCTTGGCAAAGGCGCGCTTTTTGAGAAGATATTCGAGTGCCAGCTTATTGTTTTTGAGCTGTGCCTGATAAAACTTCGCTGCCAGCTCATTCGCCTCATACAGCCGTTCTTTTTCTTTTGCATTGGAGCGCTTGGCACCCTTGAACTGCTCGAGGTCCACCCCGGCCTTACGCGCCAGATGTTCGAGCGAGCCGCGAAAGTCCAGCCCCTCGATCTCTTGGATAAAAGTAAACATGTCCCCGCCCTTGCCACTACTAAAATCATGCCAGATCTGTTTCTCTGGGCTGACAATAAAGCTTGGGGTTTTTTCATTGGTAAATGGGCTGAGGCCCTTAAAATTTCGACCGGCACGCTTCAGCTGGACATATTCCGACACAATGTCCTCGATAGACAGCTTGCTTTTTACTTCAGCGACCGCATCAGCCATACACCTAGTGTATAACCGTTACGAACCAGCTCATAGCATAAGGATGTTTAGATACGGATCTTTATTGGCTGAAACTGCCTGCTCGCCTCGCGCGCAAACGCCTCAAGCCGGCGCTTAATGAGAAAATGTACCACGAGCAGGAGCAGCGCGTTTACAGTCGCAAACGCAATAATACCCCTATAGATATATGGCAGATAGCTCGGGAGACTGCTTGGCTTCATCCAGGCATAGGTCTGGATGACTTCTATGTGCACCGATATAAATCGTGAGAGATACATGTGGTTACACCATGTCCTTTTTTTAGTTTTTGTTTGTCAGTCTTGCGAACATATTAGCACAAGCTTGTTAAAAAGTCAACCCTATAGTAAAAAATAATAGCTGTCTGAGGCCTCGAGTTTGCGAGCATGCATTCCTTCGTAGCGGCTGATTTGCTATGCTTATGGTTATGAACTCTGCTAGTTTAAAAAAGGCAAGCAGCACCCTGTCTTCAACGGGCACCGGCGCTGGCTTCGCTCTTAGAAGGAACAGCTAGCGGCATGGAGCCTATGAAGCAGCCGCCCACCCAGCCAAGCCCCTATGGCTTTATCCTGGATCCGCCACCCCCTCCAAAGAAGTCCCTGTTCAGTGGGGGCACTACAAAATCACGGGCGATTATCGTCGGTGGCGTCGCATTTTTGCTCATTACTCTTGCTCTCATCATCATGGCGGTGCTTTCATCATTGGGCAATTCGGGAGTAAGCGAACTCAAAAACGTCTACGCTGAACAGCAGGAGCTGATTCGAATCGCCGAAATAGGCAGCAAAGACGCGGTAGGCACCGATACCCGTGGCTTTGCCTCTACCACCTTGCTTAGCGCTCGTACTGCTCAGCAGCAGGTGCAGTCGCTTATCAGTAGCCGAGGTGCAAAAATCAAACCAGAAGAGGCAAGCTCAAAGAGAAACGCCAACGTCGAAGATATTCTGTCAGGAGCTTCGGCGAACAATCGCTACGATGAGGCGCTGACCGAACTCCTCGAATCCCGCATAGCAAGCTACAACCAAGCACTGGATGCCGCCTATAATACGAACAGCGAGCAAGCTCGCCAGGTACTGTCAGAGATATATACCGGCTCGCGCCTACTCGTCAAACAGACTGATAATTAGTCCTGACCCAATTCACGCCGCATGGCGTCCCAGCCCACGCGCTGCTCTATGGCTCGCTGGAGCGTTTCGTCTGCCCTGGTGGTAACCCGCCGGGACCCTCCGGCGCTGCCCACAATGTCGTAGGTCAGATTGATATCATATCTGGTCAGACCGCGGTCTTGCGCCATCTGCAGGCAGTTATCGTGCCGAGCGCGCGGGTCGCATTCCTCAGCCAGTTGCAGCCAGGCAGCGACCGTGTCACTATACGGAACGTCCATTGTCACATCTACGCTCATTCCCCGCATCGTTTCATAGTCTATCTGGTCAAATATAAAATTACCGGTTGAATAAAATATTGGCTTGCCTTTGTATACTTCGCCGTTTTGCACCCAGTGCGGACTATTGCCGATAGAAAATTCCGCGCCCAAATCTATCATCCGGCGCGCAACATTGATTTGATCCTGTCCTGCTTCTGCACGGTACTCTACCCCTGTATGCTGGAATCCAAAAACCGGCATAATTTCGGCGAACTGCTCCATCACCTCGATTTCGCCCGGACGAGGTTCTCGGCCAAAGTACATCCAGCTGCAAAACGCAATCGGCAGTGTGCTGGGCTGCTCGCTGTTATCCGGCATTTGTATCCGCACTGGCAGACCAATCACTTCACACGCATCTTCTGCGACTGACGGGTCGTAGCTGCCATATGTCTGTATGCCAGCTTCATTTAGGTTGGCCTGTGTCTCCTGGTAGGCAGCTTCGCCGAGGTCATTGGTGTGGTTGCTGGCCAGCGATACTACGCCAAAATGCTTCACTACCTCTGGCAGCCACTTCTTGTGGCAATTGAATATCAGCCGATCCACCTGGGTTTGGTACGGAATAATGTCCTCAGTCGTTGGACACTCCCAGTCAAGTGTCATTGTGTCGTAATTTTCCGGCTGGAATGTATGCATTTGTGAAAATGGCTGACTTAGATCGTTGCCCGCCGCCCGCTCAACCATTCGCGCCAGCACAATCGTACCGTTGAATAAATACCTTCCCTGTACCGCAACCGGACGCGGCGCTGGCTCTTCAGATGCCTCAATGGTAACGCTTTGGGTATCGTCGTGGTTTTTATCCCTGATTACTACCCAGTACAGTACAGCAGACGCAAAAAGCACCGCTACTACCGCAAGAATAGCCCAGCGGCGTGAATACCGAGTGCGTGCCTGTGCATATCTATACCCCTTCATCTATGTAACAGTATACCAAGTTAGACGTTATACTTATTAATATGCCCTACACGTCCAACACACCCCCGCACCGTAAGCAGCTTCACCTCAGGCAGTGGCTTGGCCTGATACTGCTTGTCGCAGCTGCTCTCGTGGCGATGTATTTATTGTTTTTTACCACCTCGGATACGTCGTCGGATCATGCAATACCGAGCGCCACTCCAGAAAGCACCTCCGAATCTGAAGAATCAAGCTATAAACCCGTCAATCTGCAGCCGATTGTTGACAGCTGGAACGAGGGGCAGCCTGCAACATTTGGGATTGTCATACACGACCTGCAGTCTGATACCACCATCGCGACCGTAGCAGATGACAGAGAGTTTTTTGCAGCCAGCCTCTACAAACAATTTGTCGCATACCTTGCCTTGCTCGACATTCAAAATAGCGCAATGGACGCAGATGAAACCCTCTGGAATGGACGCACTAATAAGGAATGTGTAGACATGATGATACGCGAATCCCACAGCCCCTGCGGCGAAGCCATGATGGCAAAAATCGGCCAACTCACGCTAAACCAGCGGGTAGCCGACATGGGTATGACGGGTACCTACTTCAATGGCATCCGTACCACCGCGCACGACAGCGCACTTATCCTGCGATACATCGCCCAGGGTCGTGATCTTAATGAAGAAAATACGGCTTTCCTGCGCGATGCAATGCACAATCAAGATGACAAATGGCGGCGGGGCCTGGTCAGAGGTGCACCAGAGGCCAAGTGGGAAACCAAAGTCGGCTGGAACGAAGACATCAACTACCACGACATCGGCATCATGACCCTGCCGGATGGCCGCGTATTTGCAGTCGCTATTCTAGGCGAGGGCAGCGGCTCCTCTGCTCCGATTGCTGATTTTGCCAAGATAATTTACGACGCTCTTGCAGAGTAGCGCCAAATGTTCAACATTCTGCATAATTTAGAGTATGTGAGGATTAAAATCCGAAGCTCATTCTCAAAAATTGGACGGCCGTCCAATTTTTGAGAATAAGCTTGCTGGAATATTTTTTTTAAACTTCTCCTAATGACTCGCGGCTGACTCGCTCTAAGAAGTATTTATTGATTATTGATGCTAGAATATACTTGAGTTCTTTCAATGGAGAAAGAGGCTCTTTAACCGTCCAAATCATCAATTCGACCCTAATAAGGAGGAGGACTGTGACAACGGCGTCACCGTCCATACCCATTGACTACATCTCAGATACACCGAACTGCCTGAGGATTTCTATCCCAGGCCTGATCGTGAATACGTCTGACTACAAGCAGCACCAGCTGAAAGACACCGATACGGTGCCAGACCATCCGATTCTGAGGGGGGTTTTCGAGCAGCTTCGGTCCGATAACCGGATTGAGGCGATAGTCGTAACCAACTACGGCCTGGAGGTCTACCACGACCATGTCACGCCGTTAGACATCATTAGGCTTATCGAGCCTGTCGTCATCTAGGGGCCATAAGGAGCGCAGGGCGCGTCAGAAGATGAAATCCAGGCAATGGACAATCCTCTTCTGACGCCCCGCGGGCATTTTTGGTTTGGACGGTTTTAACTTCTTAGATATTTAATTTTTACCTTATTTCAAGCCTTCTTAGTCTTGCGGATATTATTTTTATAAACCAGCACTTATCAAAAATAGGAAATATGAAATAAGAAACATGGAGTATAAGAGAAGCCACTAATGAAATTTATACATATTCAAATCACCCACGATCGTGGCTAATTTGAATATGAAACTTTATTAGTGATTACCTATTTATTACAAATTTACCCCTGTTATTTTAAAAGAATTACGTAATTAAATACGTAACAGAAACCGCCCGTAAGGGCATCCTTGGTCTTAATTGGCCATCAGAATGATTCCTGATTCGGGTGTTGTTCAAAAGCACAATAGACAGCAAGGCGCTAGGGTATGAACTCCATTATGAAACTTCATGCCCCGACCGTAGGGAGTCCGCCTTGCGTACTGTGTCTTTTGACAACAGGCCGAGTAAAGAATCATCCTGGGCCGAGTTTCTTTGCATACTTTCTTGTCGATACAAGAAAGTATGGGGTTGGTTCTTGACCACAAGAACATCTGTAGCCTAAATCTTAGGCTGGTGAGTATCCTCGCCCTCAGTAACCAAAATATAACTATGCAAAATAAGCGCCTGGACTTCTTCCCATGGCAGCTGGCCAGTCAGCAGTACGGTATTCCAGTGCTTTTTATTAAGGTGGTAGCCTTCCATCACAGTTTCGTATTTTTCACGCAGTAATTTTGCCAGCTGCGGGTCGCATTTTAGGCTTAGGTTGACGGGCTTTTTGCCCTCTTGTATCAGCGCAAACATTTTGCCGCTGTCCTTTGGCCCGACCTTATATACGGCCACGCCCTCGCCAAACGGGTAATCCAGCCAAGCTCCTGGCATACTCAAAATATATTCTTCTACGACTTTGTGTTGCATTCTGTCCTTCTATTATACATTGTATCTTTGACAATTAGACATATTGATAGCAAGAGAGTATAGTTTTAGGTAACTTGGAGTTAACATAGATAGGAGAACTGTGTGAAATACCTTTATGGCAAGAGAATAAAAACTCTAAAAGATCGGGTCACTACCCTGGTCGCATCCCTGGCGATCCTGGCAAACAGCGCCGGCGTGGCCTTGCCTATTTTATTAACTCAGCGAGTAGCCGCAGCCACCTCGACAAATGTTTTTACTCAAACAGAGCTTGACACCAACTGGGAAAAAGATCGTTACTTCCCTACCGATGGAGTTACTTCTGTTTCAGCATTTGGCAGAACAAACGTAGCTCGCCTCGGTGTTGATAGTTCAAACACCCAGCCTGGAACTTTTCAGAGGACTGAAGGTATCAAGACTGTTGGTGCTCAAAACTTTGGCAATGAAGTAAAAGTTGATCTCTATATCGATCCAGCGTGGCAAAACACAGCAGTGCGTGCTGGGCTATGGGTAGTCGGAGATAACGGCTCTGGTGCTAGAGATAGTAGCTTTGGGATTATTGAATTTATTAATAATGAAGCCTGTGATCCGGACGACTGTAGTAATCCTAGCAATCTTACTGACCACGAAGGTTTTCGTATCTGGGACTCTAGCACCAGCACCGGCTGGAAAGAAAACCTCACAACGCCGTTTACCTATGGAACATGGATGACACTTGGCATCACCCTCAACACCACTACTCAGCAATATATTTACTCCATCAATGGAACTACTGTTGGCACCGCTATTGGCGGCGGCGATTTCATTCGTGAAATATTCCTCAATAGTTATAACTATGGCCAGGACAACTTTCCTACCCTAAATGAAAACAGTTATGCAGCCCACTGGCATGTAAGTCCGCCACCCCCTGTACTTTCCAACCTAGCCTTTGTCTCAAAGAATGATTCAGAATACTCCGGCATATTCATGGAGTTTGGGATCTCAAACTTCAGCGATGCAACGGACGTATACGTAACGATTGAGCGCGAAAATGGCGGAGATGTAGTCAAACGAATGAATCCAGCTAAACTTGCCAGCTATATAAATGACGGCGTCACCAGGACACTAACCGTACCCTTCCCTATAATTGAGGGTACTTATGCAGAGGCGGACAGTTCATCGTGGGCACCAATGACCAATAACAGCTGGAACTTAACAACTGCACCGACATTTGGCTACGCCACAGTGGTTACTCCAAGTGGTAATATTACAGGCGCCAAAATTCCTTTCAACGGAACATACAATAAGAACCTGCTTTCCACTCCAAGTACTAACGAGATAAACAAATCAAAAACACCTACCAAATGGGCACATGTAAACGAACTAAGTAAAAATGTTGGATCGGTCGAATTAGAATTTGTGAGCGAAAGAGGTTTTTCGAGTTGTTTCGAATATCGTACCGATGGTGATATTAGCCAAGTGGTCAGCCCTACTAATCCGAATACTCAAATAACAGATGGGCAGTATCCTGATATTTGTCTAAATAATGATACCGAGGTGCGTACAATCTCTGCAAATGAATATGTAGAAGTACGCATGGTATACGGCGCTGAGAAAGACGAGCGCTTCAACTGGACACGTTTTGACGTGCTAGAAGATACTACCCCTCCAGCAATCCCCACAAATCTAAGCTGGACACCAGACAGTGGCACGCCACTAGCCAATGGCAGTTACACCAATATACAAAAAGGAACATTAGCCTGGCAGAATACTGATCCCGATGTAGACCACTACACGTACCACTTTTGGACAAATATCCCAGGCTACTACGAAGGCCAATCTAACGCCTGGTCTACCCCAGACGGATCAAGCTATATCACGCAGTCACCAACTGGCGGTTCAATCTGGACAGACTTTTACGACAAGGAAGGTACGTACTACTTCTGTGTGGAAGCGGTAGACACAGCTGGCAATAGATCAAATTGTAGCGAAGTATTCTCTCTAACTTTCGATCAGAAAGCGCCAAATGCAGAAATCACTAGTCCTATTGATGGATCAGTCTTTAGAGGCGGCACCTTAACCGTAACTGGATCCGTGAGCGACACTACTGGCATGAGCCATTACAGCATCTATTTGTATGATGGCACTGTCGACCTGAATGATGGTGAGGTACACGGTACTTCTCGCATTAAACTCCCTGGCACCTGGACAGCTGGCGGAGAGACAAGCGTTGCAGGACTACTTCATCAACCAGTTTCACGCACTCTAGACCTAAGCGTGCTTGACGAGGGTGAATATCAAATCCGCCTGGCAGTTCGTGACCTAGCAGGCAACAGGACTGCTGCAGACTCTGTGGATGTAGTACGCTTCACCGTTGATAAGACTCCGCCATCCGCACCAAAGATAATCACCCCAGGCGCACGTACTTGGCATAAGGACTCCCCTATCTTAAATAGTTGGACAGAAGCTACGGATAACTATGGAGTAAGCCATTACCAAATTGCTTACAACTATGATGATGGACATGTCTTTGGCGGCACAAACACTTGTAAAGATGATCCTACTATCCCAGCAGCTACAGGCTTCGTAGGGTGTAGAGATGTAACTAATCTATATAGAGAGCATAAGCCTGGCACTGATGAACAAGGTGGTGTAACTATTTGGGTTCGTGCTATTGATAAGGCTGGTAACAAAGGGCCATGGAGCAAGCCTGTCCACTACTACTATGACAGTGTCGCTCCAGTAACTAGCATCGTTGCCCCAACAGGAGTAGTTGGCAACAACTTCATTATTAGTGGTGAAGCAAGTGACAACCTGGCACTAAACCGCGTGTATGTTCAGCTCAATAAGAGCACTGGCGGCCGATTTGGCGGTACCACCATCCACTTGATAACGAATCCTTTCAGTACCTCAAACAGTTGGTCTAAAACCTACGACGTAACCGCATTAGGTTTAGCTGACGGAGATTACCGTGCGCACGTATCAGTCACCGACATGGCTGGCAACACTAGCAGCGCAGGATGGACTGACTACTTCACTGTAGACACCACCGCTCCAGTAGTACTGGTAGACGATATTGACGAGATAAATACCGGTAGCAACGCTGTTGTCACTGGTTCAATTGATGACCCAAGTATCTCCAGCGTAGAAATCTTGGTTAACAGTGTGCTCAAAGGTACAGCCGTAGTAACAGCTGGTGCATTCAGCTTCGATGTCCCTGGCCTAGGTGTTGGCAATCACAATATTACGGTCCGAGCTACAGATGACGCAGGCAATGTAGGCGAAGATACCAAAAGCGTTAGTGTTGGGGCTGTAGAAAGCGCCTTCACAAACACCCCAGGTGGTTCCGAAGAAGCCCCAAACATTAACACCGCGTCAACCTCCAGAAACCCTAGCACAACAAGCAACGTCACTATTACTGATAACAACAGTGGCGGTGACACACTTGTAGAGCAAACTGCTGAAGAGCCAGAAGCTCGAGTGCTTCAGGCTACAGACACTGCAAACGGCTCTGATACTTCAGGTGAGAACGAAACTGAAGAAAACAACGGCTGCGGCAAGTTCCTAGGCCTATGCTGGTACCTATGGATCCCAATCGTCATAGCTGTGCTTGGCACTATCTACTACGTGTCTTCCCGCCGCGCAGACGAAAAGTAAACGGCTACACCGTATAGTTTGATATCTGATAACTGATATCTAAGAAAAGACCGCCCATACGGCGGTCTTTTTGCTTTTACACTCAAATATTAAATATTAATTATCAAGTATTTCTATCTGGATTCTTTAAGAAATCCAGATAGAATTGCAGCTCCGCAATAGACTCCTGGATATCATCATAAGCCCGGTGATTGTTAGCCTTTTCGTACTCAATACCGTATTTGCCCTGCATCAGAATCTTGAGGCTGGTTACATCAAGCATGCGGTAGTGCAGCCGCAGATCCAGCGCCGGCCATTTGGCCTTGATAATCCCGCGATCAGAATGAATCGAGTTGCCAGACAGCACCGCAGGCTCTGAACCAAAATGCTGTTCAACAAAAGCAATCAGCTCCTTCTCTACCTGTTCCAGAGGCTTGCCTTCGTCATTATGATTCAAAAAATTATCACGATTCTCCGGATGATCCTGCCAAAATGTGTTCAGCTTCATGCGCTCAACCAGCACTTTGGGGTTGTTTTTTATCCGCGCCTCATAAGAGCCAAGCGTGTTGAAATTAAAATCCGTTACTTCTACCGAAGCCTCCAGGATTAAATCCTTATCGTACTCAAACCCGGTAAACTCCAGGTCCATCCAGAGCAGTTTTGTAGGCACAATGTTTGTTATTCCCATGTTTTATACTGTTGTTTCGCTTTCTTACCACATACGCTCCTGGTAGGGACCGTCTTGGTTCTCAAAATATATAATTACCCCTATTGTAACACTAGCCACACCCTGTCCTGCTGGCAAAGCAGAACCAACAATCGTACCAGTTTGATACAATACATGCAAGTGAAGAAAATCCGAATCAAAAAACCAACTATATCAGGGCGCCAAAAGGCGCTTATGCTGCTGGGTATTGTGTTGCTGATTGCAGCGATGATATTTGGGGCGATGAAATTCCGTGACGTGTTTTCTGGCAAACCCCTTCCAAAGGACAGCCAAAACAATCAAACTGCTGAGGACGAGCATACCGAGCAGCACCATGCCGACGAAGCTGCCGGCCAGTCAGCGCCAGGTATTTTCGACAAGTCTAAACATTCTACAGATGAGCCTGGCAGTATCTGGTGGGTCGTCAATAAAACCCGTCCCCTCCCCAGCGGTTACGTGCCTGACGATTTGGTGGTACCTGACGTACGCTTGCGCCTTGGCAGCAGCAATGAGCAAATGAAAGCCAGCAGCACCATTGTCCCGGCGCTGAAAGAAATGTTTGCCGCAGCCAGTGCAGACGGCGTTACGCTGGTGTTTGGCAGCGGCTACCGATCTGAGACGCTCCAGAGGCAATTTTATAACAGCTACGTCGCCCAAGACGGCCAGGCGGCCGCAGACCGCTATAGCGCCCGCCCAGGCACCAGCGAGCATCAAACTGGCCTGACATTTGATGCGACCAGCCCAAGCGGCACCTGCCACCTGGAGACATGCTTTGAAAGCACCCCGGAAGGAGCCTGGCTCCTTGAGCACGCCCATGAGTACGGATTTATAATCCGCTACCCCGAAGGTAAAGAGCATATTACCGGCTATTCTTACGAGCCATGGCATCTGCGCTACGTCGGCGTAGAGCTGGCAACAGAGATGAAGGACACGGGCATTCAAACCCTAGAGGAGTTTTTCGGCCTGCCTGCTGCCCCTGACTACCTCTGATCATATCGAATCAATATTTGATACTTGTTATCTGAGTAGATGCAAAATACTATTGACAATTTAGCACAAGAGTGATAGAATTATATTGTTAATAAGCCAAAATAAATATGCCAGTTTTTAGTGAACATTTTGCCGCTGCACAAGAGGTTCCCGTAAGGGAAACTCTTCGGCTTCTGCCTGACGAGCCCTTGGTGCTCGACCCCCGGCACCCGCTAGAAGAGCTGCCCACGTTCTCGGTGCTCGCCGAAATACAGGTGGGCAAACACACCTTTCAGCTCTATGATCTCAATAAATCAAAAGAGGCTCGGCCGAACCCTTATGATCGGAGGAATCCTTTTATTTTCCGGCCATTTGAAGAAGGGGCCCCTTACACATCACGCTTTATCCTGGTAAACGAACGGTTTAACCCCCGGGATCTATTGAGTAAAGATTTCCTCGAGATAGGCAGTTACACCCCGGTTGGCAGAAAACATATTCCCCCAGACACGCTTTTTGGTGAGGACTTCGAAGTATCATACGAGCACTTTGCCCTTCAGAACTCAGGCGGCGGGGTGACTATTATGGATCTGGATTCTCATACTGGAACGAAGGTAACCGCATATTTCAATACTGATAATCCTCACTATAGAGCTTTTTTCGATGGTAGTGCGCAACAGCCCGCCCTTCACGCGCCTGAAAATACCGCCAAAACCAGGCAGCGCCAAATCGCCGCACTCGCACCCCTGCTAGGCAAAGTTATTACAGAGTACGAGGCACGCTATACTGACCTATCGATTCCAGAAATGGCTCAAATTATTGAGACTATCACTGACCTGCGGCGCAGCGGCGTATTAGATAAGAAAGCTTACATCGAGCTCGCCAAACAGTACCACCCCGACCGATTGACAGATATGGGCGAGACCGAGCGCCACACCGCTGAGACAAAAAGCAAATTCCTCAATGATTTATACGACCGGACGACAAACTCGTTTCGATTGCAGTCTTAATTATCCCGCGCGTTTTGAACAGGCACTTCGGTGTAGGTATTTATAATACCTCGAATACGCTCCATCTGTGTATCCACTGTCGTATCGAGGTGAGCATCCGGTCGCGCAAGGTATTCTGCTGCATCATAGAGCGGCATAACGAGGAACTCTGAACGCACTAGCAGCCGTTCGGCTGCCTTGTCTGCGGCCGACCACTCGTAGTGCTGATAAAACGGCAAGCACGAAATGTAGCTAATCCTTTTACTGGCAATATCGATATCTATCTGGGCAACGCAACCGGTCAGTGCCTCTGTCTCGAGCTGGGCGTTGAGGAAATTGCCCAGGCCATACCAGACAACCGTCTCCCTGCCCTCCAGTCCCGCAAGCCGCTTGACGGGCCCTAGCACATGCTGCCCGTGGCCAAGCACAATATCCGCGCCCAGATCAGCCAGCTTCTGAGCGTCGCGCTCCTGGGCTGCATTGATACCGCTGGAATATTCAGTACCCCAGCGCATGCTCACGATCACTACATCGGCTTGTGCACGCGCCTCTGCCATCTGCGCGGTGACGAGCTGATCGTCAAACCGGTTCAAACTGTAAGACTGCGGATTAGGAAGATTTGAGTAGGTGCTGTAGGACAAAAACGCAAACCTCACGCCGCTTATCTCAAAATAGCGAACCTTGTTTTGTTCTTCTGCGCTTCTGTTTGCGCCTGCCTGCGCCAGCACATCCGGCAGCCTATCGATATGATCAGCCTGGGCGGTAATCGGCCCCTGACCCTTGTCGTTGGTGTGATTGGTGCCGGTGTTGTAGAGGTTGCAGCCTAAGCTGTTCATGGCGTCCAGCCAGCTGGTAGGAGCATTGAACACCGGGTAGCCGCTGACGCCGAATTGTTCGCCGCCAGCCAGCGTGGCAACGTTGCAGAAATTTATATCCGACTCGCGAAAATGCTGGCGGAAGCCGCTGGTCATCGAGGAATAGTCATAACTGCCGTCGCTCTTAGCGACCTCGTTGATAGCATCGTGCGCGATCCAGTCGCCAGTTGCGAGCATACGGATGGAAGACTTTTGCTCTGGCTGCTGAATACCTTGTGCGCCGTCAGGCTCTGGCGCAGGCGCATCAGAGGTGTGGACCGCCAGAAAAAACAAATACAGCACTGTCGCCGTAATCAACCCGAATACTATCAGCACAATGCTTGTGCGGCGCGTTGGCCGCCAATTCAGCAGCCTGCGCTTCATCATGACTTCTTGGTCTTTTTCCACCACGAGATAATTCTCTTTGCTTCTTTTTCATCACAGCTGACAATCACCCGCGCGTAGCGGTTTTGATTTGTCTCAATAACCAGCACATCAAGCACAATAGGGTTCAAAAACTTGAGCGGCCGCTTGATATACAGAAAGTCCCAGCCTAGTTCGGTCCAGTACGAACCAGCCAGCAACAACCTCGGTGCATGCGTGCCTGGCATGCGCACCTGCCACTTGCGCCAATCCTGGAACCGGGGTTCAAAACGGACATCCGTAATGGTTTCGACGGGCACTTTTATATGCGCGCGCAACGCCCAAAACTGCTCACGTCCATGGAGCTCGATACGAAATCCGTCTTTGTTGGTGAACAGCTTCATGATTTCCCTGCTTTCTTAAAGTTTAGTGCGAGCGAATTTACGCAAAACCGCACGCCAGTCGGCTGATCAGGCGCGTCATGAAACACATGCCCCAGGTGCCCGTCGCAACGAGCACATTTTACTTCAATCCGCCGCATGCCGTGGCTTACATCTTCGACTAACCTGATATTTTCCTTGTGCTCGACATCATAAAAGCTCGGCCACCCCGAGCCGCTGTCAAACTTTGTAGCAGAATGAAACAGTGCAGCACCGCACTGTGCGCATGAGTAGACACCCTCATCTTTGTGATGTAAAAAAGCACCGCTGAACGGTGCCTCTGTGTCTCCGTGTATAAGCACGCGCTTTTGTTCTTCAGTGAGATGGCTTCCCTGCTGCATGCTTCTATTATACAAACAAAATCACCCAGGCACACGTTTGTACCTGGGTGATTTCTAGCAGCCTTGAGCTAATAGCCAAGTCTCTAGCGCTTCTTACGTACAAAGTACGGGCGCACCAGCACCACAAGGCGCAGAAACGCTTCGAACACAATGATCTGCAATGCGGCGCTGATGAGAGGACGTACTACGTTCCCGCGCCACTCCGTAGCCTGGGCTGTTTCAATTCCTGCAAGATACGTTGCAAGATCGCTTGTGACCACTGGCAGAACACCTGCTAGGATAATCGCCAACACGACTGCCACTACGACAGACGAGGCGTCCCTTCTTTTGAGAATTTTGATGATGTGCATAGGCTTTCGCTCCTATTTTTATGATGGTTATGGTCTTAGTATACACCACCGCTACCTCTCGTATGCCTCTGGCCTATTACAGAGAGCCCGGCGTCCAAGCGAAACTTTATAAAAAATAGCAGCTTAACTTACTATAAGCCCGCGCCCTAGCTCTTGGGCTTGTCGAGCTTGTCGAGCTTTAATCCCTTTACTACAAAGTAAATTACTGCGGCCACCGCCAGCAAAGTAATCATAGATGACAAGATTGCGCCCCAGCTGATAACCAGCGTGCGCTCGCCCGCTGTAAACCAGTAGCCGATCTCTTCTGAATCAGGACCAATAACATTCCATTTGGCATTAACTAGCCCTTCTTGGCTGCCGACAACGAAAGCCACAATCGGGTTGATGAAGCCCTCTACTATCGCCTTGACCGTGGCCCCGGCTTGGGTACCGATTGCCAGACCGACGGCCAGGCCGACCACGCCCTGGGTACGGACAAAATCCATAAAACCGCCCAGCTGGCGACCGATACGGGAATTCTCCCTGGCTTCGGCGGCCTTTTCACGCAGTGCCTTGGCCCGTGCGGCTGCGGCTATTCTTTTCTCCCTGGCTGTTTTGGGGGTGTTTTCGTTCTTTGCGGCCATATTCAAACTCCTTAAAATTTTGGAATAATAATATCAAACCTATCCGCTTATGCAGCTATTTACATCTGTTCCGGAGCATTGATACCAAGCAGCTCCAGGCCTGATTTCAGCGTATCAGCATATTTTTGAACCAATCCGAGCCGGATATCCTGGCGCTCGTCGCCGACCACCCTGTTGTGCTCGTAGAAGCTGTTGAAATTCTGCGCCAGCTCGTACAGATATGTACAAACGTGGTGCGGCATCAGCTCCACAACAGCCTTGTCTACCGCTTCATTGTACTCACTGATTTTACGCAGCAGACTTCTTTCGCCTGGCTGGAGATTGGCAGCTGGCAGCTGGTAGCTGGTAGCTGGTGCCTTGCGCAGGATTGAGCGTGCCCTGGCATGCGCATACTGCAGATACGGCCCGGAATTGCCCTGGATACTGACGGCATTTTCTATATCAAACACGATATCGCCGCCAATCCTGACCTGCAGGAACTGGTAGCGTAGCACAGCCGCTACTGATTCATCATCCGGCGTGCCGCCCCTGGCTTTCACTGCCTCGGCAATCTCATCAAACAGCCAGTCAATCGCCACCACCCCGCCATCGCGAGAGCTCATCTTGCCTGTAGTCAGCTTGACCATGCCGGTCGGGATATTGACGGTCACACCCTTTAGCTCAGGGAAGCAAAGCTCGGCGGCAGCAATCACACCTTTGAAATAATCGCGTTGCTCCTCGGCTGTCACGATATAACTCTTGTCCGGGTGGTACTGCTCGTTCTTTAGCTGGATAAGCCCCAGGTCGCGCGATGCATACAGGCCATTGCCGCGTTTGCTGACGAATGCGTTGTCGAAGCTGCCGTGCTTGCTGCCCTCGAACACCAGCGCGCCGTCGCTTTCTTTGAACACTGCCGGGGTGTTGTCTTTTACAATTTTTACGCCGCGGTGCTCAGCATCACTCTCTAAAAACTTTTCCCTTACTGGCACGTTGCCCAGGCGGGCGACGTTTTTATCAATCTGCTCAAAGCTCCAACTCATGCAGGTGTCATAAACAGCCGCATAGACGGGATCCTCTCTGGTAAACGACTGCTTGGCCAACTCTTCAATCTCGGCCTTTGCCGACTCGTCTTCTTTATAAGCGGCAGAGCCCTCGGCGTACATCCGCGACATGAATTCATTGCGCTCGGCCTGCGGAACTTCACCCAGCTTCTCAGGGTTGCCGCCTACATACCTCAGCAGACTGTACATGCTCTTGCCGACATGCAGGCCGACATCACCGTGGTAACTGACCCGGTAGGTTGTAGCTCCGCCAGCCTCAATTAGATTAGCGATGGTATCTGCAACAACCGCGTTCATGGCATGCCCGATGTGCATCGCCTTGAAGGGGTTAGGATTATTGGTCTCTATTACTACCGTGGTGCCGGCATAAGGAGTATCCGGAATAGACTCTGCGAGACGCACCAGCGCCGAATCTTCAAGCGTAATATTAATGAACCCGGGACCAGCCACCTCTGTTTTTTGAATTGATTCGCGGTCTAGTTTATCAACGATTTCCTGGGCGATTTCCCGCGGATTTTTACCTACCACCTTAGACAGCTGCAGTGCCGCATTGGTAGCAAGATCGCCAAACTGCTCGTCGGGCCGGGTAAAAGTTATTTCAGTCTCAGTATCGTAGAGATTTCTAATAGTTTCTACGACAACACCTCGTAATTGTTCTATCACGTAGACTATTATACTCTATCTGTTGAGAAG
>CAZXJN010000006.1:13028-47332 GCA_964641015.1 uncultured Candidatus Saccharibacteria bacterium | reverse complement strand
ACTTTTTGCCGAATCAAAAAGTATGGGTCGAGCCAAGCTTTAGCTTGGATTGAAATATGTTTTAAAGAAAAGTAGTGATTTGGTTCCTTGTCAAAAGAACATAAAGGCTTGTTTCTTCACTGGAAGAAGACAAGGGTTTGGCTATTCAGACAAAGAACACCCCGAAATTTGCACATCAAACCCAAAAAAACCTAAACTATAAAGTATCTTGAATTATTTTGCAGACTCCTCAGCATCATCACTTGTCCTAAACTTGGACGTTCTATGGTGGCATTGGGCGCTATTGGCAGCGTGGTTTTTGAGCTTGATTTTGTTCGACCTGCTGGTGGTCCACCGCCGGGACCGTGAGCCGACTATTCGGGGCTCGGTACTCCAAAGCACCATCTGGATGCTGATGGGCATCGGCTTGGGTTTTGTCATCTGGAACGCGTTTGGCACAGAGGCTAGCGGACAGTATTTTGCTGGATACCTGATTGAGCTATCGCTATCGATTGACAATGTGTTCGCCTGGTCGGTAATACTCGGCTACTTCGCCATCCCGGACAAATACCATCACCGCGTACTCTTCTGGGGAATTATTGGAGCTATTGTGATGCGAGCGGTTTTTGTGTTTGCCGGACTGGCGGTTATCGACAGGTTCGAACCGATCTTGCTGCTGTTTGGGGCTATCCTGCTATTCAGCGGCTACCGGATGCTGATATCAGACGATAAAGATAAGTTCAATCCTGCACGAAGCAAATTCTATGCACTTGCCACGCGCATTATACCTTTTACCGAAAAGCTCGATGGGCACAAGCTGTTTACAAAGCGCGGCGGCAAACGCGTCGCCACACTGCTCTTTATGGCGCTGCTGGCCGTAGAAGCGACCGATGTTGTGTTTGCGGTGGATTCGGTGCCTGCGATCATTGCGGTGTCACGCGAGCCGTTTATTATCATCGCCAGTAATGCCGCAGCCATACTCGGCATGCGCGCGCTGTATTTTGTATTTGAATCGATAAAGGACAGTTTTTGGATGCTCCACTATGCCCTGGGGCTGCTTTTGGTATTTGTAGGACTCAAGCTATTCCTCGCACCAACCGAGGTACTCGGTTATCCATGGTTTAATTTCCACCTGCCGACAGCTCTATCACTGGGGGTAATTGCCGCGCTTATCGGCGGAGCGATGGCAGGCTCGGTGCTTATCCATCAGCCCAAACTAAAGAAGTAGGGACGTACATGGCAAGAAAGCTCCTCACCAAGCGTCGGCGTAAACAGCTCCTCACCGTCGGCATCAGCCTGTGTATCGCTGGTGTTGCCTGGGCAGGCGAACGCTACGGCTGGATTTCTACTGCCACAGAGACAACCCAGCGGGTGGCCGAACAGGCCCAGCCAGGGTTATACCGCGTGCTGCGCGTAGAAGATGGCGACACTATCACCGTGGACATGAACGGAGTCACTGAGCGCGTACGATTTATCGGTGTGGACACGCCCGAAACACAGGACCCGCGCACCAGCGTGCAGTGTTTTGGCAAGGCTGCCAGCGAATTTACCAAGAGCTTTATCGGCAGCCATCCTGTACGGCTGGAAGCCGATCCCGCCAACACCAATCGCGACCGGTACAACCGCTTGCTCAGATACGTCTACCTGCCTGACGGCCGCCTGGTAAACGCCGAAATCATCCGTCAAGGTTATGGCTTTGCGTACGTACTATTTCCGTTCAGCAAGCTAGAGGAGTTCAGAGCTTATGAACAGCAGGCAAGAAAAAACAACCTGGGCCTGTGGGGAGCCTGCGACATCCGGCAGGACGGCGACAAAAAAACCACCAACCCCGCTTAGGTGCGCATAATCAGCATCCGCAAGGCCTGCGCATAACCCAACAGACGGTTAAAAACCGTTACGGGCAACAGTGCGTAATAGATAAAATACGCTCCGACTACACCCAGCCACGCCCGCTTCATGTTGTGGGCATACAATGTTTTTGGCCACATCATAAGATAATCAAGATGCTGCTTGCGCGTGTTTCGCTTTGCGCTAAAAACCCTTGATTCGATTCCGACTTTGCGCGATCTGTCATACTCCACTTCATACCCAAGCTTATTGAGGCAAATCCCTAGATCAATGTCTTCGTGGATACTTGTATCCAGGCTCGCCATAGGTTTTGCTTCTAGCCACATCTTCTTGGTCAACACCAGATTAGACCCCCAAGCAATGTAATTGCCAATGATCAGCTTGTTGGCAGTAAAGGCAAAATGCTCCTGAAGCCAGCCGAGCAGCCTCGGGAAAGCAAAATCATACATATAGCTGCCACCTGTAAGGAGCTTGTTTGGATGTGTGCGAACGTGGTTCAGTGCTGTCTCGACCCAATATTCAGGCAGCCTGGTATCAGCATCAATTCTGCCAATAACCTCGCCTCTAGCCGCATCAAATCCTGCATTTCTGGCATGTACGATCCCCGGGCGAGCCTCTTTTACGACTCGAACACCAGTGAATTGCTCGGCAAGCTGAATAGTCTTGTCGGTGCAATTATTGTCCACCACTATAACTTCCAGCGGCGCAACGGTTTGTGCAGAAATTGCTTCGAGACAGGGAATTATATGGTCTTCTTCGTTATATACTGGTATAACTATACTAAGCGTGAGCTTTTTCATTATTCAAGTACAATATTACCATGCCCAGCCCAGAAAAAACTGATAACAAACCAAAAATAAAACATACCGAAAGCTATAAAAAGCCGCCGAAAAACGCTGGTTTCTGGCAGGTATTCTGGTACCGTCAAACAGCCTGGGCGGTCCGGACCAAGTTTTGGCAGCGATTCGGGCTTACGCTGCTTGCGCTGGTTATCCTAGGGGTAGGCGGCATGTATGGCCTGGCTCAGTGGTACATACACAAGCATAAGAATACGCCACTGAGCGTCGGTGCAACCTTCATCCCAAACTATGCCCGTTACTATGATTTGGACCCACAGGAAACATTGGATGCAATTATTAATGACTTGGGCATCAAGCGCCTCCGGCTGGTCAGCTACTGGAGTGACATCGAACGAGACCGTGGCGTGTACAATTTTGACGAACTCGATTGGCAGATGAAAATGGCCGAGGAAAACGGGGTAGAAGTATCTCTGGCACTCGGCCTGCGGCAGCCACGCTGGCCGGAGTGCCACATGCCCACCTGGGCTCAGGAGATGCCAGGACAGTCGTGGTATCAGCCGCTCGAGGACTTTATTCAAACGGTAGTCGAACGCTACCGCACCAGCCCAGCCCTGCACAGCTACCAGCTAGAGAACGAGTTTTTCCTCAAGGCATTTGGGATTTGTTACGACTTTAACCGTGACCGGTTGGTTTCCGAATACAACCTCGTCAAAAGGCTCGATCCCCATACCCCAATGGTAGTCAGTATGAGCAATAACGCTATTGGCACACCAATCGGCGAACCCACGCCTGACATTTGGGCAATATCCGTCTATAAGCGCGTATGGGACGAAACGATTACTCACCGTTATTTTGAATACCCGATTCCTGCCTGGTATTACGCATTTCGAGCAGGCTGGACAGAAATCACTCGTGGACGCGACGTGTTTATGCACGAGCTTCAAACCGAAGCCTGGACCCCAAGCTCCTTTGGCGGCACGAAGGCCACGCCGCTTGCCGAACAGGACAAATCCTTTGACGCCGCGATGCTGGTTGATCGAATCGAGTACGCCAAGGCAACCGGTATGCGCACCTTTGATATGTGGGGAGTCGAATGGTGGTACTGGCGCAAGACAGCACACAATGATTCAGCACTCTGGGACACCGCCAAGGCCGAACTAAGAAAAATTGATGCTGAAAACAGCCGCCTCAAACAGGATTAGTTTTTTGTTATTAGACCCTATCTTTTCATTGTATCACACATTTAGTGATTTGTCAAGTAGCCTGGGATTTTTCACCTCTGTTGCTGTTCAAAATAACAGATGAGGGGTAGAATATAGTAGTTATGGCCAAAAAGAAGCAACCTAGTGTAATCCGCAACAAGCGGGCGAGTTTTGATTACGATCTCAAAGATACGTACACTGCTGGTATTGCTTTGACCGGGGCAGAAACCCGCAGCCTGCGTGAGCAGCACGGCAGCCTGCAAGGAGCCTTTGTACAGATAAAAGATGGGGAGGCCTGGCTGGTAAACGCCCTGATTACCCCGCTCAAAACCAACGCCGCCAACCTGCCTAGTGAGGTCCAGACCCGTAATCGTAAGCTGCTGCTAAAAAGGCGCGAACTAGACCAGCTTATTGCCGCCAAGCAGCAGGGAAACACGATTGTACCCCTCAAGCTTTTGACCAAGGGCAGGTTTATAAAAGTAGAAATAGCTGTCGGTCGCGGCAAGCGCAAATACGACAAACGTCAGGCAATCAAAAAAAGAGATGTAGAGCGTGATGCAAAGCGCAACCTAGCCATGTAGCCCGTAGAGCCAAAGCCACCGCAGGGTCAGTGCTACGGCCGGCGGAACGTGATAAGCGGCTCGGTAAAGGTGTCGTGAACAAATTCTTGTATGTGCGTGACTGCGCCTTGGCCTGCATGCACGATATGAGGAGCCGATGTGACCGCAACGAATGAAGACGCAGCCAACAGCACTCCCGCACCCACCTTGCGTGCAGTAGCAGGCTCTGGCTGCCATCGTGGCTGTGAATCGGGTTGTGCTGCAGTAAATAAATAACTGCGCCGCGTAAGGCTGGCCCACCTGCTGAGCAGCTGATATCCCACACGCTCTGCCGTATGCGCAAGGCGCGGAAAGCGCACTCTTGTCACGCCATCCATAGACAATATTACGCCCAAGGCCACGTCTACCGTGCCATCAACAGGTTGAGAAACACACTCATTATGCATTTAGATTGTATTATCCCATCAAAATGGAATTTTGCATAATTTAATTGGGGGAACTACTTGGACTTGCTGAAAAATCTGAGGTAGAGGATTGGCAAAAGGCCTGCAGAGTTAATCAGCAGCAAGGCAATATACCAATTGATTTCGTTGCTGCGTGCAGCCCGCCAGAGCGCCATGCCTTTCCATATAAGCTCCCATACGACTGCTATTCCTACTAGCCACGCATATTGATCAAAGAATTCTGTTGCTTCCATTTATTCGTCCTTCTTATGGTTATTTTACTGCAATTATAGCACGGAAACATTGATTCTAACCGACTCGGGTCCCAATACTCTCACCAGATACCGCGCGCAAAATATTGCCGTCCTGGTGCAGATCAAACACGATCAGAGGAATACCTTGCTCCATCGCAAGGCCAAAAGCCGCCTTGTCCATAATCTGAATACGTGGGTTTTCGACCGCCTCCTGGAAGCTCAAATGTTCAAATTTGGTAGCCGCTGGCTCCTTTTCCGGGTCGGCGCTGTAGACGCCGTCAACTTTTGTGGCCTTTAAAATCACATCGCAGTCCAGCTCGAGTGCTACGGATGCCGCCGCCGTATCGGTAGTAAGGTATGGCTTGCCCAGCCCGCCAGCTACAATCACCACCCGCTTTTTCTCTAAATGCCGAATAGCCCGGCGGCGGATAAACGGCTCTGCGACTTGGTTTACATAAATATTTGTCTGAATGCGCGTCGGCTGTCCGTGATGCTCCAACATATCAGCCAGTGCCATACCATTCATTACCGTCGCTAGCATGCCCATATAGTCAGCAGTGGGCCGTTCCAGGCCCTCGGCCGCTACACTGGCACCGCGCAAGAAGTTGCCGCCACCGACCACAATCGCCATTTCGACACCTGTTTGGGTGGCCTTTTTTATCTCATCTGCCAGCCAGGCTACAAATTCTGGATCAATTCCGCTCTCGCGTCCAGCCAGCTGTTCGCCAGACAGCTTCAACAATACTCGTTTATACATTGCGTTCTATTGTACCAGCTCGATAGGCTCTGGCTCTACCTGGATTTTACCTTCGAGAATACTTTTGATTTTGCCGCAGAGGATAAAATCGATGTGGTCACGCACCAGCCTATTTTGGGCTTCTTTCGCCCCAGACTCTGATGTGTGCCACGAGACGGCACTTGGCTCCAGCGTAATTCCACTGCCTGTAACTGCTAAGTTTCCAAACGTTACAACGGTACGATTTCGAAACGATTCGACCTGCAATGCACTACAGGCAGTTTCAAAGTCTGCCCGAATAGGGGAAAAAACATCACCCCCAGGCAACAAATCAAGCCCCGATTGCGGTTTTGATAATTTAAACACCGGCATCAAGCACTGCAGGTTCATCAGCGTGCTGCCGCCACCTAAAAACAGCCTCAGCTGCCAGCCGGGATTGCTCAATTTCTTCTTCGCCCCTCAAAAGTCCAAACAAGAGACTGCCATCTCTGGCGCGGGCATTCGTAGGAAAGGCTTTTGATATAAAACCGGACACCATCTCTGGCTCGTAGATACCATCAGCATTAAGCTGATACCTCGTAAGAGGCAAGGTCTCGGTAGAAAAAATTTGCGGGACGGTGTGCATATTTCTATATTATAACATACTTTCTTATATATTCAATACTTTTAGCCTACTTGCGTGGTAAAAACCTCTTATTTGTTTGCTACACTATGAAGTAATGAGAATTTATTCGTGGAATGTAAATGGTATTAGGGCTGTAGTGCGCAAAGGCGAGTTGCAGAAATTTGTTGCCGAACACGATCCGGATATCTTATGTCTACAGGAAACAAAAGCAGAGCAGGGTCAGGCAGAGATCGACTTCCCGCAGTACGAAGAGTACTGGAACTCGTCAAAAGCCAAAAAGGGCTACAGTGGCACGGCAATCTTTACCAAAACCAAGCCGATTGCCGTCATCAATGATATCCCAGAAGAATTCGTGAAAGCCGGAGGGCTCGTACTGGATAATTACGGCCATAGCAATGACGAGGGCAGGGTGATCGCCGCCGAGTATGAGGACTTTTATGTGGTTACTGCTTATACGCCCAACGCCAAAGACGACCTAACCCGTATACCGTTGCGCCAGCAATGGGACAAAGCCCTGATGCTATACTGCAAAGCCCTCGAACAAACTGGGTTCAGTGGCATAAAATCTGCAACTCCCGAAATGTCCAGAGCCTTGCATCTGGATGCAGATTCGCAAGTTTCTGCGAGCAACGGACCGAGCCGTACAGAGAAGTACGGTGAAGGGAGTAGCACAGAAGAAACTTCGGATATGCGCCAGAAAGCTCAGCAGGCTGGCGGCTCTGCCGGCAGACAGGTTGAGCTGGTGCAAGGTTCTGGGAAGCCCGTGGTGTACTGTGGGGACATGAATGTGGCCCATACGGAAGACGACCTAGCAAACCCCGGCCCAAACAAAGGCAAAAAAGGCTTCACCGATGAAGAGCGCGCTGGCTTTGACGCCTGGCTGGCAGCAGGTTTTGTCGACACGTTCCGCATGTTTACCCAGGGCAATGGCCACTACACCTGGTGGAGTCATTTTGCGCGTAGTCGCGAACGCAACGTCGGCTGGCGGATCGACTATTTCCTGGTATCCGAAGCCCTGAAAGACCGTGTAAAATCAGCAGAGATCCACCCGGATCAAATGGGCAGCGACCACTGTCCGGTAAGCATTGAGATTGAATTATGAAACAGCTGACACTGCTTTTTCTAATCCGTGACAGGCAAGTTTTATTAGCCATGAAAAAGCGCGGCTTTGGCGCCAATCGATGGAACGGCGTGGGCGGAAAACTAGACGAAGGCGAAACTGTCGAGCAAGCCCTGGTGCGCGAATGCCAGGAAGAAATCATGGTCACACCGATCTCCTATCATAAAATGGCAGAGATAGTCTTCCACGAACAGCACGAGGGCGCCAAAAACACCATGCAAGTGCATGTGTTTACTTCTACAGAGTGGCGCGGCCAGCCAGCCGAAACCGAAGAAATGGCACCCAAGTGGTTTAACTTTGATGACATACCCTACGACAGCATGTGGCCGGATGACCCGTACTGGCTGCCTCAGGTTCTAGCCGGTCAAAAACTAAAGGCCGAGTTTGAGCTTGATGCACAGGATAAAATCGTCAGCAAGCACGTTGAGATACTAAAGGGGGCAGCGTTTTAATGAAATCTGTTTTGGTTGTCACTCAAAATCCCGCCAAATACGAAGGCGCGGTCGAAGCGTTCAAGGAATATTATGATGATGAGCATTATCAAATTGAGATGCCGCGAATAAGTGTAAGCAGCGATGTAAGCGAGCAGCCAATTGCACTTCAAGCTATGACAGCTGGCGTAGAGAATAGGATAAATAATGCCCGCGCCCTGTCTAAACAGCTGGGGAAATTCGCTCTTTACGTAGCAGTTGAAAGCGGCTGCTACTCAATCAAAGGCAGATGGTTTGAGGCAACCTGCGCTGGCGTCTACAACGGTCGAGAGCTGGCTATGGGAATGAGTCAGCAATTTGAGCTGCCAGACAACTTTATTAGGCTGCTAAAAAAGAAAAAGACTTTGGAGCAGGCTATGAAAGCCAATACCGACATCGATAAAGCCGGCTCGCATATAGGCTTTAGCGGCTGGTTAGCTGGCGAACAGTACGACCGAAAAAGCATCACCAGGCAGGCCGTGTACGGAGCTTTGTGCAAACTAGGAGTTAAGGACCTGCAATGACCAAGCGCAAGTTTGCGGTATTCGACATCGATGGCACGCTGCTGCGCTGGCAGCTCTACCACGGAGCAGTCAACACACTCGCCAAGCGCGGTCTCCTGGGCGACAATGCGCATGCAGAGCTTCGCAAGATACGTGCGGCCTGGAAGAACAGGGAGCACCCGGACGCATTCAAGGAGTATGAGCGATATATGGTACAAATGTACAACGCAGCCGTATCAGGTGTGCCCGTCAAGGAATTTGAAAAGGCAGCCCATGAAACCGTTGCCGTACACAAACAGCAGGTCTATACCTACACCCGCGACCTCATCTCCACTCTCAAGGGCGATGGGTATTTTTTGATCACTATCTCCGGGTCACACAAAGAAATGGTTGAGGAGCTTGCTGAGTTTTATGGTTTTGATGATTTTGTCGGCAGCACATACGAAATAAAAAACGGCGTCTTTACTGGCAATAAAGAAATCGCGGCTGAGGACAAGGCAAAGCACTTGAATAAACTAATAAAAAAGCACGGCTTAGATACTAAAGGCAGCGTGGGGGTGGGCGACACGGGCAGTGATATTGCTTTTCTTGAAATGGTCGATAATCCGATTGCTTTCAACCCGGACCAAAGTTTGCTCAAAACAGCCACAGAACGTGGATGGAAAGTAGTCGTAGAGCGCAAAAATGTTGTCTACGAGCTCCAAAAGTCCGGCGAGCATTACGTGCTGCAATAGACGTTATTTTGGCAGCGTGACAGTGAACACCGAACCCTTTTTGTACTCACTTTTGACAGTGATCTTGCCGCCGTGCACGGTTGCGATGGCATCAGCCAGGCTCAGTCCCAGGCCATAGCCCTCGGCTGCAGAGCGGGTGCGAGATCGATCAGCTCGGTAAAATCGTTCAAAAATATGCGGCAAATCGATATCTGCAATACCAACGCCTTGGTCAATAACATCTACGTGTACCCGCCGCTCGGTCTCGCGAACTTTCACCCGAACCTGACTGTTATCGTGACTATACTTGATAGCATTGCCAAACAGTGTCACAAACAGCTCAACCAGCTGATCGGGGTCACCGCATACTACGGCCTTGGTCTTTGGGAGGACCACATTTATTCCGCGAGTCTTGGCTTTGTCAGCCAACCGACTGTATGCCATCTGCAAAATCTCGGACATCTTGTATGATTGCCAGTGCGACCGATCGATTTTCTCACTGCTCCGAGCCAATCTTAGCAGTCCTGCCGTCAGGGTTTCGAGCTTGGTGATTTCTTCTAGGTTACTTTTTAGCACCTGCCGCGCTTCAGCGGTAGAGAGCTTTTTATCGCGCAGACCGACCTCAATCTCGGTTTTCATCGCGGTGAGCGGAGTGCGTAGCTCATGCGCGGCATCAGAGGTAAAGCGGCTTTGCGAGGTCAGCGCCTCTTCAAGCGGTCGTAAGCTACGGCGAGCCAGCACATAGCTTGCAACTGCTCCAACCACCAGCATTCCGCCATTAAACAAAACCAGCTTTGCGAGCAAGCTATCGCGAAACCGGCTCAGCTCAGCATCGTGAATCTGCTCCAGGCTAGCTGCGGTCGTGAAGTATAAATTATCTTTGAGCTCTTGCAGCTGTGTAGTAAGCCCCGTGTCTGCAGCGTGTATCGACTGATAATAAAACGCCGTGCTAAACCCGATTGTCAGCGCCATAATGATTGATAAATAGGTCAGCGCCAGTCGAACACGAGCTGACTGCAGAGTGAGTTGCGGTAGCGACATGACTTTATTATGGCTGAATTACGTAGCCAAATCCACGGCGGGTTTTTATCATATCCGTACCAAACGTCTTGTCAATTTTTGCGCGCAGGTAGCCGATATACACTTCGACGGTGTTTGGCAGCACATCGTCATCATCACTCCAAACATGGGTAATCAGCTCGTCTTTGCTGATGACTTTGTTTTGGTTGCGCATTAGGTACTCCAGGAGGGCAAACTCTTTGGAAGTCAAATCAATACTCGTGCCGTCATAGGCAACCATTTTTGAAGATGGATCAAGCGATAACTTGCCAACCGTTAATGAATTGCCAAGTAGGTTGCGCGGCCGACGTAGGAGGGCGTACAGCCGCGCAATCAACTCATCAAAATTAAAAGGCTTTGCTAGATAATCATCGGCTCCGCTGTTCAGTCCAGTCACCTTGTGGGCCACTGCATCACGGGCCGTCAACATGAGGATAGGCGTGTCGACCCCCTCTGCTCGTAGTGCTTCACACACTGCCTGGCCGTCCATACTGCCCGGCAGCATCCAGTCCAGCACGATAATGTCATACTCGGGACTTCGGCCGTAGCTCAGGCCGCTGTCGCCATCGTGCACCACATCCACGCTGAATGTTTCGGCCTCAAGGCCTTTTTTAATACTTGCCGCAATCTTCGGCTCGTCTTCTACTACCAACACGCGCATTGTCGTTATATTGTACGCTAAACGAGCTGAGTGCTAGCTGAACTCCTTATGCGCACAGGGAGCGGACTCGCTTGCCAAGCACAGAGCCATCATCGATACTAAGGAGCAGGATGCAAGATTATTGGCACAAACAACTTCCAAGTACACCTCTGTTTGACGAGATTGTCTGGAGCCGGCCGGAATCAAAAGCCCGGGCAGGCAAGCTGCTGCTAATCGGCGGCAATCTGCATGGCTTTTCTTCTGTGCAGCAAGCCTATACCTCAGCAGATGCGGCGGGGGCCGGCGTTACCCGTACGCTGCTGCCGGATGCACTAAAGAAAACTATCGGCAGCCTGCTAGAAAACACCGAATTTGCCCCCAGCACACCAAAATCCGGCAGCTTTGGCCGTGATGCGCTCAATGAGTTTTTGATTCATTCAAACTGGGCCGATATGGCCGTGATAGCTGGTGACCTTGGCCGCAACAGCGAGACATCCATCCTCTTAGAAGAATATGTTAATAAATACAGAGGCCCGCTTACTGTCACTCGTGACGCTATTGACTATTTCTATAACCAGCCCGAGCTTATTGCTGACCGCGAACACACAATTATCGTGCTCAGTATGGCTCAGCTGCAAAAACTCGGCACCGCGCTGAAATTCCAGACACCGTTTCTGCTCGGAATGGGCCTATTGCTGCTTGTCCAGGCGCTGCATGAGTTCAGCCTGCGCCATAGCGCCATTATCGTCACCAAGGAACTGGATCAGATAGTTGTCGCACACCAGGGCAGGGTAAGCAGCACCAAGCTTGATCCGGATCATGAAATATGGCGGGCCAGCTTTGCCGCCAGAGCCGGTGTGTATGCTATGCAGCACCCCAGCAAACCTTTCGAAGCCATAACCACATCATTTACTTTTTTGTAAGTTTATTTTATAATAGGACCATGTCTAAATCCAGCCGAATCCGGGAGAGAAACCAGGTGCGTGCCAAAGCACTCAAAGGCAACGCGCTTAATCTTAATAATCTCCAGGCTGAGTTTCTGGGCAAACATGCATCATGGAACACCAAACATAATGCCTACCGCTCAATGGCAAAACTCAAGGGCACAAGAGCTCTGCAAACCCTGCTAGGCGCTGCGGCCGAACTGTCATTTACTGCAGCTGATCCGTCGGCGCGAGATGATTTGCTTCTAGAGGCGGTAGCATGGGCAAAGAAGTACCGTCGATATGCAACACCCGAAAGACCGCATGCAGAAATAGACTACGCACTGCAGACTGCAAATCTCCAACTACAGACACAACTCTTTATTGAGCATCGCCACCCATCTTTGCCTGAAAAATACGAAGCTCAGAAATTCGTTACCCGTGCACTTGTAGCCGCCCGAAGCCACCACAACACCCAGAGAAAGGCAACAAAAGAGTCTGGACAGCCCTTCAATGTAAGCGGCTTTGTAGGATCAGCAAGCGAAGCAATCGGTTTCATTCTGTTGAATCGGGCAGCGGTGGAGCTTGTCAGGGATGAAAGCTGGACCCCCGTAACAGCACTCTACAGCCAGGCCCGCAAAGATACAGGAGCAAAGGGCAGCACAGGCAACTGGGATGCTTCGATTGTTACCGATCTTGCAAACCCCTTCGAGCCAGCACACAAGATTCAATTTAGGTGGGGCAGAAGCGCAAAGGTATATGATGACGATATTTCAGTAGTTTCAATTCGAAAAACTCTACAGCTGCCGAATGAAGCGCATCCGTACATGGGCAAATACATCCGTGAAATTGGCAGCAGCGGGCAGTTTGACCTCTCTAATGAGCAGCTCCGGGCGCGCACGCTGCAGCTCCTTGACTCTATTGAATAATAGACAGGGGAGCAAAAACTACCGAACTATCGGATGCTATAGGAGTAAAAACGTGAGACCCTGCCTGCTATTCTGCTGCTTGATTGCAGGGTAGTGGGCGGAGCTGAAGCTGTTTTCAACGTGGTGCCGCGGGCCGGACTCGACTCGGCACGGGTGTAAAGCTCACAAGGTTTGGCGCAAGAAGCGCATCAGTGGATGCGCGCTGCCTGCCCGGTAAAACATAGTTTTGGTGCCGGAGGAGGGACTTGAACCCTCAAGTCAAAAGACATGCGATTTTGAGTCGCACGCGTATACCAATTCCGCCACTCCGGCAACAAAACCATGCTTTAAATTTCCTGGTAGGAATTTACCATTCACTGTACAGCGAACTGCCGCGGCACACTAATGCAAAAGATTTGCACGCCAAACGCCGCTCGCTTATTCCATTCGAACAAAACGCATATGTTTTGTTCGAATAACAGAGAGAATTATACTATAATGCTTGCAGGCTGACTACCTTATGTCGAATATGAGCAATCAATCCCATCCCGATCAAAAGCCGCAGGAGCCCGCAGACCACAATCAAGCGGTGGATTTGATACGCAATAAAATCGCCGGCCTCTATGCCGAGGAGCCGGATATTGTCAGCGGTGCTATCGACAGTATTCAGGAGCCAGTCCAGACGCGCACCAAACACCAGCGCTTTATGGCCGATCTCGCATCATCAGGAAAGCCGTTCGCACAGATTCAGACCGAATGGCACAATTATTACCAAAGCCTGCCCGATCGCGAAAAGCACGAGGTCTGGAACGAATTTTACAGCGCCCAGGGCAGCAAACCCCACTTCAAATCTCAAGCGGTAGAAAAGCCTGCCTCGCCCCTGCCCGACACATTCACCGGCGGCGTGTTCAGCCCCCCAGAAGAGCCCATCAAGAGATCAGTCCAAAACGACACGGTGGCCGACCTCAAAAAACAGCTCGCCAATCGCGTCCAAGCCAGAGGCAAGCTCAGCCGCAAGCAACACCTCAAATCCCTAGCATTCGGCGTGGGCGTCGGCAGCTTTACCGTACTACTGCTGCTGTTTGGTTTCTTTAACGAGCGCTTTATCGCGCCTTTTATCACACCCAGCCGCACCGTCAGCTCAACGCCGCTGATATCAGACAGCCTCAGCGGCGAAGTCGGCCCTGAGCCAAAGCTGATTATTCCAAAAATCAATGTCGAACTGCCGGTAGTGTACGATCTTGGCACCGTCGAAGAGTCTGCGGTCCAAACAGCCTTAGAAGATGGCGTGGTGCATTACGCCACCACCTCTCAGCCCGGTCAGGTAGGGAATGGCGCCATTTTCGGTCACTCCAGCAACAACATCCTCAACCGCGGCAAATACAAGTTTGCCTTTGTGCTGCTGAGCCGGCTCGAATCCGGCGACACCTTCTACATCGAAAAAGACGGTGTGCGTTATGTCTATCGAGTGTTTGACAAGCGGGTTGTCTCACCATCGGAGGTAAGCGTATTAAATGACGTAGAGGGCAAGACAAGCACCATGGCGCTGATTACCTGCGACCCACCAGGCACTACTATCAACCGGCTCGTAGTCTGGGGCGAGCAGATCAGCCCTGATCCTGATAAGAACGTGGCCAGCACGGCCATTGATGCCAGCGAGGATCCGCAGATGCTGGCGGGGAATCCGGAATCTTTGTGGTCGCGGATCTGGAATGGGATATTTTAGATAGATAATTTTTTGTTTTTTCTTTTGGGGTAAATAGCCCGGTCATCATTATGTTCTTTTGATAAAGAAGCAAATCCAGATGTTCTTTAGATAAAGAACCAAATCATTCCATTTTTGGTTCGCCAAAAACGGAATCCAAAAAGCGAGGCCGAAAATAACTCTTTGCTTAGCCTGTTGTCAAAAGACACAATACGCAAGGCGGACTCCCTATCGGTCGGCCCACAAAGTTTAATAAATGAGTTTGTGAGCTAGCGCCTTGCTCTCTATTGTGCTTTTGAACAACGTCTAAACCAGGAGTTATTTTCATGGCCGGGAAGACCGTGGGCAAATCACTAAAGATGATTTGGATATTTTAAAAAAAGAATTACGTAATTAATTACGTAATTCTTTGTTGCACTGCGCACCTCTTAAACTTCCTGGAGTTTAGGTGCGAGCTGGTTCTAATTTGGATATTCTCTGATCATGATCTTCAAGCTGATCATTTACACCCGATAACGCATCACCTATAGCAGCAAAACCTTCTTGCATGTCCTGGTGTATACTGTCTACCTTTTGCTCTAGTTTATCTATTCTTCCGCCCAGGTCATCCCTGAGCTCACTCTTAATACGCTGTTCACTTTGAGAAACAGTATTCTCTATAAATTGCTTCAAATCCTGGATGACGTCATCATTCATATTATCTATTATACACCTCCTGGTGACCGGGCCAGCAGTTTTGCAGAATAGCGGTAGGACATTTTACTGTACAAGGTTGAACCTTGTGCAGTAAGAATATTTTGTAATGGCAAGACAAGAAGTAGTTTTTAAAATCGGTAAAATCTTTATCTGCTAGGGTCAGACCTTTTATTTTAGCTTCCGAAGGAAGCCTCATACTTCTTATTTCCTATTTCATATTTCACTACTATTTCCTAGTTTCTAGTTGCTGATTACTATCTCTTGACTCTACTACCAGAGGTGGTATCAAAAATTTACTTGACAAATTATATAAAGTGTGCTACTATTAAAAGATAGGGTGCCTGCGAGCTATTTTTACATCGAGTTAGCGAACATAGACAAACAACGATAAAATGAAATCAAATGGGTGAACTAATTTATAATCTAACGCTTATAGCAGTATGTATTGTTAGTATTGCTTTTGTAGTGGGTATGTTTCGGCCGCATCTTTTAAAGGGCATTTTAAAGGACAAATCCACACGTAAGCACATAGCACTTTATTCAGTTGCGCTATTGGTTATCTTTATTATATTAGCTGGTATTACTGAGCCCGCCAGCGTTAAACAGGCTAGGCTGCACAAAGAAGAGCAGGCCCGGATAGCCAGGGAGCTAGAATCCAGCAAGCAGCCAGAACCGCATGTCGCAGAACAAGAGAAGACCCATGAGCAACCGAAGGATATAGAGCCACGTCAGCTAAGCCCTGAGGAGCAGGCATTAAAAGATAAAGAAACCCGTAGAAACTACTGGCATAAAGTAACTGCAATAGTTGACGGCGACACAATCATAGCGCTAGTAGACGGCAGGGAAGAGCTGGTCAGGATTTACGGTATTAATAGTCCAGAATTTAATGGCAACGAATGTTTTGCAAGCGAAGCTAAAGCAAAGGCAGTTGAATTTTTATCAGGCAAGTGGATACAGCTCGAGGAGGATGATTCTCAGGACGACCGAGACGCATATGGCAGACTCCTCAGATATATTTGGTTTGATAGCGGCACAGATTTTGGCCGCCGAATGATAGAAGAGGGCTACGCATTTGAATACACCTACCGAACGCCCTATGCCAAACAGGCACAATACAAAAGCACAGAAGAGTACGCCCGCACTAAACAGCATGGTCTCTGGTCACCAAACACTTGCGCAGGTACTAAAAAATCCGTTAAGCACTCTAATAACCCTGCACCACCAGCACCATCTTCTAGCAAGCCAGCAGCCCCAAAACCAGCCGTCACTCCACCGCCCGCCAGCCAGAGCTGTAAAATTAAAGGCAACATTAGTAGTAAGGGGGAGAAAATCTATCATATGCCAGGCCAAAAATTCTACAACGATACAATTATTAGCAGCAGCAAAGGCGAAAGATGGTTCTGTACCGAGCAAGAGGCCATCAATGCCGGCTGGCGCAAATCAAAGGTATAAAACCTTAGCCCTCCCATCATCCTAACGTGTCATAATAAATCTTATGAATCTACAGTGTCCCAAATGTGGCTCAACAGATATCGGCAGCATTATTATCGATGGAACTATGGAGTCAAAAACTTCGGTGAATTCCTGCTTTGCAATGATTGCGACCACTAGTGGCGCCCGCCAGAGGACCTGACCGACGAAGAGTTCGTGTCAATAATCTTCCCAACTATCAACGGCGATAGGTAAGCAAATGCCCGGCGGCAATATCAGATATTTGATTTATTCAATGGTAGAGCACATGCACGGCAAGCTCTGAGTTTAGTTGCCTAAACAGATAACAACAGAGTAAAATAGAAATATGCAACTTTGGGAGAAACTTGAGGGGTTAGTCTCTGAGTGGCGTGATGATCATTACGCCTGTGATTTTGCTACCGTATCAGAGATACTGCTTTTTCAGCGCGATGAATCCGGTGCGCTCAAGTTTCTTAGAGAGCCTCAATTTAAAGCACTTGAGACCTATTGGTATTTGCGCGTAAAGCTACAAACCCCACGCTTTCTGGATCTATATAAAGAGCTTTATAGCAAAAGGTCAGAACGCTTTAATGCACTTGGCGTGGGAATTGGCCAAGATTTCTTAGACTTTGATAGTGAGGATGAATACCTAAACCACGTAGCTAAACAAAACGGTACCCTGAAAGAATCCCTCGATCTTAACTATGCCAGCTATATTCTGGCTCTCACTATGGGTGCAGGAAAGACAGTGCTTATTGGCACTATCATCGCTTCAGAGTTTGCGCTTTCATTCGATACGAATGATGAGAGGTTTATGAAAAACGCCCTGGTATTTGCACCAGGTAAGACGATCATAGAGTCACTCAAAGAGATCAGTGTGATTCCATATGATAAGATTTTGCCACCTCGACTCTCTAAGCAATTCCTTGCCAATGTTAAGCTTATATATACACAGGATGGTGTTAAAGATATTCCAGCCCAAGATGGCAGTGGCTATAACCTAATTGTCACCAATACCGAAAAGATAGCTCTCCGCAAAAAACACGTTCGCAAAGGGCAGACTAGACTAAATTTTGAACGTATGCTTGAGCACGATGCACTAATAGCCAACCAGCGCCTCGCCAAAATAGCCAGCTTGCCGTCACTCGGTGTGTTCTCAGACGAAGCTCATCACACCTATGGCAATAAGCTTGACGAAGATCTCAAACGCGTCCGTGAAACCATCAACCACCTGCACGAGCAAACTAACCTCATATGTGTAGTGAATACCACTGGCACGCCTTACGCAGGCAATCAAACACTCAAAGATGTTGTGTTTTGGTATGGTCTTGATCAAGGTATAAAGGATAATATTCTAAAAAGTCTCAACCATAGTATTCAAACATACACTTTCTCTGACCAAACTCTCGACGATATTCTTGAAGACGTTGTGACTGACTTTTTTGACAAGTACAAAGATACTCGACTTATTACTGGACAGCAGGCAAAAATAGCTTTTTATTTCAAGAGTCAGGAGCACCTGGAAGAATCGCGCGCTATCATCGAGCGAGCGTTGACCAAGATTGGCCAGAGTGCATCGTTAGTATTAATGAATACTCAAAAATCATCCGCCAAAGAAGTTGACGAGTTTAACAGGCTAAATGATCCCGGCGCAACAAAGCGGATAATCCTCTTGGTAGGCAAGGGTACAGAGGGATGGAACTGCCCATCGCTATTTGCTACCGCTCTGATTCGTGAGCTCACCAGCTCAAACAACTTCATCTTGCAAGCATCAACTCGCTGCCTGCGCCAAGTGGATGGCAATACCCAGCCGGCGACTATCTATATTGAGTCCAAGAACCAGCGAGTGCTCAACGCTGAGCTGCAAAAGACATTTGGTACATCACTCACCGACCTCAACAATACCGAGCCGAAAACCCGGGAGATGAACTTAGTCTTCCGCAAGACCAGCTACCCCAAGCTAGAGATTACACGTACTGTTAGACGCATAGTATCTGGTAAACAAAGCGACGACATCAGACTCACCAAGCCAACTGCCGACGAAGATAATAAGTATACAAAAGAAGTCTACTCGCCAGTACTGGAAAAGACTGGCGTTCTACTCAGCAACACCGGCGAGGAGTCCGAAATCGTAATTACCGAAGAGTCAGTAGACATATTTACCGCATCCAAGCAGATTGCCGATAAATACCACCTAAGGACCAGTAGAGTTTACGTATTACTACAAAACTTATACAGTGATGACATACCTAGAGCGCACATGACACAGCTGTTTGAGCAAGTAGAATCCCAAACTGCCAAGTACGAAGAGGCTGAAGAGCAGATTACTGAGGCTCTCGCGCTTATTAAGTTCATCAACAAGAACGGCGAACCGACTTTCAAAAAAGATCATAGTGGTAACTATTACCATACTATCCGCTATAGCCCAGGTAAAGAAAAGTTATTTGCTGACCACAGCGAGTTCACTGCACGCAACAAAGCTGCCTTTGGTTGGCACTACAACCCGTACAATTTTGACTCTGCACCAGAAAAAGAGTTTCTTGGTGAAATGCTAGAAAGACTACAGATCAAGCAGGGCGAGATCGAAGACATCTACTTTACTGGAGGTGTCAACAACCCATCACAAACCGACCTTCACTTTGAATACAAAGGTGAGGACGGTCGTTACCACCAATACTACCCAGACTTTGTGATTGTCAAAAAGTCGGGCGAATTTTTGATCGTAGAGATCAAGGCCGAAGGTAAACAAGCTGACCCAGAAGTTCATGCTAAGACAAAAGCTGTAGAGACACTCACCAGAATTCCGGGTAACAGGTTCAAGTATCACATTCTGTATACCGATACGCCGATACCAGCGAAAAAATTAACTGAAGTGGTGGGAAAACTGGAAAGAATGCAATGAATTGGACATGTGAATTTTGCCAAAGGCCGGCCGTGCTAACGAGCTCAAGCTTCAAAGATGTAACCTCTAAAATTGACATAGATGAAGAGCTGTACCATGACGGTAAACACAGAGCCTTTTCTATCCGCTCAGTAGTTTGCCCAAATACCGAATGCCAGAGATTGTCGCTGACAGTTGATCTGCACACATGGGAGTATATAGATAACCCAATAAGGAGCTACTGGGGAACAAAAGAGTTGATAGGAAAATGGCAGTTACTGCCTGAATCATCAGCCAAACCTCAGCCAGGCTATATACCACAACAGATTGTTGATGACTATATTGAAGCCTGTCGCATTAAGACTTTAAGCCCAAAATCTTCTGCAACATTGGCGCGCAGGTGCCTACAGGGTATGATCCGCAACTTCTGGGGCATCAAGGTGAAGAGCGGCAAGCTATACGATGAGATTACTGAGCTGGAGGATAAAGTATCAGCAAGCGAATGGGAGGCCATAGACGCTTTGCGCTCAGTAGGCAATATCGGTGCTCATATGAAGCAGGATGTGAATATAATTGTAGATGTTGAGCCCGAAGAGGCCGACCTGCTCATTGAGTTTATCGAAGGGCTTTTCAAGGACTGGTATGTAGCACGACACGACAGAGAAGAGCGCAATAAGCGACTAAAAGAATTGGCAACCAGTAAGGGCGAGAAACCTAGGGAGAGTAAAAAATGAAAAACCTTAGCGTAAAGACTGCCGAACAGCTTGACGGCATAGCTACTACTATCATAACAACCGTTCTTGGCTCTGTAATCTTTGCTCTTTTTCTAATGTTTAGGGATAATAAAGTGCTTTCCATAGCATTACTCATAGGTGCAATTGTGGCCATATTGGCTTTACTTTTTCATTTCATAAGCTTCAAAACAGCATATGAAAGTGCAAGACGAGCCGATGCATTAGCTCGTCGCGAACAAAAGGGCAAAGAAAGCCCAAAAATTGAATCGCGAATGCACTTTTACAGAATACTTACCGAAAAGCTGAATACAATAACCCACACGCTTGTAGTTTGTTTGTTTATATTCGTTCTAGCGGTGCTTGCCGTGGTGATAGTCATAATCGCAGGAGATAAATCTATATGATCAAGAAAAAAGGTGTAGCGATAAATGGTATCACAAGCAGCAATGATGTAGACGAAGAAGATATTGATGATGACGAGGAGGATGATTGATGAGTGATAAGAAGATGAAAATTCAAAAAGTCAAAGGTCGAGCGATGCTGCATTGGGTCGGTAAAAAGCCGATCGAGGCGGTGCAGAGTCATCCGGCACAACTAATCGAGACAGTTGGTGATGTCAAGGCACTTGATACGCCAAATTTTGACGTACTGGATAAAGATTGGAGCAACTTGCTGTTTCATGGTGATAACAAAGAAATCCTCAGCACCCTGCTGACCAATGGTTTTCGTGGCAAGGTAGACCTGATCTACATCGACCCACCGTTTGATAGCAAGGCAGATTATGTGCGTAAAGTAGAGTTGCGTGGCACAAAAAGTAAACTAGTTGGCGAAGAGCAAACCGCGATAGAGCAGGTACAGTACGAAGACATCTGGGCAAATGATAACTACCTACAGTTTATGTACGAGCGACTGATTCTGCTTCGTGAGCTATTAACCGACAAAGGCAGTATTTATTTGCACTGTGACTGGCATAAGAGTCATCACCTACGTATGTTAATGGATGAGGTTTTTGGTGCAGATAACTTTTTGAATGAAGTGATCTGGAGCTATGACTTTGGAGGGAGGCCAAAAGATTTTTGGCCAAGAAAACACGACAATCTATTGTGGTATAGGAAGAGCTCAGATTACTCATTCAATCTAGATGACATAGAGCGCCAGGAATACAAAGGGAATTTACACAAATACCGTGGTGATGTAGAGGCTAAATCAGATGGTAAAACACCAACTGATGTATGGGATATGGCTCTAGAAAACAAAATGTCCCATAAGATTACTGGCTATCCTACACAGAAGCCAGAGGAGCTATTGGACAGGATTATTAAATCATCCTCGAGAAAAGGCTCAATTGTATTAGACACGTTTGTTGGCTCGGGTACTACTGTCGCGGTTGCACAAAAACTTGGACGGCGCTGGATTGGAGCAGATATTAACAAGGGTGCAATTCAAACTACCATGAAGCGTCTGCAGAAGATTGACGAGCCGAAGATTTTACACTACCGCGTCAACAACTACGACTTCCAGCAGATAAGTGAACTAAAGGCAATTATTGTTGAAAAGTATGGGATAGAAGAAAGCAAAACCGACAGTTATTTTGATGGCACGGTGGGGCAGAGATTAGTAAAAATTGCCGAACTCAACAAGCCAATCACCAAGCTAGATGTTCAAGGAGTTGTTGACGAACTCAAGAACCGCCCAGATGAAGATCGTGACATATTACTGATCGGCAGTGGTGTAGAGCTTGGAGTCGAATCATTCCTCGCTGAACGCCAGCAATTGCAAGGGGCCTTGAACAAGGTTGAGGTCAAAGACATTCAATCTGACGGCATCATCGTCGCCGAGCCAGCCGAAGCTGATGTGAATATAAACAAAAAGGGCGACAAAGTAGCAGTGAAGATTAAAAGCTACATATCGCCTACTATCATAAAGCGCCTCGACCTCGACCGCTCAATCTTTGGCGAACATATCAAAGATTTCCGTGCCCAAATAGACACCGTCATAATAGACACTGACTATGACGGCAAAACTTTCAATGTAGTACATGCTGACGTACCTGCTAAAAAATCAGACTTTGTTATAGGTGAATATGAGCTAGGTCTACCAAAATCCAGCAAAAGAGTAGCTGTAAAAATCACTGATATGCTCGGTGAAGAAACATTGATTGTGGAGTAGTATCAGATGGCAACGCAGCATATAAAAATATAGAGGTTAAAGATCTATGCCCGTGGACAGAAAACCCCCTCGACCCGATTGATACTGAAAAGAGCGCATCCACAAGCAAGTCGATGACCTAATAATGGGGGATGAGAAGCTCCGGTCTAAGCGCGAACTTATTGATAAGTTCATCAATGGCTGGCTACCAAAAATTCATGATGGTGATCTGGTAGACGAAGAGTTTCAAAAGTTCTGGACAGAGGCAGAAGAACAGGCTATCGCTGATTTTGCAGAAGAAGAGCAGCTTGATAAGGAGCAGTTGCAAAAACTCATAGAAAGATACACATATAGTGGCCGCCAACCCCGCAACGAGGACTACGCCAACACACTTGTTAAAAAACCGCCCATTCGCGAACGCAGTACAATCCTGGAGAGAATTGCCAACAAATTTAACCGCTTCATTGAAACCTTCATTGATAATGTGTAGCGTATCCTCGCTCTAAATTCATCTGATAATGCAGAGTGATGCAAGTATACTGATATACTAGCCATATGGAACTACTTATAGCCGTAGCGGTGCTGGCGCTAATTTTCTATGTTCTGAAAAATAGCGGCATAGGTTTTCTTGCAAGCAAGCGTGTAAAATCAGGTGCAGAAAAATCCCCATACTTGTACTCGCGTAAGACAAACATTATGACAGCGTATGAAGAGGAATTTTTTAAACGTCTTGAGAGGCTGGCAGGTGATAGGTACTACATCTTCCCACAGGTGCACTTATCGTCTCTGTTAGAAAACAAAACGCGGGGGAAGCACTACAAGGCTGCATACCAAAGACTTCGCCGCTATGCAGTTGATTATGCTCTGGTAGACAAGCAGAGCTTAGTTACAAAATACGCAGTAGAGCTAGACGATAGGACTCATGATGCTAGAAACCGCAGATTGCGTGACCTAGGCCTTGAGAGAGATCTCGAGAGTGCTGGAGTAATATTAATCCGCTTTAGAAACATCAGAGCATTATCTGACGATGATATTATTCAGAAATTTGTAAGCTCCAACAGTCCTAGCAATGAAAGTGACTATAACCTTAAAACCCAACTCTAAGCACAGGGAAGGGGTGGTTGAGGATGAGGACGGTAGCCTGATTGTTTATACCAAGGCGCCGGCGGTGGCGGGCAGGGCTAATTTGGCGGCTACTGAGCTGCTGGCTAAGCATTTTGGTGTCAGCAAAAGCCAGGTAGAGCTTATCCGCGGCCACACCTCAAAATACAAGCTGTTTGACATAGACATATAAATCTCTGGCCACCCTTGGTAAATAGTATTGCATAAGTTTAATAAACCTGTCATAATCTTATCGTTCTAGTTCTTTCACAGCTTACTCGAGGAAAAAATTGCTTACGACTCTTTTGTGGTGGTCCCTGCTGGTGCCCTGCGCTCTGCTATTCCTAACCGGAGCAGCCTACGTGTATGGGTATCTGCATCCAGACAAGTACTTGACCGAACCTGAAGACAGGTTTCGATCAATAAACAGCACATCGGCTGTGGCAGTCCTGATTGCTTGCCGTAATGGCGAGCAAAACATCGCGAACACGATTCGTGCAGCCCATGCCAATGGCTGCCACGTGTACGTAGTGTCCGACGCCTCAACCGATAACACCGTTCAGACAGCTGAGGCTGCAGGTGCAACTGTGCTGGCGCTAGAAGTAAACGTCGGCAAGCCAGCGGCGCTTTACCGAGCCTATGAAGCATTTAGGCTGGGCAAGCGCTACCAAGCAGTAGCCATCCTGGACGATGATGTGATCATTGAAGAGGATTTCGTTGCTCACTGCCTGAAGAAGATGGACAATTCTACCGCTATTGTGGTGGGGAAGAACCTGACTCTCTGGCCGCATGAACATCGCTGGAACGTTTGGCTTGCCAAGCGCGCCTACAGCTACTGGAACTATCAGCTCATTATCCGCAGATTGCAAAGCTATCTCGGAGTCATGAACTGTATCTCTGGCAGCAACTCGATATACCGAGTGGAGATGCTGGACGAAGTCCTGCCTCAGCCGCCGCCGTATATCGTCGATGACACCTTCTGGGTATTGGAAACGCAGCGTAAGAAGCATGGCGACATCGTCTATGCACCTAAAGCTCGCGCCCATTTGCAAGACCCAACTAACTTTCGAGACTGGTATAAACAGAATCTGCGCTGGCTGTGGGGTACTTTCCAAGGTATCGCCGGCCACCGGGTCGGGCGTCATCGCAGCCGATTTGACGTAGCCTACATACTGCTGATTCTGCAGTGGATCGTGTATATCGGACTGACTCCGCTGACGATCTGGATACTTGTCTCATCGGCTCAAGCCGCCACGCTCTTTGCAGGAGTCTTTTTGCTGTGGGTAGTGGCAGCCGCAATCAATTTGCGCAAACCCCGCCTGGTTCTGTTTGCACCAGCAATCCTAGTGGTGGACATCATCTACCGCTTCGTATTCGTGCATGCGCTAGTAAAGGCATGGCGTCAACCAACCGTAGAAACCTGTGTGTGGGATTCTCCTGCACGCTTCTCAAGCACCTGAGGAGGTGATTACATGTCGTCAACGCAAGAACTGCCCAACACGGGCTGGAGCGGTTTGGTGCTGATTCCCATCGGCCTGATCGCTATCGGTCTTGGCAAGCTCCTGATGAGGGCTAGCCGCAGGGGAGCCGCTCTCCACAACAAGACCTAGGGCCCAAGCGTAGGAGCCAGGCTTCGGTACAAAAACCGTAGCCTGGCTCCTCTGGCCAGAATATACCTCGAGGTATTCTGGCTTTACTCTTTTTGAAATAAAATTTATATAGCTAAAACAATTAAACTAATTAATCGTCGATAACAGTCATAGTCAGAGCCTTCTTATTGCCATCTGACTTAGACTCTTCAAAAGTAAATACATTGTCATAATCGCGGTCAAAGAACGGGCCAGGGCGGAGGCGTGAAGTCACCAGAGTCTGCTCGTTTGAGCCATCAAAATCAATCATATACGACTGGTCATTCACCGAAAAGATGTAGCGGTGGCCGTCCATCCAGCGGATTTTTTGCTCCAGCGGAATGTCCTTGTCCAGCTTGATACGGTACTGATGGTTTTCATACAAATCCAGCGTCACCAGCTCGTCACCGCTCTGAACTCCAATAAACTGGGTGTTTGCAGAAAACGATACAAAGCGCGGATTCTTGATGCGCATAATTGACGAAACGAGCAGCGGCGATCTAGACTGGCCCTTTAGCGCGGGCAGTGGGTTCTTGTACACCAGCACTGTGCCCTCGCGAGCGCTTCCGGCCGCATAGTACCACTCGCCATCGTATCTGGACACGTCCATCACATAACGATCAGCCTCGGCGACGGTTCGGAGCGTATACGTGTCGTCACCTTCGATAATTCTAAACTCGGCCCTGCCGGGCTGGACGTCTTTTTGCGTCGCGTAAATGATAATATCGTCGCCATAGCTCCGATAGTCGATCACCGCATCGGCAATCGGGGCTGAAATCGTCCGGTTATTAAGATCAGCGACCCGCAGCACTCCAGGCACAGATTCTAGGTAGTAGAACTTGTCATGATGCTTGTTGCGCAGGCTGATGATCTGCGGAGTGATGCCGAATGTCGTATTGATATTGACGCTCTCGGCTGGCCGCTCACGGTCGAGCAGGATAAATTCATGCGCCTCGCCGTAGGTACGCTTGAACAGTGCATGGCGGTTATTGGTTGACCATTCGACAAACTCGAGTGTCGCCGGTGCATCCGGCTGGGTAAGCACCGCGGGCGGCATGATAATCGTATCGACGTCGCGGTCAGCATCGCTACTGTTCAGGTCAAATACATCAAATTGGTATGTCATGGTCGGGCGCTGTACCAGTAGCCAGCGGCGATCAGGGCTCTGTGTCGCAAGCCCCGGCAGCAGGTCATATTGCTGCACATCGGTGGTATCAAATTCATTGGGTATAAGGAACGGGTAGACCAGCCGCTGTATCTGACCGCCCTCTAAACTAAAGGTGCGCTCCCAATGCCGGTACCCCTCGCCCTCGATTCTAATAGTATAGGTACCTGATGGCAGCACCATGCGAGTGTCAGTCCGGCCTCGGTGCTGGACCCCGTCCAGATACACTCGGGCGCCTTGCGGCTTGGAGTCGACAAACACGATGCCATTCTGGATAAGATTACCGGTCTTGCGATCGATATCAAACCCGTACGCCAGATACAGAATAATAATTGTACCCAAAGTCACCACAACCGCCATCAGCATATAGCCAATAAATAGGCGTCGACGATGCGCTTTTTTGCGGCGGGGGTCTAGAAAATCCATTTGCATAAATGATTTGTTTGAATAGCTTCCTCTAGTTATACCATACCTGGCTGAAATTTTGCTGGACTCATCCGTCAAAGAGCCACTTGCAAGCAATCACACGTCAGAGTAAGATGTACGTGTAAGCATTTGAATAGGATGCTTTTCTCTCTATACAGGGTAACAACGAGAGCACGAATCGACAGGTTTTTTTAGACGTGGTTAAACCAAAACAATCATTCATTACTATCAATGGCAAAAAATACGACGCGCGCACCGGCAAGCTGGCAGGCAGCGCTGCGGCGCCAGCCGCTCGGTCAGCCGCAAAGAAACCTGTTGCTGCAAAGACCTCTGTTGCCAAAAAACCTGCAGCAAAACGTGTAGTAAGCGATATCGCACGCAGCCCCGCGCCGGCACTGAAGCGCCGGCAGCCCGCCCGCAGCCAGACACTTATGCGCAACGCGGTCAAACGGCCTGCCGCCACGCCAAAGCCTAAGCCAGCCAAAGCACCAGCCACTGCCGCCGCATCACCCAAGAAACCTGCGCTGCCGCGCATCCAGCATTTTGATGTAACCCGCCATTCTCGCGCCGCCTCTGTCAAACGAAGCCCCCTTATCAGCAAGTTCAACACCGCTCCTATTATCCAAAATCCGATCGCCACCGTACAGACTGCTGTCAGCGACCGTATTGAACACCTGCCAGTCAAACCCGCCCCAATGGTCAAAGCAGCTACCTCACAGGTGCACTCTGTTATTGAGCGGGGGCTTAAAAACGCCCAAAGCCATAAAGAAACTTACAAGCCGCCGAAAGCCGCCAAGAAAAAGGCCCGCAAAAAGGGCAAGGGCCGCTTAACAAGCCTCGCCGCAGGCAGTCTCGCAGCCGTGCTGCTATTTGGATTTATCGCCTACCAGAACATTCCGAATATTTCAGTGCGTTACGCCGCCGCTCGTTCGGGCGTACAAGCGTCGCTCCCCGGCTACAAGCCCGCAGGTTTTGCGCTAAGCCATCACATCCAGTACTACCCAGGACAGATTACGCTCAACTTTTCGTCCACTACTGATGATCGTGCCTTTAAAATCACCCAGCGCGAAACCGCCTGGAACAGCGAAGCGCTACTGTCAAATTATGTTCAGGACCAGTCTGATCAGATACAAAAATACGAAGATCGCGGCCGGACAATATTTATCTATGGCAACAATAATGCTACCTGGGTGAATGGCGGTGTTTGGTACGACATAAATGGTGAATCGCATCTGAGCAGCGATCAGTTGGTTCGTATAGCTACCTCTATGTAGCACTCTCTGGTAAGCGCGCACCCATTTTCGGAGTGGTAATTTGCTCTTAGCCAAGGACATTTCTTCACCGTATATTACATACGCTTTCGAAATGGGAGCCTTGGCTAAGCTACCCAACTACCATGTGATCAAAAAACTCAGTCGCAAAGCCGCCATGAAGACGGGTATTTTCAGGCACTTTTGAACTACGTAATTAATTACGTAGTTCATGTTAAATAACAGGGGTGTTTTGAGGGTAGCATGCATTTATGTATGGGAGCTTCGGAGCGTTTTATCATTGGCGCTACTCGGAGTGCGGCGGGCAAGTGTAAAAAATCATACTGCCGGCCAAAATCTAAACTACGTACACTGGATTTGTGTAAATTCGTAGGAGATTATTATGAGCAGTGGCAAGCAAAAGGACAAAGCAGAGAGCCTATCGACCAAACCAGGCAGGCAGCACCAGATGGACATGCAGCCAGTCATTGATGACACGGCATATGTGGGAAGCCGCAAACTGGAAGGAAAGGTGGCGCTGATAAGCGGCGGAGACAGCGGTATTGGGCAGGCAGTAGCGGTGGCGTTCGCCAAAGAAGGCGCTGATATCGCTTTCTGCTACCTAGAAGAGGATACGGATGCCGATACTACCGTGGAGCTGGTCGAATCCTACGGCAGACGCTGCACGGCAGTAAAAGGTAATGTCGGGAGCGAAGCGTTCTGTCAGGATTTTGTGATGGCCAGCCTAAAAACGCATAAAAAGATCGATATCCTAGTAAATAATGCCTCCGAACAATTTCCGACCAGCGATATCCAGGAAATTACAGAGGAGCAGCTGGAGCGCACATTTCGATCGAACATATACTCGATGTTTTTTATGGTGAAAGCCGCATTGCCGTACCTGACCGAGGGCTCGCGCATTATTAATACCACCTCCGTGACGGCGTATCGTGGCAGCCCGGGGCTGCTGGATTACTCGGCAACCAAAGGAGCGATCACGTCATTCACACGATCATTATCCGAGGCATTGGCCGAAAAGGGTATTCATGTCAACGCAGTCGCACCGGGCCCGATCTGGACCCCGCTTATTCCATCGACATTCCCACGAGACAAGGTCAAAACATTCGGCCAAAACGTCCCGCTCGGACGAGCGGGTCAGCCTGCAGAAGTGGCGCCCGCCTATGTCTACCTAGCATCCAGCGACAGCTCGTATGTTACTGGCCAGGTGCTGCACGTCAACGGCGGCGAGATTATTAACGGTTGATTGCCAAACGATTACGCACGCGCTCTTCGCCCATAATCTGCATGATCGCATGGAGGTCAGGAGTGCGATTGCGGCCTGTCAGAGAGACCCGGATAATCCGCGCAAAATCCGCTACATTGCCTTTGAAGCTATCGGGATCGGCTTTGTAAGCCTTGTTGTCGGTGGCAAATCCGCAGTCTGCAGCTGCTTGCTTGAGCGATTCAAACCAGGTCGGCTGGTCGGCATCGGGATTATAGTGTTGGAGAAACAGACGGCATGCCTCATCGATCACATCCTGGTCAAAATCAGACAAGTGCTCGCTGCGGCCCTGGCGCTTGAACGCCGACTCAAACAGTTCGTCGAAAAAATATCCATACTGCTCGTGAGCTTGTGTCCACATCGCCAAATCTTTGCGCGGCTTGGGGCCGCTGCGCTCGATACTAAGCACACGGTTGGTGTACTGGCTATCTTGCTGAAGCGCTTGTTGAAAATCAGCGGAGGCGTGGATAAATATCTGCTGGTTGAATTCGTCCTGAGGAAGCCGTGCGATGTAGTCCTTGGCATAATCTTCGAGCTTGGTCATATCCAGCAGCGGTGCGCGCGAGGCAGCTATTTTCTCGAGGCTGAGCGGATATTCACTGAGTGGCGCATCCGGATTAGCGCGGTACCAGTCCTCGAAACTGCTGTTTGCCAGACCCAGCAAGTACGCCTTGATGGCCTCGACAGGGTAGCCCGCCTCCAGCCAGAAGCGGACATCAGCTTCGTCGTCTTTTCGTTTTGACAGCTTGCGTTTGCCGCCCTTTGGATCGAGAATAGAAATCGGTGCAAAATGCCCGTAGGTAAACGGCTCGTAGCCGCAGGCTTGTGACAACTCGATATGAAGTGCCGTAGAAGGCAGCCACTCGTCGCTGCGGAAAATCTTGGTTACCCGCATAAGATGATCGTCTACCACGTGAGCGAGGTGATACGTAGGCAGGCGATGCTCGTCGGATTTAATGAGCGGCACATCCAGGTCGTTTTCGGGAACCTCCATCCGGCCTTTAAACACATCTTGATACACGATACGCTGCGCGTGCGAGCCGTTGGACTTGAAGCGCAGGACAAAAGGTGCGCCTGCATCAAGGGCCGCGATGATATCCTCCTCGGACCTGTCGCGCCACAATGCCCACTCGCCATAGTAGCCGGGGCGAACCTTTTTGGCCTGCTGGTCCCGGGTAGCCGCCTGCAGCTCATCAGCTGTTGCAAAACAAGGATAAGCTCGGCCTTTTTTTAACAGATCAATTGCGTAGCCAAGATATATCTCTTGGCGTTCGCTCTGTTTGTACGGCCCATAGTCGCCACCTGCCTCAGGGCCTTCATCGTACAGGATGCCAAAAGCCTGAAAGGCCTCCTCAATTTGTGTAACTGAGCCTTCTACTTCGCGCCTTTTATCGGTATCCTCAATCCGCAGGATGAATAAGCCGTCCGACTGATGCGCCACACGTTCATTTACTAGTCCGGCATACACCGTACCGATGTGTACAAACCCTGTCGGGCTCGGTGCAATGCGCAGCACCTCAGCACCTTGTGGCAGCTGGCGTGCAGGATAGCGAGCCTCGGCCTTTTCACGAGGCAGATAACCGGTAGGTGCCAGCTCCTGAATAAGCCGTTCTATGAGTGTGTCTGAAAACATATTATCTAGATTGTAACAGATAGACCATCGCTTCGTCAGCTTGAGTAGCGCCGAACATAAGCACTGTGCTAAAATTGGGTCTAAGTATGGATGAATTCGTCCGCCGCCCAAAGCGGCCAAAGATTACCCTTGATTCAAAACCTGCCAGGCAGAAACCGCCTATAGCGGCTTCTGCAGCGGTAAACCCTACCACATCACCACCTAAGAAACCGGAGCCGACACCACCCGTGCCAGAACCCAAACCAGAACCAAAGCCCAAGACACCCGCTAAGACAGGCCTGGTGCAGCGGTTAAAGAATTTTAAAATTCCTACCCCAAAGACGAAAAAGCAGTGGATAATTGCAGCTGTGGTGATTGCGCTGCTGCTAGGCGGCACAGCCTATGCGATCTATCACTTTATCCTTCGTGATACCTCCGAGCCGATTGTCTCGGTCGAACCCGAACCAGAGCCAGAGCCCGAGCCAGAGCCAATTTATAGCACCGTCACTGGACGAGAAGTCACCGCTGCGGTTAACGAACGGCCGGTCTACGCCGTCCAGATTGAGAATAGTCCAGAAGCACGTCCGCAGTCCGGATTGCATGAAGCAGACATTGTATTTGAAGCTATTGCCGAGGGCGGAATTACTCGTTTTAATGCTATTTACCACGACAACATACCCGCGAATATCGGTCCGATTCGTAGCTTGCGGCCGTATTTCATCGACTGGTTCCTGCCGTATGACGCTGCCATTGTGCACGCTGGTGGCTCTCCAGAGGCCTTAAACGATGTCCGCGTGCTTGGCTTAAAAGATATTGATCATAGCGGCGGCGGCATTTTCCGCCGTGTATCAAACCGATACTCGCCGCACAACCTGTATTCTACCGGCCAGCAAATTCTGGACCTGATGACACAGCGCAGCTATACCTCAAATGTTGCGAGTCTGCCGCGCAAGGACGCCGAGCCAGCAGAGGTGCCAAACGCTGCTCAGATTTCACTTCGTATTTCTCGAGACCTCTATAATGTTGCATTTAGCTACGATCCGGCCACCAACACCTACCTCCGTAGCCAAGGCGGCAGTGCGCACATCGACGCCGATACCAAGCAACAGATTGCCCCCGATGTGATTGTGGTGCCTGTCATGTCGCGTACTACTCATGCCAACCGCATTCACACTGTCTACGGCACCGTGGGGTCCGGTAAAGTCTATGTATTCCAGAACGGAACCGTGACTGAAGGCATCTGGAGAAAAACCGCACGCAACTCTCAATGGCAGCTGGTAGACGGGCTTGACCAGCCAATAGAGCTCAACCGCGGCCAAACATGGTTTAGTATGATTGAATCGGCCGATAGAGTAAGTTACACGCCATGAACAAAGACAGGGGGCATAGGCAGTGAATCATTTTAATAAGTTCAAGCAACATCTTGCCATTCAAACAGTCGCGGCAATTGTCATACCGGGAGTAATCGGCATATCAACCCTGGCGGTGGCATACGAGCTGCTCGGGCTTGACCTTATATTCGCCGGAGCTGCCGCAGTGGTGATTCTTGCTGCCAGTGCTTTTTTGGCCCAGTCGCTGCTCTTTAAAACAAGCATTAGGCCGCTGGAAATGATCTGGCAAGCGGTCTGGCATGTCAGTCCAGGAAAGTCCAATACTCCAGCCCCTAATCTAGAGTCAGTAAAGGCAGGTCGAGAGCTCGTTAGCGCAGTAGTAAACCAGGTCTACGAGATGGCTAGCTCTGCGCCTACCGTAGGCGTGGATGCAGCCTCCACAGGCGACTCTACAGGAACAACCCCGTCAAAACTTATCGAAGCAATGCCGTTGCCAGTACTCATTCTTGATAAGAATTGGAATGTGACACTCGCCAATGACGCTGCCTGTACGTACCTTCAGCGCACCCGGGAGAACGTATTGGGCAAGGGTATAAATGATGTAATGCATATGGCGTTTCGGGGCGATGACACCTTTGACAGCTGGCTCAAGACAACCAGTGAAAACAAAGCAGTTGCGACGCATAGCTGGGAGCAGGTGAAACTTACGGGCGTCGAAGGGACCTCCAAAAAATTCGACCTCGCCGCATCGTACAGCCGAGACAATAGCGAAGGCAACGAGGTGGTGCTGGTACTGTTTGACAAAAGCGGCGCCTATGACGTCCAGGAACAAGCCACCAGCTACGTTGCCTTGGCGGTGCACGAACTACGCACACCGCTCACTATGCTGCGCGGCTACATCGAATTATTTGAAGATGAACTCGGCGACCAGCTCAGTGTAGAGCACAAGGAATTTATGCGTAAAATGAGCGTATCTGCTCAGAGCCTTGCAGCATTTGTCAGCAATATTCTCAATGTTGCCCGCATCGACGAAGACCAGTTTGTACTGAGCCTGCATGAGGCCAATTGGAAAGACGTGCTGACAGAAATCGTGCAAAACCTAGAAATTCGTGCGCAGGTAAAAGGCAAGCAGCTACAGCTGGAAATAGCGGATGATCTGCCGACCGTAGGAATCGACAAAATCAGTATGTACGAAGTTGTCAACAATCTCGTTGACAACGCGATAAAGTACAGCGGACAAAGTTCCAATGTAGTGATTCAGGCCTCAGTTGGCAAGCAAGGGCTTATAGAAACGACTGTTACCGACTACGGTGACGGCATGCCGCAAAACGTATTGAATGGATTGTTTACAAAATTCTATCGTTCGCATCGATCCAAAAATGCCGTCAGCGGCAGTGGCCTGGGCCTGTATTTAGTCAAGACAATTGTCAAAGCCCATGGTGGAGACGTGTGGGTCAAGAGCAAAGAAGGAGAGGGAAGCACTTTTGGCTTCAGCCTGCAGCCCTTTAGTCAGATTGCACAAAACAACAAGAGCGGCGGCGACGGAATCGAGCGCCAAGCCAGCGGCTGGATAAAAAATCACTCACTCTACAGGAGGTAAATTGATGGTAGATATTGTTTCAAATACACCGCCCGCCACGCCGAAAAGGATTCTTTGCATAGAGGATGAGTTCTTTATCAGCGAACTCTACGAACGAGCCCTCAAAAAAGCCGGCTATGATGTTACCACTGCGCTCAACGGATCGGATGGCCTGGCGATTGCTCAAACGAATAGCTACGACCTTGTCCTGCTTGACTTGATGGTTCCTGGCACACTGGGTATGGATATACTACGGATCCTCCGTGACCCCAAACAATCGCCTGGATTCAATAGCAAAATTGTCATTACGACGAACCTTGACCAAGATGATGAAACACGCGCCGAGGTCGAACGTCAAGCAGACGGCTATATCATCAAGGCCGCAATCACCCCCAAAGAATTGGTGGAGTTTGTGGGCAAACTCTTTGACTAGACAACCCACCTCTGTTGTGTTATGGTTTTAGTTGTCAAAACCAGGCCCCGTCGTCTAGTGGTCCAGGATATCTGGTTCTCATCCAGAAGATCGCGGGT
>CAZXJN010000006.1:0-12928 GCA_964641015.1 uncultured Candidatus Saccharibacteria bacterium | reverse complement strand
GGCCCCGTCGTCTAGTGGTCCAGGATATCTGGTTCTCATCCAGAAGATCGCGGGTTCGAATCCCGCCGGGGTCACCACAATAATGCCCGACTGTTTTTAGTCGGGTTTTTTCGTGCCTTTATGCTCTTTTTCGATACAGGGTAAATAATTTTGCCATTATCTCTTACCCGTACCGCCTGTAGTGAGCTATACTTAGTAGCGATAAACATAAGAAGTATTTGTGACACCGTATACTGTAATTGCACTGTCTGGGCTAGTCGTTATCCTGCTCGTCGCCGGACTATTAGTGCGTGCCCAGAGGCTAGCACGAGCAGGCAAGGGCGGCAAAGTTAAAGCCAGCGTACTAGCCAGTAACCTCAGTAATGAAAAATTAAAATCAGAAATCATTCTCAACGCAATCGATGACGGTGTGATACTGCTCGATAGCGAGCAGAATATACAGCTTTTTAACCCTGCAGCTGGACGAATCACTGGATGGGAGCCTGTAGATGCCGTTGGCATTAGCTACAAGGGTGTGCTGCAGCTGCAGAACGATCGAGCTGAACTATACGCCGAAAACGAAACTCCAATATTTCGCGCCTACCATGAAAAAGTAGCAGTTCACGACCGCCACGCCAATCTCGTGACAAAGTCAAAATCAGTCACCTCGCTGGATATTTCTGTCACACCGCTGCTTGATGCAAGTCAGTCTGTTATCGGTGCTGCAGTAGTATTTCGTGATGTCAGTGAGCAGCGAAAAGAAGAGGCCCAGCGGGCTGACTTTATCAGTACCGCCAGCCATGAAATGCGCACGCCGGTTGCTGCGATTGAGGGCTATTTAGCGCTTGCACTCAATGACAAGGTGAGCAAAATTGACGCTAAAGCTCGCGGGTTTCTCGATAAAGCCCACGAAAGCACAAAACATCTTGGCAAGCTGTTCCAGGACCTTCTCACAAGCGCCAAGGCCGAGGACGGCCGCCTGACAAGCCACCCCGTGGTTATTGAGATGGGGCAATTTCTCTCTGAGCTTACCGACACTTTCAAATTTACCGCCCAGTCAAAAAACTTGGGACTAGAGTTTGTGCTCGGCGCCCAAGGCAGCATTGTAGACGCAAGCGACACCAGCACCATAAAGCCTCTCTATTATGTTCACGCGGACCCGGATCGTATTCGAGAAGCGGTCACCAACCTATTCGATAACGCCATCAAATACACCGAGAGCGGCAAGGTAAGCATAGGCCTGACAGGTGATGAGTCGGTGGTGCAGATACGCGTCCAGGACACCGGGCCCGGGATACCAACGCAAGATCAGTCACACTTGTTTCAGAAGTTCTATCGTGTAGACAACTCATCGACACGCACTATTGGCGGCACGGGGCTTGGATTATTTATATGCCGAAAAATTGTTGAGCTCTATCATGGCCGCATATGGGTAGAGAGCGAACTCGGACAGGGCAGTACGTTCTACATAAACTTGCCGCGGCTGAGTGGCGCAAAAGCTGCTGAGCTGCAAAAACAAGAGGCTGCTCAGCTGCCGCATATTGCACCAGCCACTACAAAATTCTAACCCTGGCTGCTCTCTGTACCACAACCGTGATACAATACAAGCCATAAGCAATATTCAATATAAAACGAGGGGCGAACTAGCATGGCAAAAATAATGCTCGTCGAAGACGACAACAATCTGCGCGAAATTTACGAGGCGCGGTTGCTGGCAGAGGGCTATGAAATTATATCTGCAAATGATGGTGAAGAAGCATTGGCATTGGCTGTCCGCGAAAAGCCAGAACTTATTATCTCTGATGTGATGATGCCCAAAATCAGCGGTTTTGACATGCTGGATATTTTACGAAGCTCCCCCGAAACAAAAGACACTAAGGTCATAATGATGACTGCACTGTCGCAGCTTGAGGACAAGGATCGGGCAGACCGGCTCGGTGCTGATCGCTATCTTGTCAAATCACAGGTCACCCTGGAGGATGTTATTCGAGTCACCAAAGAAGTGCTGGACGGAGCCTCAGCACCAGAGGCGACGGAAACTGTCGAACCGCTCGCTCCCATTGGCGGCGGGGCACCAAACGCCCCTTCTGAGTCATCTGCATCTACTCCTGCGCCTGAACCTGCCACGACACCAACAGATCAGCCAGCCTCCGATCCGACCCCTGCGGCCCCCGCACCCGCCACACCACCTCTCACGTCTCCAGACCCAGTGCCAGCTCCTGACACTCCAGCCGTGTCAGACAATCCTGCACCGGATACTGCCATGCCTGACACCCCCCATGCAACATCACCCGCAACAGACATGCCTGTTGCTTCGCCTCCCGTGGAGGAAACAACTGCAAGCGTAGATGCACTAGTACAGCCCGACACCCCAGCAGAAACTGACCCCGCGGTAGCCCCAACGTCAGAAACTGTTGAATCCTCTGAGCAATTTGCAGCGCCAGAATCCGCGTCCGCTCCAGCACCAGGCGCGCCTATCACCGAACCAGCAGCTACGCCCGACACGCTCGCTCCGGAGCCAGCAAGTACAGAACAGCCGATACCAGCTCCAGAATCGCCAGCAGCTCCAGAATCAGACTCCCTAGCACCCGAAACTTCATCCGTTACTACCGATGCTATCGAAACAGCCCAATCTGCAGACGCCGAATTAGATAGGGTCGAGGAACAGATTGATGCTTTTATCAATAGTAATCCAACGGGCAATCCGGTCGCTACGCCAAACCCCGAAGCTCCACAAATTAGCACGCAACCTGCTATGAACGAACCTGTTGCAGCTCCAGAACCTGCTACTGCCCATCCTACCGTGCCTGATGGGTTTATTACTGACACTCCCCCTGAAGCACCAGTTACTCAACCAGCTGCCGAACCTGAAGCGGCTGCTCCTGCTGGTACGAACTCACCCTCAACTGCAAGAAAGACAATATCCCCGCTCAATAGTCCTGCTGATACGGCCGATCTTGAGGCGCTCGCTGCCAAAGAAGCAGAGCTAGGGTCTGCACAATCTACTCTGGCTGCTTCCGCAGAACCCACGCCCGAAGCAGTCGTACCCACACCCCAAACAACAACCTCAATCGAAACGCCAGCCCCTGAACCAACTGCGCCTGCAACACCCACAGAAACTCCTGCCGCCCCGCCGGCAGCACCATCTCCGGACGATCCAAACGCTATTGCGCTCTAGCAACATAAAAAACTTATGAGAATAAACCAATATCTCGCCCGGCATACGGCTCTCAGCCGCCGCGGCGCTGATGCGGCGATTGCAGCAGGCAGGGTGGAAGTTAATGACGTACCAGCCAGCATCGGTGACACAGTGACTGACTCCGATACTATCACCCTCGATGGCCAACCTATTTCAAAAGCCACCGCTGTCACAACGGTGCTATTTCATAAGCCAGTAGGCTATGTGGTGTCGCGCAAAGGACAAGGCAGTCACACAATCTATGATCTGCTCCCCAAGGAGTATCAACATCTCAATCCTGTGGGACGGCTCGACAAAGATTCGTCGGGCCTGCTGCTGCTTACGAATGACGGCGAACTTGCTCACCAGCTCACACACCCACGCTACAGTAAGACCAAACGCTATGAAGTACAGCTCAACAAGCCACTCACGCCTCTGCATCAACAAATGATTACAGATAGGGGTGTGGCGCTAGATGATGGCGTAAGTAAATTAGGCCTGTCTCCGCTGGATAGGGAAAGGCGAATATGGGAAGTGCTGATGCAAGAGGGTCGTAATCGCCAGATTCGTCGCACCTTTGCCGCACTTGACTACCGGGTCACCGCCCTCCATCGAACTCATTTTGGCGCCTATCAGCTCGGATCACTCCCTCTTGGAGGTACTAAACTTAACTAAAAACAGGTGTCAGAGTAGTTTGAATTATTTAAATTGCGGTGGTATAATATGAAAATTATGAATGACAAGCCAGAGTCACTGCCACTGTCTTTATTCTTGCCTGAAAATCTAGACCTCTCTGACCAAGAGGAGTTAGGCCGCGCCGCCCAGAAAGAAGCCGCTATGATGCCCGGCTCACTCGCACATACAGGGCTCGCCCGAGGACTAGCGCTCGCTGCTTTTCACAAGTGGAGACACACTTATGACGAAGGCTTTCTTGGCTTAGAAGAGGCCATAGAAAAACGCAGCTTTAACTGCATGAACGAAACAGCGCTTTTGTCTTTGGTCGGTAAAATACTTGACGGTGTTGTTGCCTGCGTCCCTATAGTCGAAACAAGGAGAGACAGCCGGGATCAACGCCTTGCAGAACGGCTCAATAACATGCACGGCTCCACAGCTTTATTACACGAGAACGGCAAGATAGCCCATATCAGCAACTGGGCGGTTAAAGAAAGCATACAACCGGATCACTATCCCACTGGCAGGCAGTGCAGCCGCGATTACCGGCAGCAAAACCCTGACATGCTTGAGAGAAATGGTATCACACAGCTTCGCTATGGTTTTGACGGTACGCTTACCGAACTTCGAGATGAAGAGACAAAGGCTCCGTACGATGCCGACCACGACCAAGAAACTTTTACTTTCTTTTGCGGTGAAGAGGGCATGAAAAGCTATCTGAACACTATCGAAAAAATGTCGGCCCTGACAGAAAAGAGGTCTCCTCAGATTTTGCCAGGCCAGCTCATGCCTCGTATATAAGTTCGGTCATAATATTTATCCGTTGTCAATACTACTGACATCTGTTAAAATAGTTAAAATAATGAGCAAAACCAAAGTTCCCATTATTGCCATCGTCGGCCGGGCAAACGTAGGCAAGTCAAGCCTGTTTAACTTTGTCGTGGGCGCGCGCGAAGCGATTGTCGCAGACGAGCCGGGCACTACTCGGGACAGCATTTATGGCAAGGGAAGCTACGACGGTAAGGACTTTTGGATTGTAGACACCGCCGGCCTCAAAACTGCCGAAGATGAGTTTGAGTTTACTATCCAGGAGCAGATTCTGCAGGCTGCCGATAGCGCTGAAGCCATCATTGTCACTATCGAGGCGCACGCACCTATCACCGAGGAGGACCGCCGAGTTGCAAAAATGGCGCTCAAGTCCAAAAAACACGTAGTGCTCGCCGTCAACAAAGCCGATAAAGTCAAAAATCCGTCTATTGATGATTATCGCAAATTGGGCATAAAAGACATTTTCCTCACCTCAGTCACCCAGGGGAAGGGAATAGAAGAACTGTTTGAGCACATTGCCGAAGCGCTGCCAGCCACTAGCATCAAAGAGGCCGACGACCGTATTCGCATTGCCATACTTGGCAGGCCAAACGTCGGAAAATCGTACCTATTTAACACGCTGGCCAAAAAACAGCAGGCTATAGTCGCCGACAGGGCAGGCACTACTCGGGACATTAACCGCACCACTATGAAATATATGCAGCGCGAAATCGAACTGCTCGACACTGCCGGTATACGACGCAGCGGCCGGATTGAACGCGGCGTCGAAAAGTTTAGCGTTATTAGAAGCCTCAGCGCCATTGAGCAGGCTGATATTTGTCTGCTGCTTGTTGATGTCAACGAGCCGAGCGTAGCACTCGATCAAAAAATCGCCGGCATGATCAAAGAGGCGCACAAGGGGCTGATTCTTGTCATCAGCAAATGGGACAGCCTTGAGGATAAAGACGCCTTTACGCACGATCAGCTTACTCCGCAAATACGACACGATTTTGATTTTATCCCTTGGGCTCCCATGATTGTGACGAGTAGTGTCACTGGTCATAACGTCACAAAAATCTTTGACCTGGTGCTCGAAATTGACCAGGAGCGAAAAAAACGCGTGAAAACAACCGAGCTCAACAACTGGCTGCACACGATGACCGACCGTCATCCGCCTGCCGGGCTCAAAAACCGCCAACCCAAGCTCCGTTATGTGGTACAAGAGGAAGGCATGCTGTACCCGAGCTTTAAGGTGTTCGGATCGCAGCTCAAATACCTCCATTGGTCGTATCGCCGCCACATGGAGCGCACCTTCCGTGAGCAATTCGGCTACAACGGCACCGGTATCAAATTCTGGTTTATCGACCAGCACGAAAAGCGCGTTCATGGCACCAAAGAAGACAAAACCAGCTGGAAAGATCGCCTTCGCCCCGATCAAATACCAAAAAACCGCTACAAATAATCGCACTGAGTCAGCCGAGACAGCCTGCAGAAACCTCTCTCAAGAAGTCCGCAGAGTCTTTTAGCTTTTAACCAGAAGCGGTATGCTAGTAGAGATGTATACCAAGCCGCACCCTAAGACCAACATATCCCGTGCCTACTACCGGTATCTGATTGACCGGATTGAGCACGACCCGCTTGTGCGGCACACCACGATGACAATTGCCTGTATGCTGGCTGCAATATGCATACTGTTGGGCGGGCTCATCTGGTATGCCAAATCCAACCCTGGCAATCTCGTGCAAACTCACGCTACGATATCAAATATCAGTACCGGCAAGACGGATTCGATCGGCACCGTATCGACATTTATTACTTTTGACTTTCAAACACGTGACGGCGAGGAAAAGTCTGTCCGGCAGCAAACGAATGATGGGCTCACTTATACACAGGGACAAATCATCAAAGCCGGTTACCATCCGCGTAATCCAAACTTTGCCCGCAACCTGCACGACAACCGCCCGCCGCTTCTGTCACAGGCCTTGTGGGTGGTGCCGTTTGTCCTGATGATATGGTTTGTCTTTGTGGCACTGTTTCGCTACCGTACGCGACAGGAGATTATCTGGGCTGCCGCAGAAGCTGCCGATTCGGACGACTAAACCTCACCAAATTGATGAAATCTGCCTTAGGAATTACAAAATCACGTATACTCTGTAGGTAATGGGATTATTTTTTCGCCGCGAACAGCCGCAGACCGAGCTGCCGTACAGCATCAATTATGGACTGGAAAAGACCAAGCTCATCATCGGGCTCGGCAATCCGGGTGTAAAGTATGAGCTAACACGGCACAATATTGGCTTTTACTGTGTGGATGCCCTTGTAGCGGCCGAAAATGGCTCCTGGAGCGAAAAAAAGACTCTCAAGTGCCTTATTTCTGACCTAAAAATAGGTGGAAGCCGGATTATCGTCTGTAAACCAACTACTTTTATGAATCTCAGCGGTGAGGCCGTGCAGTCAGTCCAGCGTTTTTTTAAACTATCCAATGCCGACACAATTGTAGTCCACGATGAACTCGACCTGCCGTTTGGCCAAATCCGAACACGCACTGGCGGCAGTGCAGGGGGGCATAACGGCATAAAATCACTTATCACCCACATTGGTGAAGATTTCGGCCGGGTGCGCATAGGTATAGCTAATGAATTTAGCGGCAAAGTCGACTCGGCGGATTTCGTGCTGCAAAAATTCAGCAAAAACGAGCAGGAACAGATGAAGCCACTCCGAACAGAGGTGGCAGCGATTTTGAATGAGTTTATCTTCGGCGGAGAGCTAACTCCCGAAACCCGCAGCTTTATCTAGCTATCCTCGGCCCTTCAAATTTCTCGAGTTCTAAAGATGGCTATCAAACTACCGTACTGCTTTCAGGGTCGTTTGGGTGCGTCTTTTATAAATGATCTGCTCAAGCCGTCCTACTCAATGTCCTAAATATAAACGACCTCCAGAGGGGGTGGGCACCGCTGGAGGTCGATTACACCCTTCAACCCACCTTGAAGGCCTCCGATTCAGTATTCTCGTAAAGATACTTAATCGGCCCACTCTAGGTTTGTCCGCCACTTCGCCATATGTTGCCGCAAATAAAACGCGGTGGGAGTGCGGGGTTAAAGGGATTAGTCTGTTTTAGAGCGCTTCCGCTGGTTACAGCGAGGCGCTAAGAGATAAGTGGAGGGTAACAACTTAAAATCAAGCACGCTCTAAAACAACCTAACATCCTGGCTTTTGCACCGCATCAGCACGCCCAGGCAAAGCCTGGTCTTTGCTGCTGCTTGACATGTGAATTTCTGCGTTGGATTCTGTAAATGCTCCTTCACTGTATTAAAATACAGCTCAGTCCGCTTTCCAGCATCCGCCTTGAACTTCACTCGTCTGCAAAACCCAGTGTCCGTCAAAAAACGGACGTTAGCATAGGGGTATAAGGTACGTAATCACCAACACGATGATTACAGATTGCTATTTTAGCAAATATATGTGATTATGTCAATACTTATTAAAGGATTTGGTAATAAAGTCAATATGGTTACGCTTACTACCTCTGTTATACCTCAGCAATTAAAACGGCTGCATACACCTCCCAAGCAGCTCTACCTGAGTTCCGATTCTCTAGATGCCATCCTCAAGCGTCCGCGTATTGGCATCGTAGGCAGCCGCAAAGTTACGCCATATGGCAGGGCAGTAACTCAAAAAATGTCCAGCGATCTCGCAAGTAAAGGAGTGGTTGTGGTGAGCGGTCTGGCGCTGGGCATTGACTCTATTGCTCACTCTGCATGTCTGCAAGCGAACGGAGTAACCGTTGCTGTTCTCCCCGCTGGACTCGATAAGATATACCCCACGTCTCACACCGGGTTAGCGCGGTCTATTGTTGACTCAGGTGGATTACTAGTAAGCGAATACCCTGAGCGAACCGAGCCGCTGCGGCCGAACTTTATCGCCCGCAATCGAATTATTGCAGGCTTAGCTGAGGGACTCCTGATACCAGAAGCCGCGGTGGCCAGTGGCAGCCTGCATACCGCACGTTTTGCGCTTGAGCTAGGAATTCCTGTCTTTGCCGTACCAGGCCCCATCACGAGTCCCATGTCTGAGGGCACCAACAATCTTATAAAAGCAGGCGCCACCCCCGTTACTGGTGTGGATGATATTTTCGCAGCCCTCAAATGGGTAGACACGCAGGCGCCAGAAAAGGATCTGTCTACCTATTCTCAAGAAGAGCGCAGTATTATAGAGCACCTTGGACGCGGCATTACCGATGGCCATGAACTGCTGGCCCGGTCTGGGCTCGATGCAGCAACGTTCGCCCAAGCGCTCACGATGCTAGAGATAACAGGCAAAATCCGACCGCTGGGCGCCAACCATTGGAGCCTATAGGAGGGGGACACCCCCTCCTATCGCGCGGTGCGCGGGCCAAGCCCGACGCTCCGGCTTTTCTCCCCCGTCACGTGACACGCAGCCCCATAATCGCTGAAGATGAGCAAAATCCGTGCCTGACAGTGGTAAACTGGCAAATATAATTGATTTTTTGGGTGTGAAACAGGGGTAAGTATTGACTTTTTGACAAAAGTATGCTACAATGAAAATATAGGGTAGAGTTAAGATACTCTATCAATATCTCTTACTATTCACTGATTATCTAAACAGAGGGCATATAAGCGCATGAGAAGCAGTAAAAGCTACGTTAGCGTACATCGGGATGCAGTCGAGGTCCGCTACCTGTCAGAAGAGGCAAGAGCTTCTGATAGCCTTGCTACTAGCCACATCCGCCCGTGGCTGGATGCGAAGCCTCGGCTGAAGATCATCGACAAACCCGTTGGTAAAAAAGTAGTGAAATCAGCGGGCTATATGGCAGCTCGCACCGCTCTTATGGATACGCTGCCGCTTCTGCACCGCACCTTTTCGTTCGCGCCTTTGAATGCCGAAGGGATAATCGGCACCAATGAAGCCTTTGTTGGACTCCGCCCCAAACCCGAAAGCCTGCACGCCTTGCGCCAAGAAGAAAATACACTATTGCAGCCACTAAACATCCCGGGTGCAGGTGCCGCACGCAAGCTGCTGATCGTCGCAAGACTAGGCCTGCATCAGCAGGAGATTATTCCTGAGATTGTACAGGCGCTCGATGAAGACATTGAGCACCACCCCGAACTCATGCGAATTGAGCTAGGCCTAGCTCAATTCAAGGGCAAAAATTACCCCAAAACCTATTAAGCACTTGTCAGCATCGCAAAAATCGCGTAGGGTACAGGATTGACTAAGCAGTCTGCTACACTAGGCAGATAAACATGAGCAATTTATAGTTATATATGAGTAAAAACCTAGTTATCGTCGAGTCCCCCGCCAAAGCAAAAACCATTGAAAAGTATTTGGGGAAAGATTTTATCGTCAAAAGCAGTTTTGGCCATATTCGTGATTTGCCAAAAAAGGGCCTGTCTATTGATAAGGCCAATAATTTCAAGCCGACTTACGAAATCAGCCCTGATAAGAAGAAAACTATTTCAGAGCTCAAAAAACTCGCTAAGACTCACGAAGTCTGGCTGGCGTCTGATGAAGACCGCGAAGGGGAAGCAATCGCCTGGCACCTCTGCAAAGCGCTCGGCCTCAAACCAGAAAAAACCAAACGAATCGTGTTTCACGAAATCACTAAGCCGGCCATATTAAAGGCAATCGAAAACCCTCGCACTGTTGATCTTAGATTAGTAGATGCCCAGCAGGCCCGCCGCGTGCTCGACAGGCTGGTAGGCTATGAACTGTCTCCGGTGCTATGGAAGAAAGTCCGCGCAGGACTCAGCGCCGGACGCGTGCAATCGGTTGCCGTGCGGCTGATTGTCGAACGTGAGCGCGACATCCGTGCTTTTGAAGCCACCAGCACCTACAAAGTCACCGGTGAGTTCCACACAGGCCACGCCACTATACCTGCAGAACTTTCTGACAAGCTCGAAGATCGAGCTGCCGCCGAGGCCTTTCTTACAAATAGCATCGGTGCTACCTACACCGTAAACTCAATCGAGAAAAAGCCTGGCAGCCGCAACCCCGGCGCGCCCTTTACCACCAGTACGCTGCAGCAAGAAGCTTCGCGCCGACTAGGCTTTTCGGTCCGTCAAACTATGAGCGTCGCCCAAAAACTTTATGAATCAGGGCTCATTACTTACATGCGTACCGACAGCACCACGCTATCAGGTCAGGCAATCAAAAATGCCGAAGAATATATTCTAAAAAACCTCGGTGCTCCGTACCACAAGCTACGACAGTTCAAAACGAAGAATAATTCTGCCCAAGAAGCCCACGAAGCCATCCGACCTACTGACTTCCATAAAGAAGCAGCTGGAGCTGACGATCAACAGAAGAAACTCTACAAACTCATATGGCAGCGTGCGCTTAGCAGCCAGATGGCTCCTGCCCAAATAGATAAAACCGAAGTCGCTATCGCTATACAGCCAAAGAACGGCGGCCAAGAGACAAGGGTGTACATTGCAAAGGGTGAAGTTCTGGTGTTCGACGGCTTCCTAAAGGTCTATGGCGGCGGCAAAGATGACGTGATTCTGCCCGACCTTACCGAGGGCCAGGCGCTTACTGCAGGAGTCATTCAAGCCACCGAAGTCTTCAGCCGCCCGCCGGCTCGCTTCTCTGAAGCCAGTCTGGTAAAGGCATTGGAAGAAATGGGCATTGGACGACCTAGCACCTACGCGCCTACCATTAGCACCGTCCAAGATAGGGGCTATGTCGAAAAAAGCGACCTTGCGGGCAGCGAACGCACCATCAATACGCTGCTTCTCGATGGCGATGCTGTGCGCAGCTCCGAAGAAACCGTTATTATTGGCGCCGACAAAAACAAGCTTATTCCGACTCCTGTTGCCGAGGTGACGACTGACTTCCTTACCAAATACTTTGCGCCAATCGTGGATTACGACTTCACCGTCGAGGTAGAAAAGGAGTTTGACAATATCGCTGATGGCAAAACCGCCTGGAATAAAATGATTGCCGAATTCTACAACCAGGACTTTAAGCCGCTCATCAAGGCCAGCGCTGATGTCTCACGCGAAGAAACCAGCCAGTCCCGTAAGCTCGGCGACGACCCTAAGTCCGGCAAGCCGATTGTCGTACGATTCGGCCGCTACGGCCCCATGCTGCAGCGCGGTGAAACAAGCGATGATGAAAAGCCTGAGTTTGCACCAATGCCAGATGATGCCACTATGGACGATGTCACACTTGAGCAAGCGCTGCCGATGTTTGAACTGCCTCGCCGCGTAGGTACTACCGATGACGGCCAGGACATCCTGGCAGACATTGGTCGATTCGGCCCCTACATCAAGGTAGACAAGACCTATACTTCTATTAAAGACCTTAGCCCGTTCACTATCACCGAAGCTGAAGCGCGCGAAATCTATGCCGAAAAACTCAAGCAGCTAGCCGAGCGCAACGTAGCTGACTTCGGAACGATAAAGGTGCTCCGCGGCCCATATGGCCCGTACGTGACCGATGGCAAAAAGAACGCCAAAATTCCAAAAGACATCGACCCAACAACTCTGGATGAAAAGGCAGCTAAGAAGCTTCTGGACGAAGCTCCGGCCAAAAAGAAATTTGTCCGCCGCAAAACCACTAAGAGGAAATAGCTTTTATCTACTGGTCTAGAAAGCCCTTCAAGCTTCTTCCAATGAAGAAGCAAACCCTCTTTGTTCTTGTGGCCAAGAACCAATCCCATACTTTCTTGTACCGACAAGAAAGTATGCAAAGAAGCTCGGGCCAAAACTATCCTTGACTAGGCCAGGTAGTAGAAACGACAATGCCAGACACAACTTGGCCTTGTCTTTCTATTTTCTAAAGCAGACAAGGCCTTCGGACAAGTGTCTGGGCATTAATTGTCGTTTCTACACCGCCCATAATCAGGAATAGTTTTGATGCCCGCCTAAGACCATGGATATCCGCCTGAAAGGGCAGATAGTTTTATGTGACTGACTTATATTTAATTATATAAGTCAGTTTAAATAACAGATGTGTTTTGAAAGTAATACGTAATTAAATACGTATTTGTTTATATAAACGTTTATATAAACATTGCCACGGCTTTAGGGCCGTGGCTTCTATTGTCTTGTTCCCGGCTTTTTAGAAACAGATTTTAGGATGGACTGGCTTCTAGTTTCAGTATCTGCTCCGAGGACTGTTTGAAGGACGGTAGTCCGAGTTCCGCAAGGAGCAAATTAGAAGCCAGTCCAGGCTAAAGTATTGTTTCTAAAATTTGCCGGTCGGTTTTTGTCCCTACTTTTTGCCGAATCAAAAAGTATGGGTCGAGCCAAGCTTTAGCTTGGATTGAAA
>CAZXJN010000005.1:0-54693 GCA_964641015.1 uncultured Candidatus Saccharibacteria bacterium | reverse complement strand
TACAGCTTGGCTCGACCCGTACTTTTTGATTCGGCAAAAAGTAGCCATGTTCCTTATCTAAGAAACCAAATCACTCCATCTTCTTGCAACCAAGAAGCAAGTTACTACTTTTCCTTGTTGAAAAGTAGCCAAAAAACACTGGGCCAAATCGTCACGTGACTTGGCCTGGTGATAAAAACGACAATGCCAGGGCGGACTCCCTTTGGTCGGGGGATGAAGTTTTATATTAGGAGTTCATCCCCTAGCGCCCTGGCTGTCTATTGTCGTTTCCACACCGCCCAAAATCAGGCAACGATTTGATGCCCAGGCCCACAGGCGGATGCTCCCGCACCTCCCGCAAAAGGCAACGATTCTCAGAAGACTCCCCATCTGTCGGCCATAAAATTCCATATTAACTTTGGGTAGGAATTTTAGGCTCGCACCTCGCTGTCTATTGTATTTTTGACAAACACCCGAATCAGGGTAGGTTTGTATGGCCCGACAAGGCCAAGGATGCCCCCTGGGGGGTGATTCTGTAAGGCGTTCACGGGCTAGCAATCACAGTGCAGTTAAGGGTGTATTGACATAATTAACTCCTTAGGATAATATAGAGTCTGCTCCAGTGGTTTTAGGCATGAAAAAACCACATCGTTTGCAGCATAATGACGCGGGGTGGAGCAGTGGCAGCTCGTGTGGCTCATAACCACAAGGTCGCAGGTTCGAGTCCTGCCCCCGCAACCAAGAAAAGCACCTCATCGAAAGATGGGGTCTTTTTCTTGGTTTAGTAGAAGCTATTGGGCGTATTTTTTAGGCCGTTTAAGCCGTCTGATTCGCAGACGGTCTATGAATATCTTGTGCGTATCGCTAACTACAAGGGCGACTACCGTTGGGAACATTATTGCCAGTAGAGCGTCAGACGCCTCCAGTACTTCAAGGCCGAAGTACTTACGGACAGGGGTGCAGAAGACAATTATATTTATCAGGATGGATGCGCCTATAGCTATCAGCAGCTTGTAATTGGGTTTGATGAAGTTGTAGACCCAGGACTTGAATTCAAAATTCATGTTAAGAGCATTAGCCCACTGGACCACGATGATTCCTAAGAAAGCCGATGTCTGGGCATAGGCGTGGCCTTTGTCTAGGTTGAGCTTAAATATTAGCAGAGTACAGGCCGCCAGGGCTGTGGCGAGCAGTATGGCGCGGCTAAGCATGGCTCTGTCCAGTAGCGGCGCTTTGGGGTGTCGTGGCGGTTGCTGCATGTGATGTGATTCAGCAGGGCTGAGTCCGAGCGGTATGACCGCAATGCCATCAGTCACAAGATTAACCCAGATTACCATCACGGCAGTAATTGGCAGCGGGATACCAAGCAGCAGTGCAGTCAGCATGGTTAGTACTTCGCCGCCGCTGGTTGCAAGCAGGTACACCACCATCTTTCTGATATTGGCAAGCACTGTGCGCCCAGCTCGCACCGTGTTAACAATAGTGTGAAAATTGCTATTGGTCAGCACAATGTCACTCGAATCTTTGGCGGCATCTGTGCCGGACCCCATCGCAAGCCCCGCATCGGCCTCGACAAGCGCAGGAATATCATTGACGCCGTCACCTGTCATGGCAGTAATTTCGTGGCCTTTGACCGCCTTGAGCAAAGCATGTTTATGCTTAGGCAGTACTCGACCAAACACTTTGATGTCGCCTAGTGTTTCCCAAATCTTTTCAGGGCTTTCAGTATCGAGCAGCGAGCTGTCAGAAATCTCCGAACTTTTTCGGGCAATACCTACCTGAGATGCGATGTACCCCGCAGTTTGTACATGGTCGCCCGTCAGCATAACCACTTTGATGCCGGCTGCCTGTGCTTCTGCGATCGAGCGTTTGACACGCGGGCGCAGCTGGTCGCTCAGGCCGACAAAGCCATTGAATGTCATACGTGTCAGCGCGTCGTGGTTGAGCTTTTCTGGTGGTCGACTGAGCTTTTTCATCGCAAAACCAATAGTCCGATAACCCTTTGTGGTAAAGTGTTCGAGCTCGGTTTTGGCAGCCTGCATTGCTGCCTTGGTCTCCTTGCTGCGGCAGTGGAACATAATCTGCTCCGGAGCGCCTTTAACATACAGCCAGTGTTCGCCGCTGTCAGTCTGCCAGACTATACCGCTCAGGCGCAGTTGCTGATTAAAGGGAAATTCCTTTACTTTTTTCCATCCCTTGGGCAGCGAGGTCTTTTTTATGGTATTGAATAATATCTGATCAAGCGGATCATCCGAACGGCCGTTTTCACCATTCAGGCTGGCAAGCATATTCTGATGAAACACCCGCTTATCGGAGTGGGCGCTGTAGCTGTCAGCTACGGTGAGCTTGTTTTTGGTGATAGTGCCTGTTTTGTCGGTGGCAATCATAGTGACTGCACCCATTGTTTCCATTGCAGAAATCTTACGAACCAGTGCTTTTTGCTTGGCCATACGCCGTGCGCTTATGAGAAGTACCAAGGTCATGGCTACGGGCAGGCCTTCTGGTACGGCTGACACTGCTAGTGCCACGGTAAACTTCAGCGCTTCAGAAAACTCCAGCCCTCTGTAGAGCGCCAGGGCAAATACAGAGGCGGTCACAATGCTAATCCCAATGAGCAGCTTCTTGGTCAAATCATCTATCTTGTGCTGAATAGGGGTTTTGCCTGTGTCGGCTTCGGCGGCAAGCGTATTAATTTCACCGAGCTGAGTATTGTTTCCTGTATCGGTAACCACCATCAAACCACTGCCGCCGTGTACGTAAGTGCCCTTAAACAGCATATTTCCCTGATCATAAATCTGCTTTGTGCCTCTGACAGCAGAGCCATGCTTATGGACAGGCAGCGATTCGCCAGTCAGCATGGATTCATCAATCTGAATATGGTTTGCCTGAATTACCCGGCCATCCGCCGGGATTTTCATGCCCTCGTGAATGCGAACTACATCCCCAGGCACAAGCTCTTCTATATATTGCAGATCATCTTTATTATTTGGGCGGAGCACCGCAACCTTCTGACGATCTTGCGACATCAAGGCCTTGACAGCACGACTGGCAGAAAATTGTTGAAAATAATAAATCAGCGCATTTACCACCACGATAACGCTGATGATAGCGGCCTCAAACCATTCCTGCTTGAGCATACTCAGGATGGCGGCAAAAATAATGACGATTACAAAGTAGCTGGTAAACGGCTCAACAATGCGCTTCCAGAGCGGGGTTTTTTTTACACTGAGTTCGTTTCGGCCATGCAGCTTCAGACGCTTGGTTGCCTCTGCCTGGCTAATGCCGCTGTGACCTGTCCCTAGCTTCAGGAGCGTGTCTTCGATTTCCAGATTATATATGTGTTTTTGTGTAGTGCCCACCGTAATCCTTGCAGCTTTACCTGATAAAACGTCTGCGGTCATTTTACCACAAGCAGTTTGACAAAAAACAACACCCTCCATAGTTTTACAGAGGGTGCTGTAGTGATTCGCTACGGGTAAGTTAATTACCAGCTGCGGTTGTTGCCGCCACCATTAAAATCGCGGCGAGGGCGCTCTTCGCGTGGACGAGCTTCGTTCACGGTGATAGAGCGGCCGGCGAGGTCAGAGCCGTTGAGGGCTTTCTCGGCTGCCTTGCCTTCGTCATCGTTTTCAAACTCGACGAAGCCAAAACCTTTGCTGCGACCGGTGTCGCGGTCTTTGACGACTACTGCTGATGCAACTGCACCGTGAGCTGCGAATACATCGCGAAGCTCATCTTCGGTTGTTGCAAAAGGTAGACCGCCTACAAACAATTTGTACATTCTTTTCCTTACTTATATGTGCGCGCGGCTCTTTTGAGAGTGGTAGTTTCCTGCTCATTCGGAGATATTTCTCCATCGTATAATAAATACGTCTCCGAAATAGTGCTCCGATGATCAGAAAACTACCCTTGGCTCAAAAGAGCCGCTTCACAGTGGTGCTACGACCCTAGGCCTCGAGGGCTTTGAGCAGTAGCTAAGTTGTTAACGCAGGGTAACAATTCGACCTTTATTATTTCCGTCTTACTTTGTCCGAACTCTGACCCGGCGTTAACTGCTCGTGGCTGAACTTTCTTTGACTCGCTTACGACAGATTAGTACCTGCATCCTAAGTAAAGCATGATAAATAAAAAAGCGCAAACTAAAAAACAGGGGCGGAAGGTTGAATAAGCATATGCATTGTTGACAAATCAGCAAAAGTACGCTACAATGTAGCTATTGACTGACAAATAAACATATAAAAATAAACAAGGGGAACAGTTATGAAAATCGGACTAGACTTCGAGCTGCTGCCAACAAACAATGCAGAGCTGCTGGCACTTGATACAGAGCTTGCTAACCTGTAGCACTGAGCTATGAGTTAAGAGATATGAGATAGGAAATGCGGCCTAGGCCATTTAATAAAGTTGCCGCCAGGTTTCTGGCGGCTTCTGCTTTTGTCTTAACCCCGGCTTTGTCCAGTATTTTTGCCGAACCAAAAATACTGGTCGGGCACGGCCTGCGGCCGTGGTTGAAACTGGTTTTAAAAAAAGCTTAGCTTTTTGTCGGTCAAAAAAAGAATTTGCTTCTTCATTGGAAGAAGATATGTCCTGGTTATTGGCCACAAGAAAATCAGACAAGCCCTGGACCAAAGGAAAACGATAAAGTCTAGACTTATATGCCGAGGATTTGTTTTTTCTTGAGGTCGAATTCTTCTTGGCTTAGGATTCCCTTGTCAAACAACTTGGCCAGTTTCTCAATCTCATCAATGCCCTCGCCGAATTTTTCCAGCTCGTCAATACGCACGGTCTTGGTGTCGCGGAATTTGCCTTTCTTGGGCTGCATAGCTTGAACCTTGAGGACTGCGTCGGCAAACGCCAGGCGGTCAGCTTGTTTGACCACCATTACCACTCGCTTGCCCTCGGTGGTCTCGATAATCACGCCAGTGCCCTCGTGTCGGAGTTTGACCCACGCAACCTGCTCGATAGGTATTACGTTTTTGCCAAAACTGCCGCTGTATTCTATGCGGTTGATAAATACGCGGGTTTTGAAGTTCATATGAATGGCGGTGTACAGCGGCACAGTGCCATTTAGCTTGCGCTGGGATGCCAATGCGTTGAGGGCGGCGCGCTCGCGGGCGTACATTGCTCTTTTTGCCGGGTCTACAAATTTGCCAGGCGCGACATCGACAATACCAACGCCGACCCTTGGTGGCGCGGCTGGCTTTTGGGCCGACTTGGTGACTTTAATTTTCTTGTCGTCTTTGCCGGCCTTTGGCTCTTTGGTATCATCTGCCTTTTCAGATTTGGCAGCATCGGCTTGTTTGTATGAGGGAACATACGATTTAGCTAAACGCTCTTTGGCAGCTTGCTTTGCTTTTTCCTGACGCTTTTTCTTCTCAGCTTTTTCGTGCTCTTCTTTGGACATTTCGGTTACTTTAGAGGTGCGGACAGGTGTTTTTTCTGAGGTTTCTTCAGCTGATTTGGAATTTACCTCTTCGGCAAGCTGATCAAGGGGTTCGTCTATGAAATTCAGCTCATCCTCTACCGGCGGCTGTTCGACCTCAGCTGGTGCGATCTCTGGAGCGGGGGGTTCTGCAGGGGTAGGCTCTTGGGGCTTTTGCTGTTCTGCTGGTTTATAATCTTCGTCATACTCGCGCGTGGCCTCCAGAGCCTTCATGCTTAGGTCCCGAGCGTTGTCTTTGATTTTATCGAACAATCCCATGGTTTGTTATTCCCTCTGGTAGGTGCGGTTTATACTGAAAAATCTGCCAGCACACCCTTATATCTTCTCGTACTGTACTTGATTATAAGGTTTATATGCAACATTTTAAAGTATTTTTGTCTACAAACTAGTTCAAAAGACGAACATAACAGATATAATTCATAGTATGCCGCATATACACCAGGAGCCGGGACAGCACGATTTAACCGTAGGTGCGTATATATTCCGTACTGATTTTGATCAGCCAAAACTGCTTTTGCATATGCATAAAAAGCTGAACAAGTGGTTGCAGTTTGGCGGCCACGTAGAACTTGATGAGACGCCCTGGCAGTCAATTGACCATGAAGTGAGCGAGGAGTCAGGCTATGAACTCGCGCAGCTGAGGGTACTGCAGCCAAAGGACCGGATTGAGAAAATCTCGCTGGCGGTCGTTCATCCGCAGCCAGCAAGTATAAATACCCATCCGTTTGATAATACGCACTTTCATACGGTGCTCGATTATGCTTTTGTAACGGCGGAAGAGCCTTGGGGCCTGATTGCTGAGGGAGAGTCACAAAGCCTGCAGCTGTTTACGAGAAGCGAGATCGCCCGCATGACTGATGAGCAGATATTTCCCGGCACCAAGGATATTTGCCTGTATTTGTTTGATTCAATTCTACCGAAGTGGGAACCGGTTAATCCGCTGGATTTCGAACTCTAGAAAAGTGTCAGGATTTATTCTAAAATAATGGTTTATGTCAGAAGCTAGTTATCCGAAGGCTGGCCCAGAGTCAGCAGAAAAGCAGAGAGTAAGGCAGCTTGTTGCCTCGGCCCAAGAAAATCTTGCGCAGGAACAGGCTTGCATAGAGGCTTCTGACCTTGCGCAGAGCGAGCACTACAAACAGGCCGCCCGCAGTGAGTTTGATGAAGTGGTGCGCCTTACTTTTCGTGATGTCTACACCCTTGCGCGCAGGCTAGCTGAAAATGATGCTGATGCCGAAGATGTATTGCAAGAGTCATACCGCAGGGCCTGGCAGGGATTGCCCAAATTCAGGAGTGAATCTGAATTTTCCACCTGGATGTATAGGATTGTGGCCAACACATCAAGCAACCATTATAAAAAAAGAAAACGCCACTCTCACGCAGACTTCGATGATGTCCCCGAGAAAACTTTTGGAATATCGGGCGGTGAAGAAGAAGCGGCAGAAAATTCTATGCTTCAAAGAAAGCTTCAGGCTGCACTCCAGTCGCTCAGGCCAAACCTTAGAAAGGTGGTGGTACTACGGGATATTTACGATCTTACACACGCAGATATTGCAAAGGAGCTGGGTATATCCGAAACAGCCGCGAAGGTGAGGCTTCATCGGGCCCGCCGCAAGCTGCGGGAAATTATGACAAATCAAAATTAAAAAAACCTCACTTTTTAAAGCGAGGTGATTTTTCTGGTAGCGGCGACTGGATTTGAACCAGTGACCATTCTTCAGTCGAAATTCATTAAAAAATTCTGGTAGCAAGGGCGGGACTTGAACCCGCGACCCCAGGCTTATATAGCTTCACGCCAAGAAATCTATTTCTTTTCTATGGAATGGATTTCTTGGGTTCTGCATATAATCTCGCTAATCGCTCGATTATGAGTCTTGCTTAAAAACCTATTTTGGTAGCGGCGACTGGACTTGAACCAGTGACCCCAGGCTTATGAGTCCTGTGCTCTAACCAACTGAGCTACGCCGCCCCAAAACAGATTTTTAAATCACTGTGCTCTAACCAACTGAGCTACCTTGCCTCGTCGAAACTCACGCACCTGCCTCGTTTTGCCGGCAAACCGTCAAAAGCTTCGGCCTAGTGCCTATGTTTCTCCTCTAAGTTTTCCAAACAGCGGACAGGCCGCTTGGTTTGAAAAACTTGTTTAGACAAACATATGTACGGGGGCAGTTTTAGAAATCCCTAGTGAGCTTCCTCCTCCCGAATTCTTGAAAACATTGCTGAGGAACAGGGGTAAATATAGCATATATCCAGCCTAAAATCTAGCCCCCGCAAACTAAGCCCAGCCTGTGCGATCTTCGCGGTGGTATTTGCGGGCCCATTTGCGAAGCTCGGTGATTGCCGCGCGCAAATCATGGGCCTTTTGCGTCGGGTTGTAGACGGTGCGCGGCGGGAATTCGCGGAAGACCTGCTTGGTGATCAGCCCGTTGGCCTCAAGATTCTTCAGCCGCTTAGATAGCGTGCGGGGATTTAGATTCGGCAGGGCTTCTTCAATTTCGTGGAACCGGCTTATACGATTGAATATGCAGACGAGGATCAAAACCGACCATTTGTCGCCGATGATTTTTAGCGTGGATTTAAGCTCCTGGAAGGGGCCGTCGTCCTGCTGGAGCCTGCAGACTAATTCATCAAAATCAGAATCTTCCATGCTTTACATACGGGCACTGCGGGTGCTACTATATCTTTCGTCTTTACTATACTTTATATAGTATACAGCATACAAAAAACAGGGAAGAACGAAAGGAAAAAATGGAGTTTCTTAGGTCTAGGGTTAGGCTGATACGCCGCCGTGATTATATCCCAGAGAGAGTTTACAAGCGCCGCTGGTACACATTAGGCGTACTTTGTTTGTCGCTGATTGTGGTAATGGTCGGCAATACGGCGCTGAACGTGGCGCTGCCGGTACTGGCGCGCGATCTCCAGGCTACCAATGCCCAGCTTCAGTGGCTGGTCGACTCATATTCCCTGGTATTTGCCGGCATGCTGTTTACGATGGGGGCGCTTGGCGACAGGTTCGGCCGCAAAGGCATCCTGCAGGCAGGGCTAGTGCTGTTCGCCGGGGGTTCTTTGTTTGCGGCAACTGCTGCAACTACGGCCAATGAGCTGATTGCCGCCCGGGCGGTAATGGGACTGGCAGGAGCTATGATTATGCCGGCCACCCTGTCGATTTTGACTAATGTTTTTCCAGCTGAGGAGCGGCCGAAAGCAGTCGGCGTGTGGGCGGGCGTAAGCGGCGCTGGCGTCGCCTTCGGCCCGTTGGTAACCGGCCTTGTACTGGAGAATTTCAGCTGGCATGCGGTGTTCTTTATTAATGTGCCGATTATCGCGGTGACGCTCCTGGCCGGTATTCTGCTGGTACCGCGGACAGCCGACCCCGACCATTCACCGCTTGATCCAGTTGGCGCGGTGCTGTCTATCGTCGGGCTGGTTTCGCTTGTGTACGCGATTATCGAGGCGCCGCATAACGGCTGGACATCACCGCAGACCCTGCTGATTGGCGGGCTGGGCGTTTTGGCTCTTATTGGTTTTGTCTGGTGGGAGCGGCGCAACAAACAGCCGATGCTTGATGTGAATTTATTTAAAAAGCCGGCTTTTGGTGTCAGCGCGCTGGTGCTGACGCTGGTGTTTTTCTCGCTGATGGGAATTTTCTTTAATATGAGCCAGCTGCTTCAGCTGGTGTTTGGATTTACGCCGCTGGAAGCGGCTTTCAGGATGCTGCCGGTGGCCTTTACTATGATGATATTCGCGCCGCAGTCGCCTAAGGTTGTTGACAAATTCGGCAAGCGGCGGACGGTAGCTGCCGGCATGTTCGTAGTGGCCTTTGGTACGTTTCTGATGTCGCAGATTACGGCTGATACCTCATTCAGCTACGTGATAGTCAATATGGTCGTACTGGCTCTAGGCATGAGCTTTGCAATGTCGCCGACAACCGATCTGCTGATGTCATCGGTGCCGCGTAACCGGGCTGGAATGGGATCGGCCATGAATGATACCTCGCGCGAACTAGGCGGAGCATTAGGCATCGCCGTGCTTGGCTCTATGCTGGCGTCCAATTACAGCAGCAGGATTACGTCAGCATTGGCAGGGCTGCCAGAAGCCGCCCGTACCGCTGCCGAACAGTCACTGGCCGGCGCTTTGTATGCCGCTGAGGGAGTCGGCGGTGAAGCAGGGGCTGCTCTTGCAGACGCGGCCAAGGATGCCTGGATGGGAGGCTATCACTTCTCATTGCTTATTAGCGCCGGGCTTATATTTACGGCCGCTTGTATTGCCTGGAGGTTCCTGCCGGACCGCTCGCCTGACCTGATTCCGTCCGAAGGCGGCATCGAAGAGTTTGAGCTCACGGTTTAGTACCCAAAAATCCATATAGCATAAGCAAATAGAGTAGTTTTAGATTATTATGTGAGTAGGATGGATATCACAAAAGCAATCAAACTAGACCCAGGCCACTATGTTGTCGCAGTGAGCGGCGGCGTTGATTCGATGACGCTTATGCATATCCTGGCCCAGCATCATCATGACAAATCTGTTCCTTTAAGGTTCACGGCAGCACATTTTGACCATGGGATACGGGATGATTCGCATCTGGACAGGCAATTAGTAAGCGAAGTTGCCAGGAAGCTTGGCCTGCCGTTCGTTTTTGAAGAGGGCAAGCTAGGGCACGATGCCAGCGAGGACCTGGCCCGACGGGCACGTTATGAATTCCTAAGGAAAGTCCAAAGCCATAGCGGCGCCCGGGGTATAGTCACCGCCCACCACCACGATGATGTGGTAGAGACAGCAATTCTTAACCTGATCCGTGGTACCGGCAGGAAGGGCCTGTCATCTCTGAAAAACCAAGGCGGCATATACCGGCCATTCCTAAATACTCCAAAACAGATAATCCGCTCATACGCCGAAGCAAACGGCCTGGTCTGGAACGAGGACAGCACCAATACTGACCAGAAGTATCGTCGCAACTATGTACGCCATAGTGTGATTAACCGTGCGAAACAAAAGTCACCCCGTGATTATCAGAAGCTTATCGCACTGCTCAGGCGGCAGCGCGAAATTAATAATGCCATCGACAAGCATCTGGAAACAATGCTGCATGTGCAGCCAAAACGCACGGCGCTCAGGCGGTCAGATGTTGTACATTTGCCCTACAAGGTTGCCGCCGAGCTGGTAGCGGAGTGGCTGCGCGGGAACGGCAAGCGTGGCTTTAATCGCTGGCTCGTAGACAGGCTGACTGTTGCAATTCGCACGGCGCAGCCGCATACTGAGATGTTGCTTGATGCGAATTCTAAGGTTAGATTCAGCAAGCGTGATGTAGAATTCGTAAGAATTACACAGTAGTCACAAGATAACGACATCTGTATAATGGAGTGCTATGGAGAAAAAATCGTTCCGTCCGAACAAAACACCAGGAGGTAACAATAACAAGCGCGGCATGAAAAACGTCGGTTTTATAGCGATGCTTATTTTAATTGGCGCTGTTGTATTTGCTGCCTACAATCAACCAAGCCAGCTTGAGCGCAAGCCGTATAGTCAGGTAGTTACTGAAGCCAACGAGGGCAAATACGACAAGCTGACAATTGCCGGCAGTCGGGTAGAGGTCACCAAAGATGGTGAAGATTCACCTAGTATTGAGTCGCAAAAAGATCCGAACTCAACCATTGCTGAGGATGGTATTGACACCGAGAAAGTAGAAATCGAATACGAAACACCGAGCGAAGGCGGCGGTGTGCTGGCTCAGCTAGGGATAGCGCTGTTGCCGGTTATTCTCATCGGGTTCATTTTGTTCTTTATGCTCAGGAGTGCGCAGGGTCAGGGAAATCAAGCGATGAGCTTTGGCAAAAGCCGGGCAAAACTCTACGGTAACGAAAAGAACAAGGTTACCTTTAAGGATATTGCTGGCTCTGATGAACCAAAACAGGACCTGCAGGAGATTGTCGAGTTCCTCAAATATCCAAAGAAATTTGAAGGCGTCGGCGCGCGTATTCCAAAGGGCGTGCTGCTGGTAGGGCCTCCGGGCACTGGTAAGACGATGCTTGCTCGGGCGGTAGCCGGCGAGGCTGACACGCCATTCTTCAGTATTAGCGGCTCGGAGTTCGTGGAGATGTTCGTAGGTGTTGGTGCAAGTCGTGTTCGTGATTTGTTTGCAAAGGCGAAAAAGAACGCGCCATGTATCATCTTTGTTGACGAAATAGATGCGGTCGGACGCCGCCGCGGCTCCGGTATGGGAGGCGGTCATGACGAGCGCGAGCAGACGCTTAACCAAATATTGGTAGAGATGGACGGGTTTGAACAAGGCACAAACGTGATTGTATTAGCGGCAACCAACCGTGCAGATGTGCTTGACCCTGCCCTGCTGCGTCCCGGTCGATTTGACCGACGTGTCAATATCGGTTTGCCTGACCGCAAGGACCGCGAAGCAATTCTAAAGGTTCATTTTGACAAAAAGCCTATCGCTAAGAACGTTGACCTGGACGCTCTGGCTGCAAAGACGGCAGGCAGCAGTGGTGCGGACCTAAGCAATATTGCCAACGAAGCAGCTATTCTCGCGGCGCGTGACAACCGTAAGGAGATCACACAGGCAGATGTGACTAATGCGTTTGAGAAGGTAGCAATTGGCCCAGAGCGCAAGAGCAAGATTATGTCCGAAAAGGACAAAGAGATGACCGCTTACCATGAAGCTGGGCACGCCATTGTCGGCCATGTCCTGCCAGACAGCGATATGGTGCACAAGGTTACGATTATCCCACGTGGTGGCACAGGCGGCGTGACATGGTTTATCCCGCCCGAGGACAAGAGTTATCACAGCGTCATCGAGTACAAGGATATTTTGGCGCGAATGCTTGGGGGGCGAATTGCCGAAGAGGTTAAATATGGCCGTGATCGAGTGACGACTGGTGCGGGGTCTGATTTGCAGAAGTCTGCTGAACTGGCTCGCGAAATGGTCATCAACCAAGGCATGGGCAGTGGCAAGCTGCGCAATCAAGTTTTCCGCGTCGAAGAAGGCATGATGATTGACCGCATGGTGCATGACAAGCAATTCTCTGACGAGACCGCCAAGCTGATTGATGATGAAGTCGAACATTTGATTACCGAAGCAGCCGATCGGGCGCGGATGGTCATCGAGGCTAATCTCGACAAGCTCGAGGCGCTCAAGGACGAGCTGCTCGAGAAAGAGACAGTCGAGGCGGATGAGGTGCTGAAGATTCTTGACGGGTCCAAGATGCCCAAAGAAGCCGCTCTGTATTAGAGATATCTAGCATGCCGGCTCTCAGGGAGCGGCGATTCCCTGCCAGCTTTTAGAAATATTTTTCCGCGACCAGGGTCTGGAAGATGGTATGTAAACCCTAGTATATCGAGATAATGCGAGGCGCTCTGCTCTAAACCTGGGGTTTTTTCTGGTAAAGTGAGGCGAGCTCCGCCATAATAGAGGTGAATGAAAAGCCGAATTCTTAACCGTGCAAATAAAAAAGTGACCGTCGGTGGTGCGGCGATTCTGTTGGTCGTGACGGCGATGATCGGGCAAGTGCTCGGGTTTCTCAGGGTTAAATTCATTAATGCCAACTTTGATGCGCTGGGTCCAAATAGCACTGATGCGTTTTTTGCTGCGTTTAAAATCCCTGACTTTTTCTTCTATACGGTTGCGGCAGGAGCGCTGGGTGTCGCGTTTATACCCGTGCTGGCTGACCGGCTAGAGGAGAAGGATCGTAAGGGGGCGTGGGAGCTTTCTTCGAGCCTGCTCAACTTGCTGGCGATTGTTATGGTGTTTGTGGGGCTGATTTTGTTTGTCTTTGCCGAACAGTTAATCCACTACGTGGTGGCGCCGAATATGTCACCGGAGCAGCTGAATAATGCGGTGGTTATCATGCGGTTGATTGCATTTAATCCGCTGCTGTTCACCATCACCGGTATTCTGACGGCGACGCAGCAGACGATGGGGCGGTTTTTTTTCTATGCGGTGGCCCCGTTGTTTTACAACTTGAGTATTATTATCGCGGCGATGGTGTTTAGCAATGTCGAGCCCAATAACGGCGGGCCAGGCGGCCTGGGGCTGGTGGGTCTCGGCGTGGGAGCGCTACTAGGTGCGGTGCTGCAGCTGCTGGTGGTGTTTTTTGGTATGGGCGGTCTGAAGTTCCGCTGGCGCCCGCGGATTAATTTTGGTTCGTTGCATTTTCGTAAAGTGCTGCGGCAGCTGCCGCCACGCTCGATTGACCAGGGTTTGGATTCGATCAACTCAATTGTCGAGACAAATTTTGCCAGGCGGCTCGGAACGGGCTATCTCAGCTACTACGAAAATGCGTATGTGCTGCATACAGCACCGATTTTGCTGATTGGTTCGGCGATATCAACCGCGGCATTCCCACGCATGAGCGAGCGACTATCTCAGGGGCGGCGTGACTTGTTTCGCAAAGAATTTCTGCAGATACTACGCATTATGATTTGGATCACCGTACCAGTCGTGGTGGTGGCGTTCTTTGCTCGTGGATATTTGGCGCGCATTATCTTCAGTCGTGATGCGCCGGAGATTGCAGCAATATTCGGATTCCTTACCGTGGCGATATTTTTCCGGGTAATTTATTCTATCGTGTCACGCTATTTTTATGCGCAAAAGGACACCTGGACGCCGCTTTTTGTGTCGATTTTTGCGATTGCGTTGAACATCTTTCTGGCGTGGCAGCTGTCCCGGCCATGGAATTACGGTGTAGCAGGGCTGGCGATGGCGCAGTCGATCGTAGCCTCAGTCGAGGTATTTATCCTCGGGACAATTATGGTGTCAAAAGATATAAAGCTGTTTGACAGAGAATTCTGGAGCGGGGTGTGGCGCATTATGTCGGTGACAGGGTTTAGTATTGTGGCAGCTTATATTATGGTGCAGATATTTCCGTTGCAGGCGGGCGATGCTGGATTCGTCACACTAGGAGTAAAGCTGTCACTCATCACGTTAGTAACGGGGGCCACCCACTTGAGCCTGTCTTGGCTGTTCGGGTTAGAAGAAGCGTTTCCGGTGATTCGCAAGCTCAAGCATTTTTCACGAGTGCTGCTCAAACCAATCCATATCGATTGGTAGAGGGCGGGTAAAGCAAGGTCGAGTAGCTTTTGTGGTGGTTTGCCAGATTCTCTTTACTGTTTTCTAGTTTCTTTCATTGACCTCTGTTATAATGATAAAAATGAACCAATCTCATATATGTATACGAAATTTTCGTTCTATTGCACGCTTGACTGTCGAGGTACCCGTTCTCGGCTCTTTAATGGATCAGCAAAAGAGAGTGCATTTTATCGGACTACCCTTTTTGATTGGAGGTAGGGCGTGAGCCAGAATCATATTCGAAACTTTTGTATTATTGCGCATATTGATCATGGCAAATCTACGCTTGCTGATCGATTGCTTGAGCTGACCAGCACGGTGCAAAAGCGCGATATGAAGGCGCAGCTGCTTGACGGAATGGATTTGGAGCGAGAAAAGGGGATTACGATCAAACTTACTCCTGTTCAGATGCAGTATAAGGAGTTTCAACTTAATCTTATTGATACCCCGGGGCATGTAGATTTTAGCTATGAAGTTTCGCGCAGTCTCGAAGCATGCGAGGGGGCAATACTGGTGGTGGACGCGAGCCAAGGGATACAGGCGCAGACACTTGCAAACGTATACCTGGCGATTGCAGCCGATCTAAAGATCATTCCTGTGCTCAACAAAATCGATTTGCCGGCCGCAGATGTACCGCGTGTGAGCGCAGAGGTGATCAGCTTGCTTGGTTGTGACGAGAGTGAAATTTTGCATATTTCTGCCAAGACAGGCGAAGGGGTGCAGGCGGTGTTGGATGCGGTGGTAGAACGAGTCGAGCCGCCTGCAGGGTCAACCGACAGCGAGACACGAGCGTTAATTTTTGATAGCTACTACGATGATTATCGTGGGGTAGTGCTCTACGTGCGAATCGTCGACGGCGAAATTACAAAGAATTCGGATATCACGATGATGGGCACGCAGAGTCATGGGATTGCTCTAGAGGTGGGTAAGCTAAATCCTGGCATGTCACCCACGCCATCGCTGCAGACTGGTGAAATCGGCTACATTGTGACTAACCTCAAATCAACCCGTGAGGCAAAGGTGGGCGACACAGTTACGCTGAGTAAAAAGGCTGCCGCCGCACCGCTCCCCGGCTACAAAGAAGTCAAGCCGTTTGTGTATGCGGGTATTTTCCCTGAGAGCAATGAATTTTATAATGAACTAAAAGAAGCTATCGAAAAGCTGAGCCTGAGCGACTCAGCGCTGCAGTACGAGCCAGAAAATTCACCGGTGCTTGGATTTGGGGTGCGAGTCGGATTCTTGGGACTGCTTCATATGGAGATTGTCCGTGAACGCCTGGAGCGTGAATACGGGCTGAGTCTGATTGTTACCAATCCTAGTACTGATTACCACGTGACGCTTAATAATGGCGAGCAGGTCAATATTAAATCTGCCAGCAGCTTGCCGGATATAGCGCAGGTAGCCACTATAGCCGAGCCATGGATCAACGGTGAAATCGTGGTGCCTAAGGAGTATGTAGGGGCAGTGATTCAGCTGATATCGTCCAAGCGCGGCCTGCAAAAAGGCCTGAGCTACGTTGATGCACAGCTGGCGCTTGTGACGTTTGAAGCGCCGCTGGCCAATCTGTTGACTGATTTTTACGACCAGCTAAAGAGCGTAACCAGCGGCTATGGTTCGTTCAATTACGAGCTGGGCAATTACCGCGAGGAGGATCTAGTGCGGGTTGATTTTTATGTGGCGGGCGAGATGGTTGGCGCTCTTAGCGTAATGGCGCATCGCTCTGAGGCAAACGCCTTGGGTCGTGAAACCGTTGCTAAGCTCAAAGAGGTTATTCCGCGGCAGAATTTCAAGGTCGCGCTGCAGGCTGCTATCGGCGGGCGGTTCATTGCTCGCGAGGACATTAGCGCATTCCGCAAGGATGTGACCAGCGGCCTATACGGCGGCGATGTATCACGCAAGAAAAAAGTGCTGGCCAAGCAGAAGAAGGGCAAAGAGCGCCTGAAGCGCTTTGGTAAAGTAGATATCCCAGCCGAAGCCTTCACTGTTATGTTGAAGCGTGATTAACGTACTCTGCTCTTCAGCTCTTTCAAGCGGGGGAGGCGCGAAACTTGTTTCGTGGGGTGCAGTAGCGCCTGAAGCGTTTTGGCAAAGTCGACATCCCCACAGAGGCATTAATAGTAATGCCCTTAGCCGATTAGAATCATCCGCTTTACTAAAAAAGTTTAACCTCATGGAGCGCCTGGTCATGTTGTCACTTGCTACAGTGTTCGAATGACGCCAGGTGTATTTTTGCTTGTAGTATGGCGTTTATGTTTTACAGGTGCTCCTGCTATAATGATTTTAAGTATGGACAAACAAACTGCAGTTGCCCGCGTACAGGGGCTACAAGAAAACTATCAAGCAAATGAAGAAGTTAAAAAACAGCTTTCTCATATCAACCTGATTGCGGTAGTGGGACCGACAGGTGCAGGCAAATCAACCGTTGTGCGCCAGTCTGGATTGCCATTCGTGATAGGCGATACTACTCGTCCGCCACGAGATGGCGAGGTTCAGGGCAGGGACTATAATTTTCGAAGCGACCTGAATAACGTTATTCAAGAAATTGAAAACGGTGAATACGTACAGTTTGTGGTTCAGCGCGGCAGCGAAATATACGGCACTAGAGCCAGCTCGTTTCCGGGCAGCGGAGCCTGCGCAATGTCGATTATTGCAACTGCTTTGCCAAAATTCCGTGAGCTTGGGTTTGCGAGTGTGATTCCGGTGTATATCGTGCCGCCTAATCATAGCGAATGGATGCGCAGAATCAGCGCACACCGCGACAAAGACCTTGAAGCGCGGCTGCTTGAGGCAAAAGAATCATTGCGGGCGGCGTTGGCTGACCCGTCATATGTGTTTATCCTCAATGATGATCTCAATACTGCTGTTGAGTCGTTGCGGGCGGTGGTGCGTGGTTCGGTAAATCAAACCGAATCTGCGCGGGCTCGCTCCTCGGCTATAACTCTCTATGAACATTTGCAGCGGGTTATCCGCTAGGCTTTGGCTTTTCTGAAGCAGCCCCTATACTGACAGATATGAAAACAGAAAATAAACTAGAACGGCTTGATGAATTCCAGGAGGTACTGCAGGCGTATCGCCCATCTGATGAGACTGCCAGGCTTTTTACTGAAACACAAATGGTCCTGCTCGTAGGTCCTACTGCCTCTGGTCGAAACACGCTGATCGCTATACTGGTGCAGACTGGCAGATATCACCAGATAATTTCTACCACGACGCGCATGCCGAGGGAGAACAACGGTGTGCTTGAGCAAAATGGGGTAGAGTATTGGTTTACCTCGGAGGATGAATTTCTGCGCGGACTGCAAGCGGGCGAGTATCTAGAGGCAGCCATTATCCACGGCCAGCAAGTCTCAGGGATCAAAGGGGCCGAATTGCAGAAGGCTTATGATTCGGGCAAGATAGCTATTGACGAGATAGAGGTTGCCGGAGGGCGGACGCTGCATCGGTTAAACCCAAATGCAGTGTTTGTGTTTCTGCTGCCACCCACCTTTGAGATATGGATGTCCCGGCTTACCGGACGTGGCCAAATGACAGAGCAGGAGGTCATTCGGCGATTTCGTAGCGCGCAGGCTGAAATCCAGGATGCGTTAGAGTCGGATTTTTATCATTTTGTTATCAATAATGAAATACATGAAGCGGCCATGGCCGTCGACGAGCTTGCAAATGGACGTGAACCTGACCCAGACAAGCAGGCCCGCGGGCGTGATCATGCCGAACGCTTGCTCATCGACATTCAACTCTATTTGGGCAGCTCATAGTACAATAGGCTTATGGCTATACTACGTCGCACCACCAAGCCTCGGCGCGATACACGAAAACCAGAGGTTGTCACTGGGCAGTTCGAGCTGCATTACGAAGACGTGATCCATAAGAGCCGCTTTGCTTTGGTGGCGCTGTTTGCGAGCGGGCTGGTACTGCTGGCCGCTTTTGTGCCGTCGGCGGTATATCAATCCACAGCAGACACAGAATATACTTCGCTCGAAGTAGAATCAGGCATTATTACCAATCCGCAGCTGGTCAACCTGATAGAAGGTGATGCAACGGCGAGCGATGGAAGCTACATAGAATTTCGGCTTTTCACAGAGGAATAACCTGTTTGGCACTCTTGACACCTGAGTGCCAGGATAGTACACTATTCTTATGATAACTGAGCGACAACGAGCAATTTTGCTCTCTATTGTTGAGCAATATGCAGAAGTAGCCAGCCCAGTGGGCAGCAGCTTGCTGGCGAAGGTTTTTGGCGTATCGAGTGCAACCATACGCACCGAAATGGCCGAGCTGGAGCGATTGGGATACATAAAACAGCCGCATACCAGTGCGGGACGCATACCTACTGATAAGGGCTATCGTTATTATGTAAATTATCTCAGTGAAACCGAGCAAGAGCAGACGCCACTCGAGCGCCGTGGAGAAAGAGCGATTACTACTCGTGTGCAGCATGGTGGGCTGCCGGAGCGAACAATCCGTAACGCGGTAGATACACTTGTGGAGCTTACTCACAATTTGGGTCTGGCGACCATCGGTGACCAACTCTATATGAGTGGCCTGTCTAATCTTTTTGGCCAGCCGGAGTTCATCCACCCAGGCCAGGTGCAAGAGGTAGCCCGGTTGCTCGATAACCTTGAGCCATGGCTCAGGGAGGCAGCCCCAAACGATCCGCTTAGCGTGTACATCGGCCGTGAGAATCCTATTGGCGGCAGTGCAGGCTGTAGCTTGATTATTAGTCGATTCGGAAGTCCTTATTCGGATCAGAGCTACATCGGTGTGCTTGGTCCAACCCGCCAGAGCTACCGTGACGTGACCGCGCTCGTTGCCCGCGCCGGCCGCGCCTTAGAGGAGGTGCTGTAGTGGCCAAAAAACAGCCCAAAAAATCAGCAAAAGAGCTTGAGCAGCACATTGCCGAGCTCACAGATGCATTGCAGCGTGAGCGCGCTGATGCTATGAATGTCCGCCGTCGCTCAGAAGAAGAGCGTCTCAAGATGAGTTCATTTTACAAGGCAAATGTCGTACGTGAACTTCTGCCGGTGATAGATAACTTTGAGCGTGCACTTAAACATACGCCAAAGGATTTGGAGAAGCACGATTATGTAAAAGGTGTCAGCGGCATAGTCAAGCAGTTTGAAGAGATTTTAGGTAAGCTCGGCGTTGAGAGGATCAAGACCGTGGGCGAGCCATTTGACCCGAGTTTGCACAACGCTGTCAGCCACGAAGATGGGGGCGGCAAGCAAGAAATAGTCAGCGAGGAACTTCAGGCAGGCTATACACTAGGCGGCGAAATCATTCGCGAAGCCATGGTCCGTGTAAAAAGCTGATTTTGCTATACTGGCGTCATGCTGTTATTTGCTTCACTGCTGCGGTCGGTCATAGAGTTTTTGGTTGAATTCTTTACCCACTTGACGCTCCGACGGGCTGTCGGCGCAGCCGTCTTTCTATTCGGTTGCTGGCTGATGGCCAAAGGTTTTGAAACAGGAGATCCTGACAGATTCGTACTGTTTGCTGTTTTTGGAATACTGATCGGCGGCATGGGCGCGGTTGCTATTTATTATGATTTTGCAAAGGACAAGGCAAGCGGTCTTTACCGTTACAGCGAGACAGAGACGCTGACCAAAGCACTTGAACAAAAGCAGCGCGAGGAACGATCTGTACGTCGTTGGCACATGGAAGAGAGCTCCAGTAAGAAAGACTAGCACTCGATAGGGTTGAGTGCTAAAATATTTTGTGCTACCATTGATTTAGCACTCTGATATGCACGTTGCTAATTAAGTAATAAAGAAAGGAGATGCTTCGCAAGCTCGAAGGGAAAGGAGCAGCCGGAGTCAGCGGATTTATTCCGCGGCCCCGAACGATGGGAAAAACCGCGAGGTTTGTCTCATAGGCGAAGCGGCAAGTTATGGGTAAAATAATTGGTATTGACTTAGGTACAACCAACAGCGCTATGGCTGCCATGCAGTCAGGCAAGGCTGAGATTATTACAAATGCCGAGGGCGGCCGAACCACGCCGTCTGTGGTGGCTGTCAACAAAAACGGCGAGCGATTAGTCGGTCAGCTAGCCCGACGTCAGCAGGTTACCAACCCGAAGAACACGATTTATGAAGTAAAACGCCTGATTGGCCGCAAGTTTACCGATCGTGAAGTCCAGCGCGATCTCAAGCTGATGGGCTACGAGATCGTCAAAAGCGGTACCGCTGTCAAGGTAAAAATGGGTGATAAAGAGTATAGCCCCGAGGAAATCAGCGCGATGATCCTGGGCAAGCTCAAGACAGATGCCGAAAGCTACCTGGGCCAGCCGGTTACCGAAGCAGTTATTACGGTGCCTGCATACTTTGATGACAGTCAGCGTCAGGCTACCAAGGATGCTGGCAAGATCGCAGGATTAGAAGTCAAACGTATCATTAACGAGCCAACCGCCGCCGCACTGGCCTACGGCCTGGACAAAGGACAGAAATCAGACGAGAAGATTGCTGTGTATGACCTTGGCGGCGGTACGTTTGACGTATCAATCCTAGAGCTTGGCGACGGGGTGTTCGAGGTGAAGGCAACCAATGGTGACACACACCTTGGCGGCGCTGACTTCGACCGAGTAGTGGTAAACCATTTTGCAGATGAATTCAAAAAAGAGCACGGACTCGACATTAGCGAGGATCGTGCAGCAATGCAGCGGCTTCGTGACGAGGCTGAAAAGGCCAAGATTGAGCTTTCTACCGCTACTGAAGTCAATATAAACCTACCGTTTCTTACCGCTGATGCAGATGGTCCAAAGCATTTTGAGTACAAGTTGACTCGTGCCAAGCTAGAAAGCTTGGTGGGCGAGCTGATCGAAAAGACTGCCATACCATGCGAAAAGGCCCTGAAAGATGCTGGACTCAAGGCCAGCGATATCGATGCGGTGGTGCTGGTGGGTGGTATGACCCGTATGCCGGCCGTTCAGGAGCAGGTCAAGAAAATCTTCGGCAAAGACCCAATGAAGGGCGTTAACCCTGATGAAGTCGTTGCTATCGGCGCAGCTATCCAAGGCGGCGTGCTGCAAGGCGATGTCAAAGACGTGCTGCTGCTGGATGTAACCCCGTTGTCGCTTGGTATTGAGACAATGGGCTCTGTCAGCACCAAGCTGATTGAGCGCAACACTACCATTCCTACCAGCAAGTCGGAGGTATTTTCTACGGCCGCTGACAACCAAAACCAGGTAGAAATCCACGTACTGCAGGGCGAGCGAGAGTTTGCCGCCGACAATAAATCCCTGGGCCGGTTTGTGCTAGACGGAATTCCGCCAGCACCGCGCGGTGTACCGCAGATTGAGGTGACCTTTAATATTGACGCCAACGGTATTCTGAACGTTACCGCCAAGGATAAGGGTTCAGGCAAAGAGCAGAGTATTACTATCCAAGACAGCTCAGGCTTGTCTAAGGAAGAGGTCGAAAAGATGGCTAAAGACGCCGAGGCCCACGCCGAAGAGGACAAGAAGCGCCGTGAGGCTGTCGATGCACGTAATCAGCTTGACAGCGCAATTTACAGCGCTGAAAAGCTAAAGAGCGACAATGCTGACAAGATTTCTGATGATGACAAAAAGACATTGGATGACGCAATCGAGGCAGCCAAGAAAGTTAGCTCGGATGAAAAGGCTGACAAGGACACATTAGAAAAAGCCGGCAAAGAGCTGAGCGACAAGATTATGCCAATCGGCGCCAAAATGTATGAATCTTCCAACGAATCCGATAGCCAGGCGTCCGAGGACAAGAGCCAGGGCGAAAGCAAGGGCAAAAAAGGCAAGAAGAGCAAAGAGGACGGGGCAGTCGAAGGCGAAGTCGTCGATGACAGCAAGGAAGATTAATGGAAAAAATGACGGGCGAGCGGCTGGCAGAATACTTGCGAAGCATCGAAGATGATCCTGCTGCACTCCCGTCAGACGATGAGACATCGCGCCCGTCTCCGCTACCACCCGATTTAGCTGATGTGCCGAAGGAGGACCCAGACAGTGCTTGGCGAAAATGAACGGCAGCTTTGGCAGAGTGCGGTGGAAGACCTGTCTGATATAGACAGACCTGTTGATATGACACCGGCTACTATATTTTTCGAAGGCTTTCTAAATACGCCAGCCGATGTGTTTAGAGCTCTCGAAAACAATGTTATAGCTGGTGCGATTACACCTCTTGAGTTCAACCGCGGGCTGGAGTTTTATAACAGGCTTCTATGGTCAGAAGACGCAGAGGCAGAACTAGTAGAGCTTCAGACGAAAAGTATTGTATGCGGAGACAATATTTCAATGGTTACGTTGAAGTTTCCTGGAAGTTCAGAATCCGAATAAGGCCATAGCAGCTAGCGCTGATGTACCGGCAGCCAGCTGTACTTGACAAAAGCATAAGCAGTGTGGTATAATTAAAAGATAGGGTATTGAAACACATACCCCTTCTACTGAAATGAGCAAAACTACTAGCACTCTATACCTATAGAGTGCTAAACTATACGTTGAACTATGAGCAAACGAGACTATTACCCCAGCACCAAAAACTTGATTCTCCACAATCTGATTACAGACTGTTTCGATCAGGTTTTGGTGCGGGGCAGGCGAAGTTTTGAGGTAAAAAATGGCTAAGAGAGACTACTACGAGATTCTTGGGATCGCAAAGTCTGCCTCTGATGATGAGATAAAAAAGGCCTTTCGCAAGAAGGCTATTCAATATCATCCTGACAAAGAAGGCGGCGATGAGGCTAAATTCAAAGAAGTCAATGAGGCCTACGAAGTCCTAAAAGATGAGCGCAAGCGCCAGCGCTACGACCAGTTCGGCCATGCAGGGGTTGGCAGCAGCGCAGCCAGTGACGGCGATCCATTTGCAGGATTCGGCGGGTTTGGCGGCCAGGGCCAGAATATTAACTTTGACTTTGGCGATTTGGGCCTCGGTGATATATTCGGCAGCTTTTTTGGCGGCGCCGGCGGCCAGCGGCAGGGCGGCAGGGCCAAGCGGGGCCGCGATGTTGAGACCGAAGTAGTTATTACTTTTGAGCAGGCTGTTTTTGGCACTGAAGTAGAGCTGAATCTGGTCATGGAGGATGTCTGTGATCACTGCAAGGGCTCCACGGCAGAGCCGGGTTATGAGATGAAGGCTTGCGCTGACTGCAAAGGCTCCGGCCAACAGGTGCATGTTACCCGTACGATTTTCGGTAATATCCAGCAGGCAACAGTCTGCGGTACTTGCCGCGGCAGCGGCAAAGTCCCTGAAAAAGTCTGCAGCGTCTGTAAGGGCAAAGGCACAAAGAGTAAGAATCAGGAAATCAAACTCAAGATTCCTGCCGGTATAGACGACGGCGCCACCATACGCCTGCGTGAGCACGGCGAAGCTATGGCTAATGCGCCGCGCGGCGATCTATACGTCAATATCAGAGTGAAGGCTCACAAGCATTTCACCCGCGAAGGCAACCTAATCCTATCGGAAGAATCCATATCAATGATAGACGCCGCACTTGGCGCGGAGATAGAGGTAGAGACCGTCGACGGCCCCATTAAGATGAAGGTTCCGGCCGGCACTCAGAGCGGTACGGACTTCAAGCTGTCTGGCCATGGGGTGCCGCACCTTCGCGGCAGCACCCGCGGCAGCCATATCGTTACGATCAATGTAGAGACACCTCAGAACCTGACCAAGACCCAAAAGGAGCTGCTCGAGCAATTTAAAGCCACCGCCAAAGGCAAAAAAGGCTTTTTCAGATAGGGTCAAGATGAATCATTGGAATATGCACTAATGAAGCTTGCAATAATTTCACGACGTGATTCGCCAAATACACTTGACCTCATCAAGGCAGCCGAGGACAGAGGCGTAGAGTGCACTGTCTTTCCGTTGAAAGAGCTAGCCTTTGACATTGAGAATTTATTTGATCACGATTTTTTTTCACATGATGCATATCTGTTCCGTGGCTATAATAATAATTATGCGCTTGCACAGGCGCTTGCACAGGCGCTTATTTCAGAAGGCAAGACCGTGATAGATGCGGCACTTGCCTCTCATTTTATTCCGTCAAAAATGCACGAAGCGCTTATTTACAAACAAAAGAATATACCCCACATGAGAACCTTCCATGCCGGCAGCACGAAAGCATGGCAGATTTTACAATCGAGGCCCCAGCCCCCGCTAGTTATAAAGGACATAGACTCTCAGAGGGGTAAAGGCGTCCGACTGTGCCATGATGAGGGCCATGTCTTGCGGGAAGTCGAAGAAAAGGGCACAAAAATTATAATCCAAGAGTTTGTGAAGATGGCATATGATATACGCGTCATATGTATCGGTGATAAGGTGATTGGAGCCATAAAGCGAAGCTCATCGGGTGAGGACTTTCGGACAAATGTGTCACAGGGAGGTAGGGCTGAGGCCTACACGCTCAACGAAGAGGAGCAATCGCTTGCCCTCCAAGCGCATCGCAGCATGGGTTACGATATATCTGGTGTAGATATGGCGAGAGATAGCGAAGGCACACTGCAAGTAATTGAAACCAATGTTACTCCAGAGTGGCAAGGGTTCAAGCAGGCAACAGGAATAAATGTTGCTGATCATATTATGCAGTACATACAGGAGAGGTTATGACTAGACCAAAAATAGGTTTCTACAAGGCCGTGCAGGGCTCTTTTACCCAGGAGCGTATTGAGGAAATCAAAAAACGACTGACTGATGAGCATAACTGCGAGATTATTGAGGCAGATTTCAGGGAGGGCGTACTAATTAACGGAAAGGTGTACGTTGGTGATATATGCCTAAACGACGTAGATGTATATTTCTGGCATGATACGATTTGGCCATCGCGCACAGGTCCAGACAGCTATTACCTGCATTTGCTAAGAGCAATTGGAGCAACGGCAAAAGTTATAAATACTGCAGATGGCACAGAAGCTGCAAATGATAAACTCCGGGCCCATTCATTGCTTAAATCAGCAGGTCTGCCCGTATCAAAGTACGCCCTTATTAGGAGCGATGACCGCACAGGTATAGATAAAGCATTTCAAGAGCTGGGAGGCAGAGTCCTCATCAAGCCAAGATTTGGGGGCTGGGGCACCGGTATTGTAAGGTGTGAATCATCTGAAGATTTGCATGGAGTAATTGAGCTATCCGCATCAATGAGTGGCAAGCACCAGCAATTTCTATTAGAGCAGTTTTATGATAATGATGCTTCCGGGTGGGTGTCAGTAAGTATGGTAGGGCAGCAGCCTTTGATAGCTTATAGGAAGCCGCTCTCTCTTGGTGGCTCTGAATGGAAGGTCTACGATCCAGGCAAGCAGGACGGAAAGGGAGCAGTGTCTGAATATGTTTCTCCGTCTGAAGAAATAATTAGCTTATCCCAGCGAGCACAGCAGGCAATCGGCAAAGATATCATAGGATTTGATTTTATTAGAACATCAGAAGGCTATAAAATCGTGGACGAAAATGGGCGTCCAGGCCTGTATGAGCACTGTCTTCAGCAGGCTGGAGTAGATATTGTTGACGTAATTGTCGGACTTGTCTTAGAAAAAACCAAAGAGTAGACTAAATGGTATTGTAATAATATTATAAATATGCTATAATATTAGTCATGGCTCATGTTCCTGATAAAAAGATTATAGGTCAAGCCGAGAAAGTATCCTTCCCTGATCTTGGTGATGAGGTTGTATATGCACGAATCGACACCGGTGCACAAACTTCCGCTGTGTGGGCAAGCTCTATCACCGTAAGCAACGATCGGCTGGAGGTAATTTTTTATGGCCCTGAACACCCTGCCTTTACTGGTAAGGTTGTTTACTTTGATGAGTTCTCGCATGTAAAGGTTATAAGCTCAAACGGGCAGTCAGAATTACGATATAAAATTCCGCTCCGCATCTGTATTGGTGGAAAAGTTATTCGCAGCCGAGTTACACTTACAGATCGTAGCAAGCAAGTATTTCCTGTCCTCATAGGCCGGAATACTTTGCGTGGTAAATTCATCGTTGATGTTAAACTAGGGAAGGCTTTGATTGAAGAAGAAAAGGAGCGTTCTGCTGAGCGGCAGTCAAAGCTTGAAAAAGAAAGTTAATCTATGAAAATTGCAATTTTATCTAACGGACCCAGTAACTATTCTACAAAGCGTCTCAAGGAAGAGGCTATTGCGCGTGGGCATGAGGCGCACATTATTAAATACAAGAACTGCCATGCGGCTATCGAACAAAGCAATCCGGTAGTTCGTTATGAGGGTGAGGTGTTGAAGGGTTTCGATGCTATTATTCCGCGCATTGCCAGCAATATGACTCGCTACGGCACAGCAATTGTGCGTCAGTTTGAGATGCAAGGTGTTTATACGACGACGAGCTCGATTGCGATTGTGCGATCACGTGACAAGCTGCGTTCTATCCAGCTAATGGCTCGAGCTGGCGTAGGTATACCAAAGACGGTGTTTACCCGTTCTGTTAATGACATAGACGACCAAATTGACGATATGGGCGGCTATCCGGTTATCATCAAGCTGGCACGCGGTACCCATGGCAACGGCGTAGTCCTAGCTGAGACCAAAAAGGCTGCCAAGTCCGTAATGCAGGCGTTTTACGTCATGGATGATGACGGTACTAACATATTGCTTCAGGAATTTATAAAAGAGTCAGCTGGTGAAGACATCCGTGCGCTTGTTGTCGGCGGCAAGGTGATTGCCAGTATGAAGCGTCAGAGCTTGGATGATGACTTCCGTTCTAACCTGCATCAGGGCGGAGAGGGTACAGCGGTTAAGCTGACAGAGGAAGAAAAGAAAACCGTGCAAAAGGCAGCCAAGGCTATGGGGTTGAGTATCTGCGGTGTGGATATTATGCGTTCGAACCGTGGCCCACTAGTGCTGGAGGTAAACAGCAGCCCGGGATTTGGTATCGAAACGGTAACCGGCCGCAATGTAGCTGGGAAGATTATTGAATATGTCGAACAAAATGCCAAACGACAGCCCCGCAGAGACCGCGTCGGCGCCTAAAGGGCTGCTTATTATCGGCGGGATCATAGGTTTGGCTGTAGTTGGCTGGCTTTTTTTCCGGCCGGAGTCCTCATTACTAAGAACAGACTGCACCACAAACCCTGATTTAGAAGTTGTAGAAATATCGGCTGAGGACAGGACTGTCCGTGCTGAAGTGGCTAAGACTGGAGAAGAAAAGGCCAGGGGGCTATCATTCCGCAACTGTTTGAATCCAGGCAGCGGCATGTTGTTTAGCTACGAACTGCCCGGCGATTACTGCTACTGGATGAAAGATATGAACTTCCCCATTGACATGATCTGGCTGGACGAGGAGAAGCGGGTGGTGACTATAAAAAACTCCGTTTTGCCAAGCACGTATCCCCAGAGCTTTTGTCCTGACAAGCCAACGCGTTATGTGCTAGAGGTATCGTCTGGTTATGCACAGCAAGCAGGCTGGCTGGTCGGCACTGAGTTTAGCTGGTAGCTGGCATCTGCTTATGTTTTTTCAGTTATAATGACGGTATGATTGAATTTTTACCACTGGTTATTGTGGCAGCGTTTACCGTCCTCCTGTTGTTTTTGCGCACCAATGCAGCAGTTTGCTTTTTGGCACTTTGCGCGGGCAGCGTGCTCGTTGAATATTCTGGTACGAATGTAGCGCTCATCGCCTCATCAGTGACGAGCGGGGCAGAGTATGCTTCGCATACTGCACGCATTATCATGCTGCTTGCGCCACTGGTACTCTGTGCGGTATTTTTGCGCGGACAACTGCCAAAACCGCTTGTTCTACTGGGGTTTTTGCCAGCGCTCGCAACATCACTGCTTGCGCTGGTGCTTATCGTACCTCTGCTACCCGAAGGGGTGGCAAATGCAGCAATGTCTACGGAGACATGGGCAGTAGTGACACAGTACCAGGAACTCACCGTAGGAGTAGGGGTAGTTATGTCCATCACTCTACTGGTAATGATGACAAAACGAACGGGTGGAAAGCACAGGAAAAAGCACTAATTGTTGACTTTTTTACCCAAATAACAGATAATAACCCCTGTTGCAAAATATATTTTGCTAGTCGGAAGTTAAATGTTTATAAAGTTCAAAGTAAGAAAAACTTTTTACTTTATGACTTCATAACTTTCTACTCGCAAATGCATAAGCATTTGCGGGACCATAGCTCAGCTGGTAGAGCACGGGCCTTTTAAGCCTGGTGTCGCGGGTTCGAGCCCCGCTGGTCCCTCCAATGAAATGACCCCACCCTCGCGTGGGGTCTTTTCATTGGATGTTAATTAGCAGGCTCGAACCCGAGAGGGCGAGAACATCCAGTGGATGTTTGAGTTTTCTTTGCTTGGCCGAGCGAGCTCTTCAGGGCCTAAGCGAGCAGTAAAATACTCGAGCCCCGCTGGTCCCTCCAAATAAAGTGCCTCAGCCTGTCTGGGGTATTTTATTTTTTGCTCATGCTTGCAATTGTTGAAAACGGGTATATATTGCCTGATATGGAGCGGCGTACAGTTTACCGTCGGACTACGAGGTTTATCCTCTGCAGTACGGCAATACTTGCGGGTCTCGCATGGGCCCGCGTGGGTGGTGAGATCAGCGGGTGGTGGCCGATTATATTTGGATTTTTATTTTTGGTGAGCTTTCGCCGGGGCCGGTTGCTATCTGTGTATGCAGCGATTGTGTTCGGCCTGAGTCTAGGGTGGTGGCGGGGTGGATTATACATGGCTGAGGTTGATTTTGTGCAAACTCTCAGCAAACAAAACGTCGTACTGCACGGCAGGGTGTTAAGCGACAGCATGTATGATGCACGCGGTGCTATATCGTTTGATCTGGGATCATTGAGGTTGGTGACTCCTGATGGCGAGCGGCCAATCGTCGGTAAGGTGGGCGTATCCGGCTATGGCGAGCGGATGATTTATCGCGGCGATGAGGTATTGGTGTCTGGTAAGTTTTCTCCGGGTCGAGGGTCATACACTGCCTGGATGAGCTATGCACAATTGGAGGTGACGGGTCGCTCTCAGTCAGTGGTGTTTAATGCGACCAGGCATTTTTCTGCAGGAATCCAATCTGCTTTGCCAGAGCCTCAGGCATCGTTTGGGCTGGGAATATTAATCGGGCAACGGGACACTCTACCCGAACATACCAGTGAAATCTTAGCAATGGTAGGACTGACGCATATTATCGCCGTGTCAGGGTACAATCTCACAATTCTCGTTAGGGCGACCCGTAGGTTGTTTGCCAAGCGGTCAAAATTTCAAGCGCTGGCAGCCGCATGCCTGTTGATAGGTGCGTTTTTGCTCGTGACTGGCGCACAGCCGTCAATTGTACGTGCATCAATCATCAGCATATTATCTCTTGGTGCGTGGTATTTTGGCCGACGAATGAAGGCTCTGCTCATTATCCTGATGACAGCTGCCGGTACTGCGCTATGGAGCCCGCTGTATCTGTGGTCTGATATAGGCTGGTACTTATCGTTTCTGGCTTTCTTTGGCGTGCTGATGGTAGCGCCAGTGATGAAAAAACGTATCTACAAAGACAAAAAGCCAGGGCTGTTTGGCGAGCTGGCGCTAGAGAGCTTTGCGGCACAGATCATGACGCTGCCCATTATTTTGTATATTTTTAATGAATCAAGCTATATGGTACTGCTTGCGAACCTGTTAGTAGTGCCTCTGATTCCGCTCGGCATGATGGCGGCATTTGTTGCAGGTCTGGCGGGGGCAATGCTGCCAGCGGTGGCGGGGTGGTTTGCTTGGCCGGCACGGCTCATTCTTACATATCTGCTCGATATGGCAGGTTTGGTTGCGCGTATTCCTAATATGCAGTTCGAAGTGTTGCTCGGTACGGGCGCTATGGTGTTTCTGTACGGTATTATTTTGCTTGTTACTTTCATCTGGTGGCAGAAACTACCAAAAAATGCTAAAATAACAGATACAAACTACCTCGAGTAGTAATAAAAGACCTTACACAAACAGAGTGAAGCAGGTATTTTGCGCTAAGGGTAATTTGTGCGAACCATTAACACAGTCAAGCGGCTTTTTTGAGCCAAGCGTCAGTTGCGCCAAGATGAGGCATCCATTTCGGCAGCGTATTATGTATACGCTGAAGAAATGTCCTTAGCTTAGGACGAATTACCACTCTCAAAATAAGTGTGCACAGAAAGGAAACCAATAGTGGCGGGACACAACAAATGGAGTAAAATCAAGCGCGGCAAAGCCGTAGAAGATGCCAAGCGCGGAGCCGTGTTTACTAAAATCGGCAACCAGATTGCCATTGCGGCCCGCAGCGGCACTGACCCGTCAATGAATCCTGCGCTTGCCATGGCTATAGAGAAAGCCAAGGCCGCCAACATGCCTAGCAGCAACATCGACCGGGCAATTGCGCGCGTTGCTGACAAGTCAGCAGCCCAGCTGCAGGAGGTTATGTACGAAGGCTACGGGCCAGGCGGCGTAGCAATACTTGTAGAATGCGCCACAGACAACGTTAACCGGACTTATCCTGAAGTGCGCAACGCATTCAACAAGCACGGCGGCAGCATAGCCGAAAAGGGTGCCGTAGCATTCCAGTTTACGCGAAAAGGCGTGATTATCGCCAAGGGCGGCGGTGATGATCTGATGATGGCAGCGCTTGATGCTGGTGCAGAAGACGTCCAGGAAATGGACGGCGAGACCATTATCTATACGGCCCAGACTGATCTAGCCAAGGTCCGCGACGCGTTGAAAGAATCAGGAATTGAGATAGAGCAGGCAGAGTTATCCTACGAGCCGAACAATACCATTGAGGTGTCAGACGAAGCTACCATCGGTAAAATCGAGCGGCTTATGGATGCACTCGATGAGCTGGACGACGTGAGCAACACCCACACGAATTTTGAAATCAAGAGTTAGGCATGAGGCTGTTCCTATCATCTGAAAATTTTGGCAAATACCCCGGCGTACTGGCGGGTATTACCGGTAAGAAAAAAGTCGCCTACATAGGCAACGCCAAGGATTATGGCCCCACGAGCGAAAGAGCTGCCAAGATCGCTGAACACCGGCAGCAGTTTTCAGATCTAGGATTTGAGTTTGAAGAAATTGACCTGCGCGATTATTTTGACGCTAAGGTTCCTGCGGATATTCTAGACGGATTTGGCCTGGTGTGGTGCTCGGGCGGCAATACTTTCCTGCTGCGTTCGGCCATGAAGCAGAGCGGCTTGGATAAAATATTGATCAGCAAGGTTAAGGCTGACAAAGTAGCCTACGGAGGATCCAGCGCGGGATCGGTTGTGGCAGGCCCTACCCTGCGCGGCACCGAGCACGGGGATGATCCTGGCCACGTCGATGAAGTATATAAAGCAGATGTGGTCTGGGATGGTTTGGGGCTGGTTGACACGGTGATCGTGCCGCATTGGGGTTCTGATTGGTTTGGTGCCGAAGCAGAAAAAATGGCCGGAGCGTTAGACGACAGCGGCCACACTTATGAGTGCTTAGAAGACGGCCAGGTCTTTGTGGTTAACGGCGATAAGGTCGAGGTTCTAAAGTGAGAATTATCGGGATCGATCCTGGCACCGGCATCCTCGGTTTCGGCATTATTGAAGTTGTCAAAGGCAAGTCACAGCTTATAGACGGCGGTGTGATTCGTACGCCTGTCAAAGAGGATGACGCAGTCAGACTGCATACAATTTATGATGAGCTCACGGGTATTATTACTGAAACAAAGCCAGATGAGATGGCGGTCGAAAAGCTGTTCTTTGCTCAAAATGTCACTACCGCAATAACCGTTGCACAGGCCAGGGGGGTGGTGCTGCTCACTGGCGTGCAGGCGGGACTCAGTATTGCCGAGTACACTCCTCTGCAAATTAAACAGGCGCTGACAGGATACGGCAGGGCAGACAAAAAGCAAATCCAGGAGATGGTGCGAGTTATCTTGGGGCTCAAAGAGGTGCCAAAACCAGACGACTGCGCCGACGCAATTGCCTGTGCTATTACTCATTCAATGACCCTTCGCTGAGTTAATTTGTCAGGGGTTTGAGGCCGGGTCATGGTGTATACTAAGAGGTAGATGATAGCGACACTTAGTGGAATTATGAGCGAAAAGCTGGCAGATGTGGCCGTACTCGATATCAACGGGGTTGGCTACGGAGTGGTGCTGACCAACGATGACTATGCACGCTTTGCGATCGGCGACCAGGTCAAGCTGTATATATATGAGCACATTCGTGAGCAAGGACATGATTTATTTGGATTTTCTGCCTTGGACACCAAGCTGTTGTTCGAGCAGCTGATCGGTGTAAAAAACGTCGGTCCAAAAGTCGGCATGGCGGTGCTTGATATTGGCCCGGCCAACGCGGTGCGAGCAGCGATTGCCACGGGCGATGTAAAGCTGCTTCAGACGGCCAAAGGGGTAGGCAAGCGCGCTGCCGAACAGATTGTGGTAGAGCTGCGCGATAAGGTAGGCCTTGTTTCGGACGAAGGGGCTGAGGGCGTAGTTACTCGACCAGGCTTAGGGGCTCAGGATGAGGCGGCCGAGGCGCTTATTGCGCTCGGTTATAGCCCGCAAGACGCTGCTCTGGCCCTCAAGAATATTGATGCAGATATGCCAACCGAGGACCGTATTAAACTGGCGCTGAAGGGCAGGTAAGCAATGAACTTCCTAACCACCAGCTACTATCTACCAACTACTAAAAAAAGAAGGTTTTCTTATGGCGGTTGAGAGAATTATTCATACCACTACTGATGACAATGATCCGGCTGAGGTCGAGCTGGAGATTACGCTCAGGCCGCGTGACTTTGCCAGCTATATTGGCCAGGACCGGCTCAAGAAAAACCTGCAGCTAGCCATTGCGGCCGCCAAAAAGCGCGGCGAACCGCTGGACCATATCCTGCTGTATGGCCCACCGGGGCTTGGCAAGACTACTATGGCCAGCGTCATTGCTAATGAAATGGGCGCCCAGATCCGCGTCACCAGCGGCCCGGCTATTGAGCGGGCGGGTGATTTGGCCAGCCTGCTGACTAATCTTCAGGACGGCGACATATTGTTTATTGATGAAATCCACCGGCTGCACCGCTCAGTAGAAGAGGTGCTTTATAGCGCCATGGAAGATTTCAAGATTGACATTATGCTCGGCAAGGGGCCAAGTGCCCGGTCGCTACGCTTGGACGTGCCCAAGTTTACCTTGATTGGTGCAACTACCCGTACCGGCAGCTTGGCTGCGCCGCTCCGAGATAGGTTCGGCATGATCCACCGGCTGGAATTTTATACCCCGGAAGAAATCGCCCAGATTATCAGCCGGGCTGCCGGGATACTGGAGTCAGTTATCCACCCTGAAGCCGCCAATACGCTATCTACAAGGGCCAGGTTGACGCCGCGCATTGCCAACCGCCTGCTCAAACGGGTGCGTGACTACGCCGATGTTAACGGCGATGGCATTATAGATACGGAAGTAACAACATCGGCGCTGCATATGCTAGAGATTGACGAACTCGGCCTTGACCCGGCTGACAGGCACCTGCTTGAGCGGATGATAGAAAATTACGGGCAGCGTCCAGTTGGTCTTAATACTTTGGCCGCGCTTACCGGTGACGAAATGACGACAATAGAAGATTTTTATGAACCGTATCTGCTACAGATCGGGTTGCTAGAGCGCACACCCCGTGGCCGTAAGGTAACGCACCGTGCTTATAAGCATCTCGGCAAAAAATTTGATTCCGACAGCCAGTCATCGCTCCTATAATTTGTTTTTTAGCTCTTATATTTTCTAGGTTCTGACCCCAGAAAATTTGAAAATGTGGTGCGGTATATTGACAAAGCATAAACTTTTTGGTATAATTGACTTATTCCTTTGCTCGCTATGGGAAATTTTTTATTTATTCTGCACTGATTTTTATCAGAGCCCGAGTGGTATACTGTAGAGAATGGAAACCGAGCAAGACAAACGGCACCGCGAACAAACAGCTACCAAACTATCGCCGGAAGGCCGCCGCTACTTTCAGTTTATTGAATTTGACGCCGAAGAAGAGTTGATTACCGAAATTCGCAAACATTCGGTGGGTTTGATTATCGTGCTCCTTACAGGAGCGTTTGTAATAGTGGCGCTGCTTGCAGCGAGTATATTCTTGGGTGTGGCGGATTTTGACAGTGCGCTTGCCGTCACTAATGCAAACACCTTTCGTCCGCTCCTGGTGCTTGTGATGTTCGTGATGATTATTGCTACCGCGATTATGACGTTTATTGCCGCTTTTTTGTACCAGAGCAATGTAATATTTATCACGAGCGAGAAGATTGCGCAGGTAGTGTACAGAAGCTTGTTTAACCGCAAGATATCCCAGCTTTCCATTGGCGACGTGCAAGATGTGACAGTCACGCAGAAGGGTCTGCTGGCGCATTTTTTTAACTACGGTACTCTTGTGATAGAAACAGCGGGAGAGCAGGAGAACTACCAGTTTTCGTATGTGCCGCAGCCATATCAGGTATCAAAAATGATTGTCGGCGCGCATGAGCGCAACCTCAAGCTGCACGGCAACTAACTGCGTTTACTCTACGAACGGGTTCTTGCGGGCGTCGTCGAGCAGTGCCTGAAAGTTTATGTTGTTGTCCTGGAGCTCGCTGATCTTTTTTGCTATCGCCTCATCTATTTTTGGACGCTTGGCGCCTTGATATTTTTCGGCGATTTCTACCTCAGATGGCTCGACCTGCACAAGGGTGCTGCTGGTGTAGATGAGGTAGCCGTAAATACCGCTGACGACGATAATCGCAGCGGTAATACTATAGCGCTGCAGAATTTCGATAATTGGCTGGATGCGGTGGGTGATGTTTTTCATATCTAAGGCCTAACGTAGGTGTTTAGATTGATAGTAAAATGAAATAGCGTTTTATTCTCGGCATCGGGCTGGATGCTTATATTAACTACCTGTGCCGTGCGGCGATTGCCCTCTAGAAGCTCCAGGAAACGGATAATCTGCTCGTAGTCGACCGGATGCTCGCCATGATTGCGTATGTCGATATCCATTACGTAGACGCCCTTGAGGTCTTCGAGCGGGGTCAGCTGAGTCTTGCTGCTGTCAGTGGCAGCGGCAGCTCTCCGGCCACGGGAGACTTGCCCCAGCTGTGACTGGGGGAATTCAATCGCACCAAGCCGAATATTGGCGGTTTGGGCGTGGGTGGCTATCTCTCCGATAGTGTTTACTTGGTCCTTTTCTTGCGGGAGAATTGATTTTGTTAGTTTTTCCAGCTCAGAAAATTCGGCAATATCCCGTTTGGCTTGATTTAATCCTTCTCGCTGCCTTTCCAGTACTGAGCTGGTGAGCTTTAGGTCAACCAGCTTTTCGCTTTCGTCGTGGAGCATGGAGTTGGCTTTGTAGGTGCCACCACCAAATCCAAGCAGCAGCAGGCCTACCAGAACAATCATTACGATAAAGAAGCGCTTGCTATTCATCAGTTTGCCTCCTGATTGAGCAACATGAATGGATTCTTTTCAACCAGCGTTGCCCGGATAAAAGCAGTGCAAACATAGTCGGTGTCTTTGTTCTCACAGGTGATCCGGTTTGCGTCAGCAGCAGTGAACAGAAGGTTGTCATCGGCTTTGATGTTGGCGAGCGCTTGCGAAGCTCTAAACTCATCTGTTGCGCCAATGGACAGGTCGATGCCGCCGCCAAGCTCTCGGCTGAGGCTGAGGTTTTCTAGGATGGTGCCATCAGGCATCAGTGTGCCAAGGTGAGGAAGAAGTTTTGAGAACAGCACTTCTCTTGAGAGTACGTCCACAGCCAGCGACAACTGCCCGCTGACTTCTTCTACCCGCGCGAGGGTTTCCTCTTCGTTTTCTTCTTTGAGCAGCTCTTTGCTCTCGGCAATAGATGCTTTGTAGTGATTAATATCCTGGTTGATATAGAATAGGCCGCCGCTGGCAATAAGGCCAAGGCCTGCCACTGCAATCACGATGCCGATAAGCCAGCCCACCAGCTTGCTGTTGTAGCGCGCGTAGGTAATTGCTTGTTTGTGGTCGGTGGGAATCAAATTGATCATTTCCAGATATCTCCTGGGTTGATAATAGCGGTACCCGCCACCGTGACATACAGTGATTTTTCGGCTTCGGATGGCGGCTGTAAGCCGTCGGTGTCAAAGCTGCTCCAGAAGTTGCACAGGCGCGTCGCGATACGTAGATTATCGGTCAGGTAGTCTACAAGCCCTGGCATATTCGAGCCGCCGCCCATGGTGATGATCTGGCCGATGGTTGATTTGCCGTCTGTACGCTCTTCGTAGTAGCGTACGACACGACGAATCTCTTTGATAAGCGAATCAAGCTGCGGCTTGAGAGCCTTACGGACTTCAGCCTGATGCTTGCTGACTCCCAGCCCGTATTTTGTCTTTATGCTGTTTGCCTCAGCTTTGCTCACGCCAAGTTTTTCGGCTATTCGCTGAGAAAAATCATCGCCACCGCCGGGGATAGTGCCGTTGACGACCACATTTTTGTCATACACGGTCAGATCAACCGATAATGATCCGAGGTCAATCAGAATGGTAGGAACATCCTGACTGTTTTCGACTCGTGAAATAATCCGGCTGGCAGCCGAAATAGTGGTTTCGAGCGCGCTGACCTCCAGCCCGATAAGCTCAAAAAACTTCATGTAGGAATCAATAATTTTTTTGGGAGCACCGACTAGTAGTACCTCTGACTGATCATCGTGTATGCCTACTACTTCGTAGTCAAGATAGAGGTCCTCAAGCGGAATGGGAATGTACTGGGCGGCTTCTAGGCGAACTGCTTCGTCGAGCTCTTTCTTCTTGAGCTTGGCGGGGAGATGGAGCACGCGGGAATAGGCCTTAGAGGCGGGAATAGTTGCCGCCACCCTTCTTGTACTGATTGAGCCGATTATGTTTTTGCTGAAAAGGTCCTGAGCTGATTTTGCAAGAGATTCGTAGTCAACAATTACCCCGTCTTTGACCGCATTTTCATCAAACTTTGCCACTCCATAGCCAAGGACAGTGGTAGATTTCTTTGCAACATCAAGCTGCATGACTTTAATGGTATTAAAGCCGATGTCCAATCCAAAAAGCGGCCTGTCTTTATAAAATAGTGTTTGTGAGTTCTTTGTTCCCACGGTATTCCAGCGGTGCCCCTATCGATTTCTTTGCTACTAGTATAGCAAAGTGCTTACGCTTCTAATAGAGATTATTGAAAGTCATACTGATAGCTTCGAACAGTCCACTGGCTGTCGCCAGTCGCCAGTGCGGTGCCAAAGACTATCGTACCTGCACCGCTCAGATCGACCGTCTGGCCAATTGCGGAGCCCATATTACCGCTCCCGCCTAGTTTTACGGTGCCCCAGTAGCTATGGAATATCGTACCGGGAAAGTTGCCTGCTCCCTGAACGTTGACTGTTCGAACACCTTGAGAGGTTTTGAGGTCCGTACCGGTCACATCGGTACAGGCGGGACTGCAGCTTGCCGAGCTCTTGAAGCTGATAAAGTGCGCAGTGGTGCCGCTGCTGTTAGGGATGAGCGATGCTGAGCCTCCCACATTAATGTTGCCATCAACCACAATCACCGGACGCGTGGTGCCTAGTGAGTCAGCAATTCTGATGGTTGTTGAGCCGCCGATATCCAAGTCACCGGTAATGTAGACGTCACCCGTGATAGTCAAATCACAGCTGCTGCCCCAGTTTGCATTGCCGTTTAGACGGATATTGGGAGGTAGCGTTCGGACATTGCCAACTGGGTTTTGCCACTGAGTACAGTTGTAGTTGATATTATTTGCCGGATAGCCAGAAGCAGGCGTCATGCGCGAGATGTGAGCGGCTCGGTCATACGCAGGCATTGATACGGCGGGAGCAATGCAGCCTGGAATGAGGCCGGGTATGACTGGATCGGTTTGCCAGGATGCTACACGATCTTTTATCTGGCCAGTGGCACATACCGGCCCGTAAATCTTGGTGCTTGTTTCGAACCGTATAGGATCGCCACTGCTGCAGAGCTCGGGGTAGGTGGGACCCGGATTGTTGCCGCTCGGGCAGTTGTAATTGCCAACATGGACACTTACTGGGTTACTCGCGGTGCCGATTTTTGCCGCTCCTCTGAGGTCTATAAAGCCGTTCACATAAATTTCGGCACTGGTAATGCTGGCGCTACCGCTCAAAATAAGTCCGCCAGGACCTGTCTGGACTGAGTATCCAGGCGACGCAGTTGCCACGATAGTGACACGGACGCTGCGTGTACTCACAGGTTCGGTACCATTGCTCCGATAGGTACGCCCGGTGGATGTAATGACTCTTTCGTTTGGGCCTGTGCCATTTTCTACGGTTGTCTGGTAGGTGGCACGTCCCTGCTCTTCATTATTATAAAACTCGGTTTCTGTAGTAAAGCCAGAGAAAGAACTATCAGAGTTAATTTCAAATAGAGTTTGCTCAGCCCCTGCCTCGGCAGTCATGAGGGCGTTTGATACAAACACGTTGCGGTTTGTCCGGCTATACTGGGCAATAACCAGATTGCTCAGTGATAAACCGACAAACGTCAGAAGCAATCCTACCAAAAGTGCGGTAATCAGGATTACCCCCTTCTGGTTGCGATGAAGTGACTGGTAGCGCTTGAGAGCTTTATTCATTCCTAAATACCATCCTTGTGACATAGTTGGCGGTGATGTCCCGTCCATATTTATTAGTTGCAAGATGCAGCTCTGCTTCAATGAGGCGGGCATGGTCTGGATCTACCTCATCACCGTCACCGTTCAAGTAGCGGAGGATAAAGCTTTCGACGTTGTTAACAAGCAGGCGATCGGCCGGACAGTCATTGTTGGCTGCTGCGAGAGGGCAGGTAGTGACAGCGGCTACATCTGCACCATCGATCTCGCCAGCGAGAGTGCGTCGGTAGAGCGCATCACCGTCGAGGTAGTACACTATATTATTTTTGAAGGTGATATAGTGGGTCGCGTCAGAGAACAAGATGTCGCCGTCAACACTAGTGGCGGCAGTTGCCAGAACAACAGTGCTGCTGTCAGACGTCCATCCATAGCCATTAGTTGCCTCCGCTTGCGGAGAGTATTCATCCTGCCAACGGTTGACTGAGTCGGCATTTGCAGACAGGCGAATATCTTTGTTAAGTACATCGAGTGCGATCTGAGCTTCGCGAAGGAGGTCGGCTCGGGCGGTATCGATACTGTTGGTTCTCAGTGTATTGACGAGAAAGGTCATTATTAGAATAATCATCAGGCTTGCGACCGCGGTGGCAATCAGCATTTCTGTGAGCGTAAAGCCGTGCTGGGGTTTGTGAAGCTTTTTCATTGTGCAATTCCAATCACACCGATAAGTGAACTTTGCTTGACTGTCTGGGTGCGCGATCCGTCCTTGTAGGTAATAGTAATATCAACGCGGCGCAGCCCATCTGATGGCTCGCTCACTTCAACCACTCCTGTCTTAGGATTAGCCAAGTCATCAGGTAGTTCGCTGCTGAAATCTATAGGTACACCTGGCTCGAGGCTTGCATAGTGGCTGTTGCGCAGCGACTCTACCTGCCGTTCACCGGCACGCGTTGCAAGCTCAAGGTGGTAGGTCTTTCGCTGCATGGCTTGTATGCCGATATAAACATTAACGATACCGCCAAGTATTAGCCCTGTGACTGCAATGGTCACAATCAGCTCAATGAGCGTAAAGCCGGATTGGTCTTTATTCATAGCGTATTAACCATAAGCATAGCAAAACCGGTTACCCTTGGGCAACCGGTTTTGTACTTATAGCGGGTTTGAACAGAAACGACTAGTCGTCGTCGCCACCACCGCCGCCACCGCCGCCACCGCCGCCGGTGTCGCCTTGGTTGGTGCTGTTTAGGGTGTAAACACCGTTTACAGCATCTTTGTCGTTCTCGTTTTCAAGTGTTGCAGTCAGTGTATATGACTGGTTTGCTACACCGCCTACCGCAGCTGGGGTATAGGTGTAAGCATCTTGTCGAGGACCGGTCAGCTCATCATCGGTTGGTGTTGGGGTCAGATCGTTCAGCGATGCTGGGTATTCATCGTTGTCGTTAAAGTAAGTCTCAAGCTTCTGCTGCAGGTTCTTGAGCTCATTCTTACGATCGGTGTCACGACCACGGGCCTGTGCGCTAAATAAGTTAGGCAAGGTTAAGGCTACCAAGATACCGATAATCACGATTACTACGAGAAGCTCGATAATGGTGAAGCCCTTTTGGTTTAATTTTCGCATTGTAAATCCACTCCTTTAGAATGCTTCTAATTTTTTTGATAATACCTCAAATGTAAACGCTTATGCTCTGGATGTCAATTCTTTTTATACAGTACCTTGGATGGAAATAATCGGGCCAAGCACACTCATAACGATAAAGCCGACGATACCGCCGAGACCGACGATTAAAATCGGCTCAATGATAGACGACATGCTGGCGGTAATTTGATCTACCTCGTCCTCATAAAATTCTGCAACTTTTTCGAGAACTTCACCAATTTTTCCTGTCTCTTCACCTACTGCGGTCATTTGTATGATGATGGCGGGCAGAATCCCGCTGGCTGCGAGGCTGTCGGCAATATTACTGCCGTTCTTTATACTGTCGACACTCTCGGTAAGCGATTTTCGCACTACGAGATTGGTGAGTGCACCGCTCGTGACTTCTAGCGAGTCGATTACGGTAACGCCTGCAGCCATGAGCGAGCTAAAGGTACGGGCAAAGCGTGCCACATTGACCTTGAGGATAATATTCCCAAAAATCGGCAGCTTTAGCAGCAGTTTATGAAACGCATACTTGCCCTGGGGGTTGCTGGTAAATTTTCTAAAAGCAAACACGCCGATAAGGATAGAAAGCAGGATGATATACCACTGATTGGTCATAATATTGCTGATGGTCAGAATAATCCTTGTCTGCAGGGGGAGCTCGCCGCCAGCCTCGATAAGAATATTGGCAAGGTTTGGCACCACTCCAACCATCAAGAACCCTACTGCGCCAATAGCAACGACGCTGACTACGGCGGGGTAGACCATCGCACTTTTGAATTTGCCTTTTATCTTGGCGTCTTTTTCAACTTGTGTTGCCAGGCGGCCGAGGATCTTATCCAAAATACCGCCGGTTTCACCAGCTCGGACCATATTTACGTAAACTTCACTAAAGGCTTTCGGATGTTTGGCGAAAGCATCGGATAATTGGGTGCCGCCTTGTACATCATTGACGACTTTTTCGAGGACTTCTTTGAGGGCTGGTGAATTGGATTGCTCGCGCAGGGTAGTGAGTGAGCGTAGCATGGGTACGCCAGCTGACACCATCGTAGAGAACTGTCTGGTAAATACCACCAGCGCAGCTGGCTTGACTTTGCCGCCGCCTGGCAACTTGATATTCATTTGCAAGCCGCTGCCGCCGACAGGCTTGACAGTTTGCGGGGTGAGTCCGCGTTTAATCAGTGACGAAACCGCTTGATCTCGTGACTCGGCCGTAATCTTACCGGTCTGCGGCTTTCCAGATTGATCTTTTGCGGTGTAGGTGAATTCTGCCATTATGAATCAAGTCCTTATTTTGATGTTACTCTTCGCTGGTGGCGGTTACGCGCAGGATTTCTTCTATAGTAGACTGTCCGCGCAGGGCTTTGATAAATCCATCCATTTGCATTGTTACCATGCCTTCTTTTATGGCGTGCTGGTTAATGACCTCTGAAGTAGAGTTGGCAACAATCAGCTTCTGTATATCTTCGGAATTGCGCAGGACCTCATAGATGCCGATTCGGCCCTTGTAGCCAGTTTTATTACAGGTATCGCAACCGCCTTCGTGCGCTCTCCAGATGCGGGTGATTTTGCTGTCAGTCGTGCTGAGTTGATCGCTTGGCTGTTTGCCCTGATTGCTTTTGCCGATGCCGCCTTCGAGCGCTTTTTGTTCCAAGCTATGAATGTGTTTCATAGAGGCCGCATCAATACTGAATGTTTCCGTAATGCGCTTGAGCGTTTCTGCATCTGGCTCAATGGACTCGCGGCATTCATTACAGAGGCGCCGCACCAGGCGCTGTCCGACAACCGCTCGCACGGTACTGGCAATCAGAAATGGTTCAATACCCATATCCAGCAGACGCGGCAGGGTGGTGGCTGCATTGTTGGTGTGCAGTGTACTGAATACCAGGTGGCCTGTCAGCGCAGCCTGCACCCCTAACGAGGCTGTTTCGCCGTCACGGATCTCGCCCACCATAATAATGTTTGGATCTTGACGCAGCAGCGCCCGCAGGCCATTAGCAAACGTCATTCCTGCTACAGGATTTACCTGCGTCTGGTTGGCGCCGGGTACGCGGTACTCGACCGGATCCTCTACAGTCGAGATGTTTACTGTCGGACTGTTTATCATTGAGAGGATACTGAACAGGCTGGTGCTTTTTCCTGAGCCAGTCGGACCAGTCACCAGAATCATCCCATGCGGCTGGACAATCGCATCCTTGATATCCTCGAGCGATCGCCCCCAGTAGCCAAGCTCTTCGAGCGTTAGCGCCTTGCTGGATTCATTGAGGATACGCATTACTACTTTCTCACCATCAACAATAGGCAAGGTGGAGACGCGCAGGGCGTAGATCGATCCATTTGCTGATATTTTAAATCTTCCATCCTGCGGTGCGCGCCGTTCGTCAATCTTGAGGTTGCTCAGGATTTTGATACGAGACACCAGCGCAGACATTACTTTCTTTGGCAGCTTGTTGGTTTCTTTTAGGATGCCGTCTATACGGTAGCGAACAGAAACATAGCCCTCGCGCGGCTCGATGTGGATGTCGCTCGCGTTTGCTTTGACTGCGTACTCAATAAGCAGGTTGACGGTTTGAGCAATCGGCGAATCCTCTGCCACGTCTTCTTCAGATATGTTTTCATCAATGTCTTCAGTCAGCTCTTCCGGAGTCATTACTTTGGTGAGCTCGGTGCCGATTTCACCGCGGTACTGATCCAGGCAGGCGGCAATATTCTGCGCGGTAGCCATTGCTATCCGAATATCTTCGCCTAGCTGCTTCTTTAGGAAGTTGATGGCTTCAACGTCATCGGGGTTTTCGGTAGCTAACAGCTTGGCGCCAGTCTCGTCCACGCCGTACAGCACCACCCGGTACTGATTTGCAATGCGCTCTGGTATGAGCTTGAGCACTTCGCGCTTGATGTTTTTTGGATCCAGTTCAACAAATGGCACCTCTATTTCTTCGGCGTATAGTTTGGTCAGATCTTTTTCATTAATAACATTGCCCTTAATAACAATATCTTGCAGGGGCGCCTTGCTATTGCCCGACTGCTCTCGGACGGTGGCTAGCTGCTCTTCGGTTGCTTTGCCTGCTTTTATGAGCAACTCTTTAACTAGTGCATCGGAAATACGCATACTGTTAATGCTTAGTATAGCCTAAAACAGGTCAAAAACGCACACCGATAAAATTATGCTTGCTGTATTTTGGCGCCTAGGGTACTCTATAGCGTTCATGCCTGTCCCGTTATACCGAAAACGGGCGTTGCAAGAACCCACATCATAGTTATGCTAAACAATATAGTTGCGTAAATAACAACAAAAAAGCAATAACGGGACTTGCATAGCACGAACAGCGTATAATATAACTACCCTATATAAACAAGGAGAGGTAACGATGGCAAAAGCACAGTCTGACGCATCAACGAAAGACAATACAAAAGAAGACGGCAAGTCCAAGGCGCTTGGCCTGGCAGTAGATCATATTGAAAAGCAGTTCGGCAAAGGCACGATTATGCGCCTTGGCGAAAGCACCCAGCAGAATGTTGAGTGCTATCCAACTGGCAGCGTGTCGCTGGATCTAGCTTTGGGCGGCGGCATTCCAAAGGGTCGTATAATTGAAGTTTATGGACCGGAAAGCTCCGGCAAGACCACCCTGACCTTGCACGCGATTGCAGAAGTTCAAAAACAAGGTGGTGTGGCGGCATTTATCGATGCAGAGCATGCGCTTGATCCGCAGTATGCCCAGCGTATCGGTGTAAATCTAGAGAGCCTGCTGGTTTCTCAGCCGGACAATGGCGAACAGGCGCTGGAAATCGTCGAGTCACTCGTCCGCTCCAACGCAGTTGATCTAATAGTGGTCGACTCTGTTGCAGCCTTAGTGCCGCAGGCAGAGATTGAGGGCGATATGGGTGACAGCCACATGGGCCTGCAGGCTCGCCTGATGAGCCAGGCACTGCGCAAGCTGACTGCTATTATTTCCAAATCTAAGAGTACGGTGATATTCATCAACCAGTTGCGTATGAAAATCGGCGTGATGTTCGGCAACCCAGAGACCACTACCGGTGGTAACGCGCTGAAGTTCTACGCCAGCCTCCGCATGGACATCCGTAGGACCTCGCAGATCAAGGTAGGCGATAGTGTCGTCGGCAACCGCACCCGGGTGAAGGTAGTCAAGAACAAGATTGCGCCGCCATTCCGCGAAGCCGAGTTCGACATTATGTACAACGAAGGCATCAGCCGCGAAGGCGACGTACTGGATCTGGCGGTAAACAAGGAAATAGTAGAGAAATCCGGCGCATGGTTCAGCTACGAGGGTGAGAAAATCGGCCAGGGCCGCGAAGCTTCCAAGAATTACCTGAAAGAAAATCCAAAAGTGCTAGAAAAAATCGCCAAACAAGTCATGGAGGCCAACAAAGCCTAGGGGTCTACACGCGGGCCAACAGAAAGATCATGAGAGAAGAGGGTAATACTCTAGCGCAGAGTTTATAGGCGTTTTTGGGTCATTAAAATTGCTCCAAGGCTGATAGAATTATGCTATGACGGCGACGAATCATGGACTAGCGGGAGCGGTTATCGCGATTGCCCTGCATAAGTATCCGGCTACAGCTGTGGCCGCAGCCCCATTCAGTCATTTTGTCCTGGATGCGTTGCCGCACTTTGGCGAGACATTGGACGCAAAAAGCTCCAGGTTTTTACGGAGGTTAGCGCTTGATATGGCGCTTGCGGTGGCCGCCACGTTGTTTATCGCTTCGTTGTGGCCCGGTATTTCACTCCTTATTATTGCTTGTGCATTTTTAGCCGCCAGCCCCGATCTGATGTGGCTGTACTATTACTATCTGCGTCCAACCCCGGAGAAAAAGTGGGGCAGGCTCGCAAAATTCCACAGCCGTATTCAGTGGTCTCAGACACCGCCAGGCATAGTTGTGGAAGCTGTATGGTTCGCTATCATCTTCCCGTCTCTTATCGTAATCGGCGCAAGTACCTAGTATGCACCGTCTAGGTTCTGACCCCAGAAAATGTAAAAATGTTTCATAATATGAAAATTACCTCCATAAAGCAGCAAGTGAAGAATCCAGAACGAGCCAGTGTGTTTTTGGACGGTAAGTATTCGTTTTCTTTGAGTCTAAATGAGCTGGTGGCTGAAAAGCTCAAAATCGGGCAGGAGATTAATGAGGTAGAGTACAAGCGGCTCAAGAAGATATCTGATGACGGCAAGCTCCGCGGCCGAGCGCTTGAATGGGCGATGAGCCGTCCGCGGAGCCTGCGGGAGTTCCGTGACTATATGTTCCGTAAGAAAGCGGACCCCAACCTTAGTGAAAGATTGCAGGCAGAATTTCTAGAGCGGGGATATTTGAACGAGCAGAAGTTTGCCGAGTGGCTGATTGATGTGCGCCGCCGTGGCGGCAAGAGCGAGCGGGCGATCAAAGCAGAGCTTGCTCGAAAGGGGATCTCCAGGGAGGTTGCTTCTGAGGCAACAGAGGATGACGGCGATGAGCTGGCGCGGCTACGTGAACTTGCCTCTAAAAAACAAAAAATCGCCCGCTACAAATCAGACCCACAGAAACTTATGCAATACCTCGCCCGCCAAGGCTTTAGCTATGACGATATCAAATCCGTCCTTAGCAGCTTCGACTAAAAATCTAATTAACAGGGGTAGAGTAGAGAAAATTTGCACCATAGGGAGCAAAGGGATACTAACATTATAGCAAAATACTTATGATTTGTCAAAGATTTTCTTATGCGTTATGCGACCTGTTCGGTGGGTGCAGCAGTGAGAGGCTGGCTGGCCGGAGCTTCCACAAGAACATCAGTGTCGCGCACTACGACGCGTGAGGGGGTGATTTCGACGATCTGCGAGCGGTCGATCATGAGCTGGCCCTCTGTCAAGCTGCGGTAGACAGGGCGGCTGACATAAAGTTTCTGGATTTTCATAGTTAGCGGATCTAGCGCATAATCGGTGACTTTGCCGAGTTTTCGCCTGCGATGAGTGACAACATGTTTGCCCATGAGTTCAAATCCTAACTCTAGCACCTCTTGGAGGCGCACGAGGTCTTTTGCTTCGGCAAGAACATCATGGTCATCCACCGCAATACCTTTTGCTACAAAATCACGTACATCTTGCTTGAGCAGAATCAGCTCATCTTTACTGAACGAGTCTTCGCAGCGCCATCCTTCTATCTGCAGGTTGTGGGGATTGATAATCGGCTGCAGGGCAGTTGCCACGCGGCCGCCAGTGCGCAGGCTCATCACGGGAAGATTATGAATGTGTTTACTAAGCTTTAGCATGCTCTCATTATACGCTGGTTGCAATGAGGGCGCGAACCGTCAGCTATGTTGTAAAAAATATAATTTTGTTTTGCTCATGCTTGCGTCGAGGCAGATCAGGCATAACAATACGATTCAAGGTATGAAACGAGGACACATCCAATCTGGAGTGGTGGGGCTCGTCGTCATAGCCGCACTCCTATGTGCGGCGCTTCCGATGCGGGCGGTCTCGGCGCATGATTCTGTAAAGCTGCGGTTTACAAAGTTTAGAGTCTCTACCTCTGGGCAGTATTTTGAAATCAAGAGCGGTGACAAGCAGGTGGACATGAGCCGCGTGCAGCTTGCTTACTATAACCATTATGATCTGTCCAAGGCTACGAGCAGCAAGCTCGTGACATTGTCTGGCGTACTGGAGCCCGACTCGTATTATTTGGTGAATGACAGCGCGCTGCTGCTGTGCTACCAAACAGTAGTAGCATCGGCGTCACTGGGGTTTAGCTCGACAAACGGCATGGTACAGCTGCTGTATCTGCAACAAACCGAAATTGGCGGGCAGTTTGTCAGCACAGTGCTGGATAGCGTGGCGTGGTCGCGGTCTAAAACATCGCACCCTCATGTGCAGGAGCTGCCGACAGATGCGCTTGGGTTTCTACAACGAAAAAACGATCAATGGGAGAGCAATCGGCCGAGTACTACTGACTCCTGCCAGTATGAGCAAGATATTATCGCAGACGAGGATGTAATAGATGAAGCATTTGTGTTCCTGCCGAGCACTTTGCCGCCCGTGCGCTATGTAACGGCTGCTACAGTCGTGGGCAAGATTAATCGCAATGCGGGCAAAATGGCGCCGGTGGTGAATGAATTACTGCCAAACCCTGCCAGTCCGCAGACAGATGCAGATGATGAGTTTATAGAACTTTATAATCCGAATGACAGCATATTTGATCTGAGCGGGTTTAAACTCGCGTTCGGTAGTACCAAACCGCGGAAGTATACTTTTCCAGAAGGAACCGTGCTGCAGCCCAAAGAATTCAAGGCTTTTACTTCTGGGGACACCAGCATAAGCCTGTCAAATGCCGAAGCACAGGTGTGGCTGCTGGACCCAAATGAGAAAGTGATCGGGCAAAGTGATCCGTACCAAAAGGCCAAGGACGGCCAGGCATGGGCGCTTGATAACGGCAGGTGGCAGTGGACCACAAGGCCAACCCCGAACGAAATGAATGCAATGAGTCCCGTGGTAGCAGCCGATGCTAAGTCAAAATCAACTGCAGCAGTGCTGGGTATTACTCCAAATGGCAGCGAATCGAGTGGCGGCGAAACAGCCGGGGGTGCGCAGACGCTTGATGATGTAGCGCCTCTGCACCCGTCAGTACTTGCGGCGGTGGGTGCAGCCGCGGTAGGATATGCCCTATATGAGTACCGGCATGACATTGCAAATAGAGTCTTCCAGTTCCGACGATACCTTCGCCATAGGCGAGCGCTTCGGGAGACGGTGTAGGGGCGGCGAATTTTTTCTATTGTCTAGTGATTTAGGCGGAGGCAAAACTACATTTGCCAAAGGTCTGGCAAAGGGACTTGGCAGCAATGACACAGTAACAAGTCCGACTTTTACGGTCGGCCAAGTGTATCAGGGCCGGGATGGTATCGAAATGCACCATTTTGATTTTTACCGTCTGAGTGAGGGCGGTATGGTCGCCCACGAGCTTGCAGAAGTTATGACTGATCCTAAGGCGGTCGTGGTAGTTGAGTGGGGTGATGTTATCAGTGATGTGCTGCCAGAGCAACGGGTCACCGTTCAGTTGAGTCGTGTGCAATCCGGCGAAGATTATCGGGTGCTTCATATCTCCTACCCCAAACCGCTGCAGTACCTGGTAGAGGGGGTTTCGCGGTGATATTGAGCCTTCGCACGGATAAGCCAGAATCAGAAATCGGTTTATATGAACATGAGTCTCAAGTTGCGTATGAAGTATGGCAGGCGCATCGTCAGCTGGCAGAGACTATTCATGCCAAAATCAACCAAATGCTAAAAGCCCAGAATAAAACACTGGCTGATATCACCGGAATTGTGTGCTACAAAGGTCCTGGCAGTTTTACGGGGCTTCGTATTGGACTGAGCGTGGCTAATGCGCTCGCGTATAGCTTGCAGGTTCCAATTGTGGGCATTGAGGGCGAGGACCAGTGGCTGCAAAGGGGTATTCGGGCGCTGCAATCTGACCAAAATGATATAGGTATTACCCCTGCGTACGGCGCACCCGTGCATATTACTCAGCCAAAGAACTGAAGTTAAAAAAACACCTAGGTGTATGTAGCAAAAAAATGCTATTCTAGAGTGTAGGATTATTCGAGTTTTGGGAATGTCCTATAATGTTTTAAAGATTTTTTATTATTTTTGAATTCTTACCGAGCTTCTGCCAGAGGCTAATGAAGTGAAAGTGATGCCAGAGGCGGTTCGGTGAGCAGCAAGAGAAGGAGACTACTATGCTACTAGCCATCTTACTAGGAGTGGTTGGCATTGGTGCTGGTTTTGGGGCCAGCACTTTCATAACCAAGAAAAAACTTGGGTCGGTAGAGGCTGAGGCCGAAAAGGCGCTGAGAAAGGCCAGGAAAGAGGCCGAAGCCGAGCTTAAAAAAGCGCGAGATGAGGCCGCGGAAATAGCTGAAAAGGCGCGCAAGGACGAACAGCAGCGCCGCAAAGAAGTTAAAGAGATAGAGCTAAGACTGCGTGACCGCGAAGAGTCGCTTGATAAGAAGCTCGATACAATTGACAAGCGTGCTGAGACTTTGCGCAAAAGTGAGGATGAGGTAGAGGCTCTCAAGGATGAGATCCGTGCTATCCGTGCCAAGCAGCAGGAGAAGCTTGAAAAAGTTGCCAAGCTGTCAAAAGCTGAAGCTACAGAAAAACTCATGCAGATGACTGAGCGAGATATCAGGAATGATCTCATCGGGCTCGTTAACAAGCTGCAGAACGAGGCCAAGGAACAGGCCGAAGAGAAAGCAGCACTCATTATTACTACTGCTATGGAGCGCATGGCCAGCGAGGTTACTGCTGAGCGCACCGTCACTGCAGTCAAGCTTGAAGACGAAGAAATGAAGGGCCGGATTATCGGTAAAGAAGGCCGGAATATTCAGGCGTTGCAACGTGCGACCGGCGTTGACATCATGGTTGATGATACGCCTGGCATGATTATTCTGAGCAGCTTTGATCCTGTGCGCCGCGAGGTGGCTCGTATTGCACTTGAAATGCTGCTCAAGGACGGACGTGTCCACCCTGGCCGTATTGAAGAAGTCGTCGAAAAAGCTCAGAAGCAGGTTCAAAAGGACGTCATGCATGCGGCAGAAGACGCCGCCCGTGAAGTCGGTGTTATTGGCATACCAAAGGAAATCATGCAGCTGCTTGGAGAGCTCAAGTACCGCACCAGCTATGGTCAGAACGTACTCAAGCACTCGACCGAAATGGCGCACATTGCCGGCCTGATCGCCGAGCAGATTGGCGCCAATGTAAAGACCGCCAAGTACGCGGCGCTTGTGCATGATTTGGGCAAGGCATTGACCCACAAAATGGAAGGCAAGCACCACCATATTAGCGGCGAAATGCTGCGCAAATATGGCGCGCCTGAGGAAGTTGCCCTGGCCGCAGAGCAGCATCACGACGATGTTGAGGCGACTACTGTCGAAGCACTCATTGTCCGTGTAGTGGATGCAATCAGCGCCGCCCGCCCAGGCGCCCGTAATATTAGCGCCGAAAACTTTGGCGAGCGCATGCGTGATCTAGAGAACACCGCGTTAGGATTTAAGGGTATCGACAAAGCTTATGCAATCAGTGCTGGACGCGAAGTCCGCGTGTTCGTAAAGCCGCAGGCTGTGGACGATCTAACCGCCATTAAGCTAGCCCGCGATATTGCAACCAAGATTGAATCAACCATGCAGTATCCAGGCACCATCAAGGTAAACGTCATCCGCGAAACCCGCGCCATAGAATTCGCCAAGTAGGATAAATCATGGCCGACACGCTGGGCGATATTCAGAAAAAAATTGATGATATCCTGCAGGACTACGAGAAGCCTTATTGGGAGCCGCTTTCAAATGTTGCAAGACTTGTTGAAGAGGTCGGAGAAGTCGCTCGTATCGTCAATCATAAATACGGCGATAAGCCAAAGAAACCTACTGAAACTGAAGATGACCTAGAAGACGAATTAGCCGACGTGCTCTGGACTGTAATCTGTTTGGCAAACCAGGAGGGCGTTGACCTGGATCGCGGCATGCAAAGAGCCATAGATAAATTGCTCGTCCGGGACAAGGACAGGTTTAAGAAAAAATAATGAACACTGAAATCGAAGCTACATTTTTAGATGTTGACCACGAAAATGTTCGTAAGAAACTAGAGGCTTTGGGCGCTGTTTGTGCCACGCCGCAAACTACATTGAAGCGCAAGGTCTATGATTATGATGACCTTAGGCTTGATAAGAAAGCTGCGTGGGTCCGTGTGCGTAAAGAAGCGGATAAGACCACTATGAGTTTTAAGCAGCGTCAGTCAGAGAGTATAGACGGTATGAAAGAGATTGAGATTGAAGTCTCTAACTATGATGAGGCGTGTAATCTGCTAGAAGCAATCGGGCTGACGGAGAAAGCTAGTCAAGAAACGAAAAGGGAGATATGGGAATTTGACGGCTGCGAAATTATGCTTGATGAATGGCCGTGGATTCCGCCCGTTGTAGAGGTTGAGGGGGATAGTGAAGAATCGGTTAAAAGAGTTTCAGAGGCACTTGGATTTGATTTCTCTGAAGCGGTCTTTGATAGTGCGGATGGAATATACCAGAAGTATTTTGACGTGACCCGCACGGAGATATCAACAACCCCAATTGTATTTGGCCCAGCTCCAAAGTGGTTGGAAGAGAGGCGTAAGTGAGCAAGCCTGCTAAAACACCGAATATCACCAGGCAGACAAAACTGCTTAGTTTTGACCTAGAGACAAACGGGCTGCATGGCAAGGCTTTTGCTATTGGAGCGGCTGTTATGGATGCTGAGGGTAATATACTAAATGAATTTACTGCCCGGGCCCGACTGACTGAAAAAACTGATGAATGGGTAAAAAATAATGTCCTGCCAGCTATAGCCGACATGCCGATTACTCATAATAATTACGAGGAGCTACGGGAGGCGTTCTGGGCTTGGTATGTAGAGGCCGAGCAAGATGCAGACTATGTTCTTGTTAACAATGGCTACCCCGTTGAGTATAGATTCTTGCTGGATTGCCAGGATGCAAATATAGAGGAGCGTTATTGGCAGCACCCTTTCCCATTGCTAGAACTTTCGTCGATCATGATTATGACCGAGCATGGTGCAGGGTCAAGCAGGCGGGCGCTAAAGAAGCTTCTGGACGAAGATTTTGGGCATAAAATCCACCACCCACTCGAAGACGCCAAAATGGCCCTGAAACTAGCCTTTGAAGCATTCCGCCTTGGCGGCAAGCTTTAGCGCACGCACCTCTTTTGAGGGTGGTAATTATAAAATTTGCAAATTCTCTATCTGTAAAAGGCCAGGCCTTTTACAGATTAGAAAAATACAAGTTGATGAAAGCCTTGGCTAAGGGGTAGATTGCCCTTGGCCGAAAGGAGACTGCTTGGCAGTGATGGGCTCAAAAAAGGTGCGCGCTACAGCTCGCTTTTGCCGCGGAAGCCAAACCCGGCAATAATAACGCTGGCCAGCATGTTGAAAATAACAATATTAACCAGCGAAAGCTCCTTGTCAATCGCAAGCAGAGCGGCGCTGCCGAGCCAGATGATTCCTATTACACCTGCGGTGTAAGGATATTTGATAAATAGTACGAATTCCCTAAGCATGGACCTTTTCTCCTTCTTCTGATTTTATCGTAATTTCCTCACTAGTAACAGCTGTCTTATCGGGCTGCATACGAATTTTTTCGGCAAGCTGACGGAATAGTGCGGGGTCACGGTCGGCCACACGCTCTAGCCAGTTGGCAATCGTTTCTACCGCAGAGGCAATATCAACCGATTCACTATGGTCTGTCACTACATCGGGGAAGTTTTTACGCACATACTCGTTTGCTTGCTTGAGGGTGTGGGGCATTACTTCAGAGTACAGGCCTAGGCTGCTCAGTAGCGTGGTATAGGTCTGAATAGCGCGCAGCATATCGGTGGCTTCGAGCTTCATTACCAGGCCAAAGCGATTGCCTTTATTCATCATTTTGTTGATAACGACCAGTATGTTGCTGTCGCTCTTTGCATCCAAATTGATGATGTCGCTGCCTGTTGCATCTGAGAATATTTTGCCTGCCACTTTACTGACTTCATTGACGTAATCTTTGTCTTCACCGCGGCTGAGATATTCGCTGACTTTTCGTAGTGCACGGTAGAGGTCGCTGACAAAAAATTTCAGCCCGTATTCAAACATATCAATTGCTGATTGGGAGCCCTGCATCATTTTGTCGTAGCTATCGAGTAGGCCATAGAGGCCATGTTTGTCAGCAGGAGCAGCTGCACTAATCCCAAAGTCAATCAGCCCGATACGATTGTCTTTCATCACACGAATATTGCCTGGATGCGGATCGCCCTGGATGCGCGGCATTTCAAAGATACCGATTAGCGATTCATAGCCAAAGCTGCGGAGTACGTGTACGAGGTCTGTGCCCAGTGTGTCTTGCACGTATTGCACCGGGTCGACACCCTGACTGTGCAGCTTAACGACGTGCGCCAGTGAGGTGCCGTCGACATAATCTTGTACGATAATATTGTCGGTACATAGCTCGAGGTATGTTTGCGGTACAAAAATTGTCGGATGATCCTTGTAGCGCTGATACATTTGATTGGCAAAATCAGCCTCTTGCCGGTAATCTGTTTCGCGCAAGGTGGCATTGGTAAAGTCTTTGAGCGCATCGTTCAGGTCGACGTTCATATTTTTGTAAAGCTTTGCAAAGAATGTTTTAGAGAACCGGACAAGCAGTTTTATATCATGCTTGAGCAGTTCACGTACCATTGGGCGCAGTACCTTGACGACCACCGGCTGACCGTTCTGCAGCTGTGCATAGTACACCTGGCCAAAGCTCCCGGCTGCAAAAGGTTCCGGCTGGATAAGTGCGATATGCTGTAATTTATCCTTTGGCAGCTCATGCTGCAGCAGGGCAGATATATTGATGGGCTCGTGGTCGAGGTCTTCGAAGATTCTGAGCTTTTCGGGATTATGCCATTTGCGCATCACCTGGGATCGCAGCAATACGCCCTGGAGAAACTTTACATATACGCCTCCAAACGACATAAATTCCTCGCAGATGAGGTTGTACATCTCCTCTTCTTTACCTCGGCGGTAGAGAAAATAAGATTTGGTAATGAGTCCAGCCAAGCGCTTGGTCCGAGTGCGTTTTATGCTTGCGATTGTTTTTTGTCGGCTTGCTCGGGTCATTTACCGCCTACTTTTTTGCAAAACCAATCAAAAACAGTACTACAGTGCTCACCATCACCGCCAGGTATAACTGAAAAATTTCTGTGGTATTATCACGGGTCAGGGCCATCAACAGTACCGCTACCCAGACGAATAGGATGGTGAAAAATATTGATAGGTACTTCATTATTAGATAATTTTATCATAATTAGTCAAAATATGCCAGTTTTTCTGTGCAGCTTGAAGCGCCTGTTGAAATATCATTGCTGTATCTGTTATTTTTCGGTATAATAGCCTAGCTATCGTTGTTTTAAAACCAAGATTCCAAACTAAGTCGCCATAGAGACTGCTTGGGATTTTGAGAGCAAACGGATGCTTACACGTTGATGAACGGGGATTGGCGCAGTTGGCTAGCGCGCGCGGTTTGGGACCGCGAGGTCGGAGGTTCGAGTCCTCTATCCCCGACCAA
>CAZXJN010000004.1:0-67920 GCA_964641015.1 uncultured Candidatus Saccharibacteria bacterium | reverse complement strand
ACTTTTTGCCGAATCAAAAAGTATGGGTCGAGCCAAGCTTTAGCTTGGATTGAAACTGTTTTAAAGAAAAGTAGTGATTTGGTTCCTTGTCAAAAGAACATATAGGCTTGCTTGGCTCTTAGCAATAATAAAAGCCAAATTTACCACATTTATCCACTGGTTTCACGGTGATATCAAATAAATTGTCTAATAATTTACCATAAACAATTTGTGCATTTCATGCTATTTGGTGCTACAATATGTATCAGAAAAGCTTGTGAGAGAATTTGTTTGACAATTAAAAATTAAACTGTTACAATAGTATAATCTAAGGTGTTATTGTAACCAAAGGAAAGTGAGAATTTAATCCAAGATGGCTGACACGACCGCCCAAAAGACCGCACCGACTATCAGTGCCACTGTTGCTGATGTACTGAAAACCATTGAACGCGAGCGAGAACGAGAGATTGTATCGCGTCGCTTTGGGCTGTACGACCGCCGTGAAACACTGGAGCAGATTGGTGAGCTGCTTGGCATTACCCGCGAGCGTGTTCGCCAGCTCGAAAAGGCAGTGGTAACCAAGCTCAAAACCAGCGCCAGCAAAGGCGAGTTTACCGAACTTCTCAAGCTCCAGGAGGTGTATGTTCAGGAGCTTCATCGGCTTGGCATGGCAGCTCGTGTGAGCGACCTCAGCGCTCGCCTGACAAAAGACAATACGAAGATTGACCAGGCACAGGTATCATTCCTCGCTATGCTCTGTCCAAAACTCGTCGTGCTCGATGAGAATGATTTTTATTACCACGCAGTGGCTATTAGCGAAGGACACGAGGGCCAGAGCTTTAAAGAGCAGGTTAATAAAGTAGTTGATGCTATCAAGAAAATCGGCGAGCCAGCCGGTATCGATGTGATTGCCCAAGCAGTAAAGGACAAGAGCGTCGCCCACACCCGAGCCCTTGCCAGCATCAGCAAGCAGGTCGCTACTCTTAACGGCCGCTGGGGTCTTATCAAATGGCCAATGGTCAACCCTAAGAACATCCGTGACAAAATATACGTGATTCTTTTTGAAAACGGCAAGCCAATGCACTTTAACGAGATTGCGGATGCAATCAAGAAGTCAAACTTCAAGCGCAAGGATGTCACCACCCAGGCTATTCATAACGAACTGATCAAAGACGACCGCTTCGTACTCATCGGCCGTGGCATCTACGCACTCAAGGAGTGGGGCTACAAAAAGGGCACCGTTGCCGATATCATTGCCGATGTGCTCAAAAAATCAGAAGAGCCGCTTCACCGCGACGAAATCGTCAAGCGCGTCCTAAAGAAGCGTCAGGTTAAAGAGACTACTATTCTGCTGAACCTTCAGGGCAAGCCGCAGTTCAAACGTGTAGCCAAAGCCACTTACGCCCTTGCCGAAGACAAGTAATCCAGGGCAAGCGCAAACCCATTTTCTGAGCGGTAATCTGCTTTTGGCCAAGGACATTTCTTCACCGTATATTACATACGCTTCCGAAATGGAAGCCTTGCCTAAGAAGTAGATTACTATTGGCTAAAAAAGTGGCTGCTTGACAGTGGCTGCTTCCTAGCTTCTAATTCCTAGTTTCTGGCCCTAAGGATGTATAATAAAGACAGTAATGCTTATAACTTGCTGTAGTTACGCGCCCCGAGAGGTGGATAAATGATTCTAAATCGTAGAAAACCAAAAATTCATGACGAAGATGTACTGCTTCTGCTAGAAGTGCCTCGGACCAATGACAAAAAAGAGCTGGCAGCCGAGCAGATGCTGGCAGCACTACATGGTATTTTGCGCACCAAGAAAGAGGTTAAATCCAGCGGCGGCATACAAGATCACATATCCCTGGAGATTGCGGCTATAGACCAGCGGATCCATTTTTACATATGGGCGCCGAAACATCTGCAGGCTTTTGTCGAAGGGCAAATATACGCCCAATACCCCAGTGTGCAGATTCATGTTCAGACCGAAGATTATTCAAGACGCAACCTGTCTCAGAATGTTGTAATGTCTAGCGAGCTCACGCTGACCGATAATGAGACCATTCCTATAAAAACCTTTCCCAGCTTTGAGGTAGACCCTCTTGCTGCTATTACTGCTACGCTTGCCAAGCTCGACGAACCGGATGAAGAGGCATGGATCCAGATTATGGCGCGGCCTGTATCTGATGATTGGCACAAAAAAGGCGCTCGTATGATTAGGAAAATCGAGGGCGGAGGAGGGTTGTTTAGCGGCAATACCGCAAGCTACCTCGGACAGGCGCTTGGTGCACTCAATGCGCCGCCGGAGCCCACTCAGCAAACTGCGCCCGAACTATCCGAACGGGACAAGACTCGCATTCGGGCCATCGAAGAAAAGGGCACCAAGCTCGGCTATCAAGTAAAAATACGAATCGTATACGCTGGGCCGCATGAACATCTTGCCAAGCTTCGCATGCAAGCTATCCAGGGAGCATTCAAACAGTTTAATACTACCAACTTAAACGGCTTCCAGGGCGCGGCCAGCAGTTTCAGCCCTGACCGCTTACTAGCCTACCAGACCCGCTTTTTTGTAGATAACGGCTATATTCTCAATATCGAAGAGCTCGCCAGTCTTTTTCATCTGCCTCACACCTCTGTCGAAACACCCAATATCGTCTGGGCAACCACCAAAACCGCCGAACCGCCAGCCAATACACCGGTACTGGAAGCCGGCAAAGAGCATGCAATTAGCCTGTTTGGTGTCACGAACTTTAGAGGCACCAACACCATATTCGGCACGCATCGAGCCGACCGAGGACGCCACATCTATATCATTGGTCAAACAGGGGTAGGGAAGAGTGGCTTGCTTGAGCTGCTCACCCTTTCTGATATCTACTACGATCAGGGCTTTTGCGTAATTGATCCGCACGGTGACTATGCGCAAAATATGCTGGAATTTATTCCCGAACGGCGGGTCAGGGATGTGGTGTATTTTAATCCTGCGGATACCGAATACCCGATTGGTTTTAACCCTCTGGAGGTCACCGATCCTGCCTTTAAAAACCACATTAGCTCAGAGCTGGTCGGAGTACTCAAACGAATGTTCGAATCATGGGGGCCGCGTCTCGAATACATCTTGCGCTACACTATCCTAGCGCTGCTCGATTATCCAAATGCGACGATGCTTGATATTACGCGCATGCTCACCGAGAAGCCGTTTCGTGATGATGTAATCAAGCATGTAACCGATCCGGTAGTAAAGACTTTTTGGACCACAGAATTCGCCAGCTGGAATGATAAATTTGCTGCTGAAGCTGTCGCGCCGGTACTCAACAAGGTCGGTGCATTCGTTGCCAACCCAATGATCAGGAATATTGTCGGCCAGACAAAAAGTACTTTCAATATCCGTGAAATTATGGACAGCGGCAAGATTCTGATTGTTAACCTCAGCCGCGGCTTAGTCGGCGAAGACAATGCCGCAATCCTCGGCGCGCTGATGGTTACCAAAATCCAGCTCGCTGCCATGAGCCGAGCCAATGTTCCGATGGACCAACGCCGTCCATTCTATCTCTATGTGGACGAGTTCCAGAACTTTGCCACTGACTCATTCGCCGTTATCCTATCCGAAGCACGAAAGTACGGACTCAATCTCACGGTAGCCAACCAATATGTATCACAAATGAACCCGGTGGTACGCGATGCTGTGTTTGGAAACGTGGGATCAATGGTGAGCTTCCGGGTGGGTGCTGATGATGCCGCTTATCTTTCCAAATATTACACACCTCAGTTTGAGGCCGAAGATCTAATGACGCTGCACAATCGCAACTTTGTAACTACCATGACTATAAATGGTGAAAAATCGGCTCCTTTCAGTGGCACAACCCTGAACCATCCTGCCAGACAGACGAGCTATCTTGAAGAAATAACCACTTTTTCACGGCAGCAGTATGCTATCCCAAAACAAGAAGTTGAAGCCAGAATCCAAGACAGCATGCAGTCGTCCCCTGCCTATAAAGTCGCGACTGGCCAGCAAAGACCTCGCTCCGTACCCACAAACGACCAGCCAGGTGTTGCCAGTACCTCAGGGCAGGCAATTAACCACCTAAAAGGCATCTTAAAGGCAGCCAAAGCCAAACAGCCTGAAAAGTCTGCACAAGACAAAACAGCAGCTCCAGATAAGCCTAAACGTAAACGCACCCGCTCCCGGCGCAAAAAAACTCGTGCTGCCAGCAACCAAACAAATAGCGAACATATTATTCGGCCAACAAATCCAAAATCCGACGATGAGCATATAATAAACCTGCGATAGTCGAGGGCCACATAGACGACTCCAGCTAAAACGGGCAAGGGCGATATGAAAGCAGCAGGGATTATATATAAATCCATAAAACCAAGCGGACGGGCAGGCGCCGTAAGTTATAGAACGAGGTATAGACATAGTGTCGCACAATGTATATTTTGCGACTCTAATATTTGATTTACAGATGATTAACGATACGTCTTCTAGTAGGGGAGTTTTCGTACTTTTGCCTAAGTAAGAGCGAATTTAACCTGCCCGTGCAGTTATTAACCTTGTTTTTTGGTGAGCCATTCTCGGCCCTACGTATTCATCAATGTAGATACTGTGTCGCTATTTGCTTATTCCGTGAAAACTTGCCCGATATATACTTTTCACGACTTTTCCACACCCCTGCCATGTTCACTCCCCTATTTGCATTATTTGCTTTTTTGTTTATTTATATGTTTAATATATAAAATTATAAAAACTGTATTAATGAACATTTTGCGAACTAATGGCAGAGCAATAGGGACCTCCCTGTCTCATTGAAAGTCATTCTTTATTCTGAATATCTACCGGTAAAAGACTTTTTCTTCGACCCGCACATCAATATACTCTGCTGGAGCACTCCCCTGCTCCTTTAGACTCTCCCATACTGCAATAAAGCTCCCTATCTGCAGTCGTGCATCTAGCGAAGAATCAGTCTTTATATAAAATGAAAGCCCTCTAAGCTGTATATCCAGCTCATTAATACTTACAGGGAGACGAAGAGACTCTACTTGGTAGCCTTTGGATGAGAGCTGGTACAGAGCATCAGTAATAAATCGAACTGTCTCAGTGGTCAGCACCTGCTTACCGAGTGTAATATCAATACCGCTCTGGTCCTGCACCACCGGCAATCCGTTTTTGTCCGAAGCAGGCAACGTACGCGCTTCACTGACTGCGATGCCATTTCCATCAAGCACATACGTTTTCGACGCCGCCGTAAGCAGCAGCACCGGCTGCCGAATATCGATTACCAGAGTAGGCTTACGACCCATCACGGGCAAACGAAGTACTACATCTCTCAATTCAGGGTATTTTTGCAGCAGCATCTCCTCTACTTCGTGCGTTTGTACAGTGAATTTAGTGCGGTTGCGTACATTTTGACGCAGGACTTCATCGACCGCAGATGCATATTCAGACTTATCGCGGTAAAGCGAAGGCTGTTGCTGTACTATGCTCACCGTAGGATGAGTGCTCAGGGTAAAACTATAGAGAATACTTCCTATGATAACCACCGCTGCGATGATACCAGGTAGTATCCGAATGACTCTCCACGAGCCTCTTGATGTAGACCCTGCAAGGTCAGAGCGCTCTGGTGAATCTGCGCCACTACCTGCCGCATAGTACGAATATACCTTTCGCTGCCCTTCGGTCGAGACTGCAGGCCGTACTCGGTCGCGCTTTTCTGATTTTTTAAATCGCTTTACTCTCATGCGCTCCGCCGTTTGCTAGTTCAATAATCAGCACAGCCAGCTGATGCGCAGCCTCTGGGCGCGCCAGAGAGTGCAACTGTACCGCCAGGCTTTTTCTCATATCTTCATCAGTGAGCAGCATCACTAACGCCGATCTCAGTGCATCTTTGTCGCCGGGGGCGGCCTGAAGTGCTGCATGCTTTTGTGTGAGGTAGGCGGCGTTTTTGTGCTGATGGGCATCAGCAAGAAGTCCAGGCACCAAAATAGCTGCTTTTGCTTGCAGGGAAAGCTCTGCCAAGGCTGTTGCACTGGCGCGGGTCACCACAATATCAGCAGCACCCGTATGCATGGCAGGATTATCTACAAACCCCTTTACTACCACCTGTTTAAGCTGCTCTTTGGTTAGCGCCTTTTTATACGCTGCGCGCACCGCGGCAAGGTGTTTTGACCCTGCGATATGTACGACTCCCAGGCCCTCGAGCTGGTCAAACAGTTCTCGAGACAGAGCAACCACGTCTTCGTTGAGCTGTTTGCCGCCCTGGCTTCCGCCCATTACCGTAATTACCATCCCTTTACTGCTAAGCCCTAGTTGCTGGCGATATTTCGTCTGCTGCGCTTTGGAAACCTTTTTAAATTCGCTGGCTATAGGTATGCCGGTGTATACGGTGCTTTTCTCTGGATAAGCGTATAGATGCGCTGGCATACCAGTTGCGTGCATATGCGCCCAGCGACCAATGATGCGATTTGCAAGTCCCGGAGTCGAATCAGAGTCATGAGTAATAAACGGTATTTTGAGCCAGGCAGCAGCAAGACCCATCGGCACGGCAACAAAGCCCCCTTTTACCAAAATAGCATCAGGGCGTTCCCTCTTGAGCAGCCTTCGAGCCTGCAAGCACCCCCGCAACGTCCGCACTACATCCCTGACATTGAGAAGAAGTGTCTCGATATCAAACAGTTTTTGCAGCCGGCTCTGCCCGGCGTAGCGTCGATACTTGCCTGCGCTGACCTGATACACTGCATCAATATCTGCTGATTTTCTGTACATGTCTACAAAACCGCTGCCGGCTTCACACACCGCAGTTACGCGTGCAGATGGTTTCAGTTTTTTTATCTCATGCGCGACGGCTCGCAGCGGAGTAATATGGCCGCCGCTGCCCCCGCCGATAAGCATAATCTTCATGCTTCGACTCCTTGTCTTCACTGCCAATTCGTGCGATCGAGGTATGGCGCGAGAGCTGGAATGCAATCCCTAGCGCACCCGTTACAAACAGCAAGCTGGTACCGCCATAGCTAATAAATGGCAGTGTAATGCCCTTGAGCGGCAGCAGGCCAAGCATTGCGCCAATATTAATGATAGCCTGTACACTAAACCACGCCAGCATACCGGTCACGAGCAAGCGGCTAAACTCATCGGGGGCACGCTCAATAATCTTGGTAAGCCGTCCAAAGAACATTGCGTAGGCGGCAATTATCAATGAAACCCCAAAAAAGCCAAATTTTTCAGCCAAAATTGCAAAGATAGAATCATTTGCTGCCTCAGGCAAATAACCATACGCCTGGACGCTCCGTGCTAGCCCCAAACCAAACAATCCGCCCGAACCAACCGCAATTAGCGCCTGACAGGTCTGATAGCCATCATTTTGGCAATCAGCCGTCGGATTCAAAAATGTTGCGACTCGTTCGCGCCGATACTCCGATGGCGCAATCAATATCACCGCTCCAATAACAATTACCAGGGCAATTTTAAGCAGATTGCCAAAAGGTACGCCAGCAATGAACATCATTGCTCCTATCATCCCGACCATAACCGCGGTAGAGCCAAAATCACTTTGCAGCACACCCACAGCTACCCCAACCACTGCAAGCACTATAAGGAGCGGCTTCATGGTCTTGTCCATGCTTCCTAAGGCTCCTTCGCTCTTTCGTCGAGCCAACATATCAGCCACCCCAATAAGTAGTGCGAATTTTATAAGCTCTGCTGGCTGGAACGAAAAACCACCTATTTGAATCCAGCGGTGTGCTCCGTGTATCTCCTCGCCGACCACCAGCACTGCGATTGCTGAGACAGCCGACACCACAATCAGTGGCAAGACTGCCTTGCGCCAGTATTGATACGGAACTTTTGATAGTATAAGGAACGCAGCCACCCCGAGTGCAATCGCAATAAATTGCTTGAGAATGTAATAGGTTTCAGACACGCCGCTCAGAGCACTCATTCCAGGGCTGATCGAATACACCACCACCAGGCCAGTTGCTAAAAGCCCGGTAGCAAGTACAGGTAGCAAATAGTCGGGCTTACGCTGACGCCGGATCGAGCTCATTTCATCTCCTGCAGCTGAACCAGTGTAACCATAGATATTTGTTTCATATTTTTATTAGCAGTTAACACCTCTATTGTACGCCTGTTCGCCTCTATCCCCAAGGGGTTTATGCAGCCGCTCATCGTTTTGGGGTAACCCCAAAATTATCTACCAGCATGTTTACAATGTCTGAGAAAATCGGCGCAGCCGCCTGTGAGCCAGCATAGCCGGGGATTTTTGGCTCGATAACACTCACGACAATGACATACTCAGGCTCATTCCCGCCGACAAATCCCAGGTAAGTACCGTTAAATCTGTCAGTATAGTAACCACCCTCGGGCCGTGCAATTTCAGCGGTACCGGTTTTACCCCCTACGCTGTAGCCGCTGCGCATGGCACTGCGGATATTCTGACGAGCAACTTCTTCCATCAGCGATATAATATCGCGGGAAAGCGCAGGGTTTATCACCTCTTCGCGCAGCACTTTTGGCTCTTGCGGTATATCCTTGCCTTCTGTATTCCTCAACGCATCTATAATCGTCGGCTTGTAGTAGGTGCCGCCATTTATGATGCTCCCAAGTGCGGCAGCCATTTGTATAGGTGTCGCTGTCATACCTTGCCCGAACGCGGTATTGGCATAGGTCACATCAATACCCTGCCCGTTTTCCTCTGGCCGAGGGATATATCCGGCCGCTTCACCAGCCTGCTCAATTCCAGTTTGCTGCCCCAGGAAGTAATGCTTGGTCATGTAGTCATACCAGGTGAATCGAGCCCGCTCATTTATGCTGCCGCGGCCAATTTGCTGGAGCAGCCACACGGCACCAGTATTGAGCGACTCCACCAGTAGACTCTCTACTGTTTGCGTACCTTCGCTGTTGTGAGTGTCGGTAATGCGCCGATCTCCGACCTCTACGAACCCCTTGTTATAAAAGGCAGTACTTGCTGACACCACTCCTTGATCCATAGCCGCTCCAGCCGTGAGCACTTTCATAATAGACCCTACTTCCAGTGGTGCCGACACGGCTGCATTTGACAGACTGCGCAGATCAGACACCTCTGAAATCTTTTCGGGGTCATATGTCGGATAGCTTGCCATTGCTTTGACTTGGCCTGTACGTGGATCCATCACCACCACGCTACCCGACTCGCTCTTAGCCCGCTCTAGCCCCGACTTTAACAGCCCTTCAGCCTGCTGCTGCAGCCCAATATCGATCGACAGCGTTACCGCCTGACCCGGTACCGGCTCGGTCACTACGTTATCCGGATTCGATACCAAGGGCACCCCTTTCGCGTCAGTAATTGCTTTGAGCTCGCCTGGCTTTCCTCGCAGGCTCTCATCCAGAAACTGTTCGACCCCGTATTGGCCGTCTCCATCATCATTTACAAACCCTAGGGTCTGTGCTGCCAGGGATCCTTGCGGATACGTCCGATAGCTCTGTTCACGCGTACCAACACCTGCGATATCCAGCTCTGTAACTGCTTCGTGCTGAGACCTTGTGAGCTTCTTTGCCAGCACCACGTAACGCGTGTCTTCGGTACGCAGCTTGTCTGCAAGCTCCTCAGCCTTTCCGCCAATAATCCGCACCAGATCGACTGCTGCCTTATCTGGATCACGCACGTAAACCGGATCCGCGAATAGCGTGTATTTTATCTCGTTGAGCACTAGCGGTGTAGTGCTGCTGCCATTTTGCGCCAATATAACTCCCCGCTCTGCAGGGATCTGATACTCCTTGAGTTGATAATTCAGCGCCGCCTTCGCATAGTGATCATGCTTGATAACCTGGAGATAAAAAGCTTTTAGTATAAACACTGCACACACCACGAGCAAACACCCGTACAGAATACGGGCGCGTTGTGCGCTGTCACCCTGCCGTACGGCGGAGCGACCTGCACCGTGATATTTTGGAGTTACTACGGGCACTAAATCTATCCTATCAGTTAATTCTGTACGATACCTGAGGGAGCAATCGAAACCATGCCTTGCGCGACTTCGCTATTTTTTGCACGCTCAAGCGACTGCAAGCGCGCCGAAGCTACCTCGAGTTCATCGTGCTCTACCTGGAGGCTCGCAGATTCGTTTCGAAGCTCGTTAATCTCGTAGCCATAGGCATTGGTCTTTGTAATCTGTGTCAGATACAAAAGCCCCAAAATGCAACTGAGAATGATAAGTATGATGGTATTGCTGACGGGACCAAACCCCCGCTGTTCTCGCTTGAACTCGGTGGTATTTTGGTGACGCCGTGCATACCGCTGGCGACTCATGGCCAGCGAACTAGAATATGTCATAGGCAGTTTTTATTTTTGTCAGAAATGCGTTATACGGACTATGTCGTAATATTGGTAAATCGCATCCAAAGAACACGTGTTTTGCCCTTTTTTGGGGTGCTGCTTTACCAGCACCCCGGGCAAACAACTAGGTTAAAGTACGCGGACTTTAATCCTATATGTTCTGGAGTTGCTTTTTACCTGTATAGGCATAGTTCAAGCATCTCCTTTCTTTTTGTTGTTTATTTTTGCTACGCCCCGCAGCTTTGCACTACGAGAACGCGGATTGGAAACTATTTCTTCAGTGCTTGGCAGAATCGGCCGCTTTGTCAGCAATCGAAACTCTGCGTCATACCTGTCACCCGCAATGTCCCGGAAGTATTGTTTTACAATACGATCCTCCAGGCTATGAAATGAAATGACAGCCAGACGCCCATCCGGAGCAAGCAGGTCCACCAGGATAGGCAGCGTCTCTTTTAACAGACGCAGCTCATCATTGACGGCAATACGAAGCGCTTGGAACGTCCGTGTCGCCGGATGAACTCTGCTATGCCCCGGCCAAGCTTGGGCAACGATTTCAGCCAATCGGGTCGTAGTGAGAATTGGCCTGTGTGTGACCAATAATTCCGCAATCAAGCGCGCTTTGGGCTCTTCACCGTACTCACGCAGGATTCGCTCAAGTTCCTCCTGGTCAAAACTGTTTACCACAGTTTCGGCAGTCAGTTCTTGCCGCTGGTCCATACGCATATCCAGTGGAGCTTGATACCGGAAACTAAACCCCCGACTCGCTGTGTTAAGGTGCGGTGACGACACTCCCAAATCCATTAGCATTACGTCGAACGTACGTTCCTGTTTTAAGAGTTCTCTGGCCGCACTCAGAAAATCAAGGTGAATAATCTGAGCACCACTACCAGCGAATACTGATGTGAGCCGGTCAATTGCCATCTGGTCACGATCTACCAGTACAGCCTGATCCGGCGCTAAGGTGCGTTCCAGTACCTGGGAAGCGTGCCCGCCATACCCGGCCGTGACGTCGAGGTATCTCTGCCCTGGCTGAGGGTCAAGCAATTGCAAAACGCTCTGCCCCATCACTGGAAAATGTAATTGATTTGTAATGTTTTTGTTTTTGGTCATGTTTGCTTCTCGTCCGCCTAAACTTTTTTTCAAAAGTTTTTGGTGGATTTTGCCTGCCGAAACTTTTCCTTAAAAAAAGTTTTTGCAGGTAAATTTTTGTTTTTGCAAGGTCACCGAACCAGCAGCCAACTTTTTGTTTTTGGTTGTTTTTGTTTTTGTAGTGGCGCGTGAAGATTTTTTTAGGTAAAAGATTTACGAGAATCGGATTTAGGGTCCGATAAAAAGCTTCTACCCAGGCCTTCACGCACCGATAAGTTTTGAGAGACTTATTGTGTGAGGTGGAGTTTTGGGAGGTGTTTTTGAAGTAAGGTGCAAGGGTTTTTAAAAAGTGGTGCCCTAAGTTGACCACTTGCTGGCTGCCGATTCGCTGACCTCGAGTCGGTTTTTAGTTGCTGTTTCTGATGAACAACTCGTTTAATGTACAGATTGGAGTCAAGGCCGTGCTTTAGAATCTGAGACGTATTTTAGATACGATAAAGATTTTTGACGCAGGTCTTGGTCCAAGATGTGCCAAACGCGTTGGCCACCGTCGTTGCCCGAATTGTAAATGAACCAGCTTACTGATAAATTTCAGGACTTCGCCTGAATCCGCCAGTAGCGCCCTGCCCTGACCGCAACCACATCTTTTGAAATACCTGCATAATCCAAATGATGCTGCTCGAAGGTGATTCGGCCCTGCTTGTCGTCTATGACGCCCTCGACCCGGCCCATCCGAAATTGAACGTTGAGATCAGCCGTTCGCTCGTCCAGAATAGATCCTTTGAGCTCTGGCTCGACATCTTCGTCCCATACCGCTTTCGGGTAGAGGTGCAGATAATCCTTGAACCCTCGGGTAATGACTACTCCGCTGGCAAACTCGGCGCGCAAATCAGCTGGTATAGTCAGCCGTCTCTTGTCGTCGAGTTTCCTTTCGAAATAGTCCACCTGCAGTCCTTTTAGTGTTAACGTTAGTGGTTTTTGTTTTTACTTTACTGGTAGCTTATTTTGGCTACCCACATTTACCCACTACCAAGAGCATACTACCCACCCCTACCCACTTGCAAGTCTTTTTGGTGATATTTACGCTTATGTGACCGTGTTTTCCACAGATTTGCAGAGCATGTGTATAACCACGCTACATATGGTGTATGACAATTTTTAAAATACGCTAGGGTAGAAATTACTTTTCTGGCGCCTCGACTTCAATAGTCTCTTGGCTCGGGTTTGGATTCAAATCATTCGGCGTACGACCCTCTACGTAGTGCACGAGGTCATCAACCTCTGAGCGACCCTCAAAAGCATAGTCAGCTGCCTTATACATCATGCCGGTCGCCGCAACAGCTGCCGCACCAACTGCTAGCGCCTTACGAGCCTTGCCATTCTCTTTTTCCTTATCCTCTGGTTTATCGAAGAAGCCTTTTCTAACGGCTAGGTCATAGCTCATTTGCACGCGAGTACGATCGGCTTCTTTTTGATGGGTGGTACGCGGCGGCATACCAAACTCTTCAGCAGCCTTTACTACATCTTCTAACTGTTCTGTGTTTTGTTCTGGGTGTGGGTTTTTGTTTATTTCATTCATAGTGATTAGCATTATACATTATGCTTATGTTTTTGTCAAGCTTATTTTCTGCCAGCATATTATTTCACCAGTATTGCAACCATGTGCAGTCTCCTGGTGTGCCTTGAAACACCACGATACCCTTGCTACCGCTCTCAAAATACGTGCGCACTTAGGCTGTGTTACTTGAGTTTTCCTAACTCCTTCGCCCACCAGACCGCACTCGGACGAACCAGCCGCTTCATATCACGCTCGCGATCAACCTTGATTAGCCCGAACTTCGGCCACCAGCCGTACTTCCATTCAAAATTATCAAGCAGGCTCCAGTGCAGATAGCCAATCACGTCAGCTCCGGCGTGACGAGCTACCATGAGCGCCTGCATTGTCTCCTCCAGCCACCACTGCCGATACGCGTCGTTTGCATCCGCAAGCCCGTTCTCGGTAATAAGTATTGGCTTTTGGTAGCGAATCCAAGCGGCGGTAATCACATCGGCGAGCGCAGCCGGCTCCATATACCAGCCCAGGTCGTTATGGGGCTTAGGTGGATTCACTTTTCGGAACCCTTGGTAATAATCTGTGAAGTAGTAGTTGAACCCAATGAAGTCTGTGTAATTAATAATCCGATTGGTCCACCACCAGTTCCAGAAATAGTTCACTACTGTTGCCACCTGTTTATCCAGCCAGTGGTTCGGCCGCTTGGGCACGGCATTGCTGTACTGCGGTGCTGCGCCAACCAAAAGATGCGGGTGCATCCCCTTGAGAATTTTGTAGGCCTCTCGGTGTGCGCGTGCGAGATTGTAGTACGTCATCATGAAACGCAACGGATTCTTCTGCAGCGGCGGCCATTCGCCTGTCAGATAGCCGAACGAGCTGTAGACATTAGGCTCGTTGATGGTGAGAATATACGTTATGTCGCTGCCAAACTCTTCAGATATCTTGGTCACGAACCGCAGAAAATGTTTGATATTGGCGCCTTTGCTGAAACCGCCCTGCTCCTCAAACCACACCGGCTGCGTCCAGTGCCAGAGGTTGATAATGGGCTCGATTCCCTGCTTTTTGAGCTCTTGGATGTAATTGTGGTAGTGGTCAATTGCCGTCTTGTCCCATACGCCCTGGTCAGGCTCAATACGGCTCCACTCAATGCCAAACCGAAAAGAATTGAGGTTCAGCTTCTTCAAAATCCGAAAATCTTCCTTGTAGCGCCGCCAGTGATCTACGCCTTTGCCCGATACGTAATTGTCTGGATCCTCGGCCTGATCACGAAACTCCAGCCAGTCAGGCAGCCAACGCAGACGATCGGCAGCCGTCCGGGCTAGCTCAGCTGCATTATCAAGCTCATACACTGTCCACTGGTCGTAGTTACCGCCCTCTACCTGATGGCCAGCCGTGCTTGCTCCCCACAGAAAATTTTTTGGAAAACTATACTCAGTGAGAGCTTTTTTTTGAGATCGTGTGGGTGTTTTTGCCATATCATCCCCTATTGTAGCAAACCGCTACCGTATTCTCTCTAGGCTTTAGGGTTTTGGGAACCATCTTTTTATGTCCTCATAGTCTGGCAAATAGCCGTCTTCAAATACCGGCTGGATCAGACCTGCATGCGGATGATTTAACCCCTTAGGATAGATATAGTAACCCGCAGCAGCATGCACGCTTGATAAGTTACGTACGGCAAACATGCCAAGAGGTACGGACAAGTTTCTCGCGAAGAATCCGCAGTGCCGCTGCACAAAATCACCCTGCTTGAGATGATCTGACTCCCGCCCCACATCAGCCCAGCTGATATCTGAGTCGGGTAAATAAAAGCTGGAAAAATTTCCATTGCCTACGAGTATCAGGTCGCTAATTTTTGGGTCTTTTAGCAAGTCAAAGAAATCACTTGTGTGCGCATTTAATACCAGCTCGGTGTCATTTCCTCGCTCGTTTGTGATATCAGCTATCTTTAGCGCCTCTTTTCTTAGTATTTTTTTGTTTTTTACTTCTTTTTTACCCGCTTGATACGTGTCGGAGTTTAGAGGCCAATAAGAGCACAAAATCCCCACCACCCCCTCAGCAGCTGGCCGGCTGAAGAACTTATCTTCTTCAAGCACTCTCCACTTCTCTACCGCACGATTATACTGTTGCGCATCACTTGCCATATTTAGTTGTCTATTCTTCTATAGTTGTGCTTTCGATACAAGCATGAGCTTTTTATTTTTTGAATACTACCGTGTCGCCGAAGTGCTTTTTGAGTCGTGCGCGGATAGATCCAGGATGGCGACCCATAAGATTACTCATCTGTTTAACCGTGTTCTCAGCACCAAATAGCTTTACTAGTTTTATGTCATCTTCCTCAGTCCAGGATTTATACGCGTTTGGGTAGTCTTTTCGCATTGTATCAAGCCGGTCGGCCCAGCTGCTGCCCTTTTTTGCCGCAGGTTTTGGTGGTGCTTTTTTACGTTCTTCTTCCTGGATATTCCACAGATCAATAGTTTTGCGGTTGCGATCAAAGGCATCCTTGCTGCGGGCGCGCAGCTCAATATCCAAATTGCGAGCCAAGGGACTTGTGCGCAGCGCCATGCCATTCATACCATCCAGAACCAAATCAGGCAGACGACGCACCCGGCTAAGAGCAACGTAGCCCATACCCTCTACGAACGCCTTGCTGAGATCAATTCGTGCCGAATCCAGCGTCATGCCCTGGCTTTTGTGCACGGTAATCGCCCAGGCTAGCCGCAGCGGCAGCTGTGTCAATGTGGCGCGCCGCTTGTCACCGTCTATCAGCTCCCAACTCTCAGGCTTGATAGTCACCTCGCGGCCATTCGTCAGCTTGACTACAGGATAATCACTGCCTGGCTCAAAATCCTCAACCACGCCCAGGCTGCCGTTCACATATTTCTTATCCGCGGAATTTTTGATACACATCACAACCGCCCCGCGCTTTAGCCGCAACATCTCTGGTGCCAGGCAGGACTTCTTGAGCTGCTCAATATATTTTTTGCTGCCGGTTGCCTCCATCTCATACTCCACCTCGTCAGCCTCCAGTTCGTCCAGATGCACATGGTTGATTGTATCGACATCAACATTGGTAGTCAGCAGCCGTGTTCGGGGGGTGAATGGATCAGCGGTAGCCCGGCTGCGTGCCTGCAATGCATCCAGCTGGCTGCGAGTAAGCTGGCCTGCCCTGATGCCGTTTAGAATCGTGCTGTAAAGCTCGTCGTCGCTCTGGCGAAACTGCTCCTCTAGGTAGCACACTTCAAACACGCTGTTAAGCCACGTGTTTGACTCGGTTATAAAGCTTCCCTGACGAGCATCCGAACGGTTCACCGGAGGCAGCTGAAAGAAATCTCCGCACAGTACTACCTGCAGGCCGCCGAATGGCCGATCGCCGCCACGCAGCGTACGAGTAATTTCTTCTACCATATCCAGCCGAAAATCATGCAGCATACTGATTTCATCGATAATTAATATATCGGCCTTAGCAATCAGCTCGGCGCGCTGCTTGCTGATTTTATTAAAAAACATGCCATCCAGGCCATCACGCACGCCAATACCCGACCAGGCGTGAATAGTCGTACCGTTCAGATGCGTGGCTGCGAGGCCCGTAGTGGCAGTAACAGCCACCGCTTTGCCATCAGCCCGCGCCCGGCGGATAAATGTATTTAACAGATAAGTTTTGCCGGCGCCGGCCGCGCCCGTCAGTAAAACTGACTGGCCGGATTCCAGCAGTGCAAGCGCCTCGTTTTGGGTCATGCCTCTATTTTATCTGGTATAGCGACGACTTGATAGTCCATCCAGGGGTAGCTGGATGTAAATATTACTTTTTGGATTTTGGTTTGCGGGACTTTGAGCTGCTGCTGCGGCCATTTGCCCGGCGGCGATAGTCAGGATACCTGAGTTCACTGCGTTTTTGATCAAGGCGCACGATGTATTTTTCAAAAGGCTTTAGCAAGCTGGAGTACTGCCAGTTTGGGGTTAACAGCTTCAGCAGCTTGCCCTGCTGGTCTAGATACTCCAGCATCGTGTAAAAATCACCGTCACCAGAAATTATCACGGCTTTTTCATAGTTTTTGTACTCTTTCATAACATGAAGCACGAGGTCGGCATCGATATTTCCCTTTACCGCAATCTTTTCCTTTTCAGGCAGTCCGGCTTCTTTGGCCCTCTCCGCTTCCAGCTCGTGGTCATGAAACATCTCGAGTGTCGGCTTTAATACCACTAAATATCCTTGTGAATGAAGCTGGTCATACAGCTTTTCGTGGTCCGGCATGTAGCCGATGAACATGAAGGCTTTCTCGACATTATATTCGGCCTTCAGCCATTCGCGGAATTTTTTCCAATCCATCTTCCAGCCCATTTTTTGGGTGCCAAGGTTTAGATTCTGACTGTCAATAAATGCATAGTTTGCAAGCTTTTTGGCTGGTTTTTTCTTTCGGAAAGGTCGCATAGGAGTCCTGTTTTCGTAATAAATATACCTACAGTGTAGGTTCTAGGTGATAAGTATTGCAAGTTATAAATTTAGGTTTTAGGGCGGCGGCGCAGGAGAAGTCATAGGGTATGAGATTTTTAATGCTACTTCGGTTGCCCGAAATAATCTCTTTCATATGACCACGCCTTGCGCCACCGCCCCGTACCCATCAGCAAACGAGCGCCAGAGTGGGCATCGCCTGCACAGCTCCGAGCTGACCCGGATGAAGATTCGATTCGAAACGCTTGCGCATGCCCTTGGGCAGCCATGCAAGAGCGCAATCCGCCCCCTGCATGAAATCGTTGTAGAAGTTCACAACCTGCACCATGGAGTGACGGGCGCCGAAGCGGTGCCACTTCATGAATGCAGTCAAGAAGTACTGGGCCTCAGCCGAGTAGAGGCAGGTCCAGGTGCGGTCATCCGGCTGGACGATCATCTCTTCCTGGATCATGAGCCCCCTGACCTTCCTGATTGGAAGCAGCAGCCAGTTGCGCACCGTGCTGGGGTGCATGCGGACAGCAGCTGCCACGAGATCGACGAGCTCGCGGTACTCCACGTATCCCTCGATCTTGAGCTCCTCTGCAGAAGCCAATGTTATACTTCTTTCTGTCGGTAGTCGCTGATAGGTTCAATCAAGGCAAAAATTACCTCAATTATATAAGATTATAGCATAATTTATTGTATTTTGCAATGCTAGTTCAGCATGGCTATAGAGATGGTGAGCACTGTGGCAAAACTGGTCCACGCCAGATAAGGCAGCAGCAGCCAGGCGGCCTTTTTATTTATCCTGTTAAACTCATACATCGTCCAGGCAATTGCAACAAGCAGCGGCAGGATAACAACTATGCCAAGCTCTGGACTTTTGGCTCCAAAAAATGCAAAGCTCCACAATGCATTCAGCACCAGCTGTACGCTAAACGCTGCATAAGCACGAGTTTTGCTGCGCACGCCTGACTGCATCACAAGATAAAGCGAAATACCCATGAGCGTATAGAGCGCTGTCCACACAGGCCCAAAAACCCACGACGGCGGATTGAACGGCGGCTTCTCCAGATATTGGTACCAATCCGGAATATTAGCTCGGGTGGCAAAACTGCCAATTATTCCGGCGAGGTTCGTGAGGGTCACCGTTCCTAGAGGTTTCAGAATTTTGTTCATATGAACGAGTGTAGCTGGAGCTTGGGCCTAAATTATGTAAAAAATCTTACGTCCCATTTGAAAGTCAGCGGGGTTTTGCCGCATTAGTTTAAATTTTGCTGTCAATTATTAGAGGGCTATTTCCAGAAAGAAGTGATGTTGTCGAATAAGAAATCGCAGTCCTGGACATACATCTCCTGGTTTTCCCCAAAGTCCTGCTCAATTCGAACGGCACCTTCGCTGGCTTGAACATAGCCGACTAAAGACTGATTAACGGGAGATATTTCTTCCGGAACCCGTGGAATAACCTTTACGCCTTGGCCAAATACAATAACCTGATCTTCGGCTGACTCTAGCTCGTACTCATGCTGAATGGTCGTTTCTGGCATGCCCTTCCTTACTATTTGCTGATACAAAACCGATTTTACTGCTTTACCTTCGTTTGTGAGCTGGATAGTTGCGTACAAACCACGCGATACGAGAGGCCATGTCCAATCCCCCACAAAACCCTCTAGCCTGTCAACCAGCACGTGCATCAGGCGCTTTTCTTTTGATACAAACACCTCTGCTCCTTCTGCAACTTCCGCCGTGCGCACGATTGCAGCAGCTATGATATCCAAATGCTCTACGGTAGGTATTTCAAATGTGGTATTTAGTTTGTTTTCATATGTATTCATAAATCTTGCTTCTTCGTTTTACACTTGCTAAAACCGCAGATATATTTGATTTATGCACACTACAGCAGCGCAGGGTCTACGCTTCGGTGATTTCGCCTATTGCGACGCGTTTTTGCTCAGTGGTATCGCGGTCACGAACAGTCACCGTACCGTCTTCTAAAGTGTCAAAATCAATCACTACACAGTACGGTGTACCGATTTCATCCTGGCGGCGATAACGCTTGCCGATATTGCCGTTGTCGTCCCACATGACGGCGCCGTGCTTTTTCTTTAATTCGCGGTAGACTTCGCGGGCTTTTTCTACCAGCTCCGGCTTGTTTTTAAGCAGTGGTGATACGCAGTATTTTACCGGGGCCAATTTATGCGGAAGCGCTAGGTATACGCGTTTTTCACCGTTTTGCTCATCCTGGCGGTAGGATGAAGTCAGCACCGCCATTATTGCCCGCTCCACCCCAAAGCTTGGCTCAATCACATGTGGAACAAATTTTTCATTCGTACCCTTCACGGTATATTCCATGCTTTTGCCGGAATGAGTCTGGATATTCATCAGATCGAAATCTGTCCGATACGCCAAGCCGAGCAATTCTTTGCGGCCGATGGGGTAATCGAACTCAAAATCAATGGTGCGCTTAGAGTAGTGCGCCCTCTCTTCGTCGGGCACTTCGAGTTCGTGAACTTTATCCTCTGGCAGGCCCATAGCCCTTAGCCACTCCCAAACGGCCTTCCGCCAATGCTCAAATGACTCTTCCCAGTTGTCTGGATGAACAAAATACTCGATTTCCATTTGCTCAAACTCCCTGGAGCGGAAAATAAAATCACGCGGACTAATCTCGTTGCGGAACGCTTTGCCGATCTGCGCAATACCAAACGGCATGTCAGGGTAAAAGCTATCAACTACGTTGTGGTAATTGGTGAAAATTCCCTGGGCAGTCTCCGGCCGCAGGTACGATACCGATGACTCGTCGTCTACCGGACCGACACTAGTCTTGAACATCATGTTGAACTGGCGGGCCTCAGAGAACGTGCCCTCTTTGCCGCAGTTCGGACACTTGCTGGTGTCGATTTGATCCTCGCGAAAACGCGCCTTGCATTCGCGGCACTCTACCAGCGGATCAGTAAATGTATCGACATGCCCGCTCGCCTGCCAGACTTTCTGGTTCATTAATATTGCCGCATCTACGCCGTACATGTCCTCGCGGCCGTCCACGAACATATCCCACCAGAGATTCATGATGTTGCGCTTCAGGCTCAACCCGAGCGGTCCGTAATCCCAAGTACCGCTCAGACCGCCATAAACCTCAGAACCTTGATAAATAAAGCCTCGGCGCTTAGCCAAGGAAACAACATCTTCCATTTTTACCCCGTTGGAAATAGAAAATTTTTTAGTATTTTCAAAATTTTCGTCACGGGCGGACTCATCTGTCCTATTTCCAACGGGGTTTACTTCACTCATAGTTAATCGCTATTATACCCTGATTTCCTGGGTAGCGAAAGGAGTCTTGGCTGTCTAGCTCTGCTGAGGCAGTTTTACCACTGGATGTTCGCCCGTGTGAATACGGATTGAATCATTTGGATCGACTACGCCGTTTTCAGATACCGCCTCGAGTCCTGCAATCACCGCCGCACGACGGCCGATCTCTCTTGCAGTACGCTCTCTGCGCAGTTCTGCCAGCTCTTCAGCCGCTGAACCGTTTGCTCTTTCTAGTAGTGACATTTTTGTGTTCCTTATTTACTCTTTATTATTATAGCAAACTTATGCGTATTTGTCAATATGGCTCTATAGATGCTGGTCGCGCAGCCAGCGAACAATAGGCGCGAGGTCTCTGCAGTACTCCTGAACGCCCTGAACAGCAACCATGGCCTGCGGGCTATTATGCGCAAGCAGCTTTAGGACTTTGAGGTGGTTTTTGTTGAATGATCCGCCGGGACTGGCACGAAATACAGCTGCTTCATACTCAAATTCATAGGTAGATTCCGAATCAAGCCGATTGCCTTGTGCGTCAGTGCTAAAATCCGGTACTCCGCCCATGCCCTGCAATATTCGCATAGAAAACGAAAGCTCAGTTATTAACCCGTCTATACGCGGATCGTTGAGTGCAGCGAGCGATTCGTGCAGCACCACAAAATACTCCTGGCCAGTGTGATCCTCGACTGTTCTGTCGATTATTTTTAAGAGTGCGTAGGCTTGGTTGGTGCGCTCGAAGTCTTTGACAATGTCGCCGTAGTGCACCTGCAGCCGTGTAGAGGTGATTGTATCTATATCACCGCGTCCCTTGATAAAATGCAGCTCGCTCACGCTGAACAGCTCTAAGCCGCCCGCCAGCTTGCTTTTTGCTTTGCGCACGCCTTTGGCAATGGCCCGGATCTTGCCATGCTCGCGCATAAGAAACGTCACGATTCGATCCGCCTCGCCGTATTCTATCCGACGCAGGATGATGCCAATATCTCGCTGTGCTTTCATCGGCTGTTTCCAAGCAACTTTTCGATAGTTTTCGTAAGGGCCGCGAGGCTTGCCTCAGGCTTGTAGAGTACTGCGCCCACGCCCAGTTGCTGTCTGATTTTTGGTGTAAGGCCCAACTCCTGCCCCCTCACGCGGCTCAGCACAATAGCCGGCACGCTTCGCCACTCGCCATAACTTCTAAACTCGTATAAAAACTCTATGCCGCTGTGCTGCGCCAGTACCACCTCCAGTACTACGATGTCTACTGGCGACTTGTCGACAGCTATAATCGCCTGCTGTGCGTCATGAACCACTTGCACGCTAAACCCATGCGATGATAAATACGCGCTGGTCTGCGCAGCTAAAATTTTGTCTGGCTCTATCAGCAGTACGCGTGGAGATTGCATAGTGGTATCTTACACCAGGCTGAGCTGGCGGCTCGGTAAAAATGTAGCAGCCAGTCCGGAGGTCTTGCGAAATCGCGACACCCGAAGCGGTGCGCCGATATGCGCAAGCAGCCCGTCAGCTATAAATATCCCTGCTGCATTGGTACTGGAAAAACCAGCAAAAGGCTGATGCGCATCACTGCGCATACTGCGCGCCTGCTTGAGCATGTCAGATGTCAGCTCTCCACCCTCAGTATAGAGCCCTGCAGATATACCCTTCTTATCGCGCCGCACCCCTAAAGTTATCAGGCGAGGCTTCGTGGAGTTGCCTGCTTCTATTAAACCGTATCCGATGTTCACCAGTGCCGCGGTAAGCCCTGGCCTATGCGCCATCACCGGTCCGTACTTTCCCTGTATATCGATGCGAAGCTCACAGTTGTGAAGCCGAGCAAATGGCCGCAGCATTTCTACCACGTCATACGCGGCCGAACCAAGCGAAACAGGTTCGAGCTGCAGCTGCGCCTCCTGCTGCAAACGCGTCTGCAGCAAAAACCCATCGATTAGCTGGATTGTCGCCTGGCTTACTTCTTGTATAGTCTGCTGAGCCTCTTTGGCAGCATTTTCATCCTGCAGCGAAAGCAGCTCTGCAGCCCTTAGCACCTGCACAAATGGAATTTTTACCTGCTCTGCCAGACAGGCAAACAGCTGCTCGCTATGCGGTTGATGGCCTGAAACCTCTGCCATATCCTAAAGACGTAACCCCTCACGTTGTTTGCTAGAAGTATAGCACAAATACAGCACCTTCCAGCGAGTCAAAATATTATGGCACGAAAGTAAGCTCTTGGAGTATTTTCTCAAAATCAGAGCGAAATTCTGCACCCTCTGTCCAAACCTTTACTGTCTTGTCACGGAGTGGTAGAACTACCATAACTCCCGATTTGCGACTATCAAGCTCACCCTCGACTCGCAGCCCTAGTATTGAATCTTGGGTGGGCAGCCGATATGCAGCCGCTGTAACTCTGCCGTTCTTTACCCTGGAATCGAACTGCTTGATCTCTTCATCATAGTGCCGCTCAACTACTTGGTAGCGTAGCGCATAATTGGTTTCGTTGTTGTTTGAAGATACGTAGTTTGGCTGCATATAGCCATCGACAGGAGTGTTTCCCCTGCCATCCACGTAGTTGCTCCAGGTTTTTGGATACTGAATAGTAAGCGTACCGAACGCAGCCGGCCCGCGGAAAGTCGTGTACGGCAGTTTGTAGCTTTCGGCAAATTCAGCGTCTTTTTTGATGGTGAGATTTTCTTCGGCTACTGCCACCGCCTGGCTGATTTTCTCATCCACGTTGTTTTTATAATCCTGGCGGCCCATGAAAGCCCAAACCCCGAAGCCAAAGCTTACAAGCAGCAGCACAACAACTATAATAAGCGGTATCAAAAGCGGGCTTCTGCCGCCTTTAAGACTGGCGGAAGACACCGGATATGTCGGCTGCGCCGTGGGCTGCATTGATGGGTCCATAGTTTATATCTGTCCGTAGAACTGCTTATGTTTCAACTGATTACATAGTACAGAGTGAGGAATCCAAAGTCCAGCGTGCAGTATTTCATAGAATTTTAGAGCCTATTTGTTGTTAAATTTGTAAAGATACAAACCGCTCTTCTCTGTTGTATGGTTAAGATCTGGTATTCTAAATGCAAAACTAACAACATTGACTGGACTGCTAATTTCTTGAGTAATTTTTTTGTGCAATTTTTTCATATACCTATCCAGTAAAAAGACGTAGATTCCATCGCATGGCGGCAAGGACTTTGTCCAAAAATTACCAAACCGTACCGTAACAAGCCCCTTGTACCTGCGAGTAATCAGCCAGCTGTAACCTGCTAGCAGCGGATTGAGCTCATAGCCGATTGATTTGACACCTTTCCTGGCAGCAGCTGCCAGCATCCGCCCGTCGCCGCTGCCTAGCTCTAGCAGTGTTTGCCCGGGCTTTAGATCAAGCAGCTCCAGAGCCGTCTCTTGCTGCTTGGATAAGGTTGGCAGATACGGAGCACCGAATAGCAGTACAAACCCAAACAGCAGGACCACCAAAGCACATACGGCCAGCACCCAGATCATGAACTGTTTTCGTCAAAGCTAACTTTTAACTTCTTTATGGAGTTCTCGGTTTGTTCCAGGCGTTTTTTTAGCTCACGAGCAATCTCCAGACCCTGCTTGTATTTTGCTTCTGCCTGATCAATATCCGCCTCATCTGAGGCAAGCCAGGTTATAACTGCATCAAGCTCCGCCTGTAGTTCGTTTGTGGATTTTTTCATAAACTCATTGTACCTCTACTTTTGTATTATCATCAGCAAACTGTATATCTAAGATGTCACCAGATTTTAATTTTCCTGCAGTACGTACCGCCCTGCCTTCATGCCTGACAACCGCATAGCCGCGCTTTAGTACTGATCGGGGGCTGAGCGCCTCCAAGGTTCTTTCCTGGTGAGTAAGCAGCAGCTGGCTTTCAGCTATCAGCTTGCTGGCTGATTCGGATAACTCGCCCAGCGCATCCGACAACCTGCCTAAACCGCTGGAAAAAACTGCCTCTGCCTGCTGATGCAGAGAGTTAACACTCTGATCAAGCGACTTTAGAATATCCTTGCGATCAGGCACCAGCAACTCCGCCGCATTGCTTGGTGTGCTGGCCCGCATATCGGCCGCGAGCTCCGCCAGCGAGACATCTGTCTCATGACCAATCGCCACCAGTGTAGGAATCCGGCTGGCAGCTACGGCTCTCGTTACCTGCTCTGAACTAAACGCCTGCAAATCGTCGGCACTACCGCCCCCACGGATTATCACCAGTACATCCGGAGTCTCGGCCTGGCGGTTGAACCATTCTATAGCCCTGGCAATCTGACCGACGGCTGCGTCGCCTTGCACCTGGACACTACCCAGTTCAATGTCTATGCCGCCGAACCGGGCTGAGAGAACCTTTATAAAATCCTTGTAGGCAGCTGACTCATCGGATGTTATCAAGCCAATCCGCTCCGGCGGATACGGCAGGGCCCGCTTGCGCTCGGGAGCAAACAGCCCTTCTTTTTCCAAGTTAGCCCTCAGAAGATTAGCCGCCTTCTTTATGGTGCCTTCACCGCTGAACTGCAACGACAAAAGATTAAGGCTGAATCCAAACTGCGGATGCAGCCGCGGTGCCGCCATAATCCGGACCTTCATGCCGTCTTCTACTGGTGCCGGCAGCATATAGACCGTGCCAAAACAACGTATCCTAGCGGCCTCATCAGCAATATCAAAGTATACCCAGCGCCCCCGGCTTACCTTAAAATTTTTTACTTCACCTTCTATTTCTACGCTCGGGTAGGCAAACTCAAGCGTCTGATTAGCCAGCGCGACAAAATCAGTCGGCGTCAGTAATGGAAGCATGCAGCCTTGCCTCTTGCTTTCTGGCGTTTCTGAGCTCTGCGACACGGCGGAGCGCACGGTTATAGAATATATATCCCACCGGCAGGAACAGTGCCATGGTGAGTATGCGGTACACAACGGTAGCCGACAGCGCCAAAGCCTTTGGAATACCTGCACTAGCCAGCACCGCAGTCATGAGCCCTTCGTAGATACCTACCCCACCAGGCAAAATCGCCACCAGTCCCGCAAAGTTTGCAACTGCATATGCAATGATTAACGCCCCCACATTAATTGGCGATCCAAATGCAATGTACACAATATAGATTGTCAGGACCTCCACCACATTGAGAAGTAGGGCCCATACCATCAGCCATTTTACGAGCTGCATATTTTTGCTTAGCACCTTGTAATCACCATGCAAATCCTCAAGCGTAGACTCAACCTTGGTCATACTTATCAGGCTTTTGCCCTTTTTGAAATATTTGAAAATATAGTTTAGAGCTTTCGGCAGCCAGCCAACAAACGCCTTGATTCGCTGTGCCTTGCTAATAATAAAAATCCCTACCGCTGCACCAAAAATTGTCGAGCCAATAATTGTCGAGCACACCAGTACAATAAACGGACTAGTATGTTCGCCAAATGCCAAAATAACCAGTGCTACCAAAAGCAGCAAAATGAATGATATAAACGTCAACGCAAACCGCAATATCTGCGCGAGCGTGCTCTTGCTCGTACTCACCCCCAGGGCCTTGAGCCTAAGGCTCAAATAGCTGAACCCGCTCACCCCGCCGCTGGGAAACACATGATTTACAAAGTTTAACTCCAGCGCCACTTTGTACATCTCTCTCATCGGGATTCTACTGCCGTTAGCATCAAAAAAATCTTTGTACAGCCTAGCAATCGCAAAATAACTCACCAGCTTGGCCGGAATAATAAATACCAGCGCCCACAAATTTAGTCGTGACAGATCAGAAAACGCCTCATGAATCTGCTCCCACGAAATCGCAATCAAGAACCCCAGCGCGGCCAACGTAATAACGTTCAGCCAAAATTTAAAGTCTCTTCTCAGGTGCTTCTTCATAAATACTTACATCAGTATAGCGTATACTGTGTAGCAGTATGAAATCACTCCTCATCCTGGGCAGGCAGCCGGAAATCGGTATCGCCGAGCTAGAAAGCCTGTTTGGCAGCGATGCTATTACTATTATCGGCCGCGGCGGCGTGCTGCTCGACAAAAATCCTGCCGAAGTGCCTTTTGAACGCCTCGGCGGCAGCATCAAGCTCGCTGAAGTTATTACCACCCTGCCCTCGAGCCAATGGCGCGATATCGAACCAAAACTTGAAGAACTGCTAAACAATATACTCAGCAGCTTGCTGGGCGGCAAAGTCAAGCTCGGTCTGAGTACATTTGGTATCAAAGTCTCGCCCCGCGAACTCAGCGCAGCCGGACTATCGCTAAAAAAACAGATTAAATCAGCAGGCCGAAGCGTCCGCGTCATACCCAACAAATCAGCCGCCCTCAACAGCGCCCAGGTGCTGCACAACCAGCTCACAGGCGAAACCGGCATAGAATTAGTCATGGCCCGCCACGACCAAAGGACAGTCATCGCCCGCACCCGTGCCGAGCAAGATATCGAAGCCTATGCCCGCCGTGATCAAAACCGGCCAGCACGGGACGCCAAAGTCGGCATGCTTCCGCCCAAACTGGCGCAAATCATCATCAATCTGGTGGATCCCGGCCCCGGCGAAACAATCCTGGATCCGTTCTGCGGCACCGGCGTACTCCTGCAGGAGGCGCTGCTTATGGGCTACTATGCCTACGGCACCGATATAGAACCTCGGATGATCGAGTACACCCAAAGAAATCTAAAGTGGCTTATCGGCCCCGCCAAGCAGCGCCTCGAGGTCGGTGATGCCACCTCGCACTCCTGGTCCCAGCCGCTCGATGCTATAGCCGGCGAGACCTACCTTGGCAAACCCTTAACCTCCCTGCCGCCGCGCGACGTACTTGATAAAATCATGGCCGAGTGCGACGAAATCCATGAAAAATTCCTTGTTAATATCGGCTCGCAGATCACCCCTGGCACCAAACTCTGCCTGGCCGTGCCGGCCTGGCGGGCAAAAAACGGCTTTTTACACCTTAAAACGCTTGCAAAAACAGAACAATTAGGCTATACTCGTAAGAAGTTTGTTCACGTGCGGGATGAGGATCTGATTTATCATCGGCCCGACCAAACCGTCGCCCGTGAACTTGTAGTTTTAGAAAAAAGTAGCAATAAACAACCACAGTAAAGCGGTTATTTTGAGCCAAGGGTAATTTACGATTGAGACGAGGCACTATTTCGGAAGCGTATTATACATACGATGTAGAAATATCCTTGGGTCAAACGTAAATTACCACTCTCAAAATAAGCGCGCCCATAAAGGAAATATATGTCAAAGATCAAAGCTGGCGGAACCAGTAAAAACATCCATAATAACCCTGGTCAGCGCCTTGGTGTAAAGCGCTTTGGCGGAGAAAAGGTCAACAACGGCGAAGTTATTGTTCGCCAAGTCGGCCTGACAAAACGTGCGGGTGAAGGCACTTACCTTGGCCGCAACTACACTATCCACGCTGCTCGCGACGGCGTAGTCACCTACCGCAAGCGCAAGGTAAAAACTTTTACCGGCCGCACCGTCTGGCGCACCGAAGTCACTGTAATATAGCCCTCCGCTTACTACAGAAAACTAAACACCCCTGCAGTGAAAAGGGGTGTTTTTATTATCAGAATATATTCTTTTCAATTGGAGTTATGGTGATGTTGTGAGCCCGAATCGTTGCCTGGCCCCGCAGCATAGCTGCAGCGAGCCGGTGCGAATCCCCTGATCCATTGTCTCCAAATATCATGCCGTTCGGTTGAATAAACAGCTCTATGGTGTCGACAGGAGGCAGCTCAGTAGGCAATGCCGCATAGTGTTTTATAACGTCATAGCTTTTACTCTGCCTGTCGTAGTGATCAGCATATTCACCACTGACCCGCTTACCGCCACTGCCTCCGTCGTAGCCTTTCCAGGAGGCAAAGCTCTGCACACCCACTAGCAGATGCGTAGGCACCTCAAAGGGCTGCTGAACGCTGCCCTCTACCTTTATTCTCGCTGCATCAGCAGCTGGTAGCCTGTTGCGAACTGGATCCCGGAATATTTTCTCGTCCAGGTAATCATTTATTGCCTCATCCGGCACAAGCTGCCAGGCCTCTTCGCTGTTTTCTTTGAAGTTACTAAAGGGAGCTGGCTTGGCTGACTCGGGCTGAACGGGCGGTGCGCCTGCGATAATATCCCTTAGCGACTGAGCCTCTAGGCTATCAGCTGACACTACTCTAGTGTTATACCTCTCAAGCATAGTGTGCCTGTGGCGTAGTTGATTGTACTTAGCGGCTATTCCCTCTGGCAGATGTTCTTTTTGGCGCCTAATTTCATCCATTTCGGAATAATACCCCTGTTGCTCAGTAACGTCTGAAGAGGCACGCACTTTTGCCCCTAGTGTATTTTCGGCCTCTGTGAGCTGATCATATTTTAGTAAGTTTTCATCTGAAGCAAGCTCTAATCCGAGCTGCTGCCTTGCCTGGTCGAAAACCACATCACTTGTGAGCATCTGAATACGAAGGTACGAATCTGCTACAGATTCGCCTGATTCTACTTTAGAAAATGGTGCCTGTTCTGACATATTTGTTTTGTATTAACCGTATGCATTTTAGCATAATCATGATGAAATGTCAATACTGCCCGCATCACCTATGCTGGCTCTATAGAATTATTCGGCACTTCTGTTGAAGATTTATGAGTTGAGGTGCTGCTTGATACGGTCTACTACGTCAGAGATTACTACCTGTGACTTCACTAGATAGTCATCCACACCCATTTCTTCGGCTTTTTTGCGGTCTGACTCCTGACTGAGTGCTGTCAGCATCACAATTTTTACATTGGTTGTTTCGGGTGTGTTGCGCAAAATATCCAGCACATCAAAGCCGTTTACCTTCGGCATCATTACATCAAGCAAAATCAGGTCAGGCTTATACTCTATCGCGGTGGCGAGGGCATCTTCGCCGTTCGGTACTCGCTTTACGTCGAAATTTTCGACCTCGAGCCGGGCAATATAGACTTGCGCCAACCCTTCATCATCTTCTACTAACAAAACTTTGCGGCGGCGAGCCTGAGTATCATTTTCCATACTCCTTATGCTACCTCATACAGGGTATATTTTCAATTGGCTTAACTTAGAGCGCCTTTATAAAACCCTGGAACATCGGGTGTGGACGATTGGGCCGTGACCTAAATTCGGGATGAAACTGACTGGCGAGAAAAAATGGATGGTCTATCGCTTCAATCATCTCTACCAACCGGCCATCCGGCGAGGTACCGCTCGCAACAATACCCCAGGACAGATAATCGCCTCGGTAGTCATTGTTGCACTCATAGCGATGACGGTGCCGTTCGGTGACAGTTTTTGAATGGTAGACTTTTTCAGCAAGGCTGCCCTTTTTGATCGCACACGGGTAGTCGCCCAGCCGCATAGTGCCGCCCGTGTTTTCTTTGCCCTTTTGATGGGACATCGTATGAATTACTAGATGGGAGCTGTCTGGTTGCAACTCTTCGGATGAAGCCTCGGCTAGGCCTGCAGTGCGCGCAGCGGCAACAACCGCCATCTGCATCCCGAGGCAAAGTCCCAAATACGGCAGTTTTTGCGTTAAAGCATATTGAGCGGCTGCAATCTTTCCTTCCAGTGCGCGCGTACCAAATCCGCCCGGCACGACAATCCCGTCAATATCCCTAAATACAGGCGCTAGATCCGCTCCGCCTTCGAGCTGCTCGGCGTTAATCCAGTGCAGCTCCAGATTGACATCATTCCACCACGCGGCGCTCTTGAGCGCCTCAAACACCGACATATAGGTGTCTTGGTTGTCCATATATTTTGCAACAATACCAACGCGCACCGTGCGGCTATACTGCTTCTTGGCACGATTCACCATATCACGCCACTGCTTGAGTTGCGGCTTCTTTACCTTGAGATCGAGCCTGTCGGCAATCACGCCGGCAATGTCAGAATCCTCCAACGTAAGCGGTACCTCATAAATGCTTGGCGCATTCGGCAGCAGTGCAATGGCCTCACGCGGCACACCCGAATAAAGACTCAGCTTGTCTTTTACGGTGTCTGGCGCAGGTGCTTCGCTACGAACTACGAGGACATCTGGGCTGATACCGAATCCGCGAAGATCCCGGACTGCATTTTGCGCAGGCTTAGTCTTGAACTCTTTGCTCGCGCCAAGATACGGCATGTACACTACGTGCACAAACAGTGCGTTTTCCTTGCCGACACGCAGCGCAAATTCCCTGATAGCCTCTATGATACTGAGCGACTCATAGTCACCGACTGTACCGCCAACCTCGGCGATATGCACATCAAAGCCGTCTGCTGCTTTTTCGATTTCATCCTGAAAGGCTTTTGCCACGTGCGGAATATATTGAATAGTCTTTCCTAGGTATTTGCCCGACCGTTCGTCTTCTATAACCTTGTGTATAACCCGGCCAGCCATCAGCGAGCTTGTCTGTGTAAGCTCCTCGTCGATAAACCGCTCATAGTGACCAAGGTCCAGGTCTGTCTCTGAGCCATCACGAGTTACAAAACACTCGCCATGCTCGGCTGGGTTGAGCGTGCCGGCATCAACATTGAGATAAGGGTCGCACTTTTGCAGATTGACACGAAGCCCTCTTGCCTTGAGGAGATTGCCTATGGATGCAGCGGTGATGCCTTTGCCGAGCCCCGAGAGGACTCCGCCCGTCACAAACACATACTTCACCGGCCGTTTTGACACGTCTCTCTACACCTCTTACCCTTTTATATGGGAGTATCTTAGCATATCAGCAGAACGTTGTTAAAGCTGAAAATACCAAAAACTACTACTCTCTAGCGGTTTAGCTCTCTGCGAGCTGCATCAAACTGCGGATCACGGTCGGCGGCGAGGTCGTCAGCGGTGATTTCAACGTGCTGATCGGGCTCGATGCCTTCTTTGTCAATATTGCTGCCCGCCGGTGTAAACCAGCGTGCAATGGTAATCTTGAGCAGTCCGCCATCACGCAAACTCACCGGCTGCTGTACTGAACCTTTGCCAAAACTTGTCTGACCTACGAGCGTGGCAGCATTGTTGTCCCGCAGCGCTCCAGCAACAATTTCTGAGGCGCTGGCACTGCCTTCATTAATCAGGACTACTGTTTGTACGCCCTTCAATGGAGTTTCGCCAGTAGACTTGTAGGTCTTTGTTATAACATTGTCACGCCGTTCGGTGAGTATGGTAGTGCCAGGATCAAGCCACAGGCTAGCTACATCAACTGCACCCTCTAAATAGCCCCCTGGATTGCCGCGCATGTCGAGAATGATACTCTGTATGCCACCGGCTCTAAACTCACGAGCAGCCTCACGCGCCAAGCGAACCGTATCGTCGCCAAATCTCGAGATCGTCAGTATTCCAATACCATCTTGGATTTCGTATTCAACGCTCGGGATGTCGATTTGCTCACGAACGATTGCTACTTCTTTGAATGACCCGCCACTCACAATACCAAGCACTACTTCTGTGCCCTTTTCGCCCCTAATTCGATCAACGGCCTCAGAAATTGTCAGCTCATAGGCTGACTCACCGTTGATCTCGGCAATCACGTCCTTGGGCCGCAGCCCTGCTCTTTCTGCAGGATAGCCCGAAATGGGCGATATGATAATAATATTATTGTCAGCGTCTTTGCCCAGCTGCGCGCCAATGCCTTCGAACGTGCCGTCTAAATCACTCCGAAACTCGCCCGCAGCCTTTGGGTTGAGGTATTCGGTATAGGGATCGCCCGTGGCTCGAGCAAGACCAGCCTTGAGGCCCTCGATTAATTTTGTTTCATTCAGTTCGCCATCAAAGTTATTTTTGAGCGACTGATAGATAGTGTCTATGCTTGAGTAGTCGAGCTTTTCTGGCAGATGGTTGTTTTGACTGGCGTAATTAAACTGCCTGAATGTAATCGATCCACTGCCTACCAGCCAGCCAGCTCCGAACAGCGCCACTCCGATAATAATCGTTTTGACGCTTTTCTGAAAGCCGCGCTTTTTAGACTTTGCAGCCATAGCCCGTGAATTGTCTTTATGCACAAAAATACCCCTTTTATTCTTAGGGGTATTTTAGCATAACCTGTACTGAGAGTTCACTTAGAAATAGACGTATCGCAGGCCTGCGGCAGTTGCTGCCGAGAGCTGGTTCATATCGTACTTGCCCGTACCTGCACGGTTGTAATCGCTTACCACAATTGAACCGTCTGAATTGACCGCCTCGACATACATCACGTGCCCATAGTAACCGCTGTTGCTGACTGCGGCAGCGCCTTCACGCGGGGTTGAGCTTACTGTCAAGCCATAGCTTGGAGCACGATCATCCCAGGTTTTTGCATTGCCAAGCCCTGACGGAACATGACCGCCCGCTATACGCACCCGATAGGCTACCCAGTCGGTACAGTTGCGATAGCCATACCCGCCGAGATTCCAGTTCCATGGACTGCCATTTACACCCCAGTCGTAGTTGTAGCACCAGCCTTCTACTTGACCGGTATGAATACAAGGAGCAAGACCCCATGGATATCCGCCGCCGCCCAGCATACCGCCGTTGCCGCCAAACAGCTTGGCGTTTTCTATTGCTTGCTGGCGCTTGAGTTCATTAATTCTGTCTTGGCGATCCTTGATTTGGCTGTTGAATTCCGCCTGCTGAGATTTATTAAAACCAAGCAGCCTGTCCTGCTCAGCCTTCTGTACGGCTGTCGCCGCACGCAGCTGCTCCTGTTGTTTTATTATCTTCTCAACTTCTTCTTTCTTAGTTTGAAGCTCGGCCTTGAGCGCAGTGATCCTATCGAGCGTTGCTTTCATATTATTGCTCGTCATTTCGCGGTACTGCTGCTTGTCGAAATAATCGCTAAGGTTTTTGCTGGTAGCCAGCATTTCTATGGTAGAAATACTACCTTCTAGATACATTGCTTTGATATTGTCGCCCAGCACGCTCCGCTGCTTGGCAAGCTCGGCTTCTTTCTCGACGATTTCACGCTGAATCTGCTCGCTCTCGGCCTGACGCGCGTTGATTTCACGCTGGTACGCGTTAATTTGGGCGGCAAGCGCATTAATAGTCTCTTGGTAACTTGAGGCCTCTATCTTGAGCGCATCGAGCTGAGCTTTGCTCTGATTGTTTTCAGCGCTCAGCTGATTAATCTGATCCTGCAAACTCTGCGCGCCAATAAAACGACTGTAGCCAAGCGACGTAGCCACCATCACGATGGCTGCTGATACAAGTACTGCGCGGAAAGATAGTCGTTTGATTCGCGTAAGGTGTTTTGTCATGTCCCCTTTGGCCTTAGTCTATATGTTTTGGATGTTTTTATTTTTGTTAGATTGCCATATGAATATAGCAGAAATTAGGTGTAGTATCAAGGTTATGCTTAGACAGTAACAAGGGTCAGCGTGTTGTGTATATTACAAATCAACGATTGAGGCGCAGATAGCGCTGAGTGGCGACAAATGAAGAGCTTAATCCAATCAAAATACCGAGCGCCAGCTGCGCGCCAAGGATTTGCCAGAAATAATCTCTAAAGTACTGGCCCGAATAGGCGATATCAAGCAGCCCGAACGTACTGGCATCAAGCGTGCCCGAAGCGATAGAAAACACTCCCTTGCAAAGCGCGACCGAAATCAAAGCAGCCAAGACACCAATTATCATGCTTTCTACCAGGAATGGGCCGCGAATATAGCCCTTGCTTGCACCAAGCAGCTTCATAATCCCCAGCTCGTCCTTGCGGTTGAAAATTGCCATTTGAATGGTGTTGAAAATAATAAGCATAGAAATTGCCGCAAAGATCAGCACCCCGATGATTCCCGCCTGCTGTATAAAGGTTGTCGCCCTGGAGATTTTATCGATAGCTTCCTTGCGGTCGCCTGAATATGATGTCTCATCCGACTGAAGCTCTTTGATCTCCGGCTGCTCCAGGAACGAGCGCAAATCCTCAATGATGTCAGGATTGTACAGCTTGATGCGCAGGCTTGCAGGAATCTTATTATCCGCCTGCATAATCGCAAGCTGAAGCTCGACATTCTCGCTGTTTGCATCAATAAAGCTCTGGAGCGCGTCTTCTTTTGAAATATATTCAACGCTGCGGACATTTTCGAGGCCTTCGAGCTGGCTCGACAAGCTAAACCGCTGCTCGCTCGTAATATCGTCCTTCAGGTACACTGATACATCAATCCTGCTCCTGATATCTTCGATGGTGTGCGAAAACGTCGCATTGGAGATGTAAGAAAACAGCACGATGCTGAGCGTCACTACCATCACCGCCATCGCAGCAATGCTCAGCCAGGCGTTTCGGAAAAAATTAGAAAAGCCGCCCTTGATGATTCTCCAGAGGGTAATGGTACGCCGGCTCTTTATCATAGTTCGTACCCTCCATTTGACTGATCGGAGGCAATTTTGCCGCCTGAAATAGTAATTACGCGGCGCTTGAGCTTGTTGACGATTTCTTGGTTGTGGGTTGTCAGGATTACAGTAGTGCCATACTTGTTGATCTTTTCGAGCACTCGTATTACATCCCAGGCATGCTTAGGATCAAGGTTTCCTGTCGGCTCGTCAGCAATCAAAATCTTTGGCTGTCGTACAATTGCCCGCGCAATAGCAACACGCTGGCGCTCGCCGCCAGATAGCTCCATCGGCATAGCTTTTTCCTTGCCCTTTAGCCCTACAATCTCAAGCACGCGCGGTACGGTGGAATTAATCTCTTTGGAGCTAACCCCGATAATCTCTAGCGCGAATGCAACGTTCTCGAACACTGTCTTGTTTGGCAAAAGCTTGAAATCTTGAAACACCACGCCGATCTTGCGTCGAAGCCTCGGGACATCGCGGTCTTTGAGCCCCTCGTAATCAATACCGCCCACAATAATTTTTCCCGCCGAATGCTTTTCTTCGCGCGTGAGAAGCTTGAGCAAGGTTGACTTGCCTGCTCCAGAATGACCAACGATTATTACGAATTCTTTGGCTTTGATGTGCAGGCTAATACGTTCCAGTACAGCAGTACCACGCTTGCCATAGGTTTTGCTCACCCGATCTAATAATATCACCCGTCTATTATAGCAAACCGCTTGTGACTTGCACCCCTAAACCTGTACTTATAAGCCGCGAAACGTTCGCTCACGCTTTGAACGTCTCCGATGATGCAGCATGCGCACTACCGCCAGGCTTACCGCAATCAACAGCAGCAAAACGCCAATAGCCTTGATCGAAGCCCGATTATGTTTGAGCCAGCGTACTACTGGTGACAGCGGATTCTCCGGGTTCTTTATATCGACTGCTACCATTTCGCGTATCACTTCGCCGTCGCGCAAAGTAGTAGTGATGTGCACGGTATGGCGTCCGTTTTCAAGCAACGTAGTATCAAACGGCTTAGAAGAGGTTTCACGCTGCAGCGTCTGGCCGCCTACGGTATATGTCAGTGCCGTGATCTCGTCGCCTGCATTCTGAACAGTAGGACTCAGGTGGGCAAAGCCATTAAGGGGCTCCTTGGGTGCAGGCAGAGCAGTTACCTCAGGAGTCTCGCCAGACGTCAGCGCCACACTGCCCATGCGGCAGTTATTTCCAAAATCTTCTGGTGTGCAATCAGGCTTTGTAACAAGCACTCTATCGACCCTCAGGCCGTTGCTTAGTCCGATGAGCTTGAGGAAATTGTTTTCTGCCGCTGGAAATGTCAGCAAGCGCGCACCGCCATCTGCCTGGAGCGTCTGCCACGACCAGGTATCGGGGCTATGCTCCTGCAGCGTCAGCTCGTGGCATTCCGATCCGTTTATCTCAACAAGCAGCCGGTCGCCTGATGCTCCTTGCACGCGCACCCAAAGCAGTTGATCCTGATGAGCTGAAAGCTCTGGAATCTGCAGGGTGACTGCTCCAAAGCTCGACACATTGGCACAGGCTGCCGCACGGGCAGTAGGTGACGACGGTAATCCGCCAACAAACAGGCTTAGTGAAACAGCTAAAAGTATCCCACGTTTTTTCATCATACGTAGTATAACACTTATGCTTGTGCAGTGGAGGTAATGGGCGCAGCAATAAATGCTTCTATTTCGCCATCGAGCACCCCCTCTACATCGCTCGTCTCTACACCTGTCCGCAAATCTTTTACCAGCTTGTACGGATGCAGCACATAGTTACGAATCTGATTTCCCCAGGCAGCCTGCTCGTTCGGACCTATGAGTTCGGACAGCTTTTCAGCGTGTTGCTCTAACTGCAGCTGCACCAGCCGTGAGCGCAATATCACCATCGCGGTTTCTTTGTTCTGCAGCTGTGATCGTTCGTTTTGGATTGCCACGTGTATGCCAGTCGGAAGGTGGGTAATTCGAACAGCCGAATCAGTAGTATTGACGCTTTGACCGCCCTTGCCGCCGCTGCGATACACGTCTATCTTTAGATCTTTTTCGTCGATGTCAGCATCGTCAGGCTGATCGATTTTTGGCATCACTTCAACTTTTGCAAAACTGGTCTGACGCAAGCTGTCGGCATTGAAGGGGCTGAGGCGAACCAGCCGGTGCACGCCATGCTCATTCTTGAGCTTGCCGTATGCGATATTCCCGGAAATTTCTATAGTTACGGATTTTATGCCTGCCTCTTCGCCCGGGGATTCGTCAATCACTCGAACCTTGAGTCTGCTCGACTCTGACCAGCGCACATACATCCGCATCAGCATACCCGCCCAATCCTGCGCGTCGGTCCCCCCTGCTCCGGCATGAATACTCAGAATTGCATCGTGATAATCGTAGGGGCCGTCAAAACGCAGAATCATGCGCAGCTGCTCTAGTTTTGGTTCGACTGATGCAAGCTGCTGTTCGACGTCGGGCAAAATACTATTGTCATCTAGTGCCAAAATCTCTTGTATATCCGAAATTTCACGAGCCAAATTCATCCACGGCTCAAGCCGGGACACAAGCGCAGCGTGCTTTTTCGATACCTCAGCAGCCCGGGCAGCATCAGACCAAAAATCAGCTGCCTGCATCTGTTCAGCCAGTGCCGCCTCTTGCTCTTGGAGTTTTTTGATGCCGGCTTTTTGCTGCAGCTTAGCAAGCTGCTCGTAATAAGCACCTGCCTGTTTCTTTGCTGCATCCATTTCTACCCCTTTTTCTGCCACAGCGCCTCGAGCTGCGTGTATGCTTCGTCAACGAACGGCCGCCCCACACTGCCCAGCATGCCCATGTCCCATACGTCATCACTGAACATAAGCTCAGTCGTATCAATAATGCGTTTCTTGGTTACTGCTTTGATGCGCTCTGGCAATGCATAATAGTCATCGATAGTGTCTTCAAAGAAATATTTATTGGTATAGCCTGCCGCTGTCCCTGCAACGGTTTGGCCTGCTCGCTGGTAGCGCCCCAGCATATACTGCTTGGCTGCCTCGATATCAGCTTCGTCAATATCACCATCTCTTACTTTGTTGATTTCGGTAATCATAATATCAAACAGCGGCTGGACATTGCCCGGCATAACTTGCGCGCCAAACCACCAGGAAACATTCTGCGCCAATTGATTAAATCCGGAGCTCATGTGATACACCAGTCCCCGCTCACGGGCCGCACCTAATATATTTGAGTACAGAGTCTCTGTCAGCATAGTATTGATAAGCTGTCCCGCATCCCATTGCGGCTCATCCAGCTGCTCGACATGAAATGTATCAACAATAAAGTAGACGTTTTTTACGCTGGGATTACGCAAATACAGGCCTTTTTCCTGCTTGATAGGAATCTCGACCGGCAGCGGAATACGCCCATTGCCCTTTGGCAGCGGCATGTCTTCGAGCATTCGCAAAATCGTTGCCCGGTGCCCCTTGATACTTCCCGCAATCACAAACCGCATATTTGATGTTGTGTGCGTTTTACGGTAATGGGCTTCGGTATCTTCTTTGGTGTTGTTGCCAAGCAGCTTGATGCGCTCACGGTCAGTCATTGCCTGGTATCCGCAGTACTTGCGCATCGCAAGGCTCAAGTGCCTAAAATGATTGTTTGCCCGGCCATTGAGCTCTTCGCGGACATTCCCTAGCTCTGCATCAAACTCCTCCTGAAGAAACAGCGGCTTACTAATTGCCAGCAGCATAAGGTCCAGAATTCGATCCCATTCAAAATCAGCGCATTCGGCCTCGTAGGTAATGTCGTACACGCCGGTACTGGCATTGTTGTAGGCACCATTTTTTTCAAACTCTGCCTGGAAAATTCGCGCCTTAGGGAACTTTTCGTTCGCCCCCAGCAGTACGTGCTCCATTATATGGGGCGTCTCCCATTTGGCCGGATCGACCAAATATTCGCCCGCGCGAAAATTAAATTCAAAGGTCATTACACTGGCATCGGCAATATCAATTAGCAGGCCTTCTGCACCATTTTCAAGCACTACTTTTTCAACGGTATGTTTCATGGGTTAGTATCTCGTATCTAGCCGCTCGTTACTCGTATACCAGCTACCAGCTCCGAGCTACCAGATACTACTTTCGCTTCTTGCCTTTCTTGCGGTTTTTGCGCTCAGCTTTGCGCTTTTGTTGTTTTTGTACTTTGGTCACTACTGGTTTTGTCGCGGCAGTTCGCGTTTTTACCGATTGATCAAAGTCCGTCTCGTCAAAACTATCAGCCTCTAGAATCTTATCGGCATTGTCTACCGAGCTGCGAGCTGCCCGTGTGAGCTCTGTTTCGATCGGACGATCCAGCTCATTTTCGGCCACCGGTCGTGCGTGGAAAATGCTCCGCAGTACATCGTGGCGTAGCGTCAGCTGCATTTCGCTAAACAACACCTGCGACTGGCGGCGGTACTCCACGAGTGGATCGCGCTGCCCGACGCTTAGCCAGTGGATGCCTTCGCGGAGATGATCCATGCTCTCAAGGTGCTGCATCCAGAGATTATCCAATACTTGCAGGTAGATATCGCGCTCGATTTTACGAAGCACATCAGCGCCAAAGGCGGCCTCGCGTCCCGCATACAGCTCTTCGACCTCTGCAAGCAGTTCGGATTCAAATTTGCCCGCATCAACATCAAACAATCTATCAAGCGTAGATTCATCAAGCGGAAATACCTCAGTAAGGATAGCTTCGAACTTTTCGGTAAGTGAATCAGGCGAGACAACCAACGCCTTTACCTCCTCGGCCATAAACGCTCGAATGCGCTTGCTGATATCAGCCTGCAGCAGGATTTCGCGGCGCATACTGTAAACCGCCTTACGGTGACGGTTCATTACGTCATCGTACTGGACCACGTTCTTACGGGTATCAAAGTTAAAGCCTTCAACCTTTTTCTGCGCCGACTCTAGACTCTTGCTAATCAAACGATTTTCAATCGGGGTATCATCATCGACCTTGAGCCGATTCATAAGCTTGCCAATTCGATCACCGCCGAATATACGCATCAGTTCGTCCTCGGTACTGACAAAGAATTGGGTCATACCTGGATCGCCCTGACGCCCGGCGCGCCCGCGCAGCTGGTTGTCAATTCGCCGTGATTCATGCCGCTCAGAGCCTATCACCACTAGCCCGCCGAGCTTTTTCGTTTCATCAGTCAGTACAATGTCTGTACCACGACCAGCAATGTTGGTTGCCAAAGTAACTGCGCCCTTTTGGCCGGCCTCGGCGACAATTGCCGCCTCGCGTTCGTTATTCTTGGCATTGAGCACTTGGTGCGGAATACCGGCTTTTTTGAGCTGGCGCGACAGCACTTCATTTTTCTCGATAGAAACAGTACCGATCAGTACCGGCTGACCTTTTTTATGAAGCTCTTTGACCTCATTGATGATTGCTCTGAATTTACCAGCTTCGGTTTTATAAATCCGATCGGGGCGATCGTCACGAATAATTTTGCGGTTTGGCGGAACCTCTACTACATCGAGTTTATAAATCTGATGGAACTCCTCAGCCTCAGTGGTAGCCGTACCTGTCATACCAGCCAGCTTGTCATACAGGCGGAACAAGTTCTGGAAACTAATCGTTGCCAGCGTCATTGACTCTTCTTGAACATCAACGCCCTCTTTGGCTTCAATCGCCTGGTGCAGGCCTTCGTTATAGCGCCGGCCGCGCAGCAAACGTCCGGTAAATTGGTCGACAATGACAATCTCGCCGTCGGTACTGACTACATAATCTTTGTCCCGCTTAAACAGCAGCTGCGCCTTGAGCGCCTGGTCAAGGTGATAAATATTCCTGATATGCTCGGTAGAGTACAAATCCTTGATCCCAAGCACCTTTTCAATCTTTTCGACGCCGCTGTCGGTCAGGATTACGCTCTTGCGCTTTTCGTCAATCTCATAGTGCTCTGGCTTGAGCTGGCGGACAACTTTAGAAAATTGACCATAGCTCGCGCCGGATGCAGTCGCGGGCGCTGAAATAATCAGCGGCGTACGAGCTTCGTCAATCAAAATAGAGTCGACTTCGTCCACGATCGCATAATGCAGCTCGCGCTGGCGCAGCTGATCGGTTTCACGAACCATATTGTCACGCAGATAGTCAAAACCGAATTCGTTATTAGTACCGTACGTAATATCTGCCTGGTATGCCTCCTGGCGTGTACTGGGCTTCAGGTGCCTGAAACGAGGGTCGTCATGATTTTCGTTCGTGTACTCTGGATCATACACATAGGACTGATCAGGGATAATCACGCCCACGCTCAGCCCCAAAAAGTGATACACCTCCGACATCCAGCCTGCATCACGCTGCGCCAGATAATCGTTCACTGTCACCACGTGTACGCCCTTGCCGGTCAGCGCGTTGAGATACACCGGTAGTGTTGCTACTAATGTTTTACCTTCACCGGTTTTCATTTCGGCAACGCTTCCGTCATGGAGCACCATGCCGCCGATAAGCTGTACATCAAAGTGGCGCTGCCCAAGCGTACGGCGGGCAGCTTCGCGCACCACTGCAAACGCATCAGGCAAAATTCCATCGAGCGTTTCTTTTTCGAGCCGCTTTTTGAGAAGCTTGGTTTGCTCCTGCAGCTTTTTGTCTGATAATTTTTTGTACTTTGCCTCTAGCTTGTTGATGGTAACCACGCGTTTTTGCAAGCGCTTGAGCGTTTTTACTTGCGGATCACCTAACAGTCGTTTCAGATATTTATTCTTCATCAAGTTTTAGCCTCTCATGAAATTTTGTAGTCCCACGTATTGTACACCTAAGCCACCTCTATTTGTACCCCGGGCGTGGTTTTTCCGTTGTTATTTTTTCGGCACTTATAATTGATTTGGATTTCGGCGGCGGAACCGGCTAGCCAGACGGCGGTAAAACTTGGGATCGCTATGAATTTCTTTGTAGCGCTTGAGCTGGTTGTGAAGCTTGGCCTCTACGATATCAATCGCCGCATACATATTGATAGTTGACTCTTTGGCAGTCAGGGTGTCGCGCGGCAAGCGCATAATCACCTCGGCGGTATACTGATCGGTCTTGTGCTTTTTGTTCTCGCGCAGTTTTACTTCGATATGCGCGCTCTTGCGCGCATGCCGCGGCAGGTACCGCTCAAGCTTGCCTATGGTTTTTTTGATGTATTTATTGAGTTTGTCGTCGATATCGACGTGCACTCCGGTGATTTCCATCTTTTTAAACATAGGACCCCTCCCTTTTGTTAACGATTTATATGGTTTCGCGACCGCCCATAAACACCCGTAGCGGCTCCGGTATGGTCAGGTTGCCATCCTCGGTCTGATAATGCTCAATAATAGCAATCAGCGAGCGCGCAAATGCAACGGCAGTGCCGTTGAGCGTATGGACGTATTCAAGCTGGCCGCCTGCCCGCCGTACGCGAATATTGAGATTGCGCGCCTGGAAGTCGGTGCAGTTGGAGCAGCTTGTGAGCTCACGGAACGCGCCATCGGCTTTTGACCAATACTCGATGTCGTATTTTTTGGCAGCCGGCGCGCCTAGGTCGCCACTGGCAATATTAATCACCCTGTACGGAATCCCGAGCGACTGCCACAGCTCCTCTTCAATGCCACGCAGCCGCTCATGCAGCTCTTGGCTCTGCTCGGGCAGCGTAAAAGCATAGAGCTCAAGTTTATTGAACTGATGCACCCTAAACAACCCTCTTGTGTGCTTGCCTGCAGCACCAGCCTCACGGCGATAGCATGGACTGTAACCAGCATAAAGCAGCGGCAGATCCGCCTCGTTCAGAATCTCGCCGGCGTGGTAGCCTGTCAGCGGTATTTCTGCAGTTGCAATCAGCGACAAATCTTCGTGCTCGATGAAATATTCGTCACTTTGCTCGCTGCTTCGCGGTGCAAATCCTGTCCCGGCCGCGGTTGCACTATTGGCCAGATGCGGCACGGTCATGAATGTAAATCCTTTTTCTATGACAAACTGCAGCGCGTACTGCAGCAAAGCATTTTCGAGCAGCGCCAGGTCTTGCTTTAGAAAAAAGAACTTTGTACCTGCGACCTTGGCACCGCGCTCAAAATCCACCCAATCCTTGCGCAACACAAAATCCAAATGATCCTCAGCACCCGTGTCACGAGCGCCAAACTCTCCCACCTCTACACTCGCCGACTCATCGCCCACCGGCACATCATCGAATGTGAGATTGGGGATGCTTGCGAGAAGTTCGTGCCAGTCTTTTTCGGTCTTGGCTAGATACTCTTCACGCTCCGCGAGCTCAACCTTGATCTGCTTGCCTTCGTCAATTACAGCCTGCTCTGGCTTGCCGCCCTTCATTTTGTCAGCGTTCTCATTGCGGCGGGCACGAAGTGCCTCTACCTGCTGGAGAAGCTCCCGACGATCAGCATCAAGCGCCAGTAATGCATCGACATTAATATCGTAGCCTTTTTCAGATGATTTTTGTTTCACTAATCCTGGATTATCTCGGACGATCTGTATATCTATCATACCTATAGTATATCGTATCTAGCAGCTGGTAGCTTGTATTTTAAGACTTAGTTTTTTTGACGTGGTCCAGAGTTAGCTTAGTTCGAGACTTCGCATATTCGCAGAATTCGCACGGGCCGCCCATAGCCGCCGCGCCAACCGCTGGCATCGTGTCATTGTCCATGCATTTTTTCATTTTTTTAATAGTCGGCTCTACCCATTCGTCGCTGCCGGTATAGGGAATGATTTTGGTGCGAAACTCAACCCGATCATTAAACCCTTCTAAATCCATGCGGCCGTTTGCATAGACAAAGTAGCCAGTGTCGCTTACCTCAAATCCATTCTGGCGCAGCAGCCATTGATAGACCTCCAGCTGGCGCTTATAAGCAATCTGCCAGTCAGAATCAATCGACACGTCCCTGTCTTTGGCAGTTGCTTTGTAATCTACCACGATCAGCTTGCCGCTCTCATCCACCCACACATCGTCGACTCCGCCAAAAATATGCAGGTTGGTTGGCTGGTGAAGCGTCGTCACCCCTACGAATGTTTCTCGCCACGTCTCCAGCTGGTCGTGCTCGAATGGAATCGCATTCACGCCGAACTCCACCATCAACGGATGCGGCTTTTTTTCGCTACGGTATTTGTCGAACTCTTTTTTGAATAGCTCATCAATGGCTTTATTGATATTGAATGGCGGACTAGAGGGCCGGGTAATTTTCAGTCGAACATCCAGCCAAAAACAGCGCGGACATTGCATAAACAGCTCGATTTTGCTGCGGCTGATCTTGAACGGCGTTTTTTGCCCTGGCCTGTACGGCCGGCTTCGTTCTCTCCAATAGTTCATAGTTTAATTGTACAGAGATTTTTGCCCCAAAGCGAGCAAAGGAATATGTCAATTATACCGCTAATGGTTAATCTTGTCAATACCTAGCCCTGTTTAGTTTTGGTCGTTGGGTCAAAAAGGGTCAGTCAGCCGCGCAGGCCGGGTCGCAGACTCGCCTGCAGTGCGCCCTTTTTGATGCAATGAACAAAACCTGGGATTAAGTGAGCTTTGTGACGGCGGCGACTGCGGCGGTCTCTGCGCGAAGCGTTAGCTTGCCGAGGTGCAGACTGCCAAAACCCGCCTCTTTAAATCTCGCTAGCTCTTCATCTGTCCAGCCGCCCTCCGGCCCAATAAGCACGCCGATGGGGTCGTCGGAGAGCTCTACCCCCTTGCCCCCTTCTCTCTCATCGCAAATAAGCACCGCGAGTTTGCCCTGGTAGTCATTTATAAACTCATTCACCCCGATTGGCTCGCGCACATCCGGGATATCGGATCTGCCGCACTGCTCGGCCGCTTCGATTACAATCTTTTTGGCTCGCTCGATATTAAACCCTGTCTTTTCGCTGCGGTCAGCGATAATCGGCACAAAATTGCGCGCCCCGAGCTCCGTGCATTTTTGCAGCACCCATTCGTTTTTATCCTTTTTTAGCAGGCTAAAAAATACATATATCTGCCTATCTGGCAGGGTGCGTTCGAATTCTGTGACTAGTCCTAATTTTGCGCCGTCTTTTTCTATCTGAACGATTTTGTACAGGCGCTCGGTTTCTATACCGTCGAACAGCACCACTTGACTGCCCTCGCGCAGACGCAGGACCCTAAGCCACTGATTGAGCAATGCTTTGTCGTGCACCCACAACTCCTGCGTCAGCTCCAGACGCTCCGGATGCACATAGAAACGATGTAGCTTCATTTTTTATCCCTTGGCGGTATGTCCAAAAGCTCGTTTGGATGGCTGATGAGGTATGCCGGCCGCTGCTTCTTTAAAATTTTGGCAGTATTGAACCCCCACGTAACTGATACTGGTTTAATTCTCGCCAGGCGAGCTGCTCGGACATCTCGGGTCTCGTCGCCCACATACACGCAGTCGCGACGCTTGAGATTGTTGTTCTTGATGAGACGGCGGATTGTCCGGCCCTTGTTAAACAGACCGGCGCTCGACATGACATCAGTGAAGTAGCCGCCTAATCCATGCTTTTTTAAAAACACTCTGACGCTCTCGTTGGAGTTTGATGTCACAATAAATAGCTTGTCACCCCTATCATGCAGCTGCTTTAGCATCTCTGGAATACCATCAAACGGCTTGAGTGTCGACATGAGCGCATAAAAATCTGGCATGGCAGTCATAAGCACTCTTGGCAGCTGCCACCAGCGCACCCTGGCCATTCGTATTGCCTGCCTGCTGGTCATGCCACGGAATTTTTGGATTTCTTCTGGGGTAAGCGGCGCCTCGTTGCCGCGGATATTCTTATTAAACACCGCAATCAGCGCCGGCAAACTGTCAGCCAGCGTCCCGTCAAAATCAAAGATATAGTTCATATACCCTTAGTATACCTAATTATCAGAGGTAGTGGGTAGCCATAGATGGGATATGGTGTCGGCTACCTTTCTCGCAAAGGCAAAATATTCTGCCGAAATACCCCGTTTTGGAGCAGCTACCTTGTCGGTTATTACTGGTATCATCTCTAGATCAAGCAGTGTCAGAGCGGGCGTGTCGGCAAGTCGATGCTCTAGCTGAAAGGAAAAATGCATGTCTCCAGGTTCATACCGGACAGTAGTTTGCCCTTGGTAAGTATAAAGCGTATTGCCGTAAGGCTTCTCTCGTACTGACTCGTCAAATGCAAGCTTAGTTTCCCGCGCACAAACTCTTTCATCTGACGACCAATCCTCATCATCTGCCGAGGCCAGCATCTCCTTTACAAAAGCAGCTTCGTCAATTCTTCCAGCCTTGCAGCCGATTATGCCTAGGCTTGTGTTCAATATGGCTTCGTTGCAATACTTTATTGGGTAAGTTATTTCTGTTTCCTCGTCGCCTACCTTAGAAAAATTAACAAATACGTCGCCCTGGGTGTTCAGTACAAGCTCTACATCAAATAACCTACCCCAAAAAGCATTCGGTAATCTTGGCTGGTAATACGGCTCGACTCTTATCATTGGGATCAGTATATAGTATCTAGAGTTTTTTGTATGCTACGTGGCACATGCCGCGGCCGGTGCGCCTCGTCGGCTTCGCCTCATGAGAGGGGCACATCCCCTCTAACCTTACCCCGATGAATAAATTCATCGGGGACCCCACAATCGTGCCGGGTGCGGAATAAATCCGCACTCGGACTGCTCTCCCCTAAATCTACAATGGCTCGTAGGCTACGTGGCACATGCCACGGCCGGTGCGCTGGGTGAATTTTTGGTGATAATCTTCGGCTGTCCAAAATTCCATTAGCGGTCGGATCTGGGTAGCGATTGGCCTTTTGCTTGATTCATTCAGTTCTGATTTTGCCTGGCGGGCCAGCTGGCGCTGCTCTGGCGTAGAGCAAAACACCGCCGAGCGATACTGCGGGCCTATGTCCGGGCCCTGGCGGTTTACCTGAGTTGGATCGTGCAGGCGGAAAAAATGGCGAAGCAGCTGCTTGAAACTGACTTTATCTGGATGGTAGCTAACCAGCACCGCTTCCGCGTGACCGGTCTGGCCAGCACATACCTCTTCGTACGTTGGATCTTTGGCATGCCCGCCTGTGTAGCCAGCAACAGTCTCCGTCACCCCTGGCACCTGATCAAAATAATACTGCACTCCCCAAAAACATCCGGCTGCAAAAGCCGCTTGTTCAGGTTTGAAAACATCCTTCATGCTTATTCTGAAACAGTGACATCTTTCCAGAATGCAACGTAGCCGGAAAAGTCTTTTTTGACTATTTCGATAGCGCGCGGTAATGGCTCCGGGTATGTCCAGGCATTGTCAGGACTGAAGTCTTCGCCCTGGCCGACATTGTAGTACTGGCACTCGCCTTTCCACGGGCAGGTATAGGGGGTGGGGCTTTCTTGCAGGTAGTCAAAGTTCACAGCAGACGGCGGGAAATACCAGTTCCCTTCTATATAAATAAGATCTTCTTTGTCTGCTTCGGCAATAACGTGGTCTTTCCAAACTGCTTTCACTTACTCACCCCTTGTACTGTTACTCACCCTATTGTAGCATCTTGGGCTCGCTCAGGCGACCGTCCGAAAATGGTCGAGCAGGCCTTGGTCAAAGTCAGTATCCAGCGACACAACCTTCGCATTATCCCTGTAGATGGAGAGCTTCATTTCACTAGTATCATCCAGATCAACTACCGTAAAGTGAGCTGATGCGACGTGCAGCTTTTTTGATCGAGTCGACACTATTTTGCACACCGATTTCAGTGCGACGTGCAGCTCATCAACCTTTAGGTGAAAAGCCGGTATTCATCATCACCCCTAATAACAGAAAAGCCTCTTTCAGAAAGTGATGTAGCAATTGCAAAAGCTTCGCTCACTTCCGGGGCAAGCTCGCTGTCACTGACGATAGCGAGTACGGGTCGTTCTATAGAGGCCTGCATAGTTTATAGATTTAAATCAGAATAAATACTTCGGGTAGTCTCGTCGATTTCATGACGGAGCTGCGGGAATGGCACTCCCTCACGAGCAGTCACGCCCTCGAGCATCCAGAATAATCGTTCGCTGTTGCCATAGCCGCATGCCGGCGGCATACCGTATTCGAGCGCCTCTACATAATCTATATCCATCATCATCGCTTCGTCATCGCCCGCATCACGCATTCGCTGCTGTTCAGCAAAGTTTTCAAGCTGCTGCAGGGGATCATTAAGCTCTGAGTACGCCTTGCAGGCTTCTGTACCGCCAAGCAGTAAGTTAAACTGTTCGCTCAGCCGGCCATCATCCTGGTTGATCTTAGCAAGCGGCTGCAGAAAATCAGGAATACCAACCAAAAATGCTGGACCTGGCAGCTCAGCGCGAATCTTTTTCCATAGCTTGTCTATACCGCGTGAACGATTGTCTGATTTCTCTACTTCGAGGTTGTGCTTTTGCAGCTGCGCCTTCACCTCCTCGAGGGTGCAGGTGAACACATCCAAGCCGTAGCGCTCTTTAATAATCTCAACGAAGCTTACGCGCGGCCAGTCCTCGCCATCCCGGCCAAGATCTACCTCCATGCCATTGGCGAGTGTAAATTTGCGAGTACCCCATGTCTGATCAGCAATAAAGCGCACCATGTCTTGTGTCATGCGCATTCCCATTTCCCAGTCAGCATAGGCCCAGTACCACTCCATAGCAACGTGTTCAGGCAGATGCTCGTCAGAGTAGTTTTCGTTTCTAAAGCGCGGTCCGATGTCATACACCTTTTCAAAGCCAGCAACCAGCAAGCGCTTCAACGGCAACTCGTGGCTAATACGCAGATAAAAGTCCTGGCCCAGCGCATCCATATGAGTGACGAACGGATTGGCGTCTGCACCGCCCGTCGTGTGCTCTAGCACGGGAATATTGATTTCGGTGAAGCCTTCTTTGTTTAGAAAATCACGCGTGGCCTGCCAGAACTTACTGCGGCGTACAAATCGCTCACGAACATCCCGGTTGACATTCATATCAACATACCGGCGGCGCATCCGTTGCTCTTTGTCGGTAAAACCATCCTGCTCGCTTGGCATGGGCCGCAGCGCCTTGGTGAGTAGCCTCAGCGTTTGAACCTCTACTGATATTTCGCCGGTTTGCGTTTTGATGACAGGACCATGCGCCTCAACAAAATCACCGCTGTCGAGCAAATTGATATCTGATAGCAGCAGCTCGCTATTGCCCCGATTGGCATGTGCGGTATCGCTGCTCCGCCAAAACAACTGCACCTCGCCTGCTTGGTCGCGAATCACAATGAAAGCGATTTTGCCAAACTTGCGTATCGATTTGATACGGCCTGCTACATTGACTACGCTGCCCTGCAGCGCATCAAACTCATCAGTAATCTGATCGAGGGTATGCGTGCGCGTAGTTTTTGCCGGATACGGGTTGACGCCCAGCTCTTTCAAATCAGCCAGCTTGCGCAGTCGTTCGTCGCGAAAATCTTTGAGTGTTGCCATGTTGTTTGGTAAATAGAAATTAGGAATTAGTAATGAGAAACTAAGCAAAGTATAGCCTAAAAGCTGAACCTTCTCTAGTCGCTGGCTCTATTTTCTCAACTTTTAGGATATATCCGCGATGGTGTAGATAGCTGTTTCAGCGGGGGTTTTGATTTCGACCTCTTCGCCTTCTTTTTTGCCAATCAGCGCTTGGCCGATGGGCGATTCGTCGCTGATTTTGCCATTGAGCGGATCAGCTTCGACAGTGCCTACAATCTGGAATTCTTTCGTTTTGCCTTCCTCAGTTTTGAGCTTGACCTTTGAGCCAAGTCGGACTTTGTGGTCATCCTTTGGCTTTGCGATCACTTCGGCACTTGCCAGAATGCCTTCAATTTCTTCGATACGGCCTTCGTTTCTGCCCTGCTCTTCCTTGGCTTCGTGGTATTCAGCATTTTCTGACAAGTCGCCTTGTGAGCGAGCAGCAGCAATCTCTTCAGCAATCACAGCACGGCGAGCAGTCAATTCGGCGAGCTCAGCCTTGAGCTCAGCCAAGCCCTCTTGGGTCAAATGGTAGTGCTTTTTCATCGTTTTATCCTTTCGTATAAAAAACTGGCGCTTTTTTATATAGCGACCAGCTTCTGATTTTTAGTATAGACCCGTCGCTTTAACTATTCAACTTATTTTTTAGTTCTGCTGCCGAGATGTTCTCTGGCTGATTTGCAGTTCGATGCTTGTACTCTAGCGTGTTGTTTTCTAGGGTTTTGCTGCTGATGACAATACGGTGCGGTATCCCAATAAGATCGGCATCAGCGAACTTCTCACCTGGCCGAACATCACGATCATCCCACAGTACGGTAATTCCTTGGTCTTGCAGACTGGCATAGAGCTCACGAGCAGCCCTCATAACTGGCTCGTCCTGCCCAAGACTTGCCAGGTACACGCGGAATGGGGCGACCTGATCAGACCACACCAGGCCACGATCGTCACTTGTCTTCTCTGCAATCACTCCCATAAGACGGGATATGCCGATGCCGTAACTACCAATGTGCAGTGATTGCTGCTGGCCCTGAGCGTCCGTGTAGTAAAGCCCCATTTCATCTGTTTTTTGCGTACCGAAGTTAAAAATGTTACCGACTTCTGCAGTTTTGACCTTCTCAAGCTCATTAGGACTCAGGTCAAGCTCTTTGATTGCCTCATCAATTACCTCTTCGTTGACTGCAATATTTTTTTCACGATGCAAATAAATCACGTCCTCGCCCGCGTCGCAAATGGTCTGAAATTCGTGGCTAAATTTTGTAAAGGCACCACCTGAGGCAAACGTCACGTAGGTGTCGTCTCCAATACCAAGCCGCTTGAATACGCGCTGATATGCTTCGATAGTCTGGTTGTAGTAATTTTCGAGGTCTTCAGCAGTCGCATGGAATGAATACATGTCCTTCATAATGAATTCGCGGCCGCGCATAACCCCGCTTTTCGCCCTTAGCTCGTTACGCATCTTGGTCTGAAACTGATAGAGGCTTATTGGCAGGTCCTTATAGCTGCTCACATAGCCTTTCATCATTTCAACAATAGGCTCTTCGTGGCTCCAGCCAAGACCAAGCTCAGTGCCATCCTGGAGCGCTGTCTTAAACCAAATATCCACAACCTCGTCGTTCCAACGACCCGTCTTCTCCCAAACCTCTTTACGCTGCAGGCCTGTCATAATCAGCTCGTTGCTTTGAATGTTGTCCATCTCTTCGCGGACAATTTGTTTAATATTTTCGATTACCCTTAGCCCCAGCGGCAGATACGCATAGACACCTGCCATCTCCTTGTAGACGTATCCTGCCCGAATGAGGAGCTGCGCGTTCTTTGCCTGCTCATCAGCAGGGGCTTGTTTCTTGGTTTTGGTGAAAAGTTGTGAAGCTTTCATCTTGTACTTCTTATTTGCTCCCTAAAATATTTGTGAAAATTTGTGAAATATTGAATAAAATTATTATACACCCTTGACGGGCATGTATGGAAGAATTTTGTTGAGAGTACTGTTCATAATCTTAGGCGTATTGTAACAGATAACCCCTAGAGGAACAGCCGAGGAGCAAAAAGCACCATGAAGGCAACACCGTTTTTAATCGCATGCAGGCTAATCGGCGCCCATACGCTGCCCAGCCTCTCTTTTAGGTAGCAAAGGAAACACGACAGGATAAAGGTATCGATCGCTGCCACCCATAGCAGTGGCGCGTTCGAGCCAAACTGCAAATGTGCTGCTCCAAACAATATTCCGGTAATAATTGCTGCGGGCCAGAATGCATACTTAGCCCTCAGGCTCGAAAGCAAAAATCCCCTGAACATAATCTCCTCGGCGATTGGCACGAAAACTACCAGCGCCAGAAATGTCATCACCAGCTCGCTCGTCAGATGAGCAGACTCAAACCCTATCTGCTGTTCCTGATCCAGGTCAATGCTTGGCAGGAAGGCGCGCACTGCAATAATTACTGCCAGATATACCAAAAAATATAGCCCATAAGCTATGAGCGCCCAGCCAATATCCCTGAATTTTGGCCGCACCAGACCAACTCGCCGCAGCGATACTCTGGCCCGCTTAACAAGCTCTAGTGTCATGCCTATTGCCAGCGCTTCAGCAACCAGCACAAAAACAAACCTGCCGGTGATAGTGCCAAGCCATGCGGTCGCTTCAGCATCTGTCCAGCTTCGCACTGCCGGATACAGGCTAACGAGCAGCGCAGCCACAAATTGGCTCGCCAAAAACACCACGAACAACAGCACTATGGACGCTACGGGATCGGATCGAAAAAACGGCTTGGTTTTATGCGGCTTGTCCATGCGTATATCCACCGGTCCCGCCACCTACAGCCGCTGTATATCGACTATTGTTATGAGCAAGAATAGCAGCATCAAAATCATAAACCCGGTACCGTGAATGCGTTCTTCTACCTCTGGCCTTAGCGGCTTTTTAAACGCACGATACACAAGCGTGACAAACAAGCGTCCGCCATCGAGCGCCGGAATCGGCAGCGCATTCATAATTGCAAGCGTCAGAGAAATAATAGCGATAATAAACAGCACAAGCCCAACACCTTGCTTTGAAATCTCATAGAGCACCGCAAATATACCGACCGGACCTGCTACTTGGTTCGAAGCCTCGGCCTGTCCTGCCTGCCGTGCTTCGTGGTTGCCCGTGACTGCCCCTGCCACAATCGAGCCCAGCCCAGCTAGCGCATTACCGAGTCCTTTCATGGTTGCAACGGTAAAGTCGCGCATTACTCCGGCTGCCACAATCGGAGCTGACCACGTAGAGCGCCGTATCTCCAGGCCGGTCTGCGCTGAATATGACCCAATGCCAAGATGCGGCGCTGTCTCGTTGAGCCGCACATCATAAGAAATCTCTTCGCCCGACCGCTCAACAACTACCAGCACCTCCTGCCCGGCGTTCGACTGCGTGGCTTCAGATATCTGCTCTGGTGATGCAATCTCTTGTCCGTCAATTGATACGATCCTGTCCTCTTCCGCAAGTCCTGCACGCTGTGCGGGCGAATCATCAACCACCTGACCAATAAGAATTACCCCCTCGTTCTCAGGACGCTGGATAATCTGCGTATCACTGGCAACTGTCGTTTGATTGTCGAGAAGTTTAGGCATTCCGATGAGCGCCACGATGGAAAACAGCACGAATGCCGTGATGAAATTCATAACGACACCAGCCATCATAATCTTGATTTTTGTCCAAGTATCAGCGGCGCCAAACGTGCCCGGCTCGGTATCAATATCGTGCTCACCCTTGAGCTTTACAAAGCCGCCAAGCGGCAGCCAGTTTAGACTAAAAATTGTACCGTTTCGGCGTGTCAGGATTTTTGCCCGCGGCGGAAAGCCGAGCCCGAACTCCTCTACCCCTACCTTGCCCCGGCGAGCCATAATATAATGCCCCCACTCATGCACGAGCACCAGGCAGATAAACAAAATAAGCCCTAGGATAAAATACAGTATTCCCATTTCGTAATTAGTATAAAGTAGAAAGTTAAAAGTCGAAAGTTATTGATGCGCCAATTTAGCGGCAATATGCAAAAGTCGACCCGCCTGAGCCTCGCATTTGGATTTGAGCGAGACACCCTAAGTTTTGTATGCGGATTTGAGTAAATACCCTGAGCCTTGCATTTGGATAATCGAGTACGGGCGTCCTAACTTTTGTATGTGGATGTATGGCGTGATTTCTTCCTTCGTAAAGCGCAATGAGGTGTACACACGATACAGTGAGTGAGCATTTGCGAGGAAAAATCGTGCCATACGCCGCAAGCAGCTTAGGCAAGCGCTGGCTATGCCAGAGTATGCCTAAGCTGCGTTACAAAAGTTAGGAGCCGAAGCGGCGCTGGCGCTTGGCATAATACAAAAGCACCATCTTCAAATCCTGCTTGGTAAAATCAGGCCAGTATTTATCAATGAACACATACTCGGCATAGGCAGCCCGCCACAGCATAAATCCGCTGGTGCGGTACTCGCCAGAGGTTCGCACCACCAAATCAACTGGCGGAATCTCCGGCATATATAAAGCCCTCTCAAATTCGCGAACACTCAGGCGCTTTGGATCAATATTTTGCCTGAGCAATTTTTTGGCAGCATCCACAATCTCCTGGTGGCCGCCATAATTTATACAGAGCGCTATCGTACCCCTGTCAAAACGCTCTGTTTTTTTGACTGCCTTATCTATGGCCTGTAGAACGTTTTTTGGTAGACCCTCCCGTGAACCCATATGCACAAGCCGAACTTCATTCTCTTCCAGCTCGTCAGTATATTCATCAACAAACTTAATAATGAGCTTCATTAAATAACTCACTTCGCTTTTTGGACGATTCCAGTTCTCGGTAGAAAATGCGTAGACTGACACGTATTTGATTCCGGCATTTATAGCCGAAAGTGCAGTGGCTTTTAAAGCCTGCGCGCCCTGGTAGTGTCCTTTGAGCGTAGGGAGGTTCTGTTCTCTGGCCCACCGCCGATTACCGTCCATAATAAACCCGATATGGGCTGGAAGAATAATCTTTTTAGAGGAGTAATTTGCCATTATAAGTGTAGATATCCGCCTGTACTAGACCGTCATAATTTCAGTTTCTTTGGCCTTGGCACTGGCTTCAATCTCAGCTTTTTGCTTGCTCATAAGCTCTTCAACCTGCGCCGAGAAGCGCTTGGCATCATCTTCTGAGATATCTTTGTCTTTTTTGGCTTTATTCAGCGAATCGATTGCATCCCGCCTCACGCCGCGAATAGAAATCATCGCGTCCTCTACCTTGCCGCTGAGCGTTTTGGCAATTTCCCGCCGGCGCTCTTCTGTCAGTGCTGGAATCGGTACGCGAACCACCCGGCCGTCATCACTCGGGTTTAGGCCCAGGCTTGGATTATCCCGGATTGCTGAAACAATCGCCTGCAGATTATTCGGGTCAAAAGGCGTGATTTGCAGCAGCTGCGCATCAGGAGCAGTAATGGTGCTAACCTGGTTCAGCGGCATAGGAGCTCCGTAAGCCTCAACCATGACGCCATCGAGCATGCCGGGATGCGCCCGACCGGTGCGGATTTTTTTAATCTCTTCTAAAAAATGTTCGTAAGCTTTTTTGAACTTGCTTTCTGCTTCGCTAATAACTTGGCTCGGGGTCATAGGGCTCGCTCCTTAGTGTGACTCATAGTTTATAGTATACAGCCCAAGGAGCGAAGCTGTCCGCACTCACCCCTTAGGCTCATCGCTGTATCCTGTTAGGCTACTTCACCGAGTGCAATTCTTGAGAAACGGCGGACGACAATGTTTTCGCCGAGGCGGGCATTGTGGTCTTTGACATAGTCGCCGACAGTCTGGTCAGGGTTCTTGATGAACGGCTGGTCCAGCAGGCAGCGCTCTGCAAAGTACTTATTGATCTGGCCTTCGACGATTTTCTCAGCCATTTCAGCTGGCTTGTCTTTCAGAGCTTCGCTTTCTAGTAGTTCGCTCTTCTTGGCCTCGCGGATATCACTCGGAATATCCTCCGCGCTCACGAACTCAGGGTTGCTGGCAGCAACGTGCATAGCTACGTCCTTGACTAGATCAGCAAAGATCTCGTTGCGGGCCACAAAGTCGGTCTCGCAGTTGATCTCTACGACAACGCCAATGCGGTTGTCATGATTGTAGGTACCGACAAGACCTTGGCGGGCTTCACGCTCACCGCGCTTTTCAGCCTTGGTCATGCCTTTCTTGCGCATAGCTTCGAGTGCCTTATCAAAATCACCATCTGCTTCTGTCAGCGCAGCCTTGGCGTCGGTCAGACCAACACCAGTTAATTCTTTGAGTCGTTTGATATCTTCAATATTCATTTCCGTTCTCCATTTGCAAATAGCTAGTAGCGATAAGCGATGCATTAACGAAGCGCAAGTAGCAATTGCGGCTACATTGCGATTTGCCAATTGCTAACGCATTGCTCTTCGCCATTCGCTAATTGTTAATTATTTCTCTTCGGTTTTTTCAGTCTTACTTGCCTCGTCAGAATTCGTAGAATTCTTATCGTGGTCGGCGGCTTTGGCTGATTTATCCACCGAAACTTCTTTGTTAGAAGTTTTTGCGGATAAACCTTTGCCGGCTTCGATTGCTGACTTAACGTAATCCGCAATCAGCTGCAGTGTCTTGATCGCGTCGTCGTTGCTTGGAATAGGATAGGTAATATCGCTTGGGTCTGCATTTGTATCGCAAATCGCGACAATGGGCAGACCGAGCTTCTTGGCTTCAGCAACCGCGTTTTTATCGTGGGTTGGATCAAATACAAAAACTGCACCTGGACGGGCGTGCATGTCTTTGATGCCGCCATACAGTACGTTCATAGCTTCGATTTCTTCCTGAAAGCGCTGAACTTCGAGCTTGTTGTACTTTTTGGCCAACTCGCCTGACTCCATCTTGGCCTCGAGGTCTTTGAGGTGCTTGATACGTCCACCAATAGTATTTTGGTTGGTCAGCATACCACCCGCCCATCGCTCGGTCACATAGGGCATGTTTGTATCAGTAGCCAGCTGCTTTGCTACTGCCTGCGCCTGGCGCTTGGTACCTACGAACAGCACCTGCTTGCCGGCACTCGCGTTTTGGGTGAGAAAACTCAGTGCCTCTTCAAGCTTCTCGACAGTTTTTGTCAGATCAATAATGTGACTGCCGCCACGCTTGCTATGAATATATGGCGCCATTGCGGGGTGCCAACGTGAAGTTTTGTGGCCAAAGTGGGCGCCGGCCGACAAAAGCGCCTTAATGTCTACAGTTGTAGCCATTTCGTGAAATCCTTTCTCTTCGGTACGGTGCTAGCTTTGTTAGTCCTACACGGATATAACAAAGAGGATTCTGCTCCGCCCTGCTTACTTAATTGTTTACCTATTTTACCAGATAGCAGCCTTGGGAGCAATAGGAGATGAGTGCTATGCCTGCTTATCGCGCGAAACAGCGGGCAGCTTGAAATAAAATGTACTGCCCTTGCCTACCTCTGTATGCTCCAAGCCCACTTTAGCATTCATTATCTTTGCAATCAGCTTGACCGCGTATAACCCCAGTCCCGTCCCCTCTCCATCACGAGAAAGCAAACTTGATCCCGCCTGCTGAAACTTCCTAAACAACAAGCTTTTGTTATCGTCCTCTATCCCTTTGCCTGTATCAGTAATGCGAACGACAAAATAGTCATTATCCCGCTCTAGTCTCAACGTCACCGAACCTTCCTCGGTAAACTTAAATGCATTACTGACAAAACTCCGAATAATCTGTTCTGTCTTATTCTTGTCAGCCACCACCTGAGTGTCTTGGAGTTCTGTTTCGAATCTTGCTTCGACTGCTTCTTTGCCCAACCTTGCCTGAACATCGTTACTTTGTAATGAGTATAGCGCTTATGTAGCAGCGCCTGCAACAAAAATCCAGGAATTGACCAAAAGCCTCCAGAAGTGTATAATTGCTCAAGTTATATAGCCTCTCGCCGCGAAAGATTCTATTTTTTATATGACATATCTTTCTTGGGTTTGGCAGATAATTATCACTAAACGGAATAATTATGAAAAAAGATCTCCATCACAAAGATTACCGGCTTGTCGTATTCGAGGACCTCAACAATGGCACTCGCATTCTGACACGCTCTACCGTCGCATCAGAAGAAACCATCAAATGGGAAGACGGCAATGAGTACCCGCTTGTAAAAGTACACATCTCTAGCAGCTCACACCCATTCTTCACCGGCGAAGAGCGAATTGTTGATATCGAGGGCCGCGTTGATAAGTTCAAGGCTCGTGCAGAGGCTGCAAAGAAAGCCCGCGAAGCTCGTGTTGCGAAGAAGCCTCGTAAATCAGACAAAAAAGAAGCCGTTCAGAAGCTCGGCAGCCGTTAGCTGCTCCTGCTAATTAAGACACTCCCCTACAAACGGAGTGTCTTTTTCTTTATACTACTAGAAAGATATGCAAGAAAAATCACACACCTACCGCGCTGAGCTCCGTGAATTAGAGACCAAGCTGCAGGATTCAAGTATCTTCAGCACGCCCGAATACCCTGCCCTCGCCAAGCGCCAGAGCGAGCTAACAGAGCTTATAGATTTATTCGATCAGGCTGAGAAACTGGAAAAACAGCAGGCCGAAGCCGAACAGCTCGCCGCCGGCAATGACGAAATAGCCGAGCTCGCCCGCGCCGAACTCGCCGAGCTGGAGCCGCAACTATCCCGCATCAAATCCCAGCTAGCCGAAGCGCTCACACCACGTGACCCTAACGACGAAAGAAACGCCATTATGGAGATCCGTGCCGCAGCTGGCGGCGATGAATCAAGCCTGTTTGCCGCAGAGCTCTACCGCATGTATGCACGCTACTGTGAAAATACCGGGTTCAAGCTCGAGCTCCTGGATGAAAGCCCCTCGGAGGCCGGCGGATTCAAAGAAATCAGCTTCAAAATAAAAGGCAGCGGCGCCTACGGGCAACTAAAGTTCGAGGGCGGCGTACATCGGGTGCAGCGCGTCCCTGCCACCGAGAGCCAAGGACGCATCCATACCAGCACCGTAACTGTCGCAGTGATGCCCGAAGCCGAAGACACAGATGTAGAAGTAAAAGAATCCGACCTGCGGGTTGATTTTTATCGTGCCAGCGGTCATGGCGGCCAATCGGTCAACACTACCGATTCAGCGGTACGCATCACGCATATCCCTACCGGTATCGTCGTGACCAACCAAGACGAAAAATCACAAATAAAGAACCGCCTCAAAGCCATGGGTGTACTACGCGCCCGCTTGTTGCAGCGTCAAATCGACGAAGAAAATGCCAAGCTTTCTGCCCAGCGAAAAAGCCTGATCGGCTCTGGCGATCGCAGTGAAAAAATCCGCACCTACAATTTCCCGCAGGACAGAATCACCGACCACCGCATTGGCTACAGCCGCAGCAATATCCCGGCTGCACTTGCCGGCGATATTGCTGACATCATCGAGGCCCTCCGAGGAGCCGAGCACGAACTACTCAGCCAAGACTCGTAGCCTCCCTGGTTATTTCTTGGCTTTAGGAACTTGACCCCTGCTGCCGTATACATCGGCAGCCTTTCTACTATAGTCATCCCTGCTAGGATTATAGGCTGCGTTTCTAATCGGCGGCTCTGGATATTCGCCGTCAATTTCACCTAGCTCTGCTGCCTCATCACGGGCATTTTCCATTACTACGCCGTATTCGGTAATTTCGCCGATGCGGCCTTGGCTGTCTGTAAAGTGTATTGCTTCCTCGTCGGCACTTACCGTACCGCCCGCTGGCAAATCTATTCTTTCTGACATATCTTGTTTCTCCTTTTTGTTTTTGTTTGTCAGTCTTGGTTTAGAATATTATCATGCTTATGCTATTTTGTCAACGATATTTTATAAATCACTGCTATACTACCTCGGTAATGAATGTGCAGGAATGGATTGATCAAACCACCAGGCAGTTTAAGAATGCTGGCATAGCCTCGGCGCGGCTGGACGCGCTTGTTTTGCTCGAGGATGCTGCAGGCAGAGACCGTGCCTGGCTGCTCGCCCACCCCGAAAGCACATTAGAAAACCAGACTGTCAAAAAGTTAAAAGCTCAGATAGAGCGACGAACCGCTCACGAGCCGTTGGCATACATCAGAGGCAGGAGTGAATTTTATGGACGTGAGTTTAGTATTACGCCTGCTACTCTGCAGCCCCGTCCTGAAACCGAAACTATGGTCGAGTTGCTGCTCGATCAAGTTAGGAGTAAAGAATGGCAACCAAAGAGCATTGTGGATATAGGTACTGGCTCGGGCGCCATTGCGATAACCGCCAAGCTCGAACTGCCAGAGCTGGCTGTGTACGCCACAGAAATTAATGCAGACGCACTAAAGATTGCCAGGCAAAACGCCAAAAACCTCCACGCAGAAATTGCATTCTATAAAGGAAACCTGCTCGAACCCCTCCTCTATCTCAAACCCCCAATCTCTCATCCCGTCGCTATCGTAGCGAACCTGCCCTACGTACCCGACAGACTTACTATCAATGAGGCAGCCATGCATGAGCCAGAGATCGCAATTTTCGGCGGCACGGACGGCCTGGATTTATACCGCCAGATGTTCGCTCAAATAACGGGCAGCAAATATCAAATCCCGAATATCCTGACTGAATCTCTGCCGTTTCAGCATCAGGCGCTCGCTGAAATTGCTGGAGCTGCCGGCTACAGCCTGGTGATTACTGATGATTTTATCCAGGCGTTCGTAAAATCATAGCCCGCCGCTGCTAAGAGCCTCTTATTTAGTGGCCTGCAAGACCATGAGGCGCTTTTTGCTTGTGGGGTTAGTCCTGGGGCGCTGCCTCGAGTTTAAGGCTTATGGTTTGTTCACGTCCGTCTCTAATGATTTTGAGGTTTACGGTATCACCCACACTAAACCTGCCAAGGACCGATACCAAACTGTTCTTTTCGTCAATTTTGGCATCATTTATGGCGATGATGATGTCCTTTTCTTTGAGTCCGGCTTTGTCAGCAGGACTGTCTTTTACAATAGATGGCTGACCGCTTTGGTTCGGAGCAATATAAGCACCGCGATTGGTGTCAAGATTGTAGTAGTAGGCGGCATCATCTGTCAGCGAGATGTACCGCACGCCTAGGTATGGCCGCTCGAGCTTGCCGTTCTTTTGCACGCTGGCAATCAGACCTTTTACGTCATTAATAGGTATCGCAAAACCGATATTTTGCGCATCTGCAACGGCCACGTTGATACCAATAACCTCGCCATTCAGATTCATCAGCGGCCCGCCCGAATTACCTGGATTAATCGCTGCATCTGTCTGAAAGAGGTTTTGTAAACTCTCTACCGTTCCTCCATCACGGGCCTGCACGTCGCGGCCATAGCCGGACAGAATACCGCTTGTCACCGTGTTTTGAAACTGCCCAAGCGCATTACCGATTGCAATTACTCTGTCGCCTACCTGCGAGCTGGCAGAGTCGCCGATCTTGGCTACGGTCAGCTTCTTGCCCTTGGTGTCGTTTATCTTCAAAAATGCAATATCAAGCGGATCGCTCGAAGCAGTCCGGCCAATCACCTCAACATCATCCAAGATTGTACCGTCTGAGAGAGTAACTGACACGCTGCTGACACCCTGAGGCACCACGTGCCGATTGGTAATCACCACTCCGTCATCCGATATAATCACCCCGGTGCCCGCACCCTGGCGCTCGGATTGCTGCAAGCCGAAAAACCCTTGGAAAGTAGTAGTGGTAATCACGCTGATAGACACCACGCTAGGGCCCACCTGCTCTGCAATCTCACTGATGATCTGACCTTCGCTCGAGACTATTTGCTGGCGAGTCTCGTTCGAGAGTGACTGCGTAGACACGGGGTCTGCATTTCGGCCAGCCCAGCCGCCGCCAAATCCAGCTGTGGCAGCCACCAGCACCAGCAGCGCTGTCTGTGCTATACCGGTTTTTCTTGTGTGACTAGACTTTGGCTCCACAGGCCGCAAGGTTTTTTCGCTCTGTGGCAACGGTGCTCTCTCTGGATTCATTATTATAATACTCCTTCGTTTTCTCCATTATAAGAAGCGGTCGCTGAGAAATAACTTATGGTTTAGATTGTCTTATCACCCCAGCTCGAAAAAAGCACAACCACGATGATCACCGCGCTCATAATCAATAATATCTGACGTTTTACCAGCGTAGATAGTTTGTCAAAATTCTCCAGATAATACAGGGCGGCTAACCCGTAGGAGAGTACTGACAACAGCAGTACCGGCTGAGCAAGAAAGCCATAGTACAGCAGCCAGTGCCCCAGCACCCAGGTAAGAGCCGCGGCAAAATATCCCCAGATATGAGACAGCATAGAACTCAGCGGCTCATCAAAGCTGCTGAAAAAATGCCGTGCGGACAGATAGGTAATAATCCAGGTGACAAATACTAGTAGCAACAGCGATGAGCGCCCCCACAACATATAGACTGCCGTAAGGCCCATAAACTGACTCAATGCAGCTTGCACAGAGGTCCAGAATATCTTAGAGCGTGGCTTGATAATAAGCAGCCATGCCTCGTACGCAAAGAACCATACCAGCTGCCAAGCCCCTGTTGGCGCCTGTGCCATAAACACCACAAACGACAACCCCGCGATAATATCAATCGCATTCGCCCTAATGTTAGCTGGCCAATGCCGGGGTCGAACCGCAAACATTCGCCACTTGCTAAGCACCACCACTCCATAAGCAAGCGGCAGGATATCCCAACGTACAAATATAGCAGCCAGCACTGGCAGAATGATTACCAATAACCAGTGAATCACCTTGCTGAACCCGCTTGCGGGTTTAATTTTTGCTACAGCTCGTCTCATTGCTGGACTCTATTATATAGCTTCGCGCCAGTATCAGCTAGCCCGCGCCGTATGCTCATGTTATTGCTGTTCGTTTTCACTTGCGCCAAGAATAATAACAAAATCCGCTTCCGAAACATCAATCGTCGCATCCGGTACGGCTGATACCGCTTGGACCCTTAGTCGTTTTTGCAGATAGCTGAGCGTATACTTGTTGACCCCGGAGCGCAGATCGACAAGCACCGTGTTTGCATAGGTGTCTGTCGGGGCGTCACCCACAGACACGACATGGTAGCCAAATGATTTGAGCTCTTCGCTCTTCTTAGTAGCTAGTCCTGGCACGCTTGTGCCATTAAGAATAACGATTCGGGCATCCTCCTTTTTGAGGAATGAATCACGCATAATGTTACGGACGTAGTTTTGGATTTCTGAATAGTCAAACAGTCCCTTTTTCGGCTTTTGCACCGAGAGGTTGTTTATCCAGTCGCCTGTCACATAATCGTCAAGGCCCACCGACACAACCTTGTCGCCGGAGATTTCTTTGGCAAGATCATATAACCGCAGCATTTCATTCGCACTAAAATCAGTCGACAGCTGGCCGCTAAAATCGCTCATCAGTTGGTTGATCCGCAGAGGATTGGCAAGTGTACCAGTGCTAAGCACCTTGTCCTTGAGTGCCAGTATCACGGCTCGCTGCCGATCAGCGCGGGCAAAATCACTGCGCGCAGTGTTGCGCGACCTCGCAAATGCCAGAGCGCGCATGCCGTCAAAATGCTCCCTGCCCTCTTTGACATTCAACACATACCGGCCGGTGCTCAGCCGCATTGTTTCGTAAGCTACCATCTCCTCTGTAACATTAATATCGATTCCCCCCACGGTGTCGATTGCCTTACGAAATCCTGCAAAATCAATCATCCCGTAGTAGTGGATCGGCACTCCGATTGCATCGCTAACCACCTGCTTGAGGCCATCAACCCCTGCCTGCTCTGACTTTTGCTTAGCCTCATCTGAGTCTCGATCGCGATAGGCATAATCATTGAGCTGCGACTGCTTGGCATCATGGTACACTTGGTTAATTTTTGACTGGCCGCCCGCGGATGACTTGACCCACAGATCCCGGGGAATACTCAGCAGCGCAGCCTCTTTTGCCAGCGGATCGATGCTTGCGACAATAATTGTATCGGTCAGATCCGGACCGCTCTGTTGCTCTGGGCCGCCTTTGCCAAGAATCAATATGTTGATACGTCCATCACCCTCGCCTCTGAGCTGTGAGGGGTCAACATCTTGATTGTGCAGCAGCGCGGAATTGCCGCCTCCTTTGAATATATTGCGGCTCAACAGGTATGCCCGGAGTGCCAGGCCACCACCGGCAAGCAGCACGATAGAGCAAGCTGCAGCTGCAATTTTTAGCTTGAGGCGTGATCGCTTGCCCCGGCGGCCTGAATTTTTGCGGCGAAACCTAGAAAAAAACGAACTTTTTTCTTTGCGCGGGCTTGGTTTTGCGGCAGGCCGAGGCTGCTGCGGCTGTGTGGCACGTGCACCTCCAAACTCTGCCCGCTCTTCACCCTGCTTCTTTGCAAAAGGCTTCATTATGTCAGCTGTTTTCGGACGCTCTGAATGAGGTGCGATGACCGACGGACTAGTGGACACGAACCCGTCAAGACTCTTGTTAAAGGCATCGACTCTGCGAACCTCTGCCGACGACCCTCCGGTCATTTTTGGGCGGTGGTAGCGGTTAAACCTTTGTAGCCCGTCTTTCGACGAGCCGCTTGGCGAGGCGCTGCCTCTGACAAAACCGTCTATTGATGTATTCGGTCTGTGTTTTTGATACCGCTTGTTATTCATAGATTTGACTTAGATTAGTATAGCCGGAATACCCAGTCACGTAAACCGTTACGGCCTGGGATATTTTCACAGCCTTTTAGTGTAGAAACGAATCGTAGCAAACGGTAGCTTAGAATGACCTGAGGCTTGACCTGCAGCCACTAAATCCTATCTTTATCAGGTGATTTACGCTATAGTGAGAAACTGAATTATGCAAAACGAACGTCCAAACACTAGCCCGCCGCCACTACCGGGGGCCGCTTCTTCGCCAGTCATTCCGCCCTCCTCGCCGCACAAAAACAAACAACGGCGCGAAGGCATAAAGAGCATACTTACCACTGTATTAATTTTGCTGCTTGCGCCCATACTCGCGCTCTCTATCACCGCTTTTGTATTTCAGTCGTACGAAGTAGATGGCCCAAGCATGGAGCCTACTCTGCAGACGCATGACCGGCTTATCGTATGGAAAGTAGGGCGTACGTGGGCTCGGATTACCGACGAACCGTACATACCCTCTCGCGGCACCGTGGTGGTGTTTGTGAAAAAGGGAATGTACGATTTTGGCAGCGACCGCGAAAAACAGCTTATAAAACGCATCATTGGCATGCCTGGCGAGCGGGTGGTAGTAGAAAATGGAGCTATCACGGTATTCAATGACGAATTCCCTAATGGTTTTGACCCCGATCAAACATTAGGCATCCGGCACACGATCACGGGCGAAACTGTCGGCAATGCAGACATCACCCTGGGCGAAAATGAGCTATTCCTCGTCGGCGATCATCGAAACAATTCGCTTGATTCACGCAGTTTTGGGGCGGTATCAGCAGATGATATTATCGGCACGCTCTCAGCCAGGATACTCCCCCTATCAAACGCTCGTAAATTCTAAGACGCTTTAATCGAAGCCAGTAATTCCACTAGCTCATTTAGATCATCGTCTGTCTTGAATCTGATGACAAGCCGGCCGCCTTTTGCCATATGCATCACGCTCACAGGCCGCTGCAAAAGCGTACTAAGCCGTTCAGTCCCGGGGGTGGTGGTGTCGGTACGCTTCTTAGCCTTTTCGGCATTTTTTTCACCGGTTTTTGCTGCAACTACAAATTGCTCTGCTTGACGCACCGACCAGCCGTGCTTCTGAATTAGCAGCAGCAGCTGCTCTTGTTGCTCGGGATAATCTCTGAGCGCCAAGATAGAGCGAGCGTGTCCTTCGGTTATCTTGCGTTCACGCAGCGCATCTTGTGCGCTGGGCGGCAAATGAAGCAGCCTGACAATATTATGTACCGTTGATTCTGCCTTATTAAGACGCTTTGCAATTGCTTCGTAACTCATATGGAATAGTTCATGAAGGCGCTGAATGGTTGCCGCCTGCTCCAGTGGCGACAGATCAACACGCTGCATATTCTCTACCATTGCCATCTCAAGCTGTTCGAGCTCTTCTGCGGTACGAGTGACCGCTGGAATCTCATCCAGCCCCGCGAGCTTGCTTGCACGCCAGCGGCGTTCGCCAGCAATAATTTCGTATTTCCCGTCTTTTGCAGGCCGAACTAATATAGGCTGCAGCACTCCAAACTGCTTGATTGATTCAGCAAGCTCCTGCAGGGCATCCTTTTGGAACGTGCGGCGCGGCTGGTTAGGATTTGGGATAATGTCCCGAATGAACAATTTTTGTACTCGGCTGTCACCCCTGTTAGAGAGCACTGATTCCAGCCCTGTGGGCATCAATACGTCAAATCCTTTGCCCAATCCTTTTCGTTTCTTATCAGACACGCTGCATTACCTCCTTAGCGAGCGCCTTATATGCTCGTGCGCCCTTCGACCATTTGTCGTGTTCGCCTATCGGCTTTCCAAAACTCGGTGCTTCAGCCAGCCTTACATTTCGTGGCACGACGGTAGTAAATAATTTGTTCCCAAAATGTTTGGATAGCTCTCCCTTTACTTGTTCAGATAAGCTATTGCGTGAATCATACATAGTCAGTACTACTCCTAATATTTGTAGGTTAGGATTGATCGCATTTTGTACTCGCTCCACTACCCCGAGTAACTGACTCAACCCTTCTAGTGCATAGTACTCAGCCTGTACCGGTATCAACACATAATCTGCTGCTGATAGCGCATTGATAGTTAGCAGTCCCAGTGATGGCGGGCAGTCGATCAAAATATAATCATGTGCAAACTGTTCCAGTACTTTTTGCAGTTGTACTTCCCTCTGGAGTGCGCCTACCAGTTGTACTTCTGCCCCAGCAAGATTAGCGTTTGCAGGTACAATTTGGACCCGTTCAAAATCAGTATCAATGGCTACGTTTGGTGCGATGCTGTGCTGAAACAGCACGTCGTACATTGTTTCATCCAAGGTTTCTTTATCTATACCTAGCCCGCTTGTTGCATTTCCTTGAGGATCTAGATCAGCGATAAGTACATGCTTACCAGACTTAGCAAGATAGCTCGCCAAATTAATAGTGGTAGTGGTCTTGCCTACCCCACCCTTTTGGTTAAGAATTGCTATTGTTTTTCCCAAAGTTTGCTACCCTTGTAATCTTCTCTCTAGCGTACCACAGAATTAGCAGTATTCGTAGCTTTGCAAGAATTTTCTACACTATTGGTCCACCTGGACCAATAGTGTAGAAAAACTAAGATAAGCTACCGGGTAAAGTAGCCTGCTCTGCAGATACTTACGTATTAGACCGGATGTCCCGCTACCATAGTTGTACTATACGGCTAGCACTATATGGTACTTTACGTTTTGATGATTTTAGCTTATGTTTAATCTAGACTATTTCCCGCTAATATTTGGAGTATTTGCTAGGCACTATGGCTCAACACCCTTACGACGATGATATTGACGATATAATGGCGTCTATTATGCAGGGCAAGCCTGCAGTGCCTGCGGCCGTGAAAGAGGGGTCAAAAAAGCCTGCCAAAAGGACCTCTGGCACTCAAAACGCCCCTCGGCAAAAGAAACAAACCCACGCCTATAGCCCCCCTGCGCCAAAGAAAAAGCCTCGGCCGCGTGCTTTTGTAAAAGCAACCCTGCTTGTAGCTACTTTGGTACTTATGGTCGGGGCTGGGTTCTTTTTGTGGATCGGACCGTTATCGGCTATCTTTACCCCACCCAGCCCGTTTAGTCCAGAGGTGGCCGAAAAAGTACAGGCTCCTTTGTACTATCCGGCAAAACTTCCGGGAAGCTATAAGATTGAGCTTGGCAGTATTACCCAGCCCGAGCCGTCAGTTGTGGTTTATGCGGCCAGTGACGACAGTGGCAACAAGCTGAACTTTAGCCTGCAAAAGCAGCCTAAGGGACTCAACCTAAACCCCTTGTATGAAGCACTTTCTGATATCAAGGAGGTGGAAACAAAGTTCGGCACAGTCAAGTACGGTACATTGGAGGACAATCTCGACATCGTAAATGTCCTAGCTGACAGTACCTGGATTATCGTCACCAGCAGCCGCGGGCAGCTAGATGAGCAAGATGTTCAGCTGCTAATCAACAGCCTCGTGACCGGATAATTTGCATTGCCTCTCGGGCCGAATGGACTAGAATTTTGCAAAGTACTGGAAGGTGATGTCACCAGCACGGGCGTAATTGCCATTGGTGGCAGTTAGCTTGACGCGGAATACGATGATATCGCCTGGGCTGATATCGCACTGTGTTTCACTGCCGCCAAACTGGGTAAATGTCCAGTTTCCGTTGCTTGTAGCAGCGTTGGTGGCCGACCCGCATTGTGTGCCATCGGCTTGCAGGAGGGACAGCTCCACCAGGTCGTTCGCGCTGCTGCGCCAGCCATACATACCCAAAGTATTATCAGACACAAACCCATCAAAATCACTTGGCACCTGATAGCGTACGTAGATATCGTAATCCTGAGCCGACCCCTGGGTGGTAGCCCAGGAATAATAACTAAATTCGTCCGTGGCACCACACACTCCGATATTTATGTTGTGCCGAGAGGTGCCAGAGCAAAAATCGGTAGTCATGGTGCCCAGATTATTCGTGCCATCAGGAGCAATGGTGCTGCCAGCATACTCAGGGGTAAACGTCACCCGCCTCACAGGACGAGATGATCCGCGGAATTCTATTGGCGCACCAGCTGTCAGAATAATCCCGTTCTCTACAGTACCGACCACTAACTGACCGCTGA
>CAZXJN010000003.1:0-68131 GCA_964641015.1 uncultured Candidatus Saccharibacteria bacterium | reverse complement strand
AAATGTTCAAATCTGACAGGACTTGGCCAGGTTGCGCGGCCCCGAAACTTCTGCCTTGGCAACATAGTTGCCAGGTGAATATTTCCTTTCGAAATGCCACCGTCATTTCTCACCTGCAACCAACGGTTTTGGAGACCGCTCTACTCTACCAATTGAGCTACACCCCTTCGTCACCGTGTAATGGTGAGATAAATAAACTGGCTGCAAAACAAGTTTGCCAGCACAGTGTTGATTATCTCACCAAGCCGGTTCCTCTCAAAATCCCAAACAGCAGCGAGCTGCTTGGTTTGGTCTTTTGGTGACAAAAACAGGCATAATCATACCGTATATCTGTTAATTTGTCACCTCTTGGCTAGATGCAGGGCTTAGAGATTTTATGTTTTGCCATACTTGTTATAAAATGTCATCTATATGACAGGTAAAATTAGCACCCGTACCGGAATATCTTTTTTTGCTGAAGGGATATTTCTGGCGATACTGCCAGGTAGTTCTTGTGACAAAGCGTATTCTGAAATACGGAGCGAAGCAAAACTGCATGGCAGTGCGTCAGAATATTCAAGCAGCAGAAAGGTGGTTTCGGGATGAGTGCTAAAGAGCGTATAAAACCGACACAGCCTATATTAGTGCTCCTCTACGGTTTTCCTGGCGCGGGCAAGACGTACTTTGCCCGTCAATTCTGCGATGCGATTGAGGCCGCTCATCTGGAGCAGGACAGGATCCGCCACGAACTATTCCAGCAGCCGCGCTATACCAAGCAGGAAAATAGCGCCCTCAATCGCATTATGGAATACATGGCCAATGAGTTTATCACCGCCGGTATCAGCGTGGTAATGGATATGAACGCTATGCGTTTGTCCCAGCGTAAAGCGCTTAGGGAGATGGCCCGGCAGCGCAAAGCTGCCACATTAGTGGTGTGGTTTCAGATTGATGCTGATACCGCCTTTGTCCGTAATCAGAAGCGTGACCGCCGCAAGCACGATGACCGATATGCCGTTGGCTACGATGTTGAAGCCTTCAAACAGCTTGCATCCTATATGCAGCACCCTGAGCCAACCGAAGACTTTGTAGTCGTTAGCGGTAAGCACAGTTTTGCTGGCCAACTGAGCTCTGTTATCAAAAAACTAGCTGATATGAACACCATCAAGACATCTGCGGCCGCCCACAAAATGATTCGCCCCGAGCTCGTAAACCTCGTACCTTCGCCGCAACCTAAAGATGTGCCATCAAGCCGCCGCAATATTGTACTGAGATAGAAAATGTCTGCCAAAAAAGTCGTATCTATCCCTGATATCGGCGAAGTCACCTTGGCCAAAAGGCGAGGCAACACCAATATTCGTCTCAGCTACACAAGAACTGGCCATATTCGTGTGAGCCTGCCATATTTTGTACCCTACGAAGCCGGCATCTCATTTGTCAAAAGCAAGAAAGACTGGCTGCAAAAACACCGTCCTGCACCGAGCGTCTTATTGGCTCATGGTGATCGTATTGGCAAGGCGCACCGATTGAGATTCAACCCAAAGCAAGAAACCAGCTCGGTGAGTGTACGAGTAAAGGACAACCAGGTTATTGTCCTGTGCCCGGCGGACATGCCGCACACCCACACAAAAGTACAACAGGCAGTCAAACGCGGCGCTCATAGGGCGCTCAAGAAAGAAGCCGATCAGTTGTTGCCACAAAGGCTCCAAACTTTGGCCCAAACCCATAGCTTCTCCTTTCGATCGGTCGAAACCAAGCGATTATCGTCACGATGGGGAAGCTGCAGCCAGCACCGTGAGATTGTACTCAATACCTATCTCATGCAACTGCCGTGGCACCTGATTGATTACGTCATTATTCATGAACTTGTTCACACTGAACATCTCAACCATTCAGTTGACTTCTGGCAACGTTTTGAAGAGGTTTTACCGAACGCCAAAGCCTTGCGCAAAGAGCTAAAAAAACACCCCACCGATATCCGGCCCTGCGACTGAGACCCTGCTACTCAACGGGTAACAACAGGTGGTACAGCGGCCCAAAAACCCGTATAATACGTGCTTATGGATATTAATCAGCCTACGACGCCTGCGGCGTCCGGGGATATTGCTCTTGAGCACGCGCAGCTCAGCGCGCTTATAAACAGCATGGCCGATGGCGTCATCGCTACTGATCAGCACGGCAAAATAACCATGTACAATGGCGCTGCTCTCAACGTCCTAGACAGCAACACCACCCTAGAGGGAACCTACATCGGCAACTGTTTAAAGCTCTACGATGAACAAAAGCAGCCCATTGATGCTACCCGCCTGATACTAGGTACCAAAACCCAGACCATTTCCCGTGACTACCAGCTGCGTTACGACGACGACAGTTTTATCAGCATTTACCTAAGTATCGCGCCGGTACGGCAAAGCTACGGCAGCGGTATCAAATCAGGGTTTGTGATCCTCATCCGCGACATCACCCACGAAAAATCACTCGAAGAAGAGCGTAATGAATTCGTCAGCGTTGTTAGCCACGAGCTTCGCACCCCCGTCACTATTGCCGAGGGCAACCTCTCAAACGCTATCCTCGCAATCCAAAACGACGGCGATATCCGCGCCATAGACAATGCCGTCCATCAAGCTCATGACCAAGTGTTATTCTTGAGCAGCTTGATCAATGACCTCTCTACCTTGTCGCGGGCCGAAAACGGTACTGCGCAGCATTTGAATTTTGTATCTATCAATGTCAACCAGCTGCTGCATACCTTGTCGCAAAATTATGTACCAGAGGCCGAGAAAAAAAATCTGACATTCCACACTGAAATCGACCCAAGCCTCGAGCTGCTGCACAACAGCTCGCTCTACGTGCGCGAAATCCTGCAGAACTTTATAACAAATGCTATTAAATACACCGAGCACGGCTCGGTCACCCTCAGCGCCCGACCTGCACCTGGCGGAGTCAATTTTATTATTAGCGACACCGGCATTGGCATCAGCGAGCCCGAACAAAAGAAAATCTTCGAAAAGTTCTACCGCAGCGAAGATTATCGCACCCGTAAAAGCTCTGGCACTGGTCTAGGGTTGTATGTCACGCAAAAACTCACACAGTTGATAGGTGCAAAAGTTACAGTCTAAAGCAAGATCAACAAAGGATCGGTATTTACCGTATTTGTACCAGATATGGCAGGGGCAAAATCAGAATCATCCAGTTCAGACCCAGCGCCTGATCAGACTAATTAGATGGCAGCTTTTTGTAATGCTTCATGACAGGGATGCAGATGTCGCGACCTTTCCAGTCAACATGTGAAAATTCATAGCGGATCATTGATAGCAGCGTTAGCCATATCTCCAACACTACCGCAACAAAGAACAACGCCAGCGCCAAGCTAGGCTGGCGCACACCCCATGCCACCATGATTTTGTAGTGCACATACAGCAGTGCAAAAGTGTTGAGCCCTGCCAGCAGCCATAAAAGCTCCAGCTGCACGAAAAAGCCAACTAAGAACAAGCTCGCAGGCAGTGCGCACAGCCACAGCTCAAGTAGCACAACCAAAAATACGTTCTCCGGGCGCTGGCGCAGCCGTGGATAACGAGTACGAATGGCAGTTTGCCATTGATCGGGAAGGCGCTTTGCAGTGGTAATGTCCAACTTGCCGCTTGATCTCATAAAGCTGTACTCATCAGTACGGGTCAGCTCGCGGGCAAAATATCCCTCAGGCATAATACTGCTGCGAATAGCCTTCATCTCGCCCCGTCCAAAAAACGCCTGTCGGCTTATCATCCATACCGTGCTCAACACCGGTGGACGGTTAAACCATCGACGCGGCAAAGCTAGCTCCCACCAGTAGCGCATTGGCTGTACTAGCAGCGCGTGCTCCTTGGTCTGCACCGCCCTAGGAAGCACCGAAATCATCTGCTTCCTTCGCGCCAGCATGCTGCCGACAAGAGTACGTATGGCGGATGGGCTAAAGCGCGTATCGACGCCTGTGAACAATAAAATTTCGCCACTAGCTGCCTCAGCAAGCGCCTGATAGGCTTGATTCTTGGCAAGCCAACCCTTCTTGATGGGCTCACCAGCAATAAATCGCACTCCATCCTGGGCGAAACCCTTGATAATTTCGCTGGTGCGATCTTGCGAGCAGTCATCCAGCACCAGTATTTCGAGTTTTGGATAATCACTTTTGATAAGCGCCGCTAAGCAAGCCGGTAAATCTTCGGTTTCGTTTCGGGCAGGGATACACACGCTAACCGAAGGCAGCTCCATATCAGCATAATGCATATCGGACTTTCTAAATGCGGATTTTTTGAGGGTGCGCCGCACCGAATACACAAACACCAAGCTCATGGCCGTAGATATGCCCAGCAGCACCTCCAATGTCTCAAGCAGGGCGATATCCAGATAGCGCACAAGCCACCAGGCTATATAAAAAACAATCTGGGCTACCAGCAGCTTCAAACTTGTACGGCGGGACACAAAATACAGCCGTGGTTCACTCATCCGGCCTTCGATGGCCCGCAGCGCATTGATTATCCTAAATATTGCTACAAAAGCTACGCCAAGCGATATCAGGCGCAAATCGTAAGCCAGCAGCACAACCACTCCGAAAGAAGTGGTGGGAATACTGGCTGCGTAGCACACACCCCGAATGAGCTTTGATCGAATCAAAGCGCCAGCAAGCTCAAACACTACACCTGCGAATGCAGCTGCCATCGCCAGCTGCAAGGGCACATCTAACATAATCCCAAGTATAGCATGAGCATGATGGCGGTTTGCGAGAACCAATCCTACATCACACCTGCCTACCAGGCTCTACCTGTCACCCTGCTTGACTATCTGTTGCGAAAGGAGTATATTGACACCCAAGGCAGCTTATCTTTATGATAAGCTCTTTTTAATTTCAAGAGAGGTTACAACAAGGTGGCAAAACCAACCAAACCAGCAGACAACAAGGAGTCGAAGACAGTGGCTAAGAAGCTTGTGCGTAAGCCTCGTGTTCGCAAAACAGAAACGATCCGCGAGCGCACGCAAAGAGCAACCGCCAAAGCAGAGGCACGCGCCGCAAAGCCCAAGAGCCGGTTCAAGCGACTACTAAAAAAAGTAGGCCGCTTGTTTTCACCGATCAAAAAGCCGCTGCATTTTATTACTGCTCCGCTGAGAACCCGCCCGGTACGTTTTGTCGGTCGCTGGATCGGTCGAATCCTATGGCCGCGCTATTTCAGAAACTCATACAGGGAGCTCAGGCAAGTTCATTGGCCAACGCGTCGTGAAACCTGGAAAATGACCTTCGCTGTATTGGTGTTCGCACTAGTGTTTGGACTGGGCGCTGCCGGCATCGACTGGGTGCTCGATAACGCAATCCAGAGAATTGTATTCAGCAGGTAATCACATCAACGAAATCTATAACCACCCTCGAAAGGAAGCAAAAAGTGAGTAAGAGATACGATACAACCAAGCAATGGTACGCCATTCACACTTACAGCGGCTATGAAGAAAAAGTCGCAGAAAGTATCCGCCAGCGCGCAGAGAGCTTGGACATGAAGGATAAAATTTATCAGGTTCTCGTTCCTAAAGAAAAAATGATCGAGATCAAAAACGGCAAGCGCAAAGTCGTCGAAAAGCGGATTTTCCAAGGCTATGTACTCGTACAGATGAAACTGACAGAAGACGCCTGGTACATTGTGCGCAACACCCCGAGTGTTACAGGGTTTGTCGGCACCGGCACCGAACCCACCCCCGTATCCAACGATGAGATCGAAAAGATTATGAAGCGTATGGGCCGCGAAGAGCCAAAGCACAAGATGGACTACAGTGTGGGCGATGTCGTCAACATTACCGACGGTCCATTCAAGGGCTTTGATGGCGCCATCAACGAACTCGATGAGCAGAAAGGCAAGCTCAAGGTACTGGTCAACATGTTTGGCCGCGAAACACCGGTAGAGCTTGACTCCCTCCAAGTAAAAAAAGTCTAGGGGATCATACCGAAATCTATACTGAGCCTGGGCTTACAATACTTAGGCAGGAGTTAGGGGTAGAGGCTCTAGAACAAGCTGCAAGCAGCATTCCGAAAGATTTAGACACCATTGCTCCTACTTTTGATGATGAGTGCGGCAATAAGGGCTATGTGCTCTGGCAACACAACAATCAGCCGGCAGCGCCAGACTCCCTGCTAGAAACTCTAGGTCTTATAACTAGTGTCCAGGTACGCCTGGATAACTTACGCTCATATCAGGTGAATATACAGCAGCCTTTTGGCGAACAAGCTTTTCATACTGATGCGCCTTTCAGCGCCAGCTTAACAATGCAGCTTAGCCCAGATGGGCTGTTTGAATACTACGATAATAAAGGTGAAGTACGATCCATTCCTGTAGACGCCGGCGATATCGTGATTCAAAGCAGGGCAAAAGAACTGGTTCACCGCGGCCGCAACTCCTCTGCAAGCGTCCGTTATAACCTGGCGATGTTTTTCAACGCACAAGCAGCCGGCTAAATCCAGAGCCCGCGCTAGACAACAGGGGTAAACTGTAGTATAATTCAGCAGTTACGCACAATGCGACCCAGGAGGTCGCGGTAGATAGTCGTTAGTAGATAGTAGTTAGTACAGCTTCATAGCTAACTACAGATAATCCACCTACTAGCTACCATTTACTAACTACCTAAATTCGGAGAATTTTTATGGCAGAAAAGAAGGTAAAAGCTAATCTAAAAATGAAAATCAAGGGCGGCCAAGCCAGTGCAGCGCCTCCGGTAGGAAGCACTCTTGGTCAGTACGGCGTAAACATGATGGATTTTATCCAGCCGTTCAACGACGCCACCAAAGACAAAATGGGGCAGGACCTTACCGTCCACATCACCATCTATGATGATCGCACGATGGACTGGCGTGCAGTTGGCACCCCGACAGACGACCTAATCCGCAAAGCACTTGGCGTGCAAAAAGGCTCGGGTGTACCCAATAAAGAAAAGTTGCCAAAAAAGCTAACCCAGGCACAGCTGACTGAAATTGCCGAAGCCAAGATGGAAGACATGAATGCTGACGACATCGAATCAGTCAAAAAGATGGTCGCTGGCACTGCCCGCTCTATGGGCGTAGAGGTAGAGGAGTAAAAATTATGGAATTACCCAAAGACGAAGAGGCTCGAAGGGCCGCCTACTTTGCAGCCGATGAAGCTACCCAGGAAAAAATGCGTGAAGCATACCAAGAGCAAACTGCTATCGAGCTAGCACAAGCCAGGCAAGAATTTCTCACAGACACCTCAGCCGCACTTATGTCTAAAGATGTTTACGATAATACTGTTGGTGAAGCATGGAAACGGCCTACACCCGAAGCAGCCCAAGCCCTGCTGCACGAGGCAGGTATCGATGTCGATTTTATCGGTGATCATCGCTAGCATTTATAGCTGTTATCTTGTATAATTAAATAACAAATAATTTGTGGGAGGCCGCTGTAAACAGCGTCCATCTGCACCACGAAAGGAATAAAATGGCAAAGAAAGCCGATCTATTAGCTGAAGCCAAGGAGCTGAAGCTCGAAGTTACGGAAAAAAACACAATCGCAGAAATCGAAGCCGCAATTAACGCTGCAAAGGAGCAAAGCGATGGGAATTCTGAAGAAGGCACTCAAGCTACGACTGAAGCAAGTGTCAAAGAACAAGAAGAAGTAAAGACCGCCAAAGCAGGCAAGCGCAGTGCGAAAGCGCTAAAAGAAGCTGAAGAGCTCGAAGCTAAGGAGGCCCGTAAGGCAGGCAAGGCTGACGCTGCCGAAGCGCCAAAACCTGCAAAAAACCCGACTCGTTCGCGCCTAGAGCGTGCTGGCAAAAAGCTGCGCAAGGCTGCCGAGCTTATCGAAAAAGACAAGCAGTACGCCATCAAAGACGCTCTAGAGCTGGCGACAAAGACAAGTACTACTAAGTTTGATGCCACTGTTGAGCTGCACATCAACCTGAATGTGGACCCACGCCAAGCCGATCAGAATATTCGCGATAACGTGACCTTGCCAAGCGGCACCGGCAAGACAATCCGTGTAGCCGCGCTTGTTGAGGCTGACGACGAGGCGGCCGCCAAAAAAGCAGGCGCTGATATTACCGATCAGGATCAGCTGCTCAAAGCCATTGAAAAAGGCCAAATTGAGTTCGACGTGCTCGTTTCTACTCCGGCACTTATGCCAAAGCTCGGTAAACACGCACGCACCCTAGGACCAAAAGGCCTGATGCCAAACCCAAAGAGCGGCACCGTCACCACCGATGTGGCAAAAGCCGTACAGCAAGCTAAGGCTGGCCGTGTTGAATACCGTGTTGATTCTACCGGTATCGTTCACCTCGGCGTAGGCAAGGTGTCCTTCGGTGCAGACAAGCTCATGGCCAACACCCAGGCTATCTTTGACTCGATCAAGTCCAACAAACCTTCGAGCATCAAAGGTAACTACGTCAAAGCCATCACCGTCAGCTCGACAATGGGCCCTGGTATCAAGGTCCTGCCGACTGAACTCTAGGACTAGATTTTAGATAGTAGATCTTAGATCATAGATAAAAACCGCCCCCTGTTAGTAGGGCGGTTTTTAAATCTGTAAAACTCCTATCCATAAAAGGCCTGGTTTTTACAGGGTAAATAATTGCAGATTTAGTATTTTCTAGTGTTTGGTCTTAGAAAACAGGCTTCTGAAGGAGTCTCGCATTTCTTATTTTATTTCCAATGACTTGTTACCCAGTGAACTTCCTTGCAATATGGACAATAGGTGGCGTGCTTCTTTCCCCAATTAAAAGTGGTGAACTCGTGTTTTAAAGACTTTGTGAATGTCTTATTTTTTCGTGCGCAGAAGTACGTGATTCTTGACTTAACTTTTAACAAGAAGGCTATTACCACTAGAGTGCCGATACAGACTACTAAAACGCCCATTAGGTACATAGTAGCAAAGAGCTTATCGCAAATAAAAACCATAACATTCCTATCTGTAAAAGGCCCGGCCTTTTACAGGGTAAAAATTTGCAGATTTGATATTTTTTCGGGCCTGGTCCTAGAAAACAAGCTTGCGAAAGTAACAACATATTTCTTATTTCACTTTTCAAAATTCCACCACATACTCCCTACCCCCTGCTCCTTACTTCCCATTATTTACATATTCAAAACTCTCACGATCGTGGCAAAAGTGAATACGCGATTTATTGCTTCTTAAAAACTACAACATACTTATGCTTGTAGTGCTAGTCTGTGGTCTGTACACTAAAACTATAGTATTTGAGAGGGGAGTAACAGTGGGGGTTTTTAGTAATACCGAGATTCGTCAGGCCATTGCCGACAAGCACATTCTGTGCGTGCCATTCAATGATAAGCACGTCAGCCACGCGTCTTTGGACGTAACGCTTGGCTACCATTATTTCCGCACCGAGCGCACGAACGAGCGCAATATCTATAACCCATTTGACCGCGAGGATGTAGAGCGCTATTTTGACGGGCCATACAAGGCAATGCCGCACAAGCAATGGTGCGATCTCAATGGGGTAAAACTACAAAAGAACATACCAGAGGACCACCCGGTGATTGCAATCAAGCCGGGCGAACGCATCCTGGCACACACCCATGAGTTTTTTGGTATTGTGCCACCGGGCGCATGCGAGGTCAAAAGCCGTTCCAGCTGGGGCCGCAACGGCGTGGCTGTATGCTTTGACGCCGGCTGGATTGACCCTGGATATATCAATCGTCTGACGCTGGAGATATTTAACCTGAACGAGCGGGAAACTATCCTGCTGCCAGTGGGCGAACGAATTGCCCAGATTGTCTTCCATCACACCGGAGAGGTTGACGGCAACTACGGGGCGGGGCGGGATGGCGGCTTTAGCGGCAAATATCAGACAGGCACCGATCTGCGCACTATTATGAAAACTTGGGAGCCAGGGCAGATGCTGCCAAAAGCCTGGAAAGACAAACGCGAAATGCCAGTAAAAATCAGCGAGGTCAGCTATGAGTAAGGGTAGCTACATTGTCATCGAGGGGCCTGAGGGCGTAGGCAAGACCACTCAGATAGAACTGCTCGCGAGCAGGCTCCAATCTGCCGGCTATCCAGTGCGGATTTTCCGTGAACCAGACAGCCAATCTGACCTGACGGCTCGCACTATCAGGCTGCTCACCCAAAATCCGCAGTACCCGATGAATACCCGCACCGAGGTGCTTCTCTATAACGCTGCGCGCAGCCAGTCGCTTGAAGTAATTAGAAATGCCCGCGAGCAAGGCGTGATCTGCATCTGCGACCGAAACTACCTGACCACTCTCGCCATTCAGTACTATGGCCGGGGTGATGTGCCAGACTACGAGACAATCACCCGCATTATCGACTTTGCAGTGGGTGATATGCAGCCTGACATGACCATCGTGCTCGACGCTCCGGTGCAGACGCTGCGACAGCGGGCTAAGGACCGTGGAGCAGGCGAACGATTTGATAATCTGGACGAGGCATTCCTCGAACGTGTTCGAGCCGGCTATTTATGGGAAGCCAAGCAGCGTGAACTGCCGGTCATCTTTGCCGACAGACCACCCGAAGAGGTAGCAGAAGACATCTGGCAGACTATCAACGGTACAAAAACTACCCGCACCGCTCACGAATCCGCACCACCGGTCAGCCTCGCTGCTCCCGCCACGCCCATCAAAGATATTATTAACGAGAAAAAAGAGCAAATCGCTGAGACACAGGACAAGGATAGAGATATCGAATACGTCCGTAGAACCAAGTCGGGTACCTACGAAATAACCCCTGAGGGCAAGGCTTTCTTAGATGAAGCAGTCACTAACACCGAAGCGGACGTCTATGGGTTTTCTGACAAGCTCAGTGCCACTACGATTGCCGCTGCAATGGCTCGCCTCAGCCGGCGCGGCGATGATATGCGCATCACAATCCTAGATGAATTCGCCGGTGCGATGGGCAAAGACGAAAAGCTCCTCCAGCGCGTAATCACCGCATACGGCGACGATTCCGTGCAGCAGCTGGTGGGGCAGCACTTGGTCGTAGAAAACGCCAGCAATCTGCTGACTAAAAAGCTTGAGTGGGGCAGGCTGGCCAGCTATCTGGAGCAATCCACCCGCTATATTTACTTTGACCAAAAGGATGAAAAAGGCCGCTACCGCTACTACGTACCAAAAAACCTGAAAAAATCTGTCAAAGCAAAGTATATCGCCACTATGGACGAGATTTTTGACAGCTATTCAGAAATGGTGCGCGAGCTGACAGAGTATGTCCGCGCCCATAGCAGCGTGCCAGAAAAGGAGCGTGACGTAGCCTTCAATGGCGCTACTCGTGCGCAAGCCTGCGATGCAATCCGTCCTGTGCTGCCGGTCGCCACAAAGTCAACTGTCGGCATCTACGCCTCTGGGCAGGCGCTCGAGAGCTTGATTATGCACCTGCTGAGTGACGAGCTCCAGGAGGCAAAAATAACCGGTGAGGCACTCCTGCGCGAAGCCCGTAAAACTATCCCGACATTTCTCGAGCGTGCTGATAAACCAGATCGCGGAGGCGCTGCCATTGCGTACCGTGCCACTACGTACAAGGGGATGAAAGAGTTTGCGAACAAGCACCTCCCACAAACCCTGGGCAGCCTCGATGATGACGTGCAGCTGGTGGATTTTTGGCCGCGCAACGAACTGGACCTGCTGCCGCATATGCTGTACGAGCATAGTGCCCTCAGCCTAGAAAACCTCGAAAAGGAAATCGCTCAGTGGACTTACGACCAAAAAACTGAAGCTTTCACTACCTACATGGGAGAGCGGCTCAATCGCAGACATCGCCCGGGCCGAGCCCTGGAGATTGCTCACTACAGCTGGGATCTCATCTGTGATTACGGTATTTTTCGCGACTTGCAGCGCCACCGAATGGTCGACAGCCTCGAGTGGCAGTTCTTGACTCCGCGCTATGGGTTTGATGTTCCGGAGCTGGTCGAAAAAGCTGGTCTCGCTGATACATTCGAAGCCTGTTTTGACAAAAGCGCTGCGCTGTACAGCTTGCTGCAGCAGCATGGTTACGAGCTCGAAGCTCAATATGCAACGCTGCTTGGCCACCGTATGCGCTGGAAGATTACCTATAACGCCCGCGAAGCGTTTCACCTGCACGAGCTGCGCACCAGTCCGCAAGGCCACCCAGGCTACCGCAAACTGGTCAAACAAATGCATGACAAGCTCACCGAAGTCCACCCGATGATTGGCCAAGCCATGAAGTTCGTCAATAAAGACGAAGATGAAGAACTGACCCGCCTAGCAGCCGAGCGCTACACTCAATTCAAGTTAGATCAAATGAAAGATTAGTCTGATATCTCCTCAGGAGTATTATCGTCCTCCGGCACTGAATAGCCGAACATTTTACGGTCCAATCTAATCAAGTAGCTGCCGGTTCTCTGTATTTTTTCTTTTTCTAAGATATCTTTAAGCACCGCTAGCTCAGCATAAATTCGCCTATCATCGGGCGTGTAGTCTCTGTGTGGGTTTATTTCGTGCAAACTCATAATCTTTATTGGTTTATTGGTTTATTAAGACAACTGGAGGACTAGGTGGGCTAAGGGAGGAGCAAAAGGCTCTGTCTGTAAACTCCCCGGCCACCGTGGTAGGTTCTGGCTTCTCAGGCATATGGGCTACCCACGCCGCAATACGCGTTACTCGCCAGAACAAGCAAAACAGGAAGGGCAACGGGCCGCAATCCTTACGAGGCTTAGGATAAGACCTCTGTAATGCCCAGTCTACTAAGCGTAGGCAGCCAGTTATCGGCGCCATCGGTAGACTCTACCACATATGGATACAGAAGTGAGTCTTAGGAACTGCTAGGCTGAATGAGTTGCTGCCGCAAGGCGCGCCTCTCGGATAAGCCGTGCGAGTTCGTTGTACTCATCTTCGGTTATGACATCCTTGTGCTCTCCAAGAAGTCGAGATGCGTAGTCAAGATCGCCTCCTTGAACCGCGTCGTAAATCTCTGCATCAAGTGTCGTGAAGTCAATCATTGTCTTCTCCAGTTGTCCAAATTGTTTGTCCCGTATCTCGGAACAGGTGCTATCCCCCCTCGGGGATGGTAGGAAGCAGATGCTTCCATAAACGGATTTGAGCTTAGTCCAATTCGCTTATGGATTCACCGGCGTTAAAAAAACCGGATCCTTGTTGGTTGGAATCCGGTTTTGTTTGTTTCGATGAGGCCTGTGCGCTACAAGATTCCAACCACTATTTTTTCGCCACAATATATACAAAGCCGAGCTTGTGGCTTGGCATGCACTTGGCGATAAGGGTTTGGACAAAATGTATCACGACTACCAAGGTACCTCCATTGCCGCAGCTTGTCAAGTACCTCCTGCCAATCAATTGCGGCGGACGTGCTAATACCCTCCGCAACGCTACAAAGATCAAGCCTATTGACAAATATTGACAGGTATGATACAATGTATACTAAGAAGAATGTGAAGGCAGAGTCACTCACCCCTGTTGAGCAATCTGTTGCTATCTCGCACGGGCAGATGTGTGCATAAAAAAACTAGGGGGTAAAAAGGTTGACAACAGGGGTGAAGTAGCGTATCATACTTTTTGATTACCAAAGACAGTAGCAGTCGCCCCAAGCGACCTAAGTATGCTACCGAGGTGAATACAATTAAACTTGCTATTCATATGAACGTCTTTGTAGTAATACAAGGACGTTTTTAGTCTGTAATCAGTTCTCGCTATTGGTCGATTAGCAGGACAGCGGCATTTACCGCAAGAAAAAAGTCTAAAGTTTCAAACTTTTAAACTTTTTCAAACTTTCAACTAGATTTCTACAAAGGAGAAATCATGGCTTTAAGCAAAGCAAAAAAGAACGAAGTTGTCGCTGAGGTCAGCGAGCTGCTCGCAAACTCTAAGTTGACAGTAGTCGCACAGTACCAAGGCACAACCGTAAAGGCAATCCAGTCGCTTCGCAAGGAAGCAAAGACTGGCGGCACTAAGATCAGTGTCATCAAGAATCGTCTGGTTATCAAGGCGCTTGAATCCAGCGAATCGCTCAAAGATGTCGACACCAGCGCACTCACCGGCCAACTACTCTACGCTTTCAACACGGAAGATGAAGTAGCCCCGGCCGCAGCGCTGAACACCTTTGCTAAGACCAACCCTTCGATCCAATTCGTGGGTGCCATCACTGCTGAAGGCAAGTTCATCGATGCAGATGAGGTCAAGGCCCTGGCCAGCCTGCCAAGCAAGAACGAGTTGATTGCCCAGGTCGTTGCAACATTACTATCACCAGTAAACGATGTGACCAGCGCGCTTTCCGGCAATCTGCATGCGCTGCTTGAAGGAGTAGAGGCGAAAGCCTCATAAGGCAAGCTTTGCTTGCATACTTGATATTTGATACTTGAGGATTGAGTTCTTAAATATCAAATATTTACTATCAAATATTTAGATCTACTAGAAGGAGATTTAACCATATGGCAGATGTAAAGAAACTAGCCGAAGAACTAACCAAGCTCACTGTGCTTGAAGTAAACGAACTAAAAACCATCCTAAAGGATGAGTACGGCATTGAGCCTGCTGCTGCAGCTGTTGCAGTTGCTGGTCCGGCTGCGGGCGGCGACGCTCCTGCTGCTGACGAAGGCAAGGCTGAGTACGATGTAGTCCTCAAAGAAGCTGGTGCTCAGAAAGTTGCAGTAATCAAGGCTGTCAAGGACATTACAGGTCTCGGTCTTGGAGAAGCAAAGGCTATCGTTGACGGTGCTCCAAAGACAGTGGTCGAGAAGTCACCAAAAGAAGAAGCTGAAGCTCATAAGAAGACGCTTGAAGAAGCTGGCGCTACGGTCGAATTGGCCTAAGGTCAATTCTAGGTCTTGGCGATTAGAGCCTCTATCAATAAAAGCTGCCCTTCAGATGAGGGGCAGCTTTTTTATTAATCAAAAAATTATACAAAATATTTATCCACAGAAAATACTGCTTATCTTTGACTTGACATAACGGCTATGATACGGTTACACGTAAGTGTACCTGACATAAAATAAATTGCGAGAAAGAAAAAGTACAAAGGATGGCGGAGTTACCAGAAAAACAAGTCAAAAGACTAAAGGCTCTGATTCAAGAGGCCGAAACAAATCTTGCCGCGGCCAAAGAACTGCTTATTAGCCTGGTTGGTGATGAGGCGGTGCTGCCGGCAGGGCCTAGCGAAGAGCAAGTGGGCAAGATTATAGAGGGCGTATTTGATGGCCAAAACATGGTGGGCAGTGATGCTAAAACCTATCCAGTGCCAGCAAACTACGCCAGCAAGTCCAAACTGGTGCAGGGTGACATCCTCAAACTTACTATTGCTGATGATGGTGCGTTTTTATATAAGCAAATTGGGCCGATTCCACGCAAGCAAGTAGTGGGCACTCTCACCCAAAAAGACGGCCACTACACCGTGAACTACGACGGCAAAGATTATCGTGTACTACTCGCCAGCGTCACTTACTTTAAGGCAAAACCAGGCGATCAGGTCAGTATCAGTATCCCCGAAGACGGCAATGCCGAATGGGCTGCACTCGAAGCTGCTTTGTAAGAAACTGCCTGAACTTTTTATAGCTACAGTAGGGCTTAGGCCGCTTATGGTTTGCGTAGTGAACTATTGTATAGTAGTGGCAAATGAGCGGTGCAAACCATAGACTACTAGAGATGTCTCAGCAAATTGCTGATGTAACGCATGATGCGGTAACTCCGGCAAATGTAGTAAGTGGGCTTGGTTTTTTGGCTGCTGTCTACGGAATTCGACACCTGGACTCCTGGAGAGGTATTGTACTCACCGGAACTGGCTTTGCAGCTGATGTGATTGATGGCAGGATTGCGCGTGCCACAGATACCGCCACCCCTTTGGGCGAAAAGATCGATGCAACGCTTGACAAGGTGAAGATGGGTTATTTAGCGTTCACGCTTCTGCAAGAAGAGCGAGCACCCAAAGGGCTTGTATGTGGAATTATCACGCAAAACAGTCTCAATGCGAGCATTACACTATATGATCAGTATCGTAACGAAGAGCAACAGGTACACCCTGTCCCCGCTGGTAAATATGGTATGTTTGCCCAAAGCAGCGGATTGGGCCTTCACGCAGTTGGCAGCAAACTCGCCGAAAGCCGACCAGCAATAGGCAAGGCCGTTAAAACCCTGGGAAGCATAGTGGGCTATAGCGGTATTGCGCTTAGCTTGCTCGCTTCACATAAATATCTGAGTGATGCAATAAAAAAATAGTTTCTATCAACAGGGTTATCCCCGTGTTATAAACAACAGGGGTAGCAAGCCGCGAAATATACCAGTATACTAAGCATACAAGCTAAGTGGAGGCAGACGCCCTGATGCACTCTATAAAGAAGGGCAGGAGCTAAGAATTTAATGGGACAGGCTTTATATCGAAAATACCGCTCTCGCTCGCTCGCAGAAGTCGCTGGCCAGGAGCATATTACCAAGACACTGAGCAGGGCATTAAAGACCGGCTCAATTAGCCACGCCTATTTATTTACTGGCCCTAGAGGCGTCGGCAAAACATCTGTTGCTCGAATTCTGGCGCACGAAATCAACAACTTGCCCTATACGGACGAGACCACCCACCTGGATATTATCGAGATAGATGCAGCCAGCAACCGCCGCATTGATGAAATACGCGACCTGCGCGACAAAGTCCATATCGCACCGACCAGCGCCACTTACAAAGTGTATATTATTGATGAAGTTCATATGCTTACGCGCGAGGCATTCAATGCGCTGCTCAAAACGCTCGAAGAGCCGCCTGCACACGCCGTATTTATTCTTGCTACTACCGAGCTTCATAAGCTGCCTGAGACTATTGTTAGCCGCACGCAGCGCTTTGCCTTTAAACCAATCGATGTTGACACTGCAGTGAAGCATCTGACAAAACTTGCAAAGGCAGAAGGCATCACTATCGATAAACAAGCCTTGACCTTGCTGGCAGAACACGGGCAGGGAAGTTTTCGCGACAGTATCAGCCTGCTCGATCAAGTAGGCCGGAGCGGAGGCAGTATCACTGCCGAGGATGTAAGGTCGCTCATTGGCTTGGCGTCGTCTGAGCACGTCGAACAAATCATCGCTTCGGTATTCGAAGGTACGCCTGCAGATATTATGGATGCGCTCAATGCGTGCATTGCAGACGGCGTAGGACCAGCCCAGGTTGCAAAACAAGCATCAGCAGCAGCTCGAAAACGCATCGTAGGGCCAAATCAGGCGCATACCGATGTACTTTTGCAGCTGCTCGGTGATCTGGTTGACGTGCCAGCCAGCGGCGAACCCTCCAGTGCACTGGAAATCGCTCTATTCCGTGCACACCTGGCAGTTCATCCCGTCGCCAAAAAAACCCCGTCGCCAGCCAAGACAGCTGAAGCTGTCGCACCGCCACCCGCTGTCGCCACTGCAACTCCTGCACCGCCAAAACAGACTGAATCACTTGAAGCTTTACCACAAAAAGCTGCCGACACGCCCAAACCGCAAAATAAAGAAACAGAAGCTCCTGCCAATATTCAAGCCAAGGGCAGCCCTGCCGAGTGGTGGAGCGAAGTCCTCCAGCATATAAAATCCGCCAACAATACCCTCTACGGTATTCTTCGCATGGCCGAACCGCGCATCGACGATGACACGCTGCACCTTAGTTTTGGGTTTGGATTTCACAAAAAGAAAGCGGCTGATGCAGAAACTCAAGCAAAAATTCACGAGGCTGTCACCAAGGTCACCGGCACTTCCTATCGGATCAATGCCGTACATGACAAAAACCTGACCAAAACCGCACTGCCTGCCGAGCAGCCAGATTTTGACGCTATGCCCGCAGATCCGCCCGCTGAGGAAAATAGTGAACTCACCTCTATTACTAATATTTTCGGGGGAGGCGAGGTGCTTGAATCATGAACCTCACTAGGCTTCAAGATACTGTCAGCCCGTATTCGCCCCCTGAAGTACGTGCAAACATCACCACTTTAACCGATACGAATACATTAATAGGGGATATAGCAGCATGAATCCGGATAACAGACCGAAAAACTTACCGCCGCAAAATACCGAAGCCGAAGCAAGCCTGCTTGGTGCGGTGCTGATCGATTCGGATGCAATTGTTAAGGTAGCGGATATTCTGCGGCCGGAAGACTTTTATGATGAGCGTCATGCCCGAATCTATGAAGCAGTCATGAAGCTTTATGAAAAGCATAGTCCGATCGATGTCCTGACTTTGTCCGATCAGCTAAAAGACAGCGGTATGCTCGAAATGGTGGGAGGCGCTAGTTATTTGACCGAATTAACGAACTTTGTCCCTACTGCCACGCACGCCGATCGCTATGCAGAAATTATCGCCCAGAAAAGCATGCGCCGGCGCCTCATCAAGGCCAGCCAGTCAATCGCCGAGCTCGGCTATGACGAAACACAGAGCCTGCAGGATCTGATAGAGACTGCTGAAACACAGCTGTTTCAAGTGTCTGATAATCACATCAAACAAGACATTCATAGTATCGAAAATATCCTGAGCGAAAGTTTTGACAGGCTCGATGAACTCCACAAGGACAAAGGCAAGCTGCGCGGCGTACCAACGGGGTACAAAGACCTCGATAATATGCTGGCTGGTTTGCAGCGATCCGATCTGTTTGTCTTGGCTGCTCGGCCATCAATGGGTAAAACCGCGTTTGTGCTCAACCTCGCTCATAATGTCGCGGTTAAGGCACAGCAGCCTGTACTAGTGTTCAGTCTCGAAATGGGCAAAGAACAGCTGGTCGACCGTATGCTCGCTCGTGAATCAGGCGTCGATGCCTGGGCGCTTCGTACTGGCAACCTAACCGACAATGATTTTGAGAAAATCAGCCATGCCATGGGTACGCTTAGCGAAGCTCAGATTTATATCGATGATACGCCTGGTATCACTGTCAGCGACCTCCGTACCAAAGCCCGCCGCGAAGCGCACCAGCACCCCTTAGGCCTCATCATCGTAGACTACCTCCAGCTGATGAGTGGCGGCAGCCGGTTTAGCAGTGATAGCAACCGCGTGCAGGAAATATCCGAAATCTCCCGAGGCCTCAAAGGTGTCGCACGTGAACTCAACGTGCCACTGATTGCGCTCAGCCAGCTCAGCCGCTCGGTCGAAAGCCGCAGCCCGCAGATTCCGCAGCTTGCTGACCTGCGTGAATCAGGATCTATTGAGCAAGATGCTGATGTGGTAGCGTTTTTGTACCGGGAAGATTACTACAATCCTGAATCAGAACGTAAGAATATCATGGATATATTCATCAAAAAACACCGGAACGGCCCCACCGGACAAGTCGAACTCTATTTTGACCGCGAGAAGCAGCGAATCCGTTCGCTAGACACGCGCCACGAGCAACCATTCCAGTCATAAAAGATGATATACTTACGCGTAAGCACTATGAAAAAACTGTGGAACGTGTTTTTGGCGATGTGGCGGACAATGCTGCTGGGAGTCATTGGTATTGGCGCTATTCTGCTTCTTATGCTAATGCAGTTGCAGAGCCTGACACCTGGCATTACTACTGCGGAGCAAGCCACACTAGAAAGCGCCAGCAGTATTTCAGATATCATCAACAACCCTGTACAAGCACCGTATAAAACAGCTGTATTTATAAGCACATCGGTATTTGATTCGGTGTTTGGGCTGCGGCTGGTTGGGGCACTGGTAGGAGCATTGACAGTTGGGCTGTTCTTTGCAGCGGCCCGCCGGCTCTATAGTCCGCTTGTTGCGCTGGCGACTACGGTAATGTTCAGCACCTCCACATTCTTTTTGATGATGACGCGCACCGCCACTCCATCGGTGATGCTCTTATCGCTGTTCGCAGTGGTTGGGGTTGGGTATTTTATTCGCTTTCATAGCCGAAAGGACATCGGCTGGATACTTGCAGCAATCATATTGGGATTATCGCTGTACGTACCGGGAATGATTTTGTTTATTGTGCCGGCCGCCATTTGGCAGCTTCCGCAGATACGAAAAACGATAGAGCGCTTGCAGCCACCGATTATTATTGCTGCATCTGTGCTGTTTGGCATTTTGTGCGTGCCGATACTTGTCAGTTTGATACGTGAACCATCTCTTTGGCAGGCATACCTTGGTTTGCCCGAGGATTTCTCTTCGCTCAGCGAGATAGCCCGCTCTAGCGGTACCGCCCTTACCAGCCTGTTCGTTATGTCTCCTTTTAATCCGGCCTTCTGGCTTGGACGGCAGCCCATACTTGATATCTTTGCTACTACGATGTTTCTCTATGGGATAATTTCGCTCATCCAGCGCTTTCGGCTCGACCGGTTCTGGATTATTGTCGGCGTATTTTTACTGGGACTCTTATGGATTGGCATTACGGCTAATTGGCAGGGGCTCATTTTGCTACTCCCATTTGTCTATATCGTGATTGGGTTCGGCACCCAAAAGCTCATCAACGAGTGGCTGGCAGTGTTTCCGCGTAATCCCATTGCGCGCTACACAGGCGCCGCGCTCCTAGCCATCGTCATCGTATCAGCAATCAACTTCCAGCTTCATCGGTATTTTGTCGCCTGGCCCAACAGCGATGCGACCAAGCAAGTATTTATCGAGCCGCGAACAGAAGAGGCTCGTCAGTAGACCGTCATTTTGTTATACTATTTGACAGAGAACAAGGAGTACATTTGTGAGTAAATTCGATCAAGCAAAAATGCTAATGAAGGTAAAGAAGCTGCAGAAGGAACTGCAGAAGGAAATTATCACTGTTGAGGCTGGCGACGGCGTTGTCCGCGTAGAAATCAACGGCGAACAAAAGATTAAGAAGATCCATATCGATCCTGACCAGGTAGATCTAGATGATATTGGCGAGCTCGAGCGCTATGTCGAAGATGCAGTCAAAGAGGCTATTAAAGCGAGCCAAAAACTGGCAGCTGACAAAATGCAGCCAATGATGGGCATGCTCGGGAATCTAGGCTTATAGCCTAGATTCTAGTTAAAAGTAGAAAGTTGAAAGTATAAAGTAGTGGCTGTTCTGCCAAAGGCTTTGCAAAAATTAATTGACGACCTGTCAGTCCTGCCAGGGGTGGGCTCACGCACCGCAGAACGCTACGCCTACTATTTGTTTCGCACTGACCCAACAAAGGCCAAGACTCTTGCCGTGTCACTCGAAAAGCTACACAGCAGCATTAGCCTCTGCAAAAAAACATTTGCGCTGATCGAGTCTGGCCAGGAGTATTCGCCGCTCTACACCGACCCTGATAGAGACAAAAAGCTCGTAGCGGTAGTCGCAGAGCCGTTTGATATCCTAGCCCTAGAGAAAACCAACCAGTTTAAAGGAACGTACCATGTGCTTGGCGGCCTTGTGTCACCAATTGACGGCATTGGACCCGAGCAGCTCACTATTCCTCAGCTGATGAAACGCATAGATGATGACAAGGTAAAGGAAGTTATTCTGGCAACCAACGCCAGCGTTGAGGGCGAAAGCACCGCACTATATATTCAGCAGCAGGTCGGTGATAGAAAGGTCAAAATCAGCCGCTTAGCACGCGGACTGCCGATTGGAGTAGATTTAGAGTATGCCGATCAAATTACTCTTGGCAGAGCCTTAGAGGGCAGGACTCAGATTAACAGTTAGCAGATAGTGGCTGACAGATAGTACAATATCCCTATGACAGAGATCGAACAGATTGGCCAAATCATTGCCGACAGCCAGAAAATCCTGATAATCCAAGCTGACAACCCTGATGCAGACAGTCTTGCATCAGCCCTTGCCTTAGAGTCAATTTTGCATGAACTAGGCAAGCAGCCGCTGCTTTATTGCGGTATTGATATGCCGCAGTACCTGCGCTACCTGCCTGGTTGGGATAGGGTGGCAAATGAAATTCCGAGCCAATTTGACGCCAGCATCATTGTCGATACCTCAGCTATGAGCCTGTTGGAGCAGCTGCAAGATTCTGGAAGCATAGGCTGGGTGGCAGCCAAGCCTGCGATTGTATTTGATCACCACGCTGAATCCGCCAATGATATCCCATTTGCTGAAGTAATCCTAAACCAGCCGGACAAAGTATCAACCGGGCAGATTATTTATGATATTGCCAAATCTCTTGACTGGCCGCTGTCGCTCGATGCCCTAGAATTTATCATGACTTCAATCCTGGCAGACAGCATGGGCTTGACAACAGAGAACACCACGCCAGAGACATATAAAACCATGGCAGCGTTGGTTGAAGCAGGCGTAAACCGGCCCAAACTTGAGGAACAGCGCCGGGCATTCAACAAAATGCACCGCGATATATTTGCTTACAAAGCCCAGCTAATACAGCGCACTGAATTCCACCATGACGGCAAACTAGCGCTGGTCATCATCCCGCAGCAGGAAATAAATGATTACAGCCCGCTCTATAACCCAGCGCCGCTTATCCAGCCTGACCATCTGCAGACAGAAGGCGTGTTAATCAGCGTCGTAATAAAAAGCTATGACAGCGGCCGCATTACTGCCGCCATACGCTCCAACAACGATGCGCCGGTCGCTGCAAACCTGGCCGAGCATTTTGGCGGCGGCGGGCACAAACATGCCAGCGGGTTTAAATTAGAAGGCAAACAGCTGGATGAAATCAAAAGCAAAATCATCCATAAAATCGAGGAATTAATATAAGTGAAACTCTATAACACTCTCACCAGGCAGGCAGAAGAATTTACGCCAATTAAAGACGGCGAGATTAGGCTTTATGCTTGTGGCTTGACCGTTTACAGCCAACCGCACATTGGCAACTGGGTGGCGTACATCTACTGGGATGTTTTGGTACGCACGCTGCGGGCCAGCGGATATGAAGTTGAGCATGTGCAGAATATTACTGATGTTGGCCACTTAACATCTGACGAAGATGCCGGTGAAGACAAAATGCTTAAAGGCGCGCTAGCCGAGGGGTTAACCGCTTGGCAAGTGGCGGAAAAGTACATTGATATAGCCGACCGAGAGGCCTACGAAGAGCTTGGGCTGACCCGCCCAACGCACATGCCGCGGGCCACGGAATATATCCAGCAGCAGATTGACTTTGTAAAAACTTTGGAGGAAAAGGGCTATACCTATCGCGTTGCCGACGGCGTGTATTTTGACACCAGCAAGCTAGATAACTACGGTGAACTAGCACGGCTGGATATAGACGGGTTGCAGTTTGGTGCGCGGGTGGCAGACACCGGCAAGAAAAACCCGACGGATTTTGCCGTATGGAAATTCTCTGACCCAAGCGAAAAACGCGATATGGAATGGTGGGCACCATGGCAAAAACCTGGAGACAGTTCAGACGAGGTGCACAAAATAGGCGCAGCACGAACCATGGACATGGATGCAGCGCAAGAAACCAGCGAGCAACAGGCCGATGCGGTGCGTGGTTCGTGGGGGTTTCCGGGATGGCATTTGGAATGCTCAGTCATGGCCCGGGAGCTGCTTGGCGATCAAATAGACATTCACACCGGCGGCATAGACCATATTCCCGTACACCATACTAATGAAATCGCCCAGACCGAAGCCGTAACCAATCAAAAATTTGCTAATTTTTGGCTGCATGCAAACCATATCAAGGTCGATGGCACCAAGATGAGCAAATCGCTAGGCAATGTTTACACCCTGCAAGATATCAAGGGCAAGGGATATGACCTGCAAGCTTTCAAATTGCTCGTACTGAGCAAACATTACCGCACAGAGGGAAATTTTACGTGGGAAATCCTAGAGGCGGCTCAAAACAGGCTCAACAGCTGGCGCGCCTCGGCTGACAGCACCTGGCAACTTCCTGCATCTGACAAGCAATTACAGCTGCTGCCGCACCTGCAAACCGATCTTGATACGCCAAAGGCGGTAGCCGCCATTGACGCCTATCTTGAGAGTGTGCAATCTAGCAATAAGGCACCTAGCGCAGAAGCTCTTGCTGCCATTAATGACCTGTTGGGTATTGATTTGCGAAGCAGCGATATAACCACCGAACAAAAGCAGCTCATAAAAGACCGTGAAACAGCACGCGCTAGTCAGGATTGGGCAGCATCAGATAAGCTCCGCAATCAGCTAAAAGAGCAGGGCATCGAAGTTCGTGATACTCAACACGGCACTATCTGGAACAGATTGTAAGCCCGTGTATACTACGCTATATATAGCGTAGGTACACCATATATAGCGTGATACGACGTGCTATTCTCTCTGGTTAGTTAAATTTTCTCTTTTGGTAAATCTTCTTCGCTGACAGTTTCGATTTCAGGAGCTTCGGATGCTCCTATAAGACCATTTCTGACAAGGTAGTCCAGCACGAGTATCTTGAGGCAGCCCGCTACAGGGATGGCAATCAAACCGCCCAGCAGGCCGCTAAAGCTCACGCCAATCACAACGGACGAGAATACAAGCAGCGGAGACATATCAGTTGTATTAGCCTGCACGCGTGGCTGTACCGCGTAATTTTCTATCTGCTGGTACAAAATATAATAGCCAAGCACTACGATTGCTGCCCAGGGCGAGGTAAAGAGCGCCACAAGACTGACAAGCGTAGCGCCAATAAGGTGACCGACCATCGGTATAAGTCCGCAAATAAACACCACCACCATGAGCGCAAATGGATACGAAACGTCCATAATAATTAGCACAGGAAGCAGTAGTACTGCCGCCATCGACGCCAGTATCACCTGACCGTTGACATAGCCTTTGACGACTCGGTACATACTGCTGACAAGAGTTTCAATATGTGCCTCTTTTCTATCAGGTGTCAGACGGCGACCAATACGTACCCAGCGCGGACCCTCAATCAGCATCATAAATGTCAGCACCAGCACCGTAAGCGTGGAGGCTATGCTGCTGCCAATACGGCCTGCTGTATCAAATGCACTTCCTGTTAAATTACTCGTCCAAGACGAAGCTTGCTCCGACAGGCTTTCGACCTGGCTGCGTAAGTTATATCGCTCGACGTAGCGCCCTAGAGTGGTTGACTCATCATTCAAATCTTCTATCAAGCCAGGTACAGAATCAATAAATGAGGTAGTCTGCCGTACGAGCGGCGGTACAATACTCGCAAGGAACGCACCAAGCACCATCACCACAATCAAAAAGGCTGTTGCGGTTGCGAGCGCACGACTGCCCTTGCGCTTGCCGGGCAGCCTGCTCGCCACCCAATGCACCGGTGCATTAAGCGCCAGTGCCAGAAAAAAAGCAATGAATATCAACGTCAATGCGTGGGTGGCCTGCCGGACAGCAGCCAGCAGCAGCACCGAACCGAGCACCAGCGCAAGCACCCTTAGAACAGTTTTGTTAGAAACAGTAATTTCAACTTGGGTGGGTTTTTTAGTAAATAGCTTCATCCCATTATGACCTCATTAAATTTATAGCTGCTGGTTGGCGGTTGGATATCTAGGTACGCTTTGGTCGCCTCGTGGCGCAGGATAAATTGCTGTACTATAACGGGATTCATACTGTTAGTATCTCATGCGTTTTTGCGGTTTGCCAGTGCTTCTTTATAAATCTTGACAAGCTTAGGTCCCACCACCCCAATATCATATTGGTGAATAGTCTGCTGCTGCCAGGTATACATCCGCTCACGCAGCTTTTCATCAGTGATAAATTGCTCCAGCTGCTCGACAAAGGCATTGCGGTCACGAGGATCAAACAATAGATATGGCTGCTCGCCCAGAATACTCGCATAGCCTGCATTATTGCCGCCAATCACTACCTTTGAACCCGCGGCCATGGCTTCGAGTAGTACGATACCGAAGCTCTCGCCGCCCGTAGAAGGAAAAACTGCAATATCGGCAGAGGCCAGATAGTCTGGTTTGTTTTTCTCAGGTACAAACCCTAAAAATTTTACATTCCTGTCGACACGTACCTGATGGTTGGCTCTTGTTTTGAGCGGACCCTTGCCACAAATTATCAGCTGGGTTTTTGCAGCCAGCTCGTCATCAATATGGTTATACGCATCGATCAGCTCCATGATTCCTTTGCGCTTCACCAAACGACCGAGGAATAGTATGGTCAGTTTTTTTGATTTTAATTCTGCCAAACGCTTGCCAGCTCGAAATACCGAAATATTGATAGGGTTTGGTAAGTAGTCAGCTCTCATACCATATGCCTTGCGGGCAAAATGCACCGCAGGCTCGCTTACCGCCAGGATCTTGTCAAACCGTTGGATGCTTTTACCTAGCAACACTCTGAGCGCCTGATTGGAATACCCGTGTATTTTTGAAACCGGCAATATATGAAACGTCCCAACAACTGCCGTGGCATCACCCGCATACCTGATTACTTGTTTTGCCAGCAGTGGACTATAGGGCAATTGTACGTGCAGGACATCGAACTGCTCGGCTTCGAGCAGGGCTTTGATCTTTTTTCGCGAAGCAGGCAGCGGGGTACGCACATTATTCCTGTTGTAGCGCAGGCTCACAAACCGGCCCAGACTGTGCACGTTTTCAATGTCTTTACGGGTGGTGTCGGCTACCAGGTAATGCACCTCGTGGCCCTGATCCTTGAGCCAGGCTCCTACCGTCAATACATGCTGCTGAACGCCATCTGACTTATCCAGAGTGTCATCAAGCACTAACCCTACTTTCATCCCGTAAGCTCCTCTTTTTTGCGCCTCTTTGCCTTTTTGCTTTCGGCGTACACTCGCTTGTAGACCGCCTCATATTCACTGATTATTTTTTCGCTATCAAACTGCTCAACATACTCATTGGCCCATTTGAGCCATACGCTGCGGACGTCCTTGTCACGTAAAAATAGCTCGAGCCGCCGCGCAAAATCGTCCGTATCCTTAGGATTGACAAGCGATAACAGCCCGCGATCTTTCATCACGCAGGCGTAGCCGGGATTGTCTCCTGCGACGGTGGGTGTTCCAGCCGCCATTGCCTCAAGCAGTACCACGCCAAAGCTCTCGCCATATATTGCTGGCGAGCAATACATGGCCGCTTGCTTGAGCAGCTTGATTTTTTCTTCTTCGCTCACTGCGCCCAAAAATTCAACCCGGGGCACCTCATGCGTCGCCACCCAATCCTGAAGCTTTTCCCGCTCAGAGCCATCACCTGCAATCACCAATTTTACCGCTTCGTCTCTCTCGGCCAGTTCGGCAAATGCCCTGATAAGATATTTCACCCCTTTGCGCTTCTCAAGCCGGCCGAGATAGAGGATGGTGTTTTCGTCACGTTTGTATTGCTTGCCGCCGCGGTACAACTTGAGGTCAATATAGTTCGGCACAATAGTAATATCTTGGCCCGACCATTCGCGTACAAACCGAGCTGCACTGTCCGACACTGCAGTCATTGCGGCAACTTTGCGGAAAAGCGACCGCGAAAAGGGTATGCGAAACATTTCGATGGTTTTGCCCACAGCGGTTTCCGGCACTGTTGCGTGAAAGGTTGCAATAATGGGACAATCCGCCCGAGCAGCAATCTGAGCGCCCAGTACCGGTACCTCTGGTTCGTGCACGTTTATCAGATCAAACTGCTCGGCCTCGAGCATCTCCTCGAGTCCGTTTGGGATAAAGCTGGCACCAACCTCCAGGGTAGTGCTGAGCGGAGTGTTCCACTTGGCGGAACGACCCACAAAAATAGTGCGCTCTGGCGGATCACCCTCATACCCTGGAGGGCGAGGGGTGATAATTCGGACGTCATAGCCGCGGGACGTCAGCTCTTCATCGAGCAAGGTGATGAGTTTTTGGACTGCACCGTGCCGAAAAAAGTCGTACGGGCAGACCAGGCCAATTTTCATACCTCTATTCTAGCACGAGACAGGTCAGTTCTTCTTATTTAGCTCCTGGCGGATCTTACGCGGTACCAAAATCGCTGACTCTTTTTTGCCTGCAATTACGTTAGGCATGTGGCGGTCAAATGGCGCACTCACAAAAATAAAGTCATTAAATATCACTCGCATATGCTGCTCAACAGTGTCGGCATCGAAGTAGTTGTCTTCTTTGACTCCAACATGCCAAACCGGCAAGTCGACCTGCCGCAAGCAGTTGTTGAGCTTCAGAAAGTCTGCGCTTGTCGCCATATATGTTCGCAGGTCGTTAATCCGCCACAGATGCACCTCGAATTCGGTCAAGGCTTTCTTTTCTTCCGGGTCCATCCCTTTGAATTTGTGTTTGGCATTGTGGGTACGGGCATAAAAACGCCGCAGCAGACCCGGATACAGCACGACGTTGCGAAAAAACATCGCCGGCAGCGCAAGTGAGAAGAATTTCGCACCCCACTGATACATTCGTTTGCGAGTAGAAGAAAAGATAAAATCTTCGTGGTGTGAAAAACCGACGATACTCACCAGCAAATCAACCTTTTTAGTCAGGTCAGGGTAGCGCTGCAGCATACGTGTTACCACTGTAAACCCATACGATACCGCCGCAATGGTCAGACGGCGGTTTCGATAGCGTAATTTGATAAACGACGCCAGATAATCTGCCATGGTGTCCATGTCAGGCACTTCACCAATCTTATAAAAGCTGTCCATGCCGCCAAAACCAGGCAAGTCAGGTACTGTCACTGCCCCATAATCATTGAGGACTTCTGCCGCACCATACATGCGCTCCAGACTGGCGTGATGTCCATAAATCAGCAGAATCTCACGAGTTTTAGTCTTTTTCTTGGGCGGTAAGCGCAGCATACGGCCGCGAAGCCCGTTCATATTCAAAGGCATCACATACTCATCAGGTATGCGGGGGATAAATTCGTTCATTTACAGTCTATTCTATCTGGTATAAGGGGTAGAATCAAGAAATAACTCTGGATTGACTCGGCTGAATAGGTAAGTGGAGAAACTATGTACAGAGGTGATAATAAATTCTTGTTATTATACATTATATCACGCCTTGTCAAGTATGTCAATATACAACGCCTCGCACCGTGAACACCTGGGTAAAACGAGGGTACTCTGGCGTAAAAACTGCTCAACAAAATTAGACTGCTTCAATCGTCCCGCAGGCCAGCCGCGGACCGCCGCTGTGGCCAGAGCCAGATTCACCAGGGGTATGGGGGTCTGGATTACCGTGAATCATGATTGATGTTCCTTCTGGTGCAGACTCCTTGCCAAGGAGTGACACCGGTCCGTCTGTGAGCGTTACGCGGGTGGTGATCGCACGAAGCGTGCCTTTTCCTGATTCATCAACCACAATCATTGGAAGATCGCCTGCATGATAGCCGTGGTTGGCGTCCGGGTCGGTATTGCCGCTGGGGCCTGGGTCAAAATGCCCGCCAGCGCACTTGAAGCCTTCACAGTCGCAGGCGGCCTTTTCGTGAAAATGAACAGCATGATTACCAGGAGTCAGTACGCTGGGATCCCCTTCGACCTGCAAGTCTACCACCACGTAGCGCGCTGTTTTATCCAGATACTCGGTCAGTTTAAGTTCGCCGGAAACGCTAGGGCCTTTTACTTCAGCCCGAGCTTCGGCCACCTGTTGCATCGCATCAAAATCAAACATTTTAACCCCCGTATCGTTTAATGATCTACATATCTAGTCTATCAGAACGAGACCACGAAAGATCCTTGACAGCTGAGAGCGGCTACCTTCGCCCCTGTAGGTTTTGTCAATAATCCAGATTGCATAACCGATAAACATCAAAAGTTCGCCAAATAATGCCAACTGAAACCAGCCGACTGCACTCGCCGAACCAAAGGTAATGTACCCGCCAATAATGATTAGTATGAACGACACAAACCGGAGCAAGCGCCAAAGCTGAAAGCCTTTTTTACGGCGAGCTTTAGTCAGCAAGGTATCAACCACTACGGTTGCGGCCATACTGACGCCAAATATTATCACCCCTATAAAATGAATCCGGTACGGCCACGGCTCCCATGCAACAGGGAAAAGTGCGGCAATATACAGCCCTAGCATCGTAAGCGTCACCAGCCCGGTCACCGGACGCGAATGCTTGAGGGTGCGCCGCAAATAGTTGCGCCAACGCCACAGTCCATAAGCTGCAAAAAATAGGGCCGCCGCCAAATATGGTGCTGTCCGAACGTCACGGCCAAAATCGCTGAAAGCGGTCGACCAGCTGAGCATGTCAGGGCGCACCCAGAAACAAATGCTAAAAAACAGTGACATGATAACGAGCCCTGCCACCCCCCAGAATCGACCGTGCAGATTGCGCATCAGGCGAAAAATAATTACTTTATCGGCAACAAACGAGATTGATTTTTTGCCGTACCTGAATGTTCTGTAGGTAAGTGAAGGGTTTCTTCTGGTTTTTTTTGTTTTTCGAACCATTTGCTAGCAAGTATAGCATGTCAGCTAGTCCTTTAGGTTATGCTTATCGAGGAAGCGATCGTAGCGCTGGTAAGCTTGGTGGTAGATAGCAACAAGCTTTTGTTTGAACGTATCAAGCGGGCGCTTCACGCTGTCAAAGCCAAAAGATAATATCCACAACCCTATGAGCGTCAAAAGCACGCCAGGTCCAGGCAGAGGAATGAGCACAAGGCCCGCCACCGTCACCGGCAGCCCGACTGACAGTGCAATTATTCTGCGGATGAGATTGGTGGTTTTTTTCATTACGATTATGCTTACTTTAAAATATAGTTTACATTTAGTAATTTTTATGTAAATATCCTATCACGTACCCGGTAACGGTCCTACTACATCAATTATATAAGGGGAGAGGTGTTATGAGGAAACTATTACAAATTCTAGCGGTGCCACTGGTCGCATTCGCATTCGTAGCGGCGGGCGCTACAAACGTATCTGCGCAGCAGGCCTCAGGAGACTGTAGCAATATTGAAATATCAAACACAGGCGCAGGCTCTATTAATGAAATCGACTGCACCGGCACATATACCCTGGTAATCGAGTGCCAGAATAATACACAGATTGTTCTTGACGTTACTCAAGACGGAACAAGCGGTGATGCCACTGTCAGCGGCAACACCACTGCTGGCGGCGTAACTACTGGTGATGTCATCAACATCAGCGAAATTGACGCGCTTGTTGAAAACAGTAACTGTTTGGCAGATCAAGAGCCTACCAAGCCTGCCACTCCTGATGAAGAAGAGCCCGAAGAAGAAGTCCAAGGTGCAGCTGTCGTCAGAACGCTCCCGGACACTGGCTCTACCAGCCCGCTTCAGGTAATTGCTCTCACCGCTGGCGCAGCAGTCGCTTTGCTCGCAGCAGCCCGTGTAGCAAGCAATCTGTACGTGCGCAACCGAAGCTAAAACTATAAAGAGCCTGCGATAGTGCAGCAGACAATCAAAAAGTTTTCTTCAGTGCTCAGCGTCATTGCCTTGTATGGCATGACGCTGATTGCGCTTGCCCAAGGAGTGCAAGCGCTCTTGCCACCGCCCTCATCTACCCAGCTAGTGCTGAGATACTCGACCCCGCAGCCCGTGCCAGCAGTGTCTCCTGCGCCTGTTATTAGCGGCACTCCTGTAAAATTAACCATTCCTGCTATCGATTTTGAACGTGCAGTCGATGATGGTATATACGATACCGCGCGCCACACCTGGCATGTCAGCCCAAAGGGAATTCACTATGCAACCCTGAGTAGTCCTGCAAATGACCATGCAGGCAACACGCTGCTTTACGCGCATAATAATCCTTCGGCATTTGGACCGCTCAAGAAAATTATGCAGAACGACACAGCCCGCATTACCACGGACAATGGGCGTGTCTTCATCTACCGGCTCGTATCAATATCGGATCACTCACCAAGCGACACTGCAGTTTTTGATTACGACGGCGAGCCGCTTCTGACCCTTCTCACTTGCTCGGGCGCTTTTAATCAAATTAGAACGTTTTATACCTTCACCCTGGAGGATGTAATTTAGCCCTATGGATATCGCCGCACTTCTGCCACCAGCGCTCCTCGGCGCCATACTAGCTGCTATGTGCGTGCAGCTCATACAAGAATATGCATCAGATATTCGCGCGGCACGCACACAGCTGCAGCCAAAGAAAAACTCCGCTAAACCCACTATCAGCGTAATTGTACAGACCTCTAATGATGCCCGAAGCATTTCAGCAAGCCTTGCTAGTGTCTTCAAAAGCAGCTACCATCGCCACCGGGTAACTGTTGTGGATAATGCATCAGATGATATGACCCTGGACACGGTAAAAAGATTTCAGAAGCGATACCCAAAACGACTGGAGCGTGTAGTCCGCAGGCGCAGCAGGGATCCGCTGCCTTGGAAAAAGCTCATCAGCCGCTATGCGCACGGCGATATCGTACTTATTATGACCAGTCCGCATGTGCTGGACTCTAAAACCCTGGAACATATCGCCCATCAGTTTAGCGTGAACCCGCCTGTTGGACGTATGGCACTGCGTATACAGCACGCAGCTGACTCGCAGCTCAAAAAAATATACCTGGACTATGCTGATATCTGGCAAAACTTGGTACACAAACGCTTGTCAGATAGGCGCATGATTGCCCCGGAGCGGGGAAGTGTTTTCGCAGTACGAAAATCCCGACCGTCTAGGCCTGCTGCCGTTTACAATAGTCGCGCGCTAGCATTGCGCCTGAATACCCATCGCCCTGCAGGAGAACTGCACGCTAGACTGTTGCCAATCTTATTTTGCGTTACTTTCATCTATACAATTATCACTCTTGATAGTGTGATCTTTTTGTACGGCTGGAGTCTGTTTACCGCTTTTTCACTTCTCAGTATAGGGGGTGATACGGGGCTGTCACGGCGTCAAAAAATACGTAAACTCCAGCACCTTATACCTGCCTATGTAATATTTTGCAGCTATCAGATTGTTTATAGCGGCAAGGCACTGCTAAACCGGATCAGAAGAAGCCTGCAGGATAGGAGCTATCACCAGCTTACGGACGAACGCGCCTAGGGAGTACTCGGGAAAAATTTATCTCCTGGCCACGTACTGCAAATCCCGCGCCGAATAGAGCGCCGATAGCCAGCACCCACCAATTGACTGCAAAACTTCTTCCACTACTTTCTGCAGACGGCAAGCTCGTGTTTGCAGCCGCAGAGGGCGGTACGTCGTCACTGGATGCGCCAAGGAGGGCTGGAGACTGTTCGCGAGCTGCTGTCGTACGCACGCCAGCAGCTGTACGTCCAGCAGCGTAGGAGCTGCCGGGCCCGGACGTTGTTTCTGCTAAGGTGTGCCGACCGGGCTGCGGCGTATTACGCTCAGCCTCTGCCGGCGCCTCGGACACAGACTGGCTATGGGCCGGGCTGCCAGCGACCGTGTCCGCACCAAAGCTGCCGCTCCAGCTACCAAATACATTGATGAACAATACGCCGAACCAATCACTGTAATTTAGGTTGCTGTCGATCATATTCAACACATTAGCGCCCGCGTAGGCATCGCCCGACCTCGCATCACCAGCAGAAGTATTTCTGCTCACGGTGGCGTCGCCGGACTGAGCGTGCAGATTAATATTATTAGTAATGGAGTGGTTCTGCACCACATCCAGGTCTAGATTCGTGGTGTTATTATTTGTGATGCTGTTGTCGGAGTTTGCTCCGGTATTGCCAATGGTTGAAAAGTTTGGATTTACAAATCCTACCCACTGGCCCATTACGTTCACAAATACCAGCAGACCTTTCTGACCGCCACCGTTAACGCCAACGTAATTCTGCTGTTCAACATTCGTAGTGGCCGTACCCGTAGTGGCGCTGCCTGCTTCCGTGTTGGCATCAACAAGCGCATTGCCGCTAAAAGCGCCTATGTTGAAATTGTTATAAATGGAAGCATTGCTCGTGAGGTTAACATTCGCATCGGTATTGTTATTTTGCTGGATTGCATTATTTGAGCCAGCTCCCGTATTTTGCAGTTGCGCAAGCAGAGCAGGCGGCAGAAGGAAGTCGCCTTGCAGGCTGCCGTGGATATTAATCGTACCAATAAAACCCTTTTGGCTATTGATGCTTGAATTAATCATATTCACCACATTGGCAACCGCCTTAGCATCACCCGTTGTTGCATCACCGCCTTTGGTATTTTCACTGACAGTGGCATCACCGCTTTTTGCTGTGAGATTGATGTCGTTCTGGATACTGGCGTTGTCTTGGATCGTTACATTCAGCCTGGTTGTATCACTGTCATTTATAGTGTTGGTACTGCCTGCGCCTGTATCAAGAATAAGACTCGGGTCAAACAGCAAATCACCTGTGAACGAGCCATATATATCAGCATTGAACGTGGCAATTTCGCCATTTGTGGGATCCCAGCCAGATTGTATGAGCGCCAAATAATTTGCAACTGCAGTAGCATCACCCGTGGAGGCGCTGCCGCCATTAGTGTTTTGCAGCACTGATGCATCGCCTGATACTGAAACAGAGTCAAGAGTCGTCAGTACAGAAGTATTGTTGATGATATCGATATCCGCCTGGGTGCTATCGACGCTGTTTATTTCATTGGTAGAATCAGCACCGCTATTGCTAATGCTCGCATTGCCAATGGTCTGTGAACGTGCACCACCGTCTGACGGCGCAGTGGTGTTGGTCGCTGAAGCAGGTACCGTTATAGTTGTCACGGGGTTGCTGATAGCCCGCAGCTCGTATCTGCCTTTGGCTGGAGAGTATTCCCACTGTTGATGCTCGTAGGCAGTACCTTCAGCGTTTAGCCGCGGCTCTCGCAGCTCCACGTCCTTTATAGGCGTGTATATTTTGGTGGCTGGATTCCACGTATAGTAGTCGTTTTCATACAGACAAGTCTCGGGGTTGTAAGTGAATGTCCTGGCAGCAGATCCGGTCGGCGACTTAGTGCCGTTAACCGGCGGACAAACCACCGCAGTCGTCTCGGGCTCTGTGTCAGCATGAACAGTGATGGGCATAGCAAACAGAGAGACGCTCACAAGCTGCACTAGCAACACTGTTGCGATAGCAAATTTTTGCCTTATGCGCGCTGTATAGTTCATAAGCTTCTGGTCACCTCTCCATTTGTTATTGTTGCAATTTTGAGCTTTTGCTGTAAACGGTGGGGAAGTGGAGTCCGCACGCCTGCGCACTCCACACTCGTTTTTTCACCGTTAACCTTCCTAGCAATCAACTAGATTAGTTATTACTGCTGATTACCACTGTGGTAGAAGCAGTGTTGCTGGCGTTACCGGTTGAAGCACCGCCACCATCAGTGTTACGACTGCTCGTAGCATCGCCACTGTTGGCACGCTGTGCAGTGATAGCAATGACAGCTGTATTATTTTCGACTTCGACGTCTAGCTCATGGCTGTTCTCGAAATTAATTCTGTTGGTTGAGTCTGCGCCAGTTTTATTCATAGTGGCGCTATGGTTGGAGTTGCTTGCACCCCAGTTAGCCCAGCCAGCCACACCAGTGTTACTGCTGGATACATTCGCTGATGTACTAGCGCTATTGCTAGCATTACCGGTAGAAACATTACCAGCGTCAGTGTTGCGGGTAGCTTCCGCATCGCCAGATGCGGCATCCTGCACGTTCGCAACAACACCAAGCGTATTGTTTGTAGACTCAACGTCCACTTCTACTGTGTCGTTGAAATTTATGTTATTGGTTGAATCCGCACCGCTCGTATCGATGGTTGCCTGACTTGCACCTGCGACACCGCCGACCAAGCCTGCACCCAGGATAGCTGCGGCTACTATTCTTAGTAACTTTTTCATAAAAGCTACTCCTTTCTTATTATTAAGTTGTCTTTCGGGCTTCACCCGATCTTTGTGAACAACCCTTGTTCACAAAGATCGACCGGAGCCTATGGCCTACTATTTTGCTACTGCTGCGCACCTCCTTCGACCCTTATTTCTATCGTATTACCGGTTTCGCTCATCTCTACGCGGGCATCAGACTCTGCATCCACTTCAAAATACACCGAACTCTGACCATCGGAACTTTCTTTCTTTATAATTTTCCGGCTGCCTTTAACCTCCTGGGTGGTAGTTGTTCTTTTGTCCGAGGTTTGGCCATTCGTGCTTGTCGTAGTCTTCATACGGAGCTGTGTACTCACCCCGCTTTGTACCGGTACCTCAGAAGAGGCTGAATTGCTCGCGGCATCGGTAGACACTACCACATCGACCGAGTTTGTCTGCAGCTGATCTGATTCTGCAGCAGACGCAGGCTGTCGCAGCGAACCAGCCGCATATGCTCCAATCGCACCTGTTAGAACAACTAGCGAACCACCGGTGTAGAGCGCCTTCTTAGGAGAAGAAGTGCTTTGCTTTTTTGGAACAAAAAAAGCGGCAATCGAAATTACCGCCACATTAATCCATTTAGAAATAACCCGCAAGATATTAACCATTTACCCCTCCACCTTTGGTTAAACTCCTGTAGCCGTTTTGAAACACGACTATACAACCACTATATTCCCTTACGCCTACTAGTCAATAGGATTGTTTATTTTTAAACAATTTGTTGTGGTACTCGCTGTGTTTCTAAGGTGTTGAAAAGTGCATAACTATGTTGTAGAAAATACCTCTTTTATTTTAAGATTTAGTATAGCATGCTTTTGGAGTTCGCAAAATAGGAGGCGCGCCGCTCTAGAGGCGTGATATAATTTGCAACAAATATGAAAAACCAGAGCCTGTCACTGAAAATACTGCTCGCACTACTTTTGAGCACGGTAGCGCTCTTCTTGATACATGTTATTTTCAAGTACATCAGCGTCCGAATATTTAACGAGCAGCATGGTGCGTTGTTCGAGCTGTCGGCTAGGCTGGATGTCAACGATGAAAACAGTGTACCGCAGTGGTTTTCTCAGCTTTTATTTCTCTGTGTTGGTGTTCTGGCTCTTTTTTCTGCCCATCTGAGCGATCAGCGTTCGGCTCGAGCGCTCTGGACTGTCATTGGAGTTATCGGAATACTGCTGTCGCTGGATGATGTGGCAACGCTGCACGAGTTTGTGCTACAGACCCTACATAACACCTTCTTCTTGGATACTGCACCAAGCGCACTTGTAAATGCTTGGTTGATTGTGGTGCCGTTCATCGTACTTATTGGCGCATTGCTTGGCTGGTGGGCATGGCATGCGTTGCCAAGGCGAACTATGCTGCTCTTGATGATAGGGGGAATAACCTATGTCGCCGGAAAGATTCTTATGGATTCACTGGCTAACAATGTCGATGACTTGTTTCTTGACAGCGGCCTAATGCAAGGACTAGAAAAAATATTCCAATACAGCGGCATATCCGTTGTTCTGTACGCAATACTTGATTATTTGGAACGCTATCACCGTGCAAGAATAAAAAAGGCTGTCGATGTGCTAAAATAAACACAACCAACCAAAAACATGAGCAAAACAAAAACCACCCAGCGTAATCAACCCGCAATAAGAATAGTCTCTCGACTCCAGATCTCACCGCGATGGCAGCTTGCAGCAGCGATCAGCTTGTTCATCATCAGTGCAGTTATGGTGCATGACCGCGACATGACTAGCCTAGAGGTTGTAATTTTTAATGGGCTATATGAGCTGTCGGGCGTCTTTACGGCATTCTTTTCAGTCGTAACACATTTTGGCAATGTCTACATGCTGCTTGGTATAGCGCTGCTGGCTCTTATGAAGCGCTACTACCACATGGTGGTGCGATTGCTTTTCACAGGCTCACTCGCCTATCTGGTGTCAGGAGTGATGAAAGATTTGGTGGGGCGCGGCAGGCCTGCAGAATTTATCACCGACCTTGTGTATAAGGATACCGTGGTGCGCGGCTCAGGGTTTCCATCGGGGCACACAGCACTTGCAACAGCGCTTTTTCTCACGCTTAGCCTGTATTTGCCTGCCAAGTATAAATGGATAGCGCCGGTCGGTATTGTATTGGTCGGTCTGTCACGGGTACAGCTTGGCGTGCACGGGCCAATGGATGTAGTTGGCGGGTTTGCGATTGGGTGGGCGGCAGTGGCTTTGTTTAAATTCGTTGATATACGCCTGCACAAAAACCCAAAATCTTAGCGTTTTCATGCTAGGCAACTGTTCGCAGGGATCAACTTCACGGCCAGGGCAGGGGGCATGGGCCTCTTGCCCCTCGGTTTGTATGCGGCTGAGGTGTAAGACTTCTATTTCGTGCCGTCGCATACCTTCTAGCGCACAGCCAAAAAATAAACCCGTACTGCCTTAGTCGCAGACGGGATCATTTTTTGGCTGCAGCTGTTGAACGAAGCTCGAACCGTTTTCGAGCGAGATAATTAAATCCCGCCCCGCGGCTCCCTCCGCCAGCATAGCTGGCTGCCCAAACCAAAAATTTTTCTGCATATTTTTTGAATTTCGGCGGGTGGTTTTTCTTTTAATAAGGAATTGAAAAATATTTTGGTTTACCACTCCTGACGGAGTGGGGAGCCGCTCCCACCCCTGCCACGCCTTCGGCGCGGTGAGCAGGCGTCCAAAATTCCTTTCCCCAGACCCCTATCCTTTTGACCGCCTGCTCAAAATCAAAGTCTTTCAGCCAACTCCTTGTAGGCCGTAATAATAAACGGCATCTGGGGGATTATAGTTTCCATATCTACGTTTGACAGTGGGTTGTGCGCAGACGCATCTCCGAGAAACTTTATTCCTTTGATTTCGCGAGCCGTTTTGTGTCCTAATATTGGGATGCCGTTTAATTTTTCTTGAGATGCTGTATCTAACATCTTCTCAAGGCCAACTAGCTTACTAGGTGAATTCTTATCTTCGATCTTTGAAGATAAGCCATTTTTGGCAAATACTAAATATGTCAGCTTCTCTAAAATTTTGCGTAACAGAAAGGCTGTGCAAGTCCCGCTATGACCAAAGTTTAAGTGCAAATCGTCAAGTTCATTTTTGATAACTTTCTCCACTTTCTCTACAAATTCTTTTGAAAATAGTTCGTCTTCTACAGCCGCTAACTTTTTACCTGAATAGCTAACCTTCTGGATGTATTTATATTGACCCCTTTTACCCATACGCCTCAAAAAAGTCGCACGCACGAGAGCCTTGCTTAGATCAACAGGGCTGAAGTTGTTGTTCCATTTTTCCTTAATTCGAGCTGTAGTTTCACCTAAAGTCCGGCCATCAATAAAAAAGCCTTCTTTCCACAACAATTCGATACAATTACTAGAATTCATGTGGGCTACTTTCGAACCACGTACACTTTTTTACCGTCTTTTTTGTATGCCGTTAATGGACCACGCGAAACGGCGAGACGATTTAATGCCGTCTGAACAACTTGTATTCTGTAATGGTAATTGTTCTCTTCTAGCAACTTATGGATATGACTAGCTGCCGTCGGGGAGTTCAAAGCACCTTTTTCGATAAGGAGCAGTATTCCTCCTTTTGGCCCGTCATAAGTTTGTTTTTTTGTCCTGACTGCTTTCTTGTTGTCGCCAAAGACAGCCTTTTCAAGTTTCTCAACCCTAGTTTTCAAGTCATCTAGCTCATTTTTATCCATATATCCCCCTAATGGTTAAATTGTGTAAACCCAGCCCTTTTTGTCTTTAATGCGCCTTAGTTCTCTCTTTTTAACAAGCCTTAGAACTGCAGGAGAAAGAGAAGTCATTGGGTAGTAATGTCCCATTTCAGTTAGTTTTTCTTTAATTTGTGGTAGGCTTTTGGGCGGTTTAAAATAGTTTTCTGTAGCAAGCAATCGGACCAATGAAGTTGGCGTGTTTTCAATTTTCTGGTTTCTACTCTTTTTAACAGTGTTACTCTTAGGCTGAATCGTAGAAGTATCTGTATTTGTTGTAGTTAGTGATTGATTGGCATAGTTGATTATAGCTTTGATATCTTCTGCGGTACCATCTACCTCTATATTTAACCCGGTGTCAGTTGTTATTTTAGCTTTAGGCATATCTATTCACTCTCCGTGTTTATTCAATAAGCATAGCATAGCAAGCACAATGCTATCTGTCCAACGGATATTCATATTCAGTACAGTGCAAGGCCAGACGGGATATGGAATCGAACCTTGATAATTCAGTATGTAGGATAGACCCTGTGGCTTATATTATCGTTGTCGCTTTTTCGTAAAGTAGCGGTAAGCCATTTTGGCGCATTCTGAATTTGGTACCATGATTGTGGCCAGTGCGTGCATCAAAATCGACAAGTATCATACCTTCCTCAAGGGCTTTGAGGAATCCGTCAAAACTAAACTTTTGTAGCATCATGACATTTGTGTAGTGGTAAAACTCTTTCCCGTCCTCTTTCTTAACCTCGGCCTGGGCGTAAAAGGTATTCAGGAGTTTCGTTCCTGCCTTGTGCTCCAAATCATCAAATCCCCAATATGGTTGTGGGTCGAGTTCACCGAGCCCGATCTTCTTTTTCACACCATCCAGCCAATCTTTATGGCGAATATCAACGCTGTTCGCATCAAAAGAGATTCGAATTTTGCGCTCACTCCGGTCAATCTCTACCTTAAAGCCTCTATCGCTTCTGACATTAGCGTGAATTGTTTGGCGAAAACTCATTTCATCTTTGGGATATTTCTTGCCGGCTTCCTGATGTGCCCAACCATATTTTGGCAGTAAGACCTGTGGCACAAAACGAATAGCGCGAGGTGATGGCTCTATGTGAAACATTGTAGTTAGTGAGGTTGAGTTGAGGCGTTGAGCTTTCAGCTCCCATTCGGCGGCATTCGGAATCGGTAGATTGTTTTCTTCGATACCCAAAAGATCTTCGAGTGTATTGCCAATACCGCCATGATTTCCGTGCCGGCCATTTGGCACCCAACCCATTGCAGCAATTTCTTTGAATCGCTTTATCAGCTCTTCTTTTGTGTAAGTAAATGGTTGATCGCTCATATTAACCTCGCTTGCGCAGTCTCTTGTTTGATTCTTTTGTCTGCCATTTCACAATACTCAGGTGAGACATCTATACCTATGTAGTCGCGGTCATTATTGATGGCAGCAATGGCAGTAGTGCCTGATCCCATGAATGGGTCAAGAACAACTTTTGCATCTGTCGATGAGATAATTCTGTCGATCATCATCAAAGGAAATGGTGCAGGGTGCTTGTTGTTCATGTCCTGAGTAAACTCCCAAACATCGCCAACTCCGTTTTTCTTTGGCAATAACTTGAATTTTGGTTTTGCAATGAGATAAATAACTTCGTAAGTTGGCAGGAAGTAGCCAGGATTGAAGTTAAAACCACCCTTGCGCCTCCAGATGATGATTTGTCTGACAGGAAAACCCTCAACGATGTCTTGACGATCTTGCAAGAGACCGCCCTGAACTCGCCACTTGTGGTTGTAGAAAATTGCTCCGTCTTCGGGGATTACGCGCATCATTTCCGTAAGGCAGTCTCGTTGCCATTTGACGTATTCATCATGCGGCATTGAGTCCTCGTGATGAGAGTAACCGTTTTGCAAAGCGGCATTTGCCCATTTGCCACCACGCCCGTCTTTCATTCCATTTCCTGTTGAGTTTTTCAGATTGTAGGGTGGTGATGTTACAACAAGATCCACCGAACCATCAGGAATTTTTTTCATTACCTCAATGACATCACCACAGATGTTTTTGTTGATGAAGTCATCAGGGTATTGCAGTTTCATTACTTTACAAGCTCCTCAATCGATACACCGAGAGCGTTGGCGATCTTTTTTACAGTTTCTATTGTTGGGTTTTGTTGCTTGCCGGACTCGATGTTGATAATCGTATTATTTGAAACATCGGCTAACCGAGCCAGCCTTTCCTGGGATAATCCTAATTTTTCTCGTAATTTCTTTACTTTGTTTGACTCTACCATATTAAAATAGTAACATTAAATTGTATGAGTGGAATGAGAAAACTGACCTCAAACTACATTACAATGTTACCAGAAAAATGGTGTAATTGTAAGGCTGGCTCGGTAAACCAAAATATTTTTCAATTCCTTATTAAAAGAAAAACCACCCGCCGAAATTCAAAAAATATGCAGAAAAATTTTTGGTTTGGGCAGCCAGCTATGCTGGCGGAGGGAGCCGCGGGGCGGGATTTAATTATCTCGCTCGAAAACGGTTCGAGCTTCGTTCAACAGCTGCAGCCAAAAAATGATCCCGTCTGCGACTAAGCAGTACGGGTTTATTTTTTGGCTGGGTCGGAGGGATTCGAACCCCCGAATGCCGGGACCAAAACCCGGTGCCTTACCACTTGGCGACGACCCACTATCTATATTTTAAACCTTAGTTTAACGTCTGTTTCGGACGTTATAGCTTCACGATGCAAATACCGCTACATAACTAAGGGGCTCGAATACGGATTTTAACAGATTACATCTGTTAAAGCTAGTGTGGACGACTAAAAGAGACGGGCTACTGTGTAACAACCAGGTTTATTATCAAGCTAGCGTCACTATGTCCATGAATCATAAATTCACCAACCTCGTTAAGCGTCATTATTTCGGTCTTTCCGCTCTCTACCAAGAGTTCGAACAGTCCGCCGTAGCTGGTGTCCTCGGGATGGTTGCCAAAGGCTATTTCGTGTTCGAAAAAATCTTCGTTAACAAAAGAGATCGTGTCGCAACGTTGGGCCTCAACAGCATCAGGTGTAGCCATGCCGCCGTTAATCGTAACCACATGGGTATTGCGCAGCTCTACGCACGCGCCAGTTTCGTTGCCGCTGATTTGTGCTATGTTTTCACCCTGGGCTTGTCGGATAACAAACTCTTGAGGCGACATTGTCCGGTACAGGTTGTCCATAATAAATATCGACGCGCCTATAACCACGACTATTGTCATAGCTGTCGCAAAGAAGAAAACAACATTATAAAACGGCTTTGGACCGCGTCCAAGATGCAGGAAAAACACTAGCTGGATAATCATCTGCAGGACACCAATACCCAGAATCATCAACAGCAGGGAATTGCCAGTTAGCACTTTATTAACCACCATAAAATAAGGAATGATGGTAAATATCAACGACAGTATAAAGCCAATGACATATGATGATATTGTGCCATGCTCATCATTTGCTGTGTGCTTTTTGCTATGTGATTCTTTCATATGCTTTCTTTGGATTCCTACTTGGGCTTAAACAAACGACATCAAATAAACAACCGTAAATATAAATATCCAGACAATATCCAGGAAATGCCAGAAAAGGCTAAGTAAGGCTAACTTTCGGACGTTGGTGTATGTCAGACCACGTTTTGCAACATAAGCCAGCAAGACGCCCAGCCATATCAAGCCCGACAGAATATGCAGCCCATGCGTACCAACCAGAATAAAGAACGAGGACAGGAAGGCATTAACCGTCAGTGTCTGCCCCTTATGGATTAACTCGGCAAACTCATATAGTTCAAGACCAAGAAAGATTAAGCCCAGCAGAAAGGTCAGACCGAACCACGCTAACGTCGGCCGTTTCAAACCACGTTTGGCATAAATCATACCAATGCCTGCGGTAAAGCTGCTGGTCAACAGAACCAGGGTGAAGGTTAGCGCCAGCGGCAGGCTGAACAGTTCGCTTCCGCCAGGACCGCCCATAGTGTTGTTTCTGAGCACTGCAAATACTGCAAAAAGTACTCCGAACATCAAAAGGTCAGTCATCAGATAAACCCAGAAGCCAAACATTATTCGGTCGGTTTGGGCTTCAGCATGCTCGTTTTTGGCTACAGAATTATGCTCAGAACTCATCCCGTTACACTCCACTTAATTGTCTTTTGTTTGAAGAACGATTGAAGTAAGTACCAGGATTCAGCCGCACAGTAGGGGTTGTAAATCTTTTGGAGTGTAACGGGACTCATCGCTTGCTCCGCTTCAAGAGTCCGAATGCCCAGGACACTGACAGTTTAATAAATTCAATCAGACCCATATCTTCTTCATCAGCAGCACTGACACGCTCTCTCTCTAGCTGCCTATTTTCTTCGGCACTTATTTCCTCCATTTTTTCTACGACTTCGGCAGGTATGGTGTATTCGGTATTTTCGTCAAACATTCTTACCACTCCGACAACAATCATACCGATAACGGACACGAGTGCCAGCCAGTTCATTTCCCAGACGAAACCAAAGCCCATCAGGAAAGCGAATATGGATATGTAGATGCCGGTAGCAGTGTTTTTAGGCATATGAATATCTTCGTATTTTGGTTTTGGCAGGTTCAGCCGCTTCATTTCCCAGAATGCATCACGGGTCTTAACCTCTGGAACGACAGCAAAGTTATAGCTTGGTGGAGGCGACTGCATAGACCATTCGAGGTTGCGGCCGTCCCATGGATCACCAGTAGTGTCAGCCAGCCGGCGCTTCTGCATATAGCTGGCAATGATCTGGATGATCTGAAGCGCTACACCAAAACAGATAATCAGGCTGCCGATCAGCGAAATTATAAAGAATGGCTGCCAGCCGGTGGCCGCATCGTAGCGGTCAAGCCGTCTGGTTGCACCCATTAGTCCAAGTATGTAAAGCGGCGTAAATGATACGAAGAAGCCAACCACCCAGGCCCAGACAGAGTAGCGACCGATGCGTTCGTTCAGGCGTATGCCAGTCATCTTTGGGAACCAGAAGGTAAAGCCCGCAAATATACCAAACAGCACGCCGCCGACGGCAGTAGAGTGGAAATGAGCGACCAGGAACAAGCTGTTATGCAGCTGGAAATCAACCGGAGGAATAGCCAGCAGGATTCCGGTTATACCGCCAATAGCGAACACGCCTACAAAGGCGAGGAACCATAGCATCGGCGTAGTAAAACGTATGCGTCCTTTGTACATGGTGGCAATCCAGTTGAACATCAGAACCGTAGTCGGTATACCGATCAGCATAGTGGCAATACCGAAGGCTGAGTTGACGTTCGCGCCTGCACCCATAGTAAAGAAGTGGTGCAGCCAAACTAGCAAGGAAATGGTCGCCACACCAATAATTCCAGCCACCGCCGCCTTATAAAAAGCGACTGGCTTGCGGCTAAAAGTAGTAACGACTTCAGAGAAAATACCAAATGAAGGCAGCATAATAATATAAACCTCAGGGTGACCCCACATCCAGATCAAGTTGGTGTACATCATCGGGTTACCGCCGCCAACAGTAGTAAAGAAATGCGTTCCAAGGTAGCGATCAAAGAATAGTAGGAAAATTGTCATAGTAAGAAGAGGGAACACCGTCACCACCATGAGCATGCTGCACAGGCTGCCCCAGGTAAATAATGGCATCTTAAACAGCGTCATGCCCTTAGCGCGCATCTTCAGGATAGTCATAATAAAGTTAATACCACCTAAAGTAGTACCGACGCCGGATATCTGCAGGCTCCACACCCAGTAATCCATACCCACGCCAGGGCTGAACTCCGGACCAGAAAGCGGTGCAACAGCCAGCCAGCCAGCCGCCGCATATTCGCCGCCCAGGAAAAAGAACATGTTTATCATGACGACACCAGCGATATACAGCCAGAAGCCTAAGGTGTTTAAGAAGGGGGATGCAAGGTCACGGGCACCTATCTGCAGCGGAACAATATAGTTAACAAAGCCGAATATCAGCGCCATGGCCACAAAGAAAACCATGATGTTGCCGTGGGCGGTAAAGATTTCCTGGAAGTGCTGGGCCGACAGGTAGCCACCGTTGCCGGAAGCTATAGCCTGCTGCAGCCAAAGCATGACTGCGTCAAGGCCGCCGCGCAGCAGCATGGCGCCACCGGCGATAAAGTACATGATACCGATTTTCTTTGGATCAACTGTGGTCAGCCACTCTTTCCATAGCCAGGTCCAGCGTTTCTTATAAGTAATAAAGCCGATGATGCCAAGACCCATCAAAATAAACGTAATTGAGCCGGCAATCGTGTGCCATTCATGTGGCAGTGCGCTGCCGTCAAGTTTGCCTAGCAGAAAATCTCTCATCTAGTGATGCCCCTCGGATTCTGACTCGCCGGAATCTCCATAATGGCTATGTGATCCGGCATATTTTTTAACTAAAGCATCAAATAAATCCCTGTTTGCAGGGCTACTAAACTTAGCAACAGGCTCAAACTCTGTCGGCTCCAGAAGCTGCGCGTAGCGGGCTGCATCCAGCTCCTCGGATTCACGTGCCACTTGACTTACCCAGCTATCAAAATCCGCCCGGCTCGTGACCTCGGCTTTGAACCGCATGCCCGCAAAACCATGGCCGTTTATTTCGGCAGCACCGCCGTCGTACTCACCGATTGTGTGCGCCATAAGATTGAGCGGGTTGATATGCTCTGTCATTGCGTACAGCATACCACCAAGATGCGGAATCCAGAACGACTGCATCGGCGCCTCATCAGCCGTCAGCTCAAAACGTACTGGCGTATCAACCGGTATCTGAACGTAGTTAACCGTAGCAATATCCTGCTCTGGGTACAAAAACAGCCACTTCCATCTCATAGCGATAACCCGGATTGTCATTTCCTCATTTTCAGCCTGGATGGACCGTTGCGGCTCTAGCTTCTGGGTGGCGGGCAGCATTATTCCGGATAGTACAACGAATATGGTGATTGGTGCAGCCCAAGCAGTGAGCAGCAGGAGCTTGCTCCGCCCGGCCTGAGGTTTATGCGCAACCTTGTCATTTGTCTCCCGGTAGCGCCATGCGAAGAAATAGATAAAGAATAAAACTATTGCGGCAAAGGCCACCATGATAGAGGTCGAGACCACTAGCAGCCAATACTGTTCGTCAGCGATAGTACCTTTAGGATTTAGTAGGGCAATATCACGACCGCGTAAAAGCCAGGCTAGAACAACTGTCAGCAAACCCAAACAAGACATCCCTAGGTATGCAACCCAGGAGGAACTTTTCTGGTTTTTTTTACGTTTAGACATGACCCTCTTAGAGTTCTTTATGTATTACTTATAACAATATCACAAACGGCTTATGTTTTGTAAATAGATTGCAGTATCTTTGTGGGCTGTCCGCCGTGATAAACTACGTTTATGAATCCCGTTCGCTCCCGTAATATTTATTTATTGTGTGTAAAAACTACCCGTCCGCACACCTTTCAATCTTATTGCTATGAACAGAAAGTTATTTGGGGATTAACAGGATGAATATCGGGGCGCTTTACCGTCTAACCAAACCTGGCGTAACTTATGGCAACCTCATTACGACGATTGCCGGTTATTTATTTGCCGCGAACGGCACTATTGACTGGCGGGTGTTTGCAGCCCTGACAATAGGCACCTGGGCGGTGATAGCCAGCGCCTGCGTTATAAATAATTTCCTAGACCAGGACATTGATGCCCTTATGGAGCGCACAAAAAACCGTCCGCTGCTGGCAGACGAAGTGACCGGCAAGCAAGCGGTAACCTTTGGCATATCTCTAGGGATACTCGGCACGACCACGCTTGCCCTATGGACAAACTGGTGGGTGGTGGGTGTTGGACTAGGCGGCTGGATCGTTTACGTCTGGCTGTATGGCGCTCTCGGCAAACGAAAAAGCGTTCATGGTACGCTGGTCGGCAGTATATCCGGAGCTGCACCAATACTTGCTGGATACGTAGCTGTGTCGAACGGGCTGGATCCAGCAGCCATACTGCTGTTTCTAGCACTCTTCTTCTGGCAAATGCCCGAGTTTTATTCAATATCTATATTCAGGCAGAAAGAATATGCGGCTGCTGGCGTACCCGTAAACTCAGTTGTCAAAGGCATAGTAAACACGAAATGGCAGATACTTATCTATACCATTCTGTTCGTCATAGCAACACTGCTCCTAAGCGCCTACAGCCACGCTGGCTGGACCTACTTCATACTTATGCTGGCGCTTGGAGTCTACTGGATAAACCTTGGTATCGATGGGGTATTGTCTACCGACAGCATCGCTTGGGCGCGTAAAATGTTCCGCTTTTCACTGGTAATACTTGTGGCATTTTCCTTTATAATTTCAGTGAATAATTTTTTGCCATAAGTGCTATAGTATATATATGATTTTACTTACTCATATTATTATCGCCCTAAGCAGCCTAGGTGTAGCCTCGCTTGCTTTTGCGCGTCCAAGCTCACAAAAATTACGCCTAAGCCACGGTTTTGCTGGTGGCACGTTCATAAGCGGCGTAGTATTAATCATCAGCGGAGCCAGCCTGATACATGCCTGCATCAGCGGCATTACGTTCCTAAGCGCTGTTCTAGCTATAAATGAGTTTACCAGGCGCAAAATGAAGCATCTCCAGACTGAAGAATAATCTAAGTGGTTGCAATAAAAAAACGGCGGTATAAGAACCGCCGTTTTTTTATTAAGCTAAATATTACATTTAGAAATGAGCTCGCACCTTCGAGAAGCTGTACTTCCAGGTAGCGTCAGCTTTTTTCTTGGGATTGAAAATATTGTCAGGATCATAAATATGCTTTACCTCACGGAAAAGCTTAACGACCCGCTTGCCATACATCTCCTCCAGCCATGGACCGCGCACCAGCCCGTCATTGTGCTCGCCGCTTAGGCTGCCCCCGTACTTCAGCACCAGGTCGTTTACCTCTTTCATGCTCGGCTCCAGCTTTGCTCGCTCACTAGGGTCTTCTAATTTCATAAGGGGGATAATGTGAAAATTACCCTCGCCCATGTGTCCGGCAATGGTCGCGAACAATTTGTACTTTTTAATAATTTTACGGAGTTCAGGCAAGAATTTGGGCAGGTGTTCAGGATTTACTACCAAATCATCGATATACGGCGCGGTGTGCTTGTCTTTGACTTTTTCCCGCAGCAGCTTAAAGCTTGCTCGGCGCATAATCCAGAACTTGCGCGATTTTGCCTCGGTTTCATCTTCTTCGAACAAGGCCTTGTGCTTAAACTCAGTCAAATCCATTCGCAGATCGCTCACGCGCTGCGCCACCTCATCTGCAGTATCGCCATTAAACTCAACCAGCAGCACCATCTTGGGGATACCCCTAAACAGCATCAAAGCATTCGGGATCAGCATAATGGCCAGCTTGATAGTTTCAGCCCAGCCAATCAGCTTGTGAAAGTCAAAGAACAACCGGAAGCTCAGCATCAGCGTGTAATTATCGAAGCCTTCGAATGCTGCCGGATTATGTTGTAAGACCTTGTTAATCATTTTGCCGAGCGGTTTTATATCACGCAGGAAAATAACCAACGTACCAGAGTGCTTCGGCGCTTTGACAAGGTCAAATTTCGCCTCTGTCATAAGCCCTAGCGTGCCCTGTGCGCCAACGAACAGTTTTGTGAGGTCAAAGATTCCTGACTCACGGTCCCACACGTCCCAGAGATGGTAGCCTGTAGAGTCTTTGGCGACGTTCGGACGCGCTGCTTTAATGACGTCGTAGTTTGCCTCGATAAGCTCATACGTTTTGCGGTAAAAGTCGCCTTCAAAATTTTTCTGTTTCATTTTTGCATCAAGCTCTTTTTTGTTGAGGGGCCTGATGGTGTATTCGTTGCCGTCGCTCAGCACCATTTTTAGCTCGGTGACATATTTGTCAGTCTTGCCAAGTTGCAGCGATTTTTCTCCGCCGGAATTATTCGCAACCATACCGCCAATCGCACAGAGATCCCTGCTTGCCGGGAATGAGGGGAGGAGTGCGTCATACTTGAGACTTTGCTTCTCAAAATCACGATAATACACGCCTGGCTGTGACCGAGCGGTAGTGGGGGACATGTGCAAAATCTTATTAAAGTGCTCCATGAAATCAACGATGATCGATTCATTAATCGCACCGCCCGACATATCAGTCCCGGCGCTGCGAGCAGTCAGGCTGAGGGCAGGGTTGTGGGGCCGAGATTTTATCACCGAACGAACCAGTGCTTTTACATCATCACTGTCTTTTGGTGAAGCAATAAGCTCCGGGCGCACCTCGAACAGCGATGCATCATGACTGTAGAGATCTTTGGCTTTAGCAGAAGTATCTACGCCGCCTTTAAATCCAGCACCACGCAAGGTTTCTATAAATTTCTTCATATACTTACCCTTTAGCTTACCTGTTAAACACGGTAAGCGCAAGCAGTTTGGCGTTTCGCTATTCCTCCCCTATAATAGCACCAAGCACAAATTAAAAACCCTGAGCGGAAACACCATAAAATTTTTATGAAAAAACAAGAAGTACTGATTGTGGGAGGTGGTTTTGGCGGCATAAAATCAGCCCTGGAACTAGCTGGACACCCATCGTTCAATGTCACCCTCGTTGCCAATAAACCGTTTTTTGAATACTACCCGATGATGTACCACACTGCTACTGGCGGCAGCAAAACAGTCTCGACCATACCGCTTGGACAAATTTTTGCTGGCAAACGTATCAGTATCGTTATCAGTGAGGCGACCAAGCTCAATCGCGGCAAGCGAACCATGCGGCTCAAAAACGGAGATACCTTATCCTACGACATCCTTATCCTCGCTCTTGGCACCGTTCCGAACTATTTTGGCATACCAGGGATGGAAGAGTACTCATTTAGCATAAAATCCCTCCACGAAGCCGAAGAGTTCAAAGCCCACCTCCATAACCAGCTACTGAGCAAACGACAGCCTGATACAAACTACATCATTGTCGGCGGCGGCCCCACTGGGGTCGAACTGGCTGGTGCACTGCCGTCGTATATCAAATACCTCATGAAGCAACATGGCATTAAATCACGCCGAAAAATCCACGTTGATCTAGTAGAGGCCGCTCCGCGGCTAATGCCGCGCATGCCAGAAAGCGTGTCGCGTGCTCTCGCGCGCCGGCTCAAGCGCCTCGGAGTGCGCCTCTATTTTGGAATGCCCGTACAGGCTGAAAGTGCCGACACTATCTTGCTTGACGGCAAGCCGGTGCGCACCCATACCGTTGTGTGGACTGCAGGAATCGCCAACAATCCTTTCTTTAAAGACAATAAATTCATCCTCGCCGAAAACGGCCGAGTCCAGGTAGACCAGCTGCTGCAGGCTTGGCCGGGAATCTTTGTAATTGGCGATAATGCCGACACCAAATATACCGGCATGGCGCAAACAGCCCTCCATGATGCAAAATACGTCACACGCAATCTCAAACGGCACGCTGACGGCAAACGGCCGCTTGCGTACAAGCCAAAGAGACCGGTCTACATTACTCCCGCAGGTAAAGGTTGGGCAGTGGTTGTCTGGGGCCGCCTGCACATTTACGGACGACTCGGCTGGTGGCTCAGAAAAGCTGCGGACTGGATCGGCTACCGCGATATCGAGCCATGGTGGAAGGCAACTGACCGGCTGATGGCCGACAGAGACCGCGAGGATAACTGTTTGGTCTGTATAACCGAAGTCGCTGCACTTGATTAGTACGTAATTCTTACAGAAAGTACGAGCCACCCATACTTCCGGCAGGCAAGCGCCTCAGGCGCGAGTCAAAAACTCCCTGTAGAGCGTCCTGGAGGGTAGGAGGTGTGGGTGGCTCAGAAAAAAGTACTTGACAAATTACATAATGTGTGCTACAGTGTAGAATAAGAAGAATGTCCTTTCGCTCATAAGGGGTAAAATAAACATAAGAGAATAAACATAAGTGTAAAAGAAAAACCCGAAGTAATTACCTCGGGTTTTTCATGCAGATACTGGTATTACTCTTCGTTAGCGTCTGATTTTTTAGCATTTGTCGCAGTGCTAGCGACTGTCTTGCCACCGTAATATTCGCGCACCTGGAATAGCAGATAAAAACCAATTGCTGATCCAATCAGCGCACCAATCAAGCTGTTGCTGCCATAGCTATCTATAAACACCGTCAAAACACCGTAAATCAAGTTGATGATAGCTGCCAAGAACACGAGATCCCAGCCAGACTTTAGCTTCTGCTGCACCTTAGAAAAGGCAATAAGCATAATGACACCAGTAAGCGCTGCGGCTACGACTGATATCCAGAGCCATAGTGAATAGCCCGAAGATCCGGTCTCTACACCCATTGATCGGGCCCAAGTGTTTGCCCAGTCAGCAACGCGGCCCCAACTATCAGCCCAGCGATAGAGCTGCCATGCGGACCACAGCTGCAGAAGACCGCCGATACCTACCAGCCAAGGCAAGAGGTCAGCCAAGCCTTTTTTTGCGTCCTTAGGAAGCGACGGTAGAGATGTAAATATCCCTTCAAGCGCTTTTTCAGCTTTATGCACTAATTCCATACTAGAAACCCTCCAATGTTTATTATTACCTCAAGCATACTGCGCCGCCTATGAATGAGCAAGTGGTTATGCACAGGCGAGTCTTACACTAGCAGCATAGCATCGCCAAATGAGTAGAATCGATAGCCGCTATCCATTGCATGGCGATACAGCCGCATGAGCTCAGCGGCGGCGGCCGGTTCGCTCAGCCCGCGCTTGTCAGCAATAAATGCTGCCACCAGCATAAGCAAGCTCGTGCCTGGCAGATGAAAATTCGTAATCATGCTGTCGACCGTCGAAAACGAATAGCCGGGGCGGATAAATATATCCGTTTTGCCCTGATGAGGATGGAAACGGTCATAATCACGCTGCAGTGATTCAAGCGTACGAACAGTGGTAGTGCCTACCGCCGTGATGTGCTCGGCTTGGTTCAGGGCAGCCGCAGAAACATCGTCCAAAACATAGGCTTCTTCATGCAGCCGACCAGTTTGCAGCTGCTCAGGGTTGAGCTTGGCAAAGGTACCAAGCCCGACGTGTAGCGTGATATGCGCGAACGAGTGCAATCCTTCGAGTTGACGAATCAGCGTATCAGTAAAGTGCAATCCGGCTGTCGGCGCCGCCTTGCTGCCCAGCGGGCGGGCATACACCGTCTGGTATTCGTCCGCCAACGTGTCATCTTGCGGAATATACGGGGGCAGGGGAATATGCTCAAACTCATGCAGGCGCGCATCATCATGCGGCACATTAAGACGCAGCGTGCGCACACCATCAGCATCAATATCCAATGTCTCGACGCTCAGCCAGTCAGTCAGCTGCTTGGTTGATCCGCGCTTGAATGCTCGACCCGGACGTACGAGCGCTCGTACTGTGTGGGAATCGGTTTTTTCTAGTACGAATAGCTCTAGTTTGCCCTCGCTAAACAGCCAGCGGCAGTGATCTACCTTGCTATTATTGACGGCAAAGGTTGTCTTGGGGTGCACGAATTCATCCAGCTTATAAAACACGCTGTCAACAATAGATCCGTCGGAAAGCCGGTATACCAAAAGGCGCGCGTGGTCACGCGGACGAGCAGGTTTTTTGGCAATGAGGGTATCAGGCAGGTCAAAGCCGTACAGACGGTCTATCTCTTTCATAAAGCAGTCATCATACTACCACAGCAAGCCAAGCTGATACTATAGGAGTGTGAATATTTACCTGGATATCGACGGAGTACTGCTGGCACACGAGGGACGGGCAGCTGATTATGCAGATGAATTTTTGAGCTACGTGCTCACGCATTGGCCTGATTCAACCTACTGGCTGACCACGCATTGCTGGAAGGGCCAGAATCGCACACGGCAGGTGCTTGAGCCTTTTCTCAAAAAACGCACTCTGGCACTGCTCGATAAAATCCGGCCTACCGAGTGGGACGAGCTCAAAACTGATGCAATAGATTTTAAAACGCCGTTTTTATGGTTTGACGATGACCTCTACCCCGAAGAGCAGGAAATCCTCGAACACTATCGGGCGCTCGCCTGCCACCGGCGCATTGATCTATCGCGCGATTCATTTCAGCTGCTCGACGAAATTGTGCATTTGCGCTCGCTCACTTAGGATAAAACAGGGTACAATATACTTCAGATGGAAAGAGACGACCACCCCGCGCCGCCCCTGACAGACAGTCAACGGGCTGCCGTAGAATATATCGAAGGGCCGCTGATGGTTATCGCTGGTCCCGGCACAGGCAAAACACAACTGCTCAGTATGCGGGCAGCTCATATCCTGCAGCACACCGATACGCACGCGCGGAATATTCTGTGCCTGACGTTTACCAACAAAGCGGCCGCCAATATGCGAAACCGGCTACAGCAGCTGATCGGACCAGACTCGCTGCAGATCAACGTCAAAACTTTTCATAGCTTTGCCGCTGAAATTATGGGAGAGTATCCTGACCATTTTTGGAATGGGGCGCGGCTAACTACTGCTCCTGAGGCAGTACAGACCGATATTATCGATACGATTCTGGGGCGTTTGCCGCTTGATAATCCGTTGGCTATAAAATTTGCTGGTGCCTACACCTCGGCAAAGCCCGTGCGAGACGCACTAAAACTTGCAAAAGAAGCTGGATTAACTCCGGAAAAACTTCGTGCAATCATAGAAGTGAATCTTGCGTATATCGATACGATAGAGCCGGAGCTTGTGAGTATACTCGACAAACCGCTCAGTTACAAAAGGCTCGAAGATATACGGCAGCAGATAATGGAGCTGCCGACACAGGACATTGACGATAGCGTGGCGCCGCTGCTATCGCTAAGTACGGTTATTCAGCAGAGTCTTGCTGATGCAATCGCAAATGACGAAGGCACCAATAAGACCAAGCACACGGGTGAGTGGAAAAAGCGCTTTGTGCAAAACGAAAATAAAATCAAAGGCATGCACAAGCAACGCCGCGCTAATCAATGGTGGTTGCACCTGAGCGAGGTGTACGCGCTCTATCGTGACGAGCTGCATGCCCGCGGTTGCTACGACTATGCCGACATGCTCGTCGAGGTCATTACGCAAGCCGAACAACACCCAGAACTACTGAGTGACTTGCAGGAGCGATATCAGTACATTATGATCGATGAGTTTCAGGACAGTAATGCCGCGCAGATGCGGCTAGCCCACCTGATTTCCAGCCATCCTGCCACAGAAGGCAAGCCGAACCTTATGGTGGTGGGCGATGACGATCAGTCGATATACAAGTTTAATGGGGCAGAGCTTGAGAATATGCTTGGGTTCAAGCGCCTGTATCCAAGCGCAGAGATTATTGTGCTCGAAGAAAACTTCCGCTCTTCGCAGGCCGTACTGGATGCATCGCGCCAGGTGATTGAGCTTGCTGAAAACCGGCTGGTAGACCATCAAGAAAACATTACCAAAGAACTGGTCGCAAAAAACGAGCCGAAGACAGCCGGGTCTATCCAGCATATTTCATACGAGTCAGCCGAGCAGCAGTACTACGAAATCGCTGAGCGCATTCGCAAGCAATTCAAAGCCGGCGATGGCACCATAGCAGTATTGGCGCGCAACCATGAAACCCTCCGCACGATTGCTGCCGAACTGCACCGCCACGGCATTCCAATACGCTATGAACAGCAGCGAAACATCTTAGAACACGAAGCGGTTGAACAAATTATTCTAGTGCTTGAAACAGTGCAAGCTATTATTGACGGCGACGAAACCACGACCGACCATAACCTTGCTTATCTGCTGGGCCATCCAGTATGGAGGGTGCCGCCCCGGACACTGTGGACGCTCGCAGTTTCGAATCGATTCACGGGGAAATGGCTGGACAGCCTGCTTGACCACGAAGAAAAAACACTGCAGGATTTTGGAAATTGGCTGATAGAGCTAAGCACGGCCGCACGGCGCGAGAAGCTTCCTGTGCTGCTCGACTTTATCCTTGGTCTGCGCGAAAGCTCTGTCTATAAGAACCCGTTTCGAGATTTTTATATTACTTTGCGCGACAATGATAGCGCTTATATTGAAGCCTTGTCAGCTATATTGCAGCTTCGTGACACCGTACAAGAATTTACGTTATCAGGCAGCCCTACGCTCGCTGATTTCGTACGTTTTATTCGTTTGCACCGCACTAATAATTTGTCGATTTCTGACGAGTCAGTTTTTGTCACCTCCCAGCAAGCAGTAGAGCTGTTGACCGTGCACAAAGCCAAAGGACTAGAGTTCGACTCGGTATATATTGTCGACTGCATGGAAAAGCAGTGGCAGCCATACAATCGAGGGCGAAATGTGCCTGCCAATTTGCCGCTGCAGCCGTACGGTGATGATATGGATGACTACATACGACTGATGTATGTGGCTTTCACTCGTGCAAAGCATAGTATTATCGCCAGCAGCTACCGCTACAACGGTGCAGGTGAAGAAGTAGTTGCTACTCCGCTCATTGCTGCACTGCCAAAGACGATAGTGGAGCAAAGTAGCCAAACCCCCATCCGTTCAGTACTCGAGACGAATGTTCGCTGGCCCGAATTACCGCATCCGGATATGAGCGCGGTGCTTGCACCGATACTTGAGAGCTACTCGCTCAATGTGACAGGGCTTATAAATTTCCTCGACCTCACGCGTGGTGGACCACCTACATTTCTAGAACGAAACCTTTTGCGCCTGCCGGAGGCTCGTACCGTGTCGCTCGCACTCGGTACCGCCATCCACAGCGCTCTCGAATATGCCCAGCGTCGTATCAATAGCGGTGATTTTGAAATAGACAATGTGATTGATAAGTTTGAAAGAGAGTTCAATAAGGAGCCGCTGCCGCTTGATGAAATTAACCGCTGGCTGCCGAATGGCAGAGTAATTCTTAGGCGGCTGTTTGATGAACAGCTGCTGATTTTGCCAGAAGGAGCCTTGCCCGAGCAGCGCCTGCAAGGTATTGATATTGGAGAGGCGATTATTGATGGCAAGCTGGATCATGTGATTATCGAAGATACGGATATTTTGATCTCCGACTACAAAACAGGCAAGCCGCTTGCCAGCTTGGAGAGCCAGGCCAAAAACCTGCAGGAGAAAATCTGGCAGCACAAAACGCAGCTCACGTTTTATGCACTGCTTGCAAAACACTATCCTCCGTATGCGGGCAAACAAGCTACCGGCCAGATGCTTTATCTCGAAGCAGAGGATGCACGGAGCATTTCAAAAACCTATACGCCCTCTCAGGAAGAAATTGAACGTCTCGCAGCCCTTAGCCGCGTAGTCTATCGCAAAATTACCAAGCTTGATCTGCCAGATGTTAGCGGCTACCCTCCATCAATTGAAGGGGTGCGGCAGTTTGAAGAAGATTTGCTAAACGGCACTATATAAGCTTTGGGATATTAAAATAGCCCCTGGGGTCCCAGGGGCTATTTTTGTATAGGCCTAGAAGAAACTACTTCTTTTTACGAGCGGTGGTGGTCTTCTTCTTTGTAGTTGTTTTTTTAGCAGCAGGCTTTTTAGCAGAAGCGGTAGTCGCTACTGATGCTTTTGCGCGTGCAGGCACAAGCGATGAAACCGGTGCAAACAACAGCACGTACAAATTAAACCCAATAACACCACCGATGATTGGGCCAAAGATGTATGCACGAGCCCACGTCTGGTTGCCAAGCGCAATTGCTGGGTTCAGCGCTGCGTTGGATGCCAGCGAAGCAGCGATAATACCAAGGAAGAAGCCGCCGCCAATAAGTGCAGCTCTTTTGCCATCTTCCAGATTTTGGTAGATTGCCGCAGCAAACATGAAGGTAAATACGAATGTACCGACCGCCTCGGCGACAAGTACCTTCCAGTCAAATTCACCCCCCGCAATACTACTGATTTCTTGACCAACAAAGTAGTTTGCAAGCTGCCAAGCTGCAAGACCACCAAGCATCTGCATGGCGATGTAGGAAATCGCCTGCACAGTCTGGATTTTACGCAGTGTCCACAAACCAATTGTGACTGCCGGGTTTAGATGTGCGCCTGACGTCCTGCCAAATGCAAGGACGAGCAGAGCCAGCGCCAAACCAACGCCGATGGCCACAAAGTAGCCAATTCCAATTTGTGATCGTGATACGTTAATAGCAACAGTTGCAAGTACCGCTGTACCCAAAAACTCTGCTGCCAGCATCGCGATCCGAGATCGCACTGTCATTACAGTAACCCTCCATTAATTTATGTTATAACGATAAAGGTTTCTGAAAAGTTTTGCAAATACTATACACCAGATTACAACACTTACGCAGCCAGGGGGTCATCCTCATCAGAGAGCCCGCTCTCTGAAACCTTTAAGCGGATCCTATCGACGGGAAGACTGCCATCCGTAAGCGTGGCAGCCACCGCCAGCGTCCAGACCTCTGTTGCCAATGCAGCAACAGCGGCATCTTCTTCGCTACCTTTACCTAAGGCATCAGCATACATATCACGGCGCCATGAATCATCGACAAATATCTCACCGATATCATTGGTAATCTCAACGATTTTGGATTGGTTGATAGTAGTGCCGGGAACTTCATTGCGTACAAACCGTATCTCGGCATGATCGCCCTGAAGCTCCTTTATAACTGCTTTGGATTCAGCAAAAATGCGCTTGGTATCCTCAATAGAGCCGTCGCCGAAGTATGCTGAGCTCTCCGCCATAGACCTGAACACATCGATAACCTTAGCGAATCTTTCTTCGCTATAAATATCAGGTCGGAGGTATGTAATATTTTCACGAATCTGTGCGGCAAACTCTACAGCAGACCTCACGATTTCCGGAGCATGATCGATAGCCCCGCAACCGGTTTTTCCGTCTGGCGCATGATCGCTGGTGTGACCGCCGAATTTGATGTTGTTTTTGGTTAATTTGTCCGCCACAGTCCGCCTGTCACTCGTAACTGTATCTTGTTCGGTAACCGGTCCGCTGATAGCCCGGTCTGCAATCCAGCCAACAATCAAGCCGCCGCCGAATATTTTTGCTCTGAGCCCGCTGCGGTTAAGGCTTGTCTCGCACATATCGCTTTTTTTCATTTCCAGAACATAGAGACGGCGAGTATATCTACCATCTCCGCAGCCGTCATCATTAAACTCAACCACTACGTGACGCTCGGGGTTTCGGACCTCCTTTTTTACGGTTTCTTCCGTCTCTTTTGGCAAGTCGCCGGACTCTCGGCGGTTTTTTACGCTAATACTACCTTTGCCATAACCAAGGCCTTCCGGCGCAACTGCTTCGATATCCAGCTCTCTCGCGGTATATGCTTCTTTCATTTTTTCAGCCTCCTGGTGCGGTGCTAACACTTCCATGTATATTCCTCTTATTTTTTTACAAAGCCAAAAAATTAAACCATCCCCTAATCAGGGGCGGCTTAGTGGTGTTTGAATAAGAGATCAATAGAAACTGTTATCTACGGGTAGGCAAAAGAACGTATCATATATATTTATGACTTCTTTTACTGCAGGAGAGTTGAGATTTTTTCTCATAAAACCTGCACTACTTTACCATTGATTCATTAGGGCTGCAATGCGTTTTAACAGATTCCGCCAGCAGGGAAGTCCCTAGCGGCGCCGGCGATGCTTGAGGCTGGCGACCTGCAGGCGGACTGCCGAACGATCAATGAGCGCCTGAGCCTGATCAAGCGACACCTGGTCTTTAGCTTCAGCTTTGAGCTTTAGAGCCCGCTCGTGCGCCTCACGAGCCTCTTCTTCGCTAATCTCATCAGATGCGTCAGCTTCGTCTACCAGCACCTGAAGAGTATTGTCAGAAACTTCGATTGCGCCTCCGGAAATTGCAAAATGCATCATCATATCATCAGGTTCGTTGGAGTTGCGGCGCACTGAAATAACACCGCGCTGCGCCACGCTCACGAGCGGCATATGCCCAGGCAGCACGCCAATTTCACCGTCCATGGTTGGCAGGATGATCTCGTAAACCTCTTCTGAGAATTTAACGCCGTCCAGGCTTATGAGCTGGAAATTAATCACCTAAACTCTGCTCTCTTTCGATGTTATACCGTACCGCATCTTCAACACTCCGGACTGAAAGCCCTTTGGTGGGAATGATAGCAACGCCGCCATGGTCAACATACTCGCCTAAAACAACCAACTCTCGCTCTTCTGGCGGCAGCTGATCATTCAGATTAGTCTTTGTGGGCGTGTAGCTTTCTTGCAGGCTCATTATTTATCTTCCTTTACTTCAGATATGTCGCCCTTCATATAGAATGCGCTTTCCGGCTTGTCATCATGCTTGCCGTCTAGGATTTCGCGGAAGCCGGCAATCGTGTCGCTGAGTGCGACATATTTACCAGGAATACCGGTAAACTGCTCTCCGACATAGAACGGCTGAGTGAGGAAGCGCTGGATTTTACGCGCACGCGCTACGGTCAGCTTATCTTCGTCTGACAGCTCTTCCATACCAAGGATAGCAATGATATCCTGCAAGTCCTTGTAGCGCTGCAAAATGCGCTGCACTTCACGAGCCACTTGGTAGTGGTCTTCGCCCACGATTTCGGGATCAAGAATGGTCGAACTACTGTCGAGCGGATCAACCGCCGGGTATAGGCCGAGCTCGGTGAGCGCTCGGTTCAGCGCAATCGTCGAGTCAAGGTGCGCAAAGGTAGTTGCAGGAGCTGGATCTGTAAAGTCGTCAGCCGGCACATACACAGCCTGTACAGATGTGATTGAGCCTTTACGAGTCGATGTAATACGTTCTTGGAGTGCGCCCATCTCGGTTGCGAGATTCGGCTGGTAGCCTACTGCACTTGGCAAGCGGCCGAGCAGGGCAGACACTTCAGCACCCGCTTGCGTAAATCGAAATATATTATCAATAAACAGCAGTGTATCGGAGCCCTTGTCACGAAAGCCTTCGGCAATAGTCAGGCCCGAAAGCGCCACACGCAGACGTGCTCCTGGCGGCTCGTTCATCTGGCCAAACACCAGCGAGGTTTTATCAATAACGCCGGAGTCCTGCATTTCATGATACAGGTCATTGCCCTCGCGCGTACGCTCGCCAACACCAGCAAACACAGAGTAGCCGCTGTGGAATTTGGCAATGTTGTTAATCAACTCCTGGATAAGTACGGTTTTGCCGACGCCAGCACCGCCAAACAGACCAACCTTACCGCCTTTAGTAATCGGAGCAATAAGGTCGATCACTTTAATACCGGTTTCAAGAATTTCTACTGCGCCAGATTGCTCTACAAACGCTGGTGATTCACGATGAATTGGTGCGCGCGATGTAAATTTATCGGATTTGCCATCAATCGGCTCTCCGGCTACATCAAACATGCGTCCGAGCGTCTCTTCACCAATCGGCACACTGATTGGTGCGCCAGTATCCGTCACTTTAGTGCCACGCTCCAGACCATCGGTGGTGCCGAGTGCGATAGCACGTACTGATGACTCGCTCAGATGTTGAGCCACTTCAAATAACAGCTTTTTGCCGCCCAGCTCGACCTCAAGCGCATTATAAATTGCCGGAAGGTGGCCGTCCTCAAAATCAGCGTCAATCACTACACCCACTACCTGGCTGATTGTTCCGACGCCCTTTTTTATCTTTTCACTCACTGCCATTATGCTTCTCCTCTATTATTCTCGTTTGCTCCTGCTGCGTAAGCTACTAACAGCTCTGCTGGAGAAATCTCCCCAAAGCCTGCCTCTGCTAATTCTGCTCCCAACTCTAGAGAGTCGTGTATGACTTCTGTTAAATCAGCCTCGAGAGCTTTCATAACTCTGTCGGGGTCATTGCCGTGCTTGGTGATAATTCTTGCAGCTTCCACTCGTGCCAAATGCTCTGCGGTAGCCTCATACGGCAGTTTGTCTTCGTGAGTCCGAGCATTCTCACTCATCTGCATCTCCACCATCCCAGTCCGAAGTATTTATATCAGAGCCAACAAGACCCAAAGCGTCTTGTTTGACTGAAGTTCTAAAAGCAGTAATAATTGCCGCGCTGCTCAGACGGTCCTGGGCTTTCTTATAATCAATCACATTGTCGACTTGCTTTTGAATCTTGTCTACAGAAGGGAATTTGCCAATCACTTCACTCATTTTACCGCTCCTTCTACGGAATGCACCCTTGCGCTTACTCCAAGCACTATTTCCGACATAATCTTAACTACTTGGCCCTGGCCCGTCTCGTAGTCAAAACCATGACTCTGCATGACCTCTGTCAGAGATTCGGTAGGGCTCTGAGCTGCGCCGATGCGCCAAACCTCTTCAAGCAGACTGCTGTATGAATCGGCTTGTGCCCCGTTAATTAAACCCCATTCGTCATGCAAAGTAGGAAAGGCTTCATGCACCTGAACAAGAGCTTCGTTAAATTGACTGTCTAGACTCATTTTATTGCCTCCGCTCCACCGGTTATTTCTGCCAGCTCCTGGGTAATCTTAGCCTGGCGGGCCGTGTTGAACTCCAGGGTTAAATCGTCGATAATCTCACTCGCATTATCGGTCGCGTTTTTCATGCTCAGCATACGCATGGATTGTTCTGAAGCGATTGATTCAAGCAGTGCTTGCCAAATCTGCACCTCGAGCAGGCGTTCGGTCACGTTTTCGAGCACTTCAGAAATCGACGGCTCAAATGTCACATCGCTCAAATCTCGCTCTTCAGCCGGCTCTTCGTCAAAGGTAGCAGGCAAAATCGCCAGGCTCTGCGCAGTCTGAGTAATATTGGACTTATGCTCGGTGTAAAGCATGCGAACTTCGTCAGTCGCCTCAGTTCGATACTGCTCAACGACCGTGTCGAGGATAGGGCGAATGTCATTCGCGTCTGGCTTGTCTCCAAAATCAGCATAGGCTGCAATGATGTCAATATGCTCAACTCTCCGTAAAAACTGTGCACCGCGTTTGCCAATAATAATCACCTGGCTTTTGATGCCCGCCTTGCGGTCACTCGCAACGGCACGGGTCAACAGCTTGATGATATTGGCGTTATACGCACCCGCCAGCCCTCGATCCGAGGTCACCACGATATATAGACGCTTTTTGATAGGACGGGTTCTGTAAAGTGGGTGCTCGCTAATCTCAGTGACCGCAGTAAGCCGCGATAGCATGCTGTGTGCTGCCTGACGATAGGCGCGACCACGATGAGCGGCTTCGGTAGCTTTGCGCATTTTAGAGGCGGCAACCAGCTCCATAGCTTTAGTGATCTGCTTGGTATTCTTGACGCTGCCAATCCGGCGCTTTAGCTGCTGGGTACTAGCCATCTTGACCTCCGGTCAACACAGAGAATAGAGAATAGAGAACAGAGAACAGAGAAGCTGCATATGCATTTTTTCTCATCTCTAAACTCTGTATTCTCATATCGAGCACTTTAGGCTTCTTTCTCCACTGGTTTATAGCTATCAGCAACCTGTCGGGCAAGCTTTAGGATTGTGTCGCGGTCTTTGTCCTCTGGCTCATTGCCAGCATCAATGAGTTCGAGCAGTTTCTTGTGCTTGTTCTTGAACTCGCGCAGCAGGGCAGCCTCAGCGATTTTTATTTTTGCCACCTCTACCTCATCAAATGCACCGCTGGTTGCAGCCAGCAGCATGACGTACATCTGCCAGGTGGCATACGGGCTAAACTGCGGCTGTTTGAGCAGCTCGGTCAGGCGCTGACCGCGTTCAATGCGCTGCTTGGTGTCCGCGTCAAGATCGGTGCTGAACTGGCTGAAGCTCGCGAGTTCACGGAACTGCGCCAGATCAACGCGTAGTGACTTGGCAACTGATTTGACGGCTTTTGTCTGCGCCGAGCCACCGACACGCGAGACAGACAGACCGACTGAAACTGCCGGGCGGATACCTTGGTAGAACAGATTGGTCTCCATAAAAATCTGACCATCGGTGATAGAAATCACGTTGGTGGGAATATAGGCAGAAATATCACCGGCCTGAGTTTCGATAATCGGCAGGGCAGTGAGGCTCCCGGCACCAAGCTCATCATTGAGCTTGGCCGCACGCTCCAGTAGTCGTGAGTGCAGGTAGAACACGTCACCTGGATAGGCTTCGCGTCCTGGTGGCCGACGGAGTAGCAAGCTCATCTGGCGATAGGCAGCTGCATGCTTACTTAGATCGTCATAGATAATAAGCGCATGCTGAGAATTATCACGGAAATATTCGCCCATGGCAGTCGCAGCATATGGGGCAAGATACTGCATAGGGGCGGGGTCAGCGGCTGAAGTCGCCACAATAATCGACTGCTCCATTACGCCCTCGCGCTTGAGGCGCTCTACCAGGCGAGCAATTTTGCTCATCTTTTGGCCAATGGCCACATAGATATTAATTACTCCGGTATCTTGTCTGTGCTGGTTGATCATTGTGTCTACCGCCACCGCTGTTTTACCGGTCTGACGGTCGCCGATAATCAGCTCGCGCTGACCACGGCCAATTGGTACCATCGCATCAATCGCAATAATTCCAGTCATCAGCGGCTCGTGCACGCTCTTGCGGGACAAAACATCAGGCGCTATGCGTTCAGCGGGTGCGAACAGCTTGGATTTAACTGGTCCTTTGCCATCAAGCGGACGACCCAAAGGGTCAAGCACGCGACCAATCAGCTCTGGGCCAATCGGTACCTCGACAACCTTGCCCGTACGATGCGCCTTGGCACCAGCCTTCACCTGCGTGTCTTCGCCTAGCAGCACGGCACCGATCTCTTCTTGACCAAGGTTAAAGGCAAATGCAGTGAGCTTGCTGCCGTCAACAGATTCAACCTCGACCATTTCGTTGTATCCCACACTTGTAAGGCCGTACACCCAAATCACTCCGTCACCGACACGAGTAACTATCCCGGTCTCTTCAATATCAGGGCGTTTTTTGAGTTCGGCGATCGCAGCTCGGATATCAGCCGAGAGATCTGCAATCGATACGTCTTTCATACTTGTTGCCATGCATTAATTCCTTTCGTCCGCGACCAGCCGCTTAAACGTGTTCAACTTTGATTTTATGGATAAATCCAGGCTTTCCTGGGGTAGCTCTATTCTGACACCGCCGATGACTGATGGGTCGATCCGGTTGTTTACGATCACTGAAGTTGCCTTCGGAAAATGCTCCATCAGAAGATTCCGTATGTCCTGAATGCCATTCTCGTCAATTGGATGGGCACTCACCGCAACAACCTCGACAATACCGCGCTCGAGCCGATACTGCATCACGTCACGCAGCAGGGAATCGATATCAACCCGCTGCCCGGATGTCGTCAGGTAAGCTGCGATACTTGCGGCAAGCGCCTGACGGTCCTGAACGTGCATCGTTTTTTCTCCGATAACTTCAGCTAGCTCTTTGCGTGTCAGTGCCTGCATACAAACTTACCTTACTTGCGGCCTTTCTTGATTGCTTTGTCAATCAGGGCAGCGTCTTTCTTGGCATCAACCTTCTCCTCGACGACTGCTTCGGTTGCCTCAGATACAAGCTCAGCCACGTCACGTTCGAGTTTGCGCTTGGCCTGCTTTACTTCTTCGTTAATACGCTCTTCGGTATCCTTGAGCATTATCTCGGATTTTTTGTGGGCCGCTTTTTCAGCCTCGCGAATAATGTCACGGGCCTCTTTCTGAGCATCAGAAATAATTTCGTCAGCCTGATGCCGTGCCTCGCGGGCAATCTTGCCGGTTTCTTTTTCAAATTTTTCGCGCTCTTGCTTCATGCGCAGACCGTGACGAACACCCTCGTTAACTACCTTGTGACGCTGGTCAAGCAAGGCAATAATCTTGTTGAACGCAAATTTCTTGAGCAGGATAAATATCAGAATAAAGGTGGCTATCTGGATAATCAGCGCCTCTACGCTGAACCCCAGGATTCCGCCTTCTTCCGCCGTCGCTGCAAAATAGGTTGGTAGCATAGTTTATGTAACTTTCCTCAACTTCAGTTATTAGATCTTTCGTTGCCTCTTTTGGAAACTTTGTATGTGATTGCAGGCTGGAGACCTTTCGCCAAACTGCGCTATATACAATAATCCCCCTCAAATTAAATGATGAACAATGCGGCAAACACCAGCAGTGCCATCAGCTCGACGATCGCGATAATCACGAAAATCTGACCAAAGTACTTGGCTGCTTCCGGATTGCGGCCGACCGCGTTCATAAATGCAGCACCCATCATACCGATACCGATTGCTGGGCCAAGCATACCGAAAGCCATCATAATGCCTTTGCCGATAATCTCTAGTTCCATTTATGTAAACTCCTTTTGATTACTTTAGTTAATTTCTTACCTATGCGCTCGCAGCCTGTTTGGCAAGCTCGTGGCGTTCCAGTTCTTCGGCCTCATGATTGTGTTTGATAGCCGCAGACAGGTACATAATTGTAAGCATAGTGAATATATAGGCCTGGAGTACGCCAATGAAAATCTCCAGAATCATAATAGGCAGCACAGTAATCGGGGCGGCAAAACTGCCGAGATAGGTGAATATCGCAATGATTGCCTCACCGATAGCCACGTTTAGGAACAGTCGGAGCGCCAGACTACCGATCTTGGTAACTTCAGAAAACACCTCGAAGATACCCAGCAGGTAAGTGGCTGGGTTTTTGAGGCTGCCGGCAAAGAAGTGACGCAGGTATTTCTTGCCGCCGAGCTCGCGGATAGCAAAGTACTGTACGAGGAACATCATCACGATAGAGGCGGCCAGCGTACCGTTAAGGTCCGCGGTAAAAGGACGAACAACCGGCTGATTGTTGTAGACAATCGCTTCGCCGCCGCCAGGAATCAGGCCCAGCCAGTTGCTAAACGCCACAAAGAAAAAGGCAGTCACGAAATACGGCGCGTATTTTATAGCCTTTTTGCGCGACCCCAGTGCATCTTGGATAGTTGATATAATAAATTCCGTTCCGATTTCTATGAACTGAACAAAGCCGCGCTTTGGCTGAATCGTCATACGGCGCGCAGTTATAACAAGCAGTATTAGGATAAAAATCGACGAGGCTACCCCCCAAACCATAGAGTTGGTAATTGCCAGGTCTCCAATTCTGAACAACTCTCCAGGAGTCATGTGGATTGCAGGACCGCTGCCTTCGCTGGCACCAAATATCGACAGAACGTTAAGCATCTTTTCTCCTCTTTAGTCGCAGTCGTAGTTTCCGCTTTTCTTTCTTAGCAGCATCGAGCGCTTGCTCGGCCTGCATCTGGGTATACGTCTTTGATATGAGCAAGCCTGCACCAAATAGTGCGATAATGAATGCTGCCAAGGTGATTGATGGCTTGGTGTCAAACTTTTTATCAAGCTTTACACCGATAAATAATGGTATCAATACCGTTAACGCTAGCCGCCACCCCATGCTGATAAGGTTGCCGATCAGCATACTACGGGCATTCACAGCAGCAAGCTGATCCAGCACTGGATCACCCTTATACTTGGTCGTGCGTTTACGTCCGGCGATTTTGCCCATATCTTTGCCAAACTATATCAGATAACCCCTGTAGGTACAAGACTTGATGAAGCAAGCCCTCTTACTCTCCACAAACGTGCTCTGAAATGGTATACTTAGAATACGTAGACTATGAAGTATTTTGGACATCATATCGCAGAGCAATCACCCGTGGCTGACAGAATCATCCACTCTCTTCCCTTGACGTTGGTGATATTGCTGATAGCGGCTAGTGCAGGGTTCGGTTTGTTTGTGTATGTACGCCGCCATCGCCTTGCTGTCCGCAGTGTTTTGATAAACAAGAAGGAGAAATAAATGGTTACTGTTTATAGCGCCAGCTGGTGTGCGTTTTGTCACGCCGCAATGGAATATTTGGACAAAATTAATGTCAAATACGAGGTCAAGGACATCGAGTCAGATCGAGCAATTGCCGAAGAAGCCGTCAAAAAGTCCGGCCAAATGGGCATACCGGTCATCGATATCAATGGTGATGTCATCGTTGGGTTCGACCGGCCAAAAATCGATGCCAGCCTCAAGGCGCACAATCTAGCCTAACCATATTTTTTCATCTTAAACCGTGCGAAATATCACAGCTTTTTCAGCTGATTTAGGCTACTTTGATAGTATGCGAGGAGGCGGACACAGCAACTACGTACAAAACCCCGTAAAGCGGGCTGATTACGAGCGTGAAGTCGCAGAGAGAAGCGAAATCGACCCTCACGCCCTCGCCGGCTATTTTCCGGCTGAGTGGATACACGCTGTTGACTCCCATCAGCGTGAAATAGGCTCCGTGGCACTATCCAGATTAATTTCGGAACCCTTCCCGAAATCCAAGCATAAGGATGACCAAGAGCTGCAAAAATTCGCCTCTAATAACTTGTCTGTATACGACGATGATATAGAAGACGAGATGGAGCAGGATGAGATTCTGTCGGCTCTTATCAGGGAAAGAACGAGGTACACCGGTGATGAAGCGTATTCGAAACTTGTCAGAACACGCCGTACGCTGCTTGCCTATATGGTTTTTTCAGCGATAGAAGATCATTCGGCCGCTTAAACGCTGTATACTAGCTAGCAGATATGGCGTTTGAGGATTATAGGACAAAAGAATCCGTGGTGGTCGTGTACACCGGTGAAGGCAAGGGCAAAACCTCGGCCAGCGTCGGTTTGCTGGCCCGCTCTTTGGGTGCTGGCTGGCGGGTAGCATTCGTGCAATTTATAAAATACTGGCAGGTCAGCGAGCACGATTTTATCGAAACCATCCAGCCCCTCTACAAGGACAGCCTGCTTTTTTACAAGGGCGGGAAGGGGTTTTATAACGCTGGTGATATATCAGAAGAGGGCATTACAGAGGCCGAGCACAAACAAGCCGCGCTAGAAACCTACCAAGTAGCCTTGGACGCCGCTACCAGCGCAGATTACCAGCTAGTAATCTGCGATGAGATAAACAACGCCGTAAACGACGGCCTGCTCAGCAAGGATCAAATGGAAGATTTGATAAGCCAGCGGGCGGACGGCACCAGCCTGTGCCTGACTGGCCGCAACTTTCCAGAGGATTTATTAGACCAGGTGGATATCGCCACTCATATGACCAAAATGAAGCATCATTTTGATGACAAATTCCTAGCCAATAAGGGTATTGATTTTTAGCATCTTCTTCTGATGAAGAAGCAAATCACTACCTTTTTGTATCGACAAAAAGGTAG
>CAZXJN010000002.1:14909-69003 GCA_964641015.1 uncultured Candidatus Saccharibacteria bacterium | reverse complement strand
GACACCAGGTTTTCATCCTGGCAATCGGGGTTCGATTCCCCGTGAGGTCACCAAAGTTAAAGCCCCACTTTATGTGGGGTTTTGACTTTGGTAGGGTTTTTATAGCGCTGCTTCTTTCAAAACCAACCATAAGCATATAGAATAATACGTAATGAGTCTCGTTACATCCTATTTAACTTCTTTTGATTGGCTGATAGTCGAGTCTGCGTGCAAGATTCAGCTGCGCAGCGGTCATGAAAGGTCTCCTGAGGTCTAGTCAGATGAAAACGACGCGAAAGGTGCCAGCAGTACCCCTAGAGCGGTACAAACGAACAAAAATCATTGCCACTATTGGTCCTGCTACACACGACTATCAGGCGGTGGTAGATCTTATCAAGGCTGGAGCGAATGGGCTGCGGTTGAACTTTAGCCACGGTGACCATGCTGAACACGCGGAGCGGATTAAGTGGATTCGTAAAGCATCCAGAGAATATGGCAAGCCCGTCGCTATCATTCAGGATTTGCAGGGTCCAAAGATCCGTCTGGGCGATTTCGAGGGCATCATCAATGTTCATGAAGGGCAAGAAATCCGCCTGGGATTCAAGGCTAATTATGACAAAGACGGTATTATTCCCATCCAGTATGATTTGAGCAAGCGTGTTAAGCGCGGTGAACGCATGTATATCTACGATGGCAAGGTACGGACGGTTATTACCTCGGTGCGTGAGGGTGTACTGTATGCGCGGGTAGAAAATGAAGGGATTCTTATCAAGCGAAAGGGTTTGAATCTGCCTGACACTGACTTTGCCGGCGATGTTATAACCAAAAAAGACCGCGAAGACCTAGCATTTGCATCTACGCAGGATATTGACTATGTAGCGCAAAGTTTTGTGCAGTCTGCAAACGATGTCCGTAGCATGCGACGGATTATCAAGAATCTCGGAATGGATGCCAAAATCATTGCAAAGTTCGAAACTCGTGCAGCCGTCAATGATATTGAAGATATCGTCCAGGAGGCCGATGCTATTATGATTGCCCGGGGCGATTTGGCGGTAGAGACGCCGCCTGAGAGCGTGCCAATCGTCCAGCGGCAGCTGATTGGGCTTGGAGTAAAGTATGCTAAGCCAACAATCGTTGCTACACAGATGCTGTTTTCTATGACCGAAATGCCCGAGCCGACTCGTGCCGAGGTGTCCGATGTCGCTACTGCGGTGCTGGTAGGTGCTGACTGCGTAATGCTCAGTGATGAAACCGCCAACGGGCGCTATCCTATCAAGGCAGTGGAGGTGATGAAGCGAGTGGTGCTCTATACCGAGCAAAATGCTCCGGTAAAACCGGTGTTTGTTGATGAGCACGCAAAGCCACAAGTATCACGCCAAGAGGCTATCTCGACAGCAGTGATTCGTCTGGCAAAAAACATCAATGCCAGCGCAGTGGTTGCAGAGACAAAATCCGGAGCCACCGCCTTGCAGCTTGCCAAACAGCGCTCCGGTCTGCCGTTGATAGCAGTAACATCAGATAGGCGAGTGGCGCAACAGCTTGCTATTACCTACAGTGTAAAAAGCTACGTACGTCCTGATGACAAGTTTGCTGCCCGCAAGCTCACTAATTGGCTGCGGTCTAATAATGTACTGAGCAAGGGCGATGTGATTGTGAGCTGTTCGGGGCAGTACCCAGGGGTTGTAGGGACTACAGATACCATAAAAGTCCGAGCTCTTGATTAAAGCTCTCATTGCTTCATTTACCAGAACCTAAAAAAACAATCACCTAGCAATAGTAGTATTTGTAAAGTTAGATAAAACAAAAAATTGAAAATTTTGCCACAGCGCTTATACTTAAACGTAGAAAAGGGTGGAAACACACATGGGTTTTGATAAAAAAACCATTAGAGATATTGACCTAAAGGGCAAGCGTGTATTGCTACGCGTTGATTACAACGTACCTATCAAAAACGGCAAGATTCAGAGCGATTTTCGTATCCAAGAGTCGCTGCCTACCATCAAATATCTTCTTGATCATGGCTGCAGTATAGTTTTGATATCGCACCTGGGGCGACCGGAGGGTAAGCCAGATCCGCAGTACAGCCTAAGGCCAACCGCCAAGCGGTTGTCAAAGCTGCTTGGACAAGATGTGGGATTTGTTGGCGACTGTATTGGCTATGCAGTGCAGGGGGCGGTCGAGAGCCTCGGCCCTAAACAGCTGTTGATGCTCGAAAACGTACGTTTTTATACTGAAGAAGAAGCAAATGACGATCACTTTGCTGAACAGCTTGCGGCGCACGGTGAAGTGTTTGTGCAGGATTGTTTTGGGGTGGCACACCGTGCTCATGCTTCAGTGGTAGGGGTAGCTAAACATCTGCCTAGTGTCGCAGGGCTGCTGCTGGAAAAAGAAGTTGATGTTATTTCATCAGCGATGGAAAACCCGGGCAGGCCGCTGATGGCTATTGTTGGCGGGGCAAAAATATCTGACAAAATTACCGTGCTCAAGCGATTTATTGAGATTGCTGATTTTGTAGCAATTGGCGGCGCCATGGCTAATACTTTTCTGCTTGCTCAAGGAGTTGAAACCGGCAAAAGCCTGACCGAACCTGGCGAAGTTCCGCTGGCCCGCGAGATACTCACGCTTGCAAAAGAAAAGTCTAAGCGCGAACATTTTGTGTTTTATTTGCCACAAGATGGAGTCGTAGCAACAAGCGTCGAAAACCCCAGGAGCACTCGTATAGTTGACTGGGACGCAAACGTTATCGCTGATATTCAATCATTCCCACGCCGCCCTGGGCGGGATGCCACTAGAGTAAAGGCAGATGAGCGCATACTGGACATCGGTCCGTTTTCGGCATCGTTTATTGCGGGGGGTATTCAGATGATGCAGACGGTGGTTTGGAACGGCACGTTAGGTGTGGCAGAGGTAGAAGGCATCAATAATGATCCAGTTGGTCCATTTGCATACGGGACGGAGCTGGTGATGGAGGCGCTGCTTGGCCAGTTCGGGCACAGACCTTTTACGATCGTGGGCGGTGGTGATACGGCAGGCTATGTTGAAGATCGTAATCTGACCAAAGCATTCAACCATGTATCTACCGGTGGCGGTGCGTCATTGGAGCTTATGGAGGGCAAAGAGCTACCGGGCGTGGCGGTGCTTCCGGACAGGTAGCCCAAAAAAGCCGCTTTAGGAAAATAGAATTAAAACCAGGGAATGGTATAAGGGTTATATAAAATCTGATAGAATAAGCACAAGCAGTATGAAACCAGACAGAAGAACATTGATTATTGGCAACTGGAAAATGCACCTGAATACGATGCAGTCCAGCGTGCTGCTGCACCGGCTGCACGAACGAATTAGAATCTATCGTGATATCGAAGTGGTTATCGCGCCCAACACGCTTGTTCTGCAGCCGCTTAGCCTGCAGGTTGATCGAAGAAAATTCCGGCTCGCCATCCAAAACGCCCACTACAAAAACCAAGGGGCATTTATGGGCGAAGTGAGCATGACGATGGTTCGTGATCTCGTGCACTATGCAGTGGTAGGGCACTCTGAGAGGCGAGTGTATTTTGGTGAAACCAACAAGGATACTGGTGAAAAGGTTGCTGCCGCATTTCGCAATGGCATTATCCCGGTGCTATGCGTGGGCGAGAATAAAACCGAGCGGCTGGAACGATACTCAAAAAGAGCGGTGTACAATCAACTGGCTGCTGGACTCAAGAACGTCACAGCTGAGGAGGTAGCGCAAATGGCAGTTGCTTACGAACCCGTATGGGCTATCAGCACATTCGGCGGAGAGTTAGCCACTCCGGATCAGGCTAAGGAGATGATGGACTATATTCGGTCTCATATTCGTGATGAGTTTGGTAAAAAAGCAGCCGAGGGCGTCAGGATTCTGTATGGGGGAAGCATAGATGATCAAAATGTTCGTAGCTACTTGAGTATTGACGGATGCGACGGGGCAATTATTGGCAGCGCTAGTATGAATTATTTTAAATTTTCAGCGATTGTCGATACCGCATATCAGCTACGGCAAGAATTGAGAGAGAGCTCATAAGCTATGGCCAAATCCATTGCAGACGACGAAAAGGTTATGGATGTGGCTCGACCTGGCAAGGGAAAGGTTGTCAGCACGTCTCGACCTGTGGTTAGTCCGATTGTTTCCGGCAGCAAAGCACCTAATATTGAAGTAAAAGACGATGCTCAAGCCGAAGAGATAAAGGTCAGTGCGCCTTCTGAAGCGCGTAAAGTTATTCAGCCGCTGGGTGATATTCAACCTGAGCAGGATTCTGCGTCCAGCGACTCTCCAGTAGTTGAGTCGGTTGATCCAGCTGCGCCGGCGCCCGATGAGGGTGGCGAGATGCCAGAGGTAGTGAAGGCTGAGGGTGTTACAGATGATACAGCAGGCAACTCGGCAGCCAGCAGCGATGCAGCAGAGGTGGAGGCAAGCGGTGCGGCTGAAGTTGATACGCTGGCCGCACAGGCAGAGACCAAAAAACAAGCTGCTAAGCGCGCTGAAGAAGAAGCTAAAAAAGAGGCTGCCCTGCAAGAGCTCATCGACTCCAAGAAATATTTTGTGCCGATTGGACACGGTCCGGCTGGCTCTAGCAAAAAAATCCGCATTTTTATCCTGCTGCTATTTGTGGCAGCTGCCGTGGTTGGCGGCTATTACTACTGGACTACACTTGCAGCAGAGGATAGTTCTCCTGCCACGGAATCAGTCAGCAGCTTGCCTGCAGGCGCCGAGACGGACAATGAGCAGAACCAAGAAGAGTCGTCGCAAGAAGAGTCGACAGCCTCTTCGCAGCAGGAGTCCAGAGCTGATATAGCCGCCAGAGACACAGAGCGTAAAAACGGCCTCAAGGTTTTGCAGCAGAAACTCGAAACATATTACAACGACAACAATGAATACCCGAGCTCACTGACAGAACTTGACGTGTCAGCTAATGAGTTAGTTGGCCCGCAAAACGATGCGTATGTCTATACCGTTGGTCCCGATAATCAGACATACGTATTAACCGCACAGCTTGAGAATAGCGACGACAGAGATGCGGATGAAGACGGTAGCTACATAGTTCATTCAGTAAACCAATAACACAACAGTATTATCTTCTGGCCTCTGTTAAAATTGTATCTATATGTCTGATAATCCAATTATTGATCCGTGGGCTGACGAGGCTCCACCTGTCGCTAGTGCCGAGCGCTTGCTTGCAGGATTAAACCCTGAACAGCAGCGCGCAGTTACGACTACGGAAGGCCCGCTGCTTATTCAGGCTGGTGCCGGCAGCGGCAAGACCAAGACGCTCACCCACCGAATTGCCTACCTGATTGCTACAAATCGCGCGACGCCATTCAATGTTTTAGCAGTGACATTTACGAATAAAGCCGCCAAAGAAATGCGCGAACGTATCGCGAGTCTGCTCAACGAAGATGCTGATAATCGGAGCTTTATGCCGTACATGGGTACTTTCCATAGTATCTGCGTGAGGCTGCTGAGAATTGATGGCGAGCACATCGGTGTGCCAAAGAATTTTGTGATTTTTGACGAGAGCGATCGCGTGAGTGCTGTCAAGCAAGCGAGCCGGCAGTTGATGATCGACGAAAAATCTTTTCCGCCCAAAAGCATCGGCAATCTGATTAGCAGTGCTAAAAACGACCTGGTTGATCCTGTCGAATACGCGCAGCTAGCTGATTCACCCACCCAGGCGACTGCTGCAAAGATTTTTCCGCTTTACCAAAAAGCGCTCAAAGACGCAGGGGCGCTTGATTTTGATGATTTGATCTCCAAGACAGTGCATCTTTTGCAGGCCAAGCCAGAGGTAAGGAAAAAATGGCAGCAACAATTCAAGTATGTGATGATAGACGAGTACCAGGATACGAATACTGCTCAGTACAAATTAGTAAAACTGCTGGTGGGCGACAGCAAGAACATTGCCGTAGTAGGTGATGACTGGCAGTCAATTTATTCATGGCGAGGGGCTGATTTTCAGAATATTTTAAACTTTGAAAAAGATTATCCCAACACCACGGTTATTAAGTTAGAGCAAAATTACCGCAGCACCAAGGCAATCCTCAGCGCGGCTCACGCGGTGATAACCAAGAACGAACTGCGCTCGGATAAAAAGCTTTGGACAGAAGAAAGCGCCGGCTTGCCGGTACAGGTGCTGCAGGTGCAGAACCAAAATGCCGAAGGTGATGCCGTAATCCGCCGCATCGAAACGATGGTCAAGGCAGGCCGGCGTGCCTATCGTGATTATGCGGTACTGTATCGTACTAACGCCCAGAGTCGTGCAATTGAAGAAATGTTTGTCCGCTACGGAGTGCCTTACAAAATTGTCGGCGGCGTACGTTTCTACGACCGTAAAGAAATCAAAGACATTATTGCGTATCTGCGATTTATTTTTCAGCCTGACGATGCGATTAGCTTTGAACGTATTGTTAATGTACCGGCGCGTGGTATCGGTCCAAAGTCTCTCGAAGCTTTTCGCGCCTGGGCTAACCAGGCTGGAAGCATTATTAAGGGTCTTGAAACAGTAGCTGATTGTCCAGCACTGACGCCAAAGGCTCGTGCGGGCCTGAGTGAGCTTGCGGATATTGTGGTGACATATCGTGCGCTCATGAGCGACACGGCTGTATCTGGGGTGATTGATAGCTTGCTCAGGCGCCTTGACTACAATGCTTATCTCGATGACGGTACATTGCAGGGCGAGTCACGCCAGGAGAATGTGCGTGAACTGATTTCTGTAGCAAAAGCATATCAGGACGTGGGGCTGGAAGGGTTTTTGGAGGAGGTTAGTTTGATAAGTGATTTGGATGCCGCTGATACGAGCGCGAATTCTGTGACCCTCATGACCTTGCACGCCGCCAAGGGGCTGGAGTTTCCGGCGGTATTTATAATTGGCCTTGAGGAGTCTGTACTGCCGCATAGTCGGGCGCTGTATGATCAGCGCGAAATGGAAGAGGAGCGGCGGCTCATGTATGTTGGTATGACGCGCGCCCGTGAAGAGCTCTATCTGCTGTACGCTACTTCGCGCGTGCTGTACGGCGGCGTACAGTACAATGCTCCTTCGCGATTCCTGAGCGAGATTGATGGGCAGGCTGCCGCACAGCCCGAGCCAGTGATTTCGCCTGCGCCAGCTGTGCCGTCAAGCGAGCCGCGCTACGTGCTTGAGCTGCAAGAGGGCGATCGTGTACGCCATCAAGCCTTTGGTGACGGAGTAGTCGTTGAGATGGATGGCGAGAATGCCGCCGTCCATTTTAAAAACAAAGGGGTGAAAAAATTAAATACCGCTTTTGCCCCGCTGGAGAAGCTATGACTATGGGCTATGCGCTACCGTACGCTCTGTCTCAGTCTGTCTATAGGCTGCAAATTATATTGGCGCTAGCATGCGGAGATCGTGTAAATGAACAAATTTCTTAGTGTATTTGGTAGAGCAGCCTTCTGGGCTGGATGGCCGTTCTGGGTACTATATTTTCGGATATTCCCTGATCGTACTCGTGTGTTTGTAATTGCTGATAATAAAATTCTGCTTGTCAGAACTTGGCTTGGGGCTGAATCGTGGGGGCTGCCTGGCGGCGGCGTAAATCGAGGAGAAACACTGGAGGATTCAGCAGTGCGCGAACTAAAAGAAGAAACTGGCCTAGTGATTGACGCAGCTCAGCTGCAACTGCTCGGCAAGCACACGAGGGGTGATCACGGGCTGCGCTACACCGCGCACTACTTCATGCTCAGACTGGATACCGTACAGAAAACCAAGGGCCAGCTCCGTGAAGTAGCAGAGACCGGATGGTTTGATGCTGCTGATCTCAAATCGCTGGGCACTAATCGTGACACAAAGTACGGCCTCAGCCAGTACGGCAATGAGCTTTGGTATAATGGTGAACGGTAAAGAAGGGTAGACGTGCACTATAGACTGAAGTTTCACAAGCTGCAGACCAGACGTGCAATGCGCAGATTTGAACGGAGGTACCGTAATCATCGGTATGCTCTGCCGATTGCAGCCTTCGTGCTGTTGTTTTCTATAGGGCTGACGGTCGCGATGGCGCTTCGGGACAGTGACGTTATCTCGCGCAATCGATTTGACGACACCAACATCGTTATCCTGCATGCTGATAAAGACACCCGGGTGCTGCCTACGCGTGAAGAAACCGTGGGGGGATTGCTAAAGAATGCCGGCGTGGATCTAAAGGAGGGTGATGTTGTCGAGCCGGCTACTGATGCTGTCATTGATCAAGACGACTTCCGTATAAATGTTTATCGTGCAGCTCCAGTGGTTATCCAAGACGAGGGCACACGAGTGCTTGCGCTCAGTGCGGCACAAACGTCGCGCAGTATTGCCGACCAGGCAGGAATTACGATTTATCCGGAAGATGAGCTGGTGACTGAGCCGAGTCGTGATTTTTTGCGTGACGGTATTGGCAGCAAGGTAACAATCAACCGCTCTAAGCCTGTGGTACTGAACCTCTATGGCACTTCGCTTTCTGTGCGGACACGGGCACAAACTGTGGGCGATTTATTGGCAGAAAAGCACGTGGTTTTAGAGCCTGATGATCAGGTTAGACCCTCGGCAGACACGCCAATTGATGCGAATACGCAGGTGTTTGTAACCCGGTTTGGCGTAGAGGTAGTGACGGTCGAAGAGCCGATAGAAATGCCTGTTGAGACAGTAGAAGACAGCTCGTTATCCTACGGCACTACAGCGGTTAGGCAAACAGGTGCACCAGGTAAAAAATCAGTCACCTATCAGCTGCAGTTCGAAAACGACGTGGAAACTGCCCGTACAATTATCCAGGAAGTAATTGTGCAAGAGCCAGTCAAGCAAATTGTTGCACGCGGTACGAGTGGTAAGTTCGAGAACTTCACTGCAGACGGTATTCCGGCTCGCGTATTCTGCGGCAGTCCGCGCCAGGGTAATTGGAAAAACATTAACACGCACAATGCCGCACTGGGTCGATCCATGGCAGCCGAAAGAGGGTGGACTGGTGCTCAGTTTAATGCACTGCTCGAACTGTGGGCCTGTGAGTCCAGCTGGAACGAGCGCGCTGGCAATCCTTTCTCTGGCGCATATGGCATTCCTCAATCATGGCCAGCCGAAAAAATGGCCGATACATCTGCTTGCGGCGGCTCAGGCTATCGCACCGATCCGCAAATACAAATCGCCTGGGGAATCTGCTATATTCAGAGACGGTTTGGCAATCCGCTTGAGGCTTTACAGTTCCATTACCGTAATAACTGGTACTGATCTAGAAACTAGAAATTAGGAAATAGAAAATAGCATAGAAGTGGTTTGGGAGGACGGACCTCCTGTAGCCGTGGTGTGTACTGGCAAAAAATTACATTCGCAGCTACTATTTATACAGATAACGAGTGAGGTGCAGATATGTCAGAAATTTTATCAAGACGATCAGAAGCAGAAATATTAGTATTTGGCGATGCGTTCAGTTTTCAGTACGGTCAGGCTGATGAAGATACTGTAAACAGCTTTTTTAAGCAGCGTGTTAATGAGATAGCAAATGGTGCAACTGCTTGGTTGCCCCGTGAGCTAGATGCGGATACAGGTGTGGTCGTTGATCTTTACAAGAACAGAAAGCTCGTCACTACAATTGATTTTGAATATGAACTGCAGGTAGCAGATGTATATGTAGCGAGCACGGGTAGTCAAGCTCCAGATAAGATGCTATATAGTCAGCTAACATTCGATGAAGCAGTTGCAAAAGCAACGGAATACGCAGAAGATTTTTATCTGGGTCGCGCAAGATGACATATACTTTCGACGAATATAACTACACGCTTCGATTTGCAAAGGGTGAATTAGTGGTGGAGCAGCTGACGAAGTTCATCCAGGATAATGACGTCCAGGGCGGCTGGATCGTAGGGCTGGGAGGACTAATGTGGGCGGAGCTCGGGTTTTATGACCTCGATGCACAGGAGTATTCTTGGAAAAAATTCGATGAATTATTGGAGCTGACAAACGTAACGGGCAATATTGCCTGGCAGGATGGCAAGCCTGTGCTGCACCTGCACGCGACGGTGTCTGATGCTAGTTTTCATGCCTACGGCGGCCATCTAAAAGAGGCCGAAGCCGCCGGCACGGTAGAGATATTTATTCACCGCTGGCTCAATAAAGATGGATTAAAAAGAACCAAAGACCAGGACACCGGCCTCAATCTACTGGACCTATGAACTACCCACATGCCAAAAAATCTTTAGGACAAAATTGGCTGCATGATACTGCGGCTTTGGAGGCTATGTGTGATGCAGCTGGGGTTGGGCCCGAGGACCTCGTGATAGAGGTCGGGCCGGGGCTTGGCACGCTAACCGAAAAGCTGCTTGAGCGCGGCGCCGAGGTCTGGGCACTGGAATATGACGAAAGCCTTATCCCAGACCTAGAAAAAAAGTTTGCTAGTTATGACAGCGCCCGCTTCCATGTCGAGCACGCCGATATTCTGCAGTATGACTTTAATAATCCTTCTCCGGGCTACAAAGTCGTGGCCAACATTCCATATTATCTGACCAGCAATCTACTCAGGCGATTATGTGAGGCAGATAATCATTTTTCCGTGGCGGCGCTACTTGTGCAAAAAGAAGTGGCCGAACGCGTAGCCGCAGACCCTGGCGATATGAGCCTGCTAAGTGTCAGCGTGCAGTTTTATGCCGAGGTGTCACTTGGCCAGGTGGTGCCAGCCGAGCTATTTACCCCTGTGCCAAAGGTCGATTCGCAGATACTGATCCTGCGCTATCGCGAGCAGCCGCTTTTCCCTGGCGTAGATACCAAAAAATTCTTCCGCATCGTTAAGGCTGGTTTTAGCGAACGCCGCAAAAAACTCCGCAGCAGTTTAAGCGGCGGACTTGGTATTTCCAAGCAAGAGGCCGAGGACCTGCTTCATAAATCTGGTATTGATCCAAACCTCCGAGCCCAAGAGCTATCACTAGGCGACTGGCATAATCTGTACAAAATGCTGTAAAAAACACTTGCATTCCAAAAATATAAGCGTATAACGGTATACAGAGGTAATAAATAAAAGCATCTCGCTTGGAGGATGTCTTATGGCCAGCGTAGAAACAATTACTGATGGATTTACACTTTATCCACGTAGCAACCAAGGCGTATTTACACGAGTAGTGCAAATGCGAATTGAACAAGATCCAAATACCACAGAGGAAGAGGCAGGTGGCTACGCGTTCGATCTTGTGTGCAGGATTGCTGATGCAGCACTTGCAGGCGATGAAATAGCTCTCGAAGAGATAAAAGAAGAGTATAAACATCTGCAGCCTGAGCAAGACGACCAAAGACTACAACTCTTAGTGTTGCAATAATAAAGCGTTTATGCTATAATCTATGTACCTGTTAATATAACAGGTAGCGAAGGCTTTAGCCTTAATAAACCAATTGACTAAACCACGCAGCTTGTCTGCTGTTTAGGCAATTGAGAGGAGGCAGCTTACTGAGGTTCCTAGTATTGCCAGGTAAACTTGTTTTGCTGGCGGTACTGGAACCGCAGTATCACATGCCGACGACGAGGGGCTGTTTAGCTCGACATTTGGACATTTACAAGTTGGTACCCGCAAGTCGCTTGTCAGCGTTATAGGCACATCTGAATAGATGCAAAAGATTCACTTACGGCAATGGTTGATCGCGTACTAAACACACGCGCATTGGCCTTTGCTCCCGTAGCAGCTTAACTGCCGCTACGACCACAAGTTAGACATCAGATATGACGAAGTGGTCTCATACTCATCTGGTTGCGTAAATGCTATGACCCGTAGTGTTTACTAAGTTTTCAGGGTTGCAGGAATTCACGTTTTTGTTTGTTTTTATCGTAATTTCCTAAAGAAACATTTCTAAACAAACTAAGCTTGTAGACGGCCAACGAGTAACCGAATGGACGCGGGATCATACCCGCCAGCTCCACCAAGCAACAAGACTAAAAGCATCCCGCTGTATTTGAGCGAACAAGTAGCTCAAATGCTGGCGGGATGTTTTGTAGCTCGCTCCTTTACCCCGCGAAACAGGTTTCGCGGGGGCCCTTCAAATACGAGCTACGAATGGCAGGTTAAAAGCGCACAGCGAAGCCTGGTGCTTTTTGTTATTTTTCGCTGTGAATATGCGAGATGATAGAGCGAATAAGCGCTGCTGGATCTGGAGCATTCATGATACTGTCGCCAAGATAAACTGAATTAACTCCCCTCTGATTAATGAGGTGAGCAGCCCGTTCCTCTACTGGTACCATGCTATTGCCATTTTCTGAAAGCTTTGAAGCAATGAGCAGCGGCTCAGAGACTCCCTCTTCTCTTTCAATGTAGATGCGTTCGTTCTGAAAATAATCCGAATCAACTGTCACGGCGTGTATTTCAAATGCGTCAAAGCCTGCACGAGCACTGTCTCGCAGGCGCTTGGTTTCGCGGTCCTGGAAGTGTTCGTCGGTGTGCGGCAGGTCATCATGTTCGGCATAGCCAATCACAAAAACGTTGTTGTCGTGAGCGAGGGGTACAATTTTCTCGGTAAGCACCCTCTGGCCTTCGGGACTTCTATAATTGCTGGGGTTTACTGTGATGGCTGAGGGGAGGACGGTGCGCGACAAAAAGGATTCGACAGCAGTTTTCATTTTTGGGGCAGTATTGTGAATTTGGGTCTCCAAAACAACAAAACGATTGCTCTCTGTAAGTTCGGATAAAAGCTCTTGGTCTTGATTGTGCCAGCTCGGAATTTTGACACCCAAATCCTCGGGCTCAATTTGCTCAAGTACGCTCATGATGCTGCGAATATTATCGACTTCACGAAAGTCAGGTGCGACGATTATCGGTGGAATATTTTTTGGGACTTCTGCCATATATCAATATCGTACGGTACGAATCATGTATAAACAAAAGCAATTTGATTGTCAGGCAGGTAGGTTACAATACTTTTATGCAGCCAGAGACTGAATACTACGAAGAGGTGCTGCCCTGTGCAGACAAGCTTACCTTTGATAGCCGTAGAGACGCCCAGGCTACTGCCACAGCCGCCCAATATCAGAAAGGCGCCAACGTCAGGCCTTACAAATGCCGTCACTGCCAGCTATGGCATCTGGCTAGTAATTATGATGATTAACGGCGTGAGCGCTTGCTTCTAAACAGGCGCAGGCTGATAAAAGATACGATCAGCACTGCGGCCACCAGCCCGATGATTGGCATAAACGAAGTGCTGCTCGTTGTCTCTGCTACAGGTGTAGGTGCCGTAGAGGGGTCGTATGGTCGTACCACCTGAGCTGTTTGCTGTAACACGTGGATTTGATCTAGTTTCATTCGAAACCTCGCTTCCGAGTTGGCTACCTTCTGTGGAGTATTATCATAAGCGATTCATATTTTGTCAACCCTCTGGTGTATATCAATGGGCGCCGGCTTTCATGGCGCGACTTGATTTACTAGAGTTTGGGTAGTATGAGGATAAACTGCGGGGCCAAGCTGTGGTACAGTGCTTATGTATGGTTATCTCAAAGATAAAAGAAAGTCTTGGCAAAAACACCTCTGAAATTAACCAGCAGGAGTTATCACGCGCACTTGCGTATATTGATGGACTGTGGGACAAGCTTCAGCATCATCATAACGAAGATCAGGGGACGCTTGTCGGACTGCCCTATCCCTATATAGTGCCGGCGTACGAGCCTGGCGCACCGTTTGAGTTCAAGGAGCAATATTATTGGGATAGTTACTTTACTGCACTGGGGTTGACCGACAAAAAACACCAAGTGGTGGTAGAAGGTATGCTAGAGAACCTGCTGTTTTTATTCCGCCGTTTTGGACTGATTCCCAACGCTTCGAGAATGTATTTTACTAGTCGTTCGCAACCGCCCGTGCTGACAAGTTTTATTTTTCACGTCTATGAAACATATGACAAGTCCAACGATTGGCTTGCGCAAAAGATGGCAGTGGCCCGCGAGGAATATGAAACAGTGTGGATGTATGACAAACATCCAAAATGGCACAAGGTGTACAGTGGCCTCAGCCGCTACTACGATATAAATGTACTACACGATCTTGCCGAGGCCGAGAGCGGATGGGATATGACGCCGCGGTTCGAGCGTAAATGTCTGGATTTCCTGCCTGTAGACCTCAATGCGCTGCTGTACAAGTACGAAATGGATTTTGCACGGGCAGACAAAATTCTTGGAGACGCAAAATCTGCGGCCGAATGGAGCCGTCTTGCTCAGAAGCGCAAAACGGCTATGGCAAAACTGATGTGGGGGAAGTTAAGAGGGTTTTATTTTGATTACAACTATCAGCGCAAGGTGTTGGGAGACACGTGGTCGCTGGCGGGATACTATCCGATGTGGGCGGGCATGGTTGATGCGTCGCAGGCCAAGCGAATGGTTGATAACCTGCATCGGTTTGAAAAAAAAGGCGGCCTAAGTACCACCATGCGGCCTCTTATAGATACGACGGTGCTGTTCGGGTCGCTCAAGGCCCAGTGGTCGAGTCCAAATGGCTGGGCGCCGCTGCACTATTTTGTGGTAGAAGGTCTAAAGCGTTACGACTACCATGATGAAGCACGGAAGATTGCTACTACCTGGGTAAAGACGAATCTGGATTGGTTTACACGTCATGGGGTGTTCTTAGAAAAGTACAATGTAGCAAGTCCGCACAAAAAGCCTCTCGAAGGCGTTTACCCGTCCCAAACTGGCTTCGCCTGGACTAATGCGGTGTTCGTACGGTTTGTACAGGATTTCGGACTGCAGAATACATCCTAGCAGTACACGCGTAACAGTGGTATAATATGCGAGAATATGCATAGCTTTGAGATGCCGAAGTACCGTATGATGCCCGGCAGGGCGTAGTTTTTCACTCTCATAAACTTTCTACTTTCGACTTTTTACTTTCAACTTATAAAAGGTACACTACACGTTATGAAATCACCGTTTTATGTCACGACATCTATCCCTTACGTCAACGGCGAACCGCACCTGGGTCACGCGATGGAGTTTTTGGCAGCTGATGCGCTAGCACGCTATGCACGAGCTGAGGGCAAGGACGTCATTTATACGACTGGTACCGACGAACACGGGCTGAAGGTGGCAGAGACAGCTGAAAAGCTGGGTATCAAGCCGCGTGAGCTGGCCGATCAAAACAGCGATAGGTTTAGGAATCTTCTGCTCGAGCTCAATATTAGCAACGACCGTTTTATTCGCACTAGCGATAAATCACACGAGCAGCGTGCGCAAATCATCTGGAAAGACCTCTCAGCAGACATCTATAAGGCAAAATACATTGGTTGGTACGATGTCCGACAAGAGGAGTTCGTACCAGAGAACCAAATCGATCCAGCCCGGACTGACCCCAGTCACGAGCGAGCTTACCGTCGCGTTGAAGAAGAAAACTATTTCTTCAAGCTCAGCAAGTACACGCGTCAAATACTTGCAGCTATAGAATCAGAAGAGCTGCGGATTGTACCCAAGAGTCGGCGTAACGAAATTGTTTCTCTGCTCAAAGAAGGGTTAGAGGATATTAGTATTTCACGGCCCAGGGACAAGATTACCTGGGGGATTCCTGTACCAGATGACGCTAGCCAGGTCATGTACGTGTGGTTTGAGGCGCTTATGAACTACATCACAGTATTAGGCTATCCGGAGCACGATGACTTCAAGCGCTTCTGGCCGGCTGACTATCAAGTGATTGGCAAGGATATTCTGCGGTTTCATGCTGCAATTTGGCCAGGCATGCTGCTGGCACTTGGCTTGCCGCTGCAAAAGAACCTCTATGTGCACGGGTTTGTGAACATTAATGGTGCAAAAATGAGCAAAAGCGATGGGAATGTTGTCGCGCCATCAGAGATTATCAAGCAGTATGGGGCAGAGGCGTTCCGCTACTACTTCCTGCGCAAAGTGCCTAGCTATAACGATGGTGATTTTTCCTGGGATTTGTTTGACAGGGCCTATCATGGCGAACTTGCCAATGAGCTTGGAAATGCAGTGCAGCGTACCGTTGTTATGATAGATAAGTACATGGGCGGAATTATCGGCGATGTGACGCCGGCTACGCATGATACCGCCCGCTACCACGAAGCATTGCAGGCATGCCGATTCGACCGTGCGATGGATGAGGTGTGGGACCAGATAAAGAGCCTCAATCAGTATATCGAGGAGCAGAAACCGTGGGAAATTGCCAAGCACGGCGAAGAAGACCACCTGCACGAAGTCCTGATCTATATGGCCGGAAGCTTGCTAGAGATTGCAAACTTGCTCAAACCGCTGCTGCCTGATACCGCTCAGGCAATCCAAAATATCTTTGCCGAAGGAGTTCTGCGCAAGCCGCAGACTGTTCTTTTTCCACGGATAGAAAATCCGCTTGTAACAAAATCCGAAGGTTAATACTGGCGTGGCTATTTCACTGATCGATACCCACTGCCATATTCAATTTGCTGATTATCCGCTTGACCCGGACGAGGTGCTTGTGCAGGCGCAGCAGGCGGGCGTAGAGGGACTGTTGGTGGTCGGTTGCAGCTTGCCGGACAGCCAGGCAGCGCCAGAGTTTGCGGCTCGTCATGAAGGGGTGTGGGCGAGCATTGGCTTGCACCCGCACGAAGCCGCCCGCTATGTGCGCGATGAGGAGGCTCTGCAGCAATTTAAAAAGCTCGCAAGCCAGCCAAAGGTCGTAGCGATTGGAGAGGCAGGCTTGGATTACTATTATGAACACTCCCCGCGCGCAGACCAGAAGAAGATGCTGCGCTTCCAGCTGGAATTAGCTCTAGAGCATGATTTGCCGCTGATTTTTCATGTGCGCGATGCATTTGGAGATTTTTGGCCAATCTTTGATAATTACAAGGGCGTGCGAGGCGTGGTGCATAGCTTTAGCTCTGACGAGCGGGATGTGGAGCAGGTTCTTGCAAGGGGTTTGTATGTGGGCTTGAACGGAATAATGACATTTACCAAACGTCCAGATCAACTGGAGGCTGCAAAGCATGTGCCGCTTGACAGACTGCTTCTGGAAACAGATGCTCCTTTCTTGACACCATACCCCTATCGTGGTAAAATTTGTGAGCCTAAACATGTGTTGACGACCGCGGAGTTTTTGGCCGATCTCAGGGGTGAAAATCTCGAAGACCTGGCTCATGCTACCACGGCAAATGCAAAAAGACTTTTTAGCTTATGAACAAAACATACTCAAACTCACCAGAGCAGTCTTCCGCTGCGCACGATCGGCTCAGGAATCGGCTTAGAGAACGATCGGCTACTATTGTGATGGCGGTGGGTAACGTGAATGCGGCCACTAAGAATTATTTGCCTAGCCCCGCTCCTGAAGATTTTGCAACGCGCATAGCAGTCGAAAATAGCATTGCCTATCAGTCTGCACCAAAGACACATGAGGCAGACGCTCATCCTGCTCCACGGTCTAATCAGACAACTTTTGCGGCAGAATACGGTGCCGAATCACAAGAGGAAATGCTGCAAAACGCTCGCAACAAGATAAATGAAGCGCTGAACTAACAATGGCATCACTATTTAAAAAAATTATAGCGGGCAAAACTATACAGCGTCGAGAGGATCGAGAGGCTGAGCTCTACCGCGCTCTTATTCGTCGTGAAGCCAAGATTGGCGGTGAATTGTTCGGCCCTGTACCAGCAGGCAGCCGTCGGGAGTTTTTTTGCCTGGATGAGCGCACTTGGATATGGCACGAAGAATGGGTCGATGCGCACGGGCAACGCAAAGCTCGTACCACACGCTACGATGTTCGTCCGGACAGTATTCTAAAAGCCCAAGGAGGCCAAAGTTACCAGCGGGTCAGCCCCAAAGAGGCTTTGCGTTTGCGGCAAGCAGTTAAGCTATATAATGAGCGTGTCCAGAGCGAAATCTACGCGCACCTATAGAGATATAATTAACATTGGTGTTTTTAGGAATTAATTAGTTTTCCTGCCAGTTATAAATTATTGACCACTATGAACAATCTTTATTTTGACTATGCAGCGGCTACCCCGATGAGTGATGCGGTTCTATCGGCAATGAAGCCGTATTTCACAGAAAAGTTCTACAATCCATCGGCGCTATATATAGCGTCCCAGCAGATAAAAGACGCTATATATAGCGCCCGCACAGAGGTAGCATCTGTGTTGGGCTGCAAGCCCTCTGAGATAGTTTTCACGGCTGGCGGCACAGAATCTGATAATCTCGCTGTTCATGGGGTGATGCAGCAGCATCCAGGCAAAAACTGTGTGGTGAGCGCAATTGAACATGACGCAGTGCTCCAGCCTGCTAGCCAGTATGAGCATCGCATAGCTCCCGTGCGTCCTGACGGCCGTATAGACTTGGACCGGCTCGCAGAGCTGATAGATGACGATACGGTGCTGGTGAGCGTGATGTATGCCAATAATGAAATCGGGACCATCCAGCCCCTCAAGGATATAAGCCAGGTCATAAAGTCGAAGGTTGAAAGTCGAAAGTCCAGGGGTGTAAACCTGCCGCTTTATTTCCATACCGATGCATGCCAGGCAGCCAACTACCTGCCGCTGCTTGTCCATAATCTGGGTATTGATCTTATGACGCTCAACGGCGGCAAAATATACGGCCCCAAGCAGTCGGGCGTGCTCTATGTAGCAACCGGCGTTCAGCTCATGCCGCAGATACAGGGCGGGGGCCAGGAGCGGGGGCTGCGCAGTGGTACAGAAAATGTTGCTGCTTGCGTAGGGTTTGCCGCTGCACTTGCTGAGACAATGGCGCTGAGGGAGGACGAGGCAAATCGACTGACAAAATTACGGAATGAGTTTATGCAGCTGCTCCAGCAGCGGTTTCCAGATGCGCAGATTAATGGCTCGCTTACGCACAGACTGGCCAATAATATACATGTGACATTTCCAGGGGTAGATAACGAGCGCCTGCTCATGGAGCTTGACGAGCGTGGCTGTATGGTAGCAACGGGGTCGGCTTGTAGCGCTAGCTCAGATAAACCCTCGCACGTTTTAGAGGCGATAGGACTATCCGACGAGCTAGCTCGCAGCAGCCTGCGTATCACATTAGGTCGGCCGACCAACCAGGATCAGCTGAGCAAACTTGCAGACCATTTAGCAAAGATTATGTAGGGCTTTTTATTTTTTATTTCTAAGTATTGGCAGCATATCGGCACTGCTCTGACTTGACCTGTTGCGAACGGAGCTGATAGGCGGTAGAATTAACACAAGCATGTTCTTATCAAAAATAAAACAACGCATTACACCCAAACGATTATTCTCCGGATTAATCCTAGCAGCACTGATCACAGCGAACGCTGCCGGTATACTCCATGCCCAAAGCGTGACCCAAGGATATGGTACGGACGAGACATTGCAGAAAGGCATGATCGTGGGCCTGGAGGAGGGTGACCCCACAAAAGTTCGATCCATAAATCTCGATCAAATAGACAGTATTTTGGGTGTGGTGGTAGACCCGAATGCTTCACCTATTACACTTTCTGACGAGGAAGAAAGAGCGTTCGTAGCGACCATAGGACGCTACGATGTATTTGTCAGCACGCAAAATGGCACCATTCATCCCAATGACTACGTCACCGTATCCTCGCTCAATGGTATAGGCATGCTCGCTACATTTGAGGAGAGTGAGATTCTGGGGCGTGCAATCAGTGGATTTGACGGGAGCGGTACAGTGATTGGCGAGGCAACACTTACCGATACCGCCGGCAACACCCGCAATGTAAAAATCGGTCGAATCCAGGTAGACATTGGAATTGCAAACAATCCACTGGCAAAAAGCGCAGCTGTCACACCTGAATGGCTTGGCAGAGTCGGCCAGGCAATTGCTGGAAAATCATTGAGTCCCGCGAGGATTTATATCAGTACAGCAATATTTCTTATCGGTTCGTTTATTGCTGGAGCAATCCTGTATGCAGGCATCAGGAGCAGTATAATTGCCATCGGTCGTAATCCGCTTTCGAAAAAAAGTATCTTGCGCGGGCTGGTTCAGGTTATTTTTACCAGTCTAATTGTTTTCATTATCAGCGTAGGTGGGGTATATTTATTACTAAGAGTATAAGCATATGAACTTTGCACTACAGTAATGTATAAAGTCCGTGTAAATTGACATAGCAAAAGGGTGGCGAAAAATTATGAATACTTGGGGATTGGGATTAGTCATAGGAACGCTTGTAGCGACAGCGATTGCATTTGTATGGGTGGCAGTCCGCCTGGGCTCAGCAGGGCCAACTACTAAGAAAACTGCCAAGGACGGCCGTGAAGCGATTGGCGAGGCCGCCGAAGACGATGTAGAAAGTATCTTCAATGACGAGTTTCGTGAAGAGCTTCGTAATCGCGGTCGCCTGCATTTTGAGAAAATCATTGGTGAAAATGCCATGTTCCTGCAGCAAGACCTTCGCCTGACCACTTCGCAGATTAATGAGTTCATGAAACAGGAAATTACCAAAACTCTTCAAGAAGAATTCAAGAGATACGAGCAATCTATAGAAGATGCGAAAAAGATGGCCATGGATTCACTCCAAAAAACCCAGATAGCTATAGAGGAGGAGCGGCAGGTGCTCCATGAAAAACTTGAGAAAGAAGTTGATGCTCAGCGTGAACGCTTGATAAAGCGCTTTGAAGAAAATATGGGTGAGATTGTTAATCATTATGTGCTTGATGCGATTGGTAACGAGATTGATTTGAGTAATCAGCTCGAGTACATACTGGGTGAGTTGGAAAATAATAAAGCTATGCTGGTGGAGGATATCAGGAGTGGCGCCTAACGACCCACAGACTGCGGCAGCCACTTCCGTAGATGCCCCTAAGCGTCCGGCAGCACCAGCCGGACAGTTAGTGTTGCCGCTCAGCGTAGTATCGCGCAGCGATGTATCACGAGCCCTTCGTGAATTGCTGGTTATGAACGATTATTTTCATCAGGCGTCTATTCGAGGCGGAAAAGATCAGCAGCTGCCGACGGTGAGCCGGGTGCTTGATAGCCTGGCGAATGAAAATAACCTGAACCTGCTGCAGCCCGACGACAGGGCCCGTCTAGTAGAGTTTCTTACCCGCCTGAAGAGTACAGCTCCGGTTGTACACATAAGCTTTGCGTCTGAGGCAAGCGGTCCGTTTCTTGCGAAGGTGCTTGAGTGGTTCCGCCGCGAAGCGCACCCCCACACAGTGCTCCATGTCGGATTGCAGCCGGAACTAGCGGCAGGCTGTTCGGTGCGTACTACAAATAAGTCGTTTGATTTTAGCTTTCGCCGCAGGTTTGAACAGAGCAAAAAGAAACTGATTGCCGCGCTCGAGGTAGTGAGCAAAGAAGTAGAGGCTGAAGTTATCAAATCCGTAGCTCAGAGCACTGCTGCACCTGCGGAAGCTCCTGTGCCAGAGCAGCCGGGGGGTGCCGCGTGAGCAGCGAAAGCAACAAGCTGCATTTTAAGAACCTGGTGGACCAAGGGAAGCCGGTCGGTGAGGTTATTGGCGTTGACCAGTTCATTATTATGGTCAAGGGCTTGCACCCTGCCAATGCGCATGCACTCGTCTTGTTCGAGGACGGCAGCAAAGGGTTTATCAATCACGTGCTTGAGGACTATGTACTGGTGCTGCATCTGGGGACCGAAAAGCTGCGTGTTGGCATGGTTGCGGTGACGCAACATGATCAGCTGGTCGCAAAAGTAGGCAAGGACTATGTCGGTCGCGTCGTCAATGTCATGGGCGAGCCGCTTGACGGCAAGGGTCCGATTGCGCCCGACAGCACCTGGCCGGTATTTAATCCAGCGCCACCGATTTTTGAGCGTGAGCTGCTTGACCATCAGCTCGAAACTGGCGTGACATCAGTCGATGGGCTGTTTCCTATAGTCCGTGGACAGCGCCTCGCCATCCTTGGCGACAACAAAACAGGCAAGACTGCGCTTGCGACACAAATAGCCATCAATCAGAAGAATACGAACATTATTACCGTCTATGCGCTGATCGGTAAGCGCCGTAGTGATATAGATGAGCTCCTGACTCGGCTGCAAGAGACTGACTCCCTCAAGAACACTATTGTAATTGTATCAACACTATTTGAGTCGCTAATTATGACATATTTGGCGCCTTATGTAGCCTGTGCAATGGCCGAGTACCTCTGGCAGGCATGCGATCAAGATACGATGATTATCTATGATGATCTCACTTCTCATGCTCAGGCCTATCGTGAAGTTGCGCTGCTGTCGAACGTTAGCCCGGGACGTGATTCGTATCCTGGTGATATGTTCTATGCGCACTCAAGCCTGCTCGAGCGAGCAGGCAAGCTCAAGCGAAGCGGCAAGACATTGACCAGTCTTCCTATCGTGCTGACTCCCAATAACGACATTACCGCCTATTTGCCGACCAATATTATGTCCATTACTGATGGTCAGTGGATTATGGATCTTCAGGTGTTTCTATCTGGCAACCGCCCAGCTTTGTCGACTGGGCTTAGCGTGACGCGCGTTGGTGGTGTTGGTCAGAACAAACGGCAAAAGGGCCATACCGTCGCAGCGATGAAAGCGCTTGCCACCTATCGTCAAGCCGAAGAATACGCACACTTTGGGTCAGAGCTAGCGCTGAGCGCGCACAAAGATCTGGCCCGCGGCAAAAGTATCTTGGAGTTATTTAGCCAGCCGCCGACCGTCACTTATAACTTTATGGAGCAGCAGCTGATGTTCGATATTGTGCTCAATATGGATGACACAGCCCTGCTTGATGTCAAGAAGATGAAAGAGTTGGTGCGCGAGATGGCGCCAAAGGTTACTGGTGATGAGAACTTTGACCAAATCCGTGACCAGTTGCAGCAGATGAGCATGCTCGAGCAGGCGCCCGCTAACGCAAAGGCTCCTAGTGGTCCAGCCGAATTATCAAAAGATGCAGCACCTGCTGTTGAGCCGGCCGAATCAGCGGCATCCGGCAAAGAGATTGATGTAGATAAAGACGGCAAAATAACCGAAGTTCAACCAGAGCCTGTCAAGGAAGAGGTCAAGAAATGATAATTTCTAAATTCTCAACTATCAATTCTCAAATATCAAATATGCAAACGGAGTTTGCGCATGCGTAGGCCACAAGAAATCCAAAAGGATGTCGAAACTATGGCAACCATGGTGAATCTTACCAGCGTGTTCGAAAGTCTTGCCAGTATGCGGATCAGCCAAATTAAAGGCAAGGTACAACAGTCGCAGCTATTTTTTGGCGAGCTATGGAATATTTATCGGCAGATCAGGCTTGATCAGACATTCCGGTTTGGCCGTGAAGAGACTGTCAAAGCAGATAAAAAAGAGCTTCGCATTTTGATTACTGCGGACGGCGGTTTTAGCGGTGATATCGACCAGCGGCTTATTCGGCTGGCGCTCGAGGGTTATAACAAAGATGAACATGACATTATTATCATCGGCCACCATGGTGCCGTACAGCTCGCACAGCAGGGTATTGATTTTAAGAAGTACTTCAAGCTGCCAAAGCAAGATGAAAACATCAACGTCGAGCCGATTGCCGAAGAGGCAGCGATGTACGAAAACACCATGGCCTACTACCAGTCATACCAGTCGCTCAGCGTGCAGAATGTTAAAAAAATGAACCTTAGCAATGCTCTCAAGGACCAAGGTGAGGCTTCCGAGGAGCAGTTGCTAAGCGGTGAAGTAATTAATGAAGAAACGCATATTTTTGAACCGAGTACCTACGAAGTAATTGGCTATCTGGAGCGCTCAATGACCAGTATTATCCTGGCCCAGATTATCTTGGAGTCCAAGCTTGCCCAGTACGCCAGCCGGTTCAAAGCTATGACGGCAGCCCATGAGCGCGCAGATGAGTCGCTCGCCGAATACAAAATGATGTATAACCGCAGCAAGCGCGCCATCAAAGATACACGCTTGAAGGAAATTGTGATTGGAATGCGCAAGGTCAAGGCTGCTCGCGAGGCCAAGGCCAAGGCAATAGCTTCAGGAGGAACGGTATAGTATGAGCGATCAGCAGGCACAGGTAACAAAGGGCTACATCAAGGTCATCATGGACCTGGTGATTTATGTTGAGTTTGACGAAGATTTTCCAGATATTGGTGAAATTTTGATCATCTCCGACACCGAAAAGCACGCTCCGCTGCTGGTGAACAATATAAAATCCGACGGAACTGCAGTATGTCTGAATATCATGTCAGATCGAACCATCAAAAAGGGCATGACAGCCGCACGAACTGGTCGCGGCATCGAAGTCCCTACAGGAGATAAGATTATTGGTCGGGTGCTGGACTTTATGGGCAATCCGCTTGATGGAGGAGAGCCGATTGACGAATCTGCGCCACGTAAGGATATTTTTCGTGTCGAGAACAAGTCAACCAAATTCGAGGCGCTCAAACCAGAGATTCTCGAAACCGGCATTAAGGTACTAGACTTCTTTACGCCGTTTGTAAAGGGCCGCAAAATTGGCGTGATTGGCGGTGCGGGTGTCGGTAAAACCGTTCTAACTACTGAGATTATTCATAACGTGGCCAAGAACAGTGGAGTGCTGAGCTTCTTTGCTGGTGTTGGTGAGCGTATTCGTGAAGGCCATGAGCTGTACGAAACTCTCAAAGACAGCGATCTGTTGAGTTCAACAGGTATGTTCTTTGGTCAGATGAATGAAAACCCTGTGCAGCGGTCCTTGATTGCGATTTCTGCTACTGCAGCTCTTGAGTATTTCCGTGACGAAATGAAAAAGGACGTTCTGTTCTTTGCGGATAATATGTATCGCTACGTCCAAGCCAAGAACGAGCTATCTACGATTATGGAGCAAATCCCTGCCGAGGGCGGTTATGAAGCAACTATTTTTTCCGATATTAAAACTCTGCAGGACCGGCTCAGCAGTAATGAAAACGGCTCTATTACTGCAGTGCAAACCATCTACGTGCCAGCAGATGACCTGAGTGACCCTGCGGTGCAGATGATCCAGCACGAGCTTGACAGCACTTTGGTGCTCAGCCGTAAGGTTGCGGAGCAGGGCATTCGTCCGGCGGTGGACCTCACTAAAACAAGCTCTAGTTTGCTCACTCCAGAAATCGTCGGTGAGCGACACTACTTGCTCAGCGTACAAGCCCAGGCGCTGCTGCAAAAATACGAATCACTCAAAGGCATCATTGCGATTATTGGCGAAAACGAACTAAGCCCAGAGGATCGGGCCGACTTTGCCAAAGCCAAGGCGCTGGTGCAGTACTTTACTCAAAAAATGTTCGTAACCGAAAAAATGCTGGGTGTACCTGGCGAATACGTCAAGCGCGAGGATATGCTTGACGGCGTTGAAGAAATAATCATCGGATAGGCTGATGGCTGACCCAAAGAAACCAGAAGCAAAGCAAGAAGAGCTGAAAGACAAGGATGGCAATCCCTTGATGAACGTCAAGGTTTACTCGCCGTTTGAGAATTATTTTGACGAACCGGCCTATAGCATCAGTGCCGAAAACAGCACCGGCCCTTTTGATATTTTGCCGCGCCACCACAACTTTATGACGCTCGTTGGTGCTTGCGAGATGAAGATCACCGCCCCGACTGGCGACAAGACCATTCGTATCAATCGCGCAGTGATGCATGTCAAGGCTGACAAGGTCGTGGTTTTTCTAGACGTTTAAATTATTTTTATGGATACAATAACCCAGTCTCCACGGTCAAGTGGAGGTTTTGAGCCAAGGGTAGTTTTCTGGTAACTTGAGCACTGTTTCGGAGACGTACCAACACGGACAAGCAGCCATCTTTCGGTCTAGGGTAATTTGCTTCTTAGCCAAGGCTTCCATTTCGGAGGTGTATATATGGATACTCTGAAGAAATGTCCTTGGCTAAGAACAAATTACCGCTCCGAAAGTGGGTGCGCGCTTACCCGCCTTAATTTATGACGATGTAATTGAACCGGCAACTAGTCCCCGCCGGAGGAGCCGTAGAAGTAGCGATGGCAAACTGAGTAGCGCTGATATTTGTCACGTAGTAGCCGATATTGGAACAGCCAGGGCCATTTGGCGTCAGTACAGGATGAGGGTTGTTGCTGTTGAATGCACCAGTAAAGAATATAGTGGCGAGCACGCCTGTGCCTGTGCCGCCGCCAGTGTTGATTATAACGGTTGCGGCAGTATCGGTGCCATTTATGCTGGCAGTTGCGCCGCCACCAGCCGCCCCGCCGACTGATATGCTTGGGTTGCCGCCGCTGATATTGATGCGATTGATGGAGATTTCATCAAAATTTATACCCCGTGCAGAGATAACGCCGTTGACATTCAGGTTTCCGCCAATAGTAGCCTGACCGCCGATGTCCAGGCGCCCGCCTCCATTAATATCACCTGCAACGGTAAGGTTTTCACCCATTGTCACGGTGCCGACAATATCCAGTATGCCGCCCACTGCAGCATTGCCTGCGGCCTGGAGATCATTTGTTTCAATACTGCCGAATGATCCTGATCCAGTGGAGCGAATGCTCGGCAGGCTAAGCGGGCCGCCGATACTTAGTGCGCCAGCTACATCTAGCGTGTCGCGCATCACCACTTTACCTGTGATGACTGCATTTGATTCGATAGTTAGGATCTGCTGGGGGTCGCCGACGAAAGCATCAGAGGTCTTGAGCTGCTCCAGGGTTTCTTCGGTGATACGAGTGGTTTCGAGCCGGACCTCAGTCTCTTTTTTGTTCATGAAATACATCACCATGTATGCGGCTGCCGCAATCACAATCACCAGTATAAAGAGCAGCAGGTATATGTTAACCTTACCCAAGAGCTTGCGTATGCCCTTGGCCTCGGGCTTGGCGGCAGGCTTTCTTTCCTGATTGGATTCGTCAGCCATTGCATCGACAAGCGACTTCTTGGAGGGCTGATCCAGCGAAGTATCCTCATTTGCTACTTGACCCAGGAGTTCCTCAGGGCTTTTATCAGATTTCTGATTGTCGCCCGCCGGAGGCGCTGCACTTTCCTCAGGTGTACCAACAGATTCGGTAGGTTTTTCTTTATCTTCCATAATGCTTGTACTTTACTAAATATCATACCTGTTTCACCAGCTTGTCACAACTACGATATGAGAATGCAGCATAAGCGAGTTGCCAACAGCGGTGCAAACGTGGCAAAATAGCAGCATGGATTCTCGCTTGGTTCGAGCTGGATTAGGGGTGTTTATCGCACTCCTTGGGTTACCTGTGGTGGCATACGCACAGCATCAGTCGCCTAATTACCAGATAGACGAAGTGTTTATTGGCAGCGGTGGTGAGCTAGAAATGTGCGGCGACGAATACTGCGCCCAAGGCTCAGCTGGCGGCACCGGTGGCAGCGCTTCTAGCAGCGATTACGGCATCTTGGCTGGCTTTGGTTCGCCTGATGAGCCAACTCTCTCGGTCATTGTTAACAACACTTTCATCGATCTAGGGGTGCTCAACACGTCTGGTACGGGGGCAGCGAGTGTCGGATTCAGTGTCAGCAACTATTTATCAGATGGCTACGTGGTGCGCGTGTCGGGTAACCCCCCTTCCGTTGCAACGGGGACGGGCAGATATGCGCTCACTCCACTCAATGCACCCAATGAATCACGGCCGGGCGAAGAGCAGTTTGGTATTAACCTTGTTGCAAACTCGGTACCTGGCATTGGGGCTAGTCCGGTGCAACGGCCAGACAGCTCGTTTTCGTATGGCTTCGCCTCGATTGGCTACGACACGCCCAACTACTACAAATACATCAGCGGCGAAACAGTAGCCGAGAGTGTGAGAGAGTCTGGCCAGACAGATTACACGATGACAATCATCGCGAATATTGCCAACAGCACCCCAGGCGGTCGCTACCAGACCACGCTCACTATCCAGGCGATTGCGACGTTTTAAAAACTGTGGATAACACAGTCCAAAATGTAGTTGCACTGGCATAAGGGGTTTGGTACTATGCTCACCAGGTAACACCTAAAATAAACAATAAAACAAAGGAGAAATGCATAATGAGTACTACTCATGCAATTTCGCTGAAGAGATCGACATCACTTCTGGCTGCCTTGTCATTTATGACACTGCTGACAGTGGTGAATTTTTCGGCCTTCTTTGGCACAGCAAGCGCGGCTGACTTAACGTCTCGTAGCTTGACGCTTTCTAGCTCCCTGGCTGGCGACAAAACAGGAGATAGCGTACCTGGAAGCGAAACAAACGGTGCTGCTGCAGAGCACACATTTAGCTATACTGCTACGACAGCAGGTGTAGAAACAACAACCTTTACCTACTGTACAACTGCTATCGGTGATGGAGGTGGTGTCGTAGTCAACGGCTGTACGGCTCCAGCTGGCCTAGTGTTGCCAGCAACTCCAGTCGCAAGTGCGGGTACTGCGACTGCTGCAGATAACCAGATTACCTGGACCAATAGCTATGGCACAGGTGCGCAAACTGTTACATTCGAAGGCATTGAAAACCCTACTGCTGTAGGTTCGTTCTTCGTGCGTATTCAGACTTTAGATTCGGGTAATGATCCACTAGATTATGGTGTAGTTGCCAGTGCGATTACCGAAGGTATCACGATTACCGCTCGCGTCTCAGAAACACTTGGCTTCTCTACTACTGGCGAGTTTAGTGGTGTAGGTGACCCTGGTACTACTTGTGATCCACTTACCGGTAGCGGTGCAATCACTCTGGGTGATCCTGCCCAGGAAGGTACCCTAGATATTAATAAGACTTACGATAACTACTCTGCATTCCGTATCTATACCAACGCAGCCGGTGGTGTAGAGGTACAGTATCGTGGCGAAACACTAACTCGTGCGGCTGGTGGTGATATCGATGCAATCGGTGCTGCAGCAGCAATAAGTGCTCCGGGTACCGAGCAGTTCGGCCTAGCGATTGACACAGTAAACGGTGGCAACAATGCTGTAACTGTAGCAAGTGATACCAGCACGCTTGATTTCCAGTATGTTAATACTGGAGCCGAATTAGGCCTTGATGGTGCTCTAACTCCAGCAGCTGATTACGCTAATGGTGCAGGTTTAATTGATCTTCCTGCTCCAGACGCTGAGTTTGCGTTCGTAGCTGGCTCAGGAACAGGAACCACTATAGCATCTACCAGTAGCCTAGGTAACGGCTATACAGAGTGTAAGACTGCCGCTATCCGCTACATCGCGAATATCAGTCCTACTACGACCTCTGGTACCTATACCACAACTATCGTGTACTCAGCAGTTCCAACCTACTAATCTCATAGCAGATACAATCTATCAGGACATAGATTCCTCCAGATAAAACTAAGGACATAGATTCCTGCCTAAAATGGCCCCAGATGAATACAACTTCAGTCGGGGCCATTTTCTTTTGTCTATAACAGATTGAATAGGGTAGAATTACAAGCATGAGCCCTTTAGAAACCAAAAGGACTAACAAAATTAGTTTAGCAACCGAACAGCCGGTAGGCGATACAACCGCACACTGGCTATTAATGATTAAATGGATTCTGACAGGATGAACAATATCAAAAATGCACGCCTCCTTGCCGCTGCACTGGTGTGTTTGATGATAGCGCTAGTGCTAGCAAGCAGCATATCTATGATGCTGCATACTGCGGTAGAGGCTCAGGCGCAGAATCGCATGGCTAATCGGAGCCTGCGTATCGGCAGTACGGCGCCTGGCGAAACAACAGACTATCAGTTCAGCTGGCGCTACCCGAGCAGTACCAATGTTCGCTCGGTGCGGCTGCTGTTTTGCCAGGACGCGTATGTGTTTGATCCGTGCTCCGTGACACCTGATGGAGATTTTTCGGCAGCGGTACTATCTGCCCAGACGGGTGCAGTGACGGGGTTTTCTATCGATTCGCAAACCGTAAATGAGATTGTCCTCACCCGAGCGACGGCAGCTGCCGGCACGGGGCAGTCGACCTACACATTTGACAACGTGATAAATCCTAGCGGGCTTCATATGCGGTTTTTTGTACACGTGCTGACTTATCCGACTGCTGACGCCAGCGGGCTGCCTAATTATGCCGCTGCAGTAGCCAGTGCGATTGCCGAGCCGATTGTGATTACCACTGAAGTGCCGCCCATTTTGTATTTTTGTGCGGCTATCACGGTGACAGAGTGGTGTGAACATGTCAGTGGAAACTGGATAGACTACGGCGATTTATCACCCTTTGTGACAGATGTAGGCAGCTCGCAGTTTGGTGCAGCTACTAATGCCGAAGGCGGTTATATCGTGACTGTCAATGGAGGTACGATGACGTCCGGTAACAAGCAAATTGAAGCGTTAGAGACGCCGGCTCCGAATCTCGTCGGAACTCCGCAGTTCGGCATTAACTTACGCGCTAATACCGATCCTCCGCTGGGCCAGGATGTGACCGGCGCAGGTATAGGAGTGGTGGCAGCACCGTATGATACGCCTGATTTGTTTAGGTTTGTTGATGGCGATGTCGTAGCTAGTGCTGTCACTGGTACGATGTTTAATACCTACACCGTCACATATATCGTCAATGTGCCTCCAGACCAGCCGTCAGGTGTTTACAACACAACCATTGCATATATCTGTACGGCAGCATTCTAAAATCAGCTGTAAAAATTACAAAAATATAGCCATATGCAGGCCGAGAATATATATGGTAGACTATGGCTAACTTGCTAATGTTTTTTACAAAAAGAGGGGAGACAATGAAGAAATTTATCAGATTGTTTGCAGTGTTTGCTGTAATCGCTGGGTTTGGGATTGCACAAATCGGACAAGTCAGCGGCCAGTCAAATGCCCTGGCTATTTCACCGCGCAAAGATTACAATCTGCGGGCCGGAGAGTCCGTAGAGGACACACTGACCGTCACTAACCGTAATACTTCTGAGGCGCTCAATCTGGAACTGCGCGTGATTGACTTCCAGGCACAGAACGAGTCTGGCTCGCCGCAGCTTATGCATAACAGCACCGAGCGAACCGCATGGTCTATCAAAAACTTCATTGACCTGCCGCAGCAGGTAGTGGTTAATCCTGATGAAACTATTCGGATTCCTATCACGATCTCTATCCCAGAAGGAACTGGTGCAGGCTCATACTATAGCGCAATCGAATACGCTGCAGTAGGAGCCAACTCTGAGGATCAGGTTAATATTGCTGCATCTGGGGTAAGCCTGATATTCGTGAAGGTGCCAGGCCAGACGACACAGCAGCTGACATTCTTGCAGTTCGGTACGTTTGTACCGGATGCGAGCGGTCTCGAGGGGTCATTCAAGGGAATATTCTTTAGTGAACGCCCTAAAGTACTTGCGTACCGTCTAAAGAACGAAGGCAATATCGCTGAGCAGCCCAGCGCGAGTATCGTGGTAAAGAATTTCTCTGGTGAGGAAATCTACACCATAGCAGATGCTAATCCGCGAAAACAGCTAGCACTGCGCGGGCAGACTCGTCGTTTTGACGCCTGTATCAACCCAGAAGATATCAACCAGACTACCGAAACAGGTGCTGATATTAACGCAGTGGTCTGTGGTGATACCAATATCGGGCCAGGTCGCTACACTGCAGAACTCACCATACTCTACGGCGAAAACGGCAACGAAACCCGTGAAATCACTGCCAAGGCTACATTTTGGTACTTGCCATGGTGGTTTATCGGCCTAATTCTGATCGGCTTGGGTATTGTGGTCGGTGCAGTTGCATATATATACAGCCGTATCAAGGACGTGCGTAGTCGTAAGACTCGCCGGCGTTAAACAAAGCAGCGTATTATGAATAAAAAGAGGCCGGTCAAAGGGCCTCTTTTTATAATCAAAGGGTAGCAAGCGTAAGCAGTCTAGGGTACTATAGACATAATTATGAAACGCGTACGTAGATTTCTGTTGGCGCTGGGGGCGGTATTGTTTGCTGCTGCAGTACCTATGCAGTTCGCAAGTGCGCAGCAGTCCACTCCACAAACAAACCCGAGCGATCAGGCTATTGGCATGGAGGGCCGTATCCAGCAGCCGCCACCCACCGATGCGCCGACTATATCACTGCCCGCAGACGGTGCAGTTTTTAGCGAGATTCCTATTACCGTGACAGGTTTGTGTACCGATGGGCTGCTGGTGAGGGTGTTTAAGAATAATGTATTCGGCGGCTCTGACATCTGTGACGGCGGTAGCTATAATTTACAGATAGATTTATTTCCTGGTCCAAACGAGCTCGTAGTCCGTCAGTACGACGATCTCGATCAGTCCAGCCCCGAATCAAACCGAGTCAATGTGGTCTACGACATCGAGGTGCCATTGGTCCCTGGGTCGCCTGATCAAGTAGCACAGCGTATTACGCTGACGACAAACTTTGCACGTCGTGGTATCGACCCTAATCAAGAACTGTCGTGGCCAATGACTATCAGCGGTGGCCGCGGACCGTATGCAGTCAGTATCAACTGGGGCGATGGCAAAGACGAGTTGCTGACTCGTGACGCTGCCGGTACGTTTGATATCAAGCATGCTTATGATAGGCCGGGTGTATATCGGATTATGGTTAAAGCCACTGATGCAGACGGGCAATCAGCCTTTATTCAAGTCGTGGCAATCGTAAATGGTGCACCTGTCAGCACCGCCTCAATCGATAGTCCGCCTACAGCTCTTCGCACCAGAGTACTGTGGCAGCCCGCGCTCATAATATTCCCGCTGCTGCTCAGCTCGTTCTGGCTGGGTAAAAAATACCAGCTCAAGCGCGTGCGCTACCGCATGAAGCACCGCATCATCCCAATCGACAAATAATCCACAGACTCACTCCCCCACCCCTGTCTAGGTTCTGACCCCAGAAAGTGTAAATTTATTGCATAATATTATTTATCGGCCAGCTCGTATTTTAATTCATTAAGTAGTTTCTTTTGTTCTTCGTAGTCGCTTACGAATTCTAGGTATTTCTTAGAGTTTTGTTCAAACAAATCCATAATCCTCCCAGGTCTTACCCAAGCAGCCGAATGCGTACCAATGTAATAAGGTAGGCTTGAGTACGGCCAGGACGTATATTCTTTCGGGTTTAGATGTATGTAACGGCTTACATGATGGAGGTAGGAATCCTGTTGAACAGAACTTGATTTAAAGCGTCCCTGAAAGATAGGACCCACACGTGAGTATTTCTTATTAAAATACATACCATAAGACGTGGTCACAGCCTTCAGCAGGAGTTCGACACCTTTGTCATCCAATTGATAGAGGAGTAGGTGAAAATGATTTGGCATGAGACAGTAAGCGAGCAGCTCAACCTTCTTGCTGTAAGTCGGGTAGATACCGTTTTTAGGGTGAACCTCAGGTTTTTCAGAGAGGTAACGTTTTAATAAGTTCAGAAATGTTCTGTAGTCGTTATCGTCTAAAAATACCGCCTGCTTGTTCACTCCGCGGTTATACACATGGTAAAAACCATCATTTTGAAAAGCTCTCACAGTATTTTTAGCTGGCATATTCTATAAATAACATACAATACAATATTTTCCCACCTTCTGGGGTCAGAACCTAGAAAATGGGGAAATATGGTAAAATATGTTGGTGAAAAAAGTATATGTAGGGCTCTCTGGTGGAGTTGATAGTTCGGTTACGGCAGCGCTGCTAAAAGAGCAGGGCTATGACGTCACAGGCGTTTACATGAAGAACTGGAGCCAGGACTTGCCGGGCTTTGAATGCCCTTGGAAACAGGATTTTAACGATGCCAAGCGGGTGGCGGTGCAGCTAGGCATTCCGTTTAAAATGTATGATTTTGAGACTGAATACCGCCAAAAAGTAGTGGACTACATGGTAGACGGCTACAAGGCCGGCCGAACGCCAAATCCTGACATTATGTGCAACCAAGAGGTTAAGTTCAAGCTATTTTTAGATGCCGCGCTTGAAGACGGTGCCGACATGATAGCAACCGGACACTACGCCCAGGCCGATGACGGCAAGCTGCTTATGGCCGCGGATGATAACAAGGACCAGACCTATTTCCTGTACCGAATCACCGAAGATGCACTCAATAAAACCCTGTTTCCTTTGGGCGGCTACACCAAGCCGCAGATACGGGAGCTGGCTAAAAAGTTCGGCCTAATTACTGCTTCTAAAAAAGAAAGCATGGGAATCTGTTTTGTCGGCAAGGTAGGGATAAAAGAGTTTCTACAACACGAGCTGGGCGAGCAGCCGCGCGGCAGAATCATCGATCAAAACGGCCGGGATATTGGCATGCATGACGGGGCTATTTATTACACCATCGGCCAGCGCCGCGGACTTGATGTCGGCGGCGGCCTGCCGTACTACGTAGTCGGCAAAGATATGGATAAGAACGAAGTCTACGTGACTACGGATATAGACGATGAACGCTTGTGGCATAATGAGCTGAAATTAACAGATGTACATTGGATAAATGGTGTGCCGGAAGACAAAATTCCGATAAAAGTCCGTACCCGTCACCGTGCACCGCTCATAGACGGCACGCTACATATAGCGCCGCTTTCTACCAAAGACGCTACATATAGCGTACCGACGCTACATATAGCGTTATCATCAAAAATCCGCGCGCTCACCCCAGGCCAGTCAGCCGTGATTTACAAGGATAGCCAAGTACTGGGTGGCGGCATAATTATTTAATATTTAAAGCTACCTCTGTTAAAATAAGATTCAAGATGACAGCACAGGAAATACGCAAAGCTTATTTGGATTTTTTCAGTGAGCGCGGACACGCGGTTGTTAACCGCGCGGCGCTGGTGTTGAAAGACGATCCTACTACGCTGTTTACCGGCAGCGGCATGCAGCCAATGATACCGTATCTTTTGGGCGAGCCGCACCCGGAGGGCCGGCGGATTGTTAACTCACAGACCTGTTTGCGGGCCCAGGATATTGATGATATTGGCGACAACCGCCACACGACCTTTTTTGAAATGCTCGGCAACTGGAGCATGGGCGATTACTTCAAAGAGCAGCAGATCGAGTGGATGTTTGAATTTTTGAGCGAGGTGGTCGGCCTGGATATGAACAAAGTGTTTATTACCTGCTATATCGGCGACGACCGATACAATATCCCTAAAGACACCGAGGCGGCCATGGTCTGGAAGCGGCTGTATGAAGCGGCGGGCATGACGGCAGGCGAGGCCGAAATAGGTTCAGAGGAAGACGGCTACCGGCGCGGCATAAAAGACGGCGAAAGAATTTTCTACTATGACGGCAGCAAGAACTGGTGGAGCCGTGGCGGCGGTCCGGAAAGCACGCCTATCGGCGACCCCTGCGGCCCTGACAGCGAGATGTTTTATGATTTTGGCACGCCGCACGATCCGGAATTCGGCGAGCACTGCCATCCGAACTGCGACTGCGGCCGGTTCATGGAGATTGGCAACAATGTTTTCATGGCTTATAAAAAAATATCCGAAGGCGAATTCGTACCGCTGGAAAAGCCGAACATCGACCACGGCTCAGGCCTGGAGCGCATCGCAGCCGCCAAAATAGGCGACCCGGACGTATTCAAAATCAGCCTGATGTGGCCGGTTATCGAAAAGCTGGAATCACTAAGCGGCAAACCCTATGAAAGCAACACCACCAGTATGCGGGTGATAGCTGATCATCTGCGGGCTGCTGCATTCCTGGCTGTCGACGGCTGCGTGCCGAGCAACAAAGAGCAGGGCTATGTCATGCGCCGGCTGATCCGCCGGGCTATCAGGTATAGTTTCGACTTAGGTATACAGCAGAATTTCCTGGAAGAACTTGTGCCAGTTATTGCCGATATGTATCAGGGCGATTTCCCGGAGGTAGCTGAAAAGCGCGATGAAATAATCGCGGTGCTTGGTAAAGAGGAGAAAGCCTTCCGTCAAACGCTGCGCAAGGGCATCAGAGAGCTGGAGAAAATGAAAGCAGACGGGCTGACGGGCGAAGAGCTGTTTAAACTTTATGACACTTTCGGTTTCCCGGTAGAGCTAAGTATCGAAGAGGCATACAAACAAGAGATTGCAGTGCCGGATAATTGGCGCGAGCAATTTGATGCAAAAATGGCCGAACAGCGCGAGAGAAGCCAGACTGCAGCCAAAGGCACGTTCAAAGGCGGCCTGGGCGGCCAGACAATGCAGCACAAAAAATACCACACCGCCACACACCTGATGTACCAGGCACTGCGCGATGTGCTTGGCGATCACGTGATCCAGCGCGGTAGCAATATTACCGAAGAGCGCCTGCGTTTTGATTTCAGCCACGACCAAAAGATGACCCCGGAACAAATTGCTGAGGTAGAAGAAATCGTCAATCGTGAGATTGCTAAAGACTTGCAGGTAAGCTTCAAAGAATATCCGACCGAAGAGGCCACCGGCCCACTGGGCGCGCTGGGCCAATTTGGCGACCGCTACGGTGATACGGTTAAGGTCTACAGTATGAAAGATCCAAATTCACCGGCAGATGAGCGGCCGTTCAGCTTCGAAATCTGCGGCGGCCCGCATGTCGATCATACCTTGCAATTATTCGAAGACGGCAAACGCTTTAAAATTATCAAAGAAGAAGCATCAAGCGCCGGCATCCGGAGGATAAAAGCTGTGCTGAAATAATCATAGAGCGCAGCTGGGCTCGTACTAAAAAACAGGCAATTTAATCAAGAAAAGGAACCAAATGAAAATGAGCGAGATAGAAAAAACCACTCTTTTAGTGCGTGATCGCGGCGAAGGGGTCATGGATATTCGAGTAGAGCCAGTTCACAAAACGGCTGAAGTTATGATGGCCGTAGACGCTCATGAGCCAAGAGATGATTTTGCTTTCGTACCAAATATATACGGTAACTTTGCAATACAAATGCGCTACGGTAAAAGCATTGGCAACATCCTAAGCAAGGATTCAGTGGACGTCGTGTTCGTAGAAGATAGCCCGATAGAGCCGCTGCCTATTAGGCTGCGGCTAGAGCTTCGGGTGCGCGGGTGAGGGTGATATGCAGCACTGCGTTTTATCTATTGACAAGCATGAGAGGAATGAGGATACTGAAATCAGAGGTTGTTCTCGCTAAAAACATAAAATAGGTGCCCTTGAAATGTCAATTGTCTCTATGTTCGACAATGGTCGTTTTGAAATAGGAATAGGTCCGGAAGAATCACGTTATTTAACCCAGGAGCTAACAAGGTCGCTAGGAAGTATAGCTTGCCCGCCAATCAAAACCATCATTACAAATGAAGGCAGGGTCATAAGCGGCGAGGTGCGTCCGGATATAGAAGATCCGGAGTCGCTCATTGAAATTATTGCAACCGATGCTGAAGTCGTGGCTGCTCTCAAGGAGGGAGATATTACTGTATATCTCAGCTCAGGAGTGGTTCAGCTTCACGAAATATCGGACGATTTTTAGCTGAAAACATCGATACAAAACCGTTAGTTGACAGTATTTTCGTGCTACAATATTACGGATATGCTTAGTAAACTAAAACGTTCTATTAAAGAGCGTTCCAGCAAGTCAGAGGGGGAGCAGCCGGAATATATTGTCGGGCTGGATATTGGCACCCAGAATGTCAAAGCGCTGGTGGGGCAGGTGTTTGGAGATAGAATTGAGATTATCGGTATGGGGCGGGCGCACCAGAATCTTGCCGATATGCAGGGCGGAGCAGTAGCTGATATCGCGAGCGTGGTGGCAAATTGTGATGAAGCTCTCAGCCAAGCAGAAAAAATGGCTGGCGTGAATGCGCGCGGAGCGGTAATCGGTATCGCTGGAGAGCTGGTCAAGGGCATCACCACTTCTGTAAAGTTTGCCCGCAAAGATCCAAGCCGGCCGCTTGATATGTCGGAGATGGAAAAAATTATTGGCCTTGTCCAAGAGCGGGCGCTCACCAAGGCAAAGGCGCAGCTGGCATGGGAGTTGGGCGGCAAGGATGTTGAAATCCGCTTGGTAAACAGCGCGCTCGTGAATATCACGATTGACGGCTATCCAGTGAGCAGCCCGCTCGGGTTTCAGGGGCGCGATGTATTGATACAGCTCTATACTGCGTTCGCGCCGCTGGTGCACATCGGAGCGCTGGAGCGGACGGCAAACGAGCTTGATCTTGAGCTTCTTGCGGTGGCCGCAGAGCCGTTTGCGGTGTCGCGCGGTGTGATTGGCAATGACCCAAATGCGAATATGAGCGCTATTTTGATGGATGTGGGGAGCGGAACTACTGATATTGCAGTGCTCAACGAAGGCGGCGTTGAGGGAACCAAAATGTTTGGTATTGGCGGCAGGGCATATACGCGGTCTGTCGAGCGCGATCTTTCAACTGATTTTGAACAAGCAGAAACCCTAAAACTGGCAGTTGATTCCGGCAAGCTGCCTGCCCATAAAAAGGCCCAAGTCAAAGAAGCGCTGGAGAAGACGCTCGAGGTGTGGATGAGTGGCGTAGAGCTGGCCTTGGGCGAGTTTCCAAAGCTTGATCACTTGCCGCACCGTATTTTGCTCTGCGGCGGCGGTTCATCGCTCGATATGCTGATGGACGAGCTTGCTGAATCAAGCTGGTATACTTCACTGCCATTTACCCGCAAACCCGTAGTCCAGCATATTTCGCCTGATCAAGTGGTAGGAATTGTTGACAAAACCGGTGCGGTCGACGACCATACATATATCACGGCCATGGGTTTGCTGCGCGTCGGGCTTGATACACTAAATCAGCAGAATCCAGACAGCAAGCTCGGCTCAATAAAAGAACGGATTAACAGGCTCCTTAGCGTATAAATTATGGCAACAGCAAAGAAAAAATCAGCAGCAACCGGCAAAGAGACGATTTATATCGATGTTGATGATGAGATTACGCATGTCATTGACAAGGTAAAATCATCAGATAAAAAGATTGTCGCACTTGTTCTGCCCAAGCGTGCTACTGTTCTGCAGAGCATTGTTAATATGAAACTGCTCAAAAAAGCAGCTGCCAGCGCCAAAAAGAGCATAGTGCTTATTACCTCCGAAACAGCGTTGCTGCCGCTAGCCGGCGCAGCAGGAATCCATGTTGCTAAAACCCTTCAGAGCAAGCCGGTGGTTCCGCCGTTGCCGGACCATATAAACGATACTGCCGAAGAAGAGTCAATTGATTTAGCTGACAACATGGAGACTATTGATAAGTCGGCAGCCATAGGCGTGCTGGCATCTACAGCTATTGATGATGGAGAGACAGAGGTTGTAGAATTCGACAACCTCAAAGTCGATGACGAAGCGGTGAAAACTGTTCCGAAGAAGAAATCCAAAAAACTCAAACATCTCAAAGTGCCGAATTTCGAGCGATTCCGATTGGGTTTTATGCTGGCTGGGCTGGGTGTTGTCCTGCTCATCGTGGGCTGGGTGTTTGCGGCGGTTATTCTGCCAAAGGCAACCATTGCAATCAAGACCGATACCAGCAGCGTGGTGAGTTCATTTGACTTTACTGCTGGCACCGGCATTGCTGAGCTCGATGCACAGCAGTACAACATACCCGCAGTCCTGAGGGAGTCCAAAAAGATTGATACTGAGCGCGCAGCAGCAACTGGCGACCGAGATGATGGCACCAAGGCTACTGGCGAGGTCCGTTTGTCGGTACCCTGTTTTGGCACTTCGGTAACGGTCACAATTCCTCAGGGTACAGCGGTCAGCACCGGTGGTTTGAACTTTATTACACAGTCCACCGCAAGACTGGATAGCTCATCAGGCGGAGGTCCCTCAAACTGTGTCTTCTATGATGATGTGGATGTGGTTGCGGCTCAAAACGGTGAACAGTACAACATCGAAGACGGCAAGACGTTTGCAGTGGCTGGTTTTAGCAATGTAAGGGGCAGCAACAGTGATGAATTTACTGGCGGTACCACAAAGCTTGTCAAGATAGTCAGCCAACAAGATATTGATGATGCGGCCGCAAAGATAGACGAACGACAGACGGCTGCTGCAGTTGACGAGCTGGCCGCGATGCTGGAGGCGGACGGACTGCTCCCACTCAAAGAGACATTAGTAAAAGGCGAGGCAAAAATTACCGCTACCCCAGAAGTTGATAAAGAAGCTAGTGAGTTCACGGTGACTTCAGAAATTGTTTATACAATGCTCGGGGTTGAAAAGGATCATTTGCTTGAACTCATCAAGCACGATATCTCCGAGGAGATAGATTTAGAGCGGCAATCAATCACTGACGATGGTATCGACAAATCTATTATGCGGATTAACAATAACACTACACCTGGACAAGCTTTTATTAGCTTTCGTACGTCGGTCGTTGCTGGGCCGGAAATTGACGAGGAAGAAATAAAAGAGTTCGCCAAGGGCAAAAAACGGGGTGAAGTAGAGGATTTTGTAGAAAGTATAACCGGCGTTCAGGAGGTTGAGGTAACATATAGTCCATTCTGGGTGTACTCTACGCCAAAAGCTGCCAAAAAGATCACGGTGGTCGTAGAAGACCCGGAAGAAGTCCAGTCAGGGAACAGAAATAATTCGAATGAGTAGTGGTATGGCAGCAGCACTGGATGTCGGTGAGCGTCGCATTGGCGTAGCAATGACATCGCTGCTGGCGCGGTTGCCGGCAGCGTATCGTACCATTGACCGTGCATCAGACGCAGCAGCGATTGCGGAGATTTGTGATATTATCGCAAAAGAAAACGTGCGTGAGCTGGCAGTCGGGCTGCCTCGTGATATGCAGGGCAACGAAACCGAGCAGACCAAAAAGGTGCGCAGATTTGCAGCCAGCCTGCAAAAAAAACTGGACATTCCTCTTGTGTTTCAAGACGAAGCGGTTACATCGGTACGCGCGGAAGAGCGATTAAAAAATCGCGGCAAGCCGTACACAAAAGGCGACATTGATGCCGAGTCAGCGGCGATTATCCTGCAAGATTATTTACAAAACAACCAGGAGTACACAGCGTGAATTCGATCAGGTCTTACGGGCGAAATGTTAGTTGGTGCGCGGTTTTTTGCACGATAAACAGCTCAAGCAGTAGCAACAAATTACTCGCCAAGCAGGGTCTCGCGAGATGAAACCATATAAATTCGGTAAGTCATCTGGCAGGCGTTGGGGTAAAATTGGGCTCTTTTTTCTGCTGGCACTGTTGACGGTTTCCATTGGAGGGTACATTGGCGTGAATCGTATCTATAAACACAACTTGCAGCCGGTTAATTCTGCAGCGACTGAAAAGGTTACTTTCACTATTGCGAGCGGCACCTCAACGGGTCAGATTGCCCAGGGGCTGCGCGATAGGCAGCTTATCAGATCGGCAAGGGCCTTTATCCAATACGTCAACAGCAACCAGTTGGCCGAGAGGTTTATTGCAGGTACATATCGATTAAGCCAAGCGATGTCAGTGCCGGATATGGTTAAAATTTTGACAGACGGCGAGGTGGCTGATGATTTGTTTACGATTTATCCAGGCAACTCTTTGGAGCAAATCAAAGCGCTCTTTGCTGCGAACACGCATTTTTCAGAGACTGAGATTAATCAAGCACTCGACAGGAGCCAATATGCAGACCACCCGCTCATGGCTGATTTGCCAGCCGGGGCATCGCTCGAGGGCTTTATTTATCCTGATTCGTATCAGTTTATCTCTGGTACTATGCCGCAAACTATTGTTCGCCAGGCGCTTGACGAAATGGCGGCAGCATTGAGCGAAGAGATTCGCGCAGGCATAGCCTCGCAAGGGCTGAGCGTGTATGAGGGGGTAATTCTCGCGTCCATCGTAGAGCGCGAGGTTGGTGATCGTGATGTCAACGGGCAGCCGAATGATAACCGCGCCAAGGCTGCACAGGTGTTTTTGAAGCGGCTGTCTGTTGGTATGAAACTACAATCTAATGCGACCGACAATTATCCAGCTGAATACGATACATATTCGATTGATGGATTGCCCCCAGCCCCTATCAGCAACGTGAGCACTAGTTCGTTGCAGGCAGTGGCGCATCCAGCTGCTACTGATTTTCTGTACTTTGTAGCCGGCACTGACTGTATTACGCGGTTTAGTGCCAGTCTTGAGCAGCACGAAGCGCTCAAGTCCCAGCATGGAATTGCAAGACCAGAGGATAACTGTCGCGGCTAGGGTGATCTGGAGCTCATTGACGCTCACTGCTTTTGCTTGGTACAATACCAACTATCTTTAACCCGTAGATATTGACGATAAAGGTGCAAGACTCTGGATATTAGACCTGCCAAAAAACCGGTAAAAAGCGCGCTTCAGCTTGCCTCTGAGCCAGCTGCGAAGCCTCGCACGCAGGCAAAAAGAAAAAAACCGCTCACCAAAAGACTCTTTACCAAAAAACGACTGGTCCGCTACGGAATCCTCACTTCAAATTTAATGATAGTGGGTCTGGTGATTTTTGTAGTTGTGTCAAACTCTGGCAGTAATGCAGCGAGTTACGGGGTGCAAAGCAATAACCAGTCTTCCGTCAGTCCGCTTGATGAACTATCGGCAGCTGATATTGCAGTAAATATTGCTCGCATGGCCAACTTGCCAGAGGCTGCAGCCGTGACAAACTATGCAGATACAGTCAATGCCGAGCTCCAAACCTTCACCGTGAGCCGTGAAATTGCGTTTATGCCACAGATTATCACCGCCGATCTGAAAACTTTGGCTGATATTACTGAATATGTGACGCAGCCGGGCGATACGGTAAGTGCGCTTGCCGAACGGTTTTCCGTCACCTCTGACAGTATTAAGTGGTCGAATGATTTGATGAATGATGCGCTCGAGCCGGAGATCCGCCTGCAGATACCGCCGATGAACGGCATCATCTACACAGTCCGCAGCGGTGACACACCAGAAAAGCTGGCTCAAATCTACAAAGTTTCTGCAGAACAGGTGATAGTTTTTAATGATGCCGAGCTCACGGGGCTCGTTCCAGGTACTACGATTTTTCTGCCAAACGCCCAAAAACCCGCTCCGGTATTTAATTTTTATGTGCGCTACGGCTACAACGGCTACGATCCGGGTTGGTGCACCTACTATGCCGCTGCCCATGGTGGAGCTCCTCCGGGCTGGGGGCACGCTCGTACGTGGGCAGTCAATGCAGCACGCACGCCTGGCTGGATGGTCAGCAAAGTGCCGGTTCCAGGGGCGATTGCCCAGACTACTGGAGTGGCGGGCGATCGAATTGGCTGGTCATGGGGCCATGTCGGGGTGGTCGAGCAGGTGAAATACGAAAACGGCCAATACTATATCAAATACTCTGATATGAACGGCATTGCCGGGTTTAATAGAGTGGGCTACAGCGACTGGGTGCCTGCGCTTGAAAAGTTTCAGAATTTTATCTACCGCATTCAGTAACAGGGGTGGATTCTCTCATGTACTCCTAATAAGATGCAGTTTGACCTTTGTGGTCGGTTTTGGTACCATATGAGCTGCAATTCAGTCGAACAGCTCGTCTTTGACCCCTGTTACGCAAATGAATTGCGCGATTCCAGAGACACATTTAGGAGATTACCGCGCGGAGTATGTCGATAGACTCCCAAAGATAAGCAAATAAACGTTCTGGTTTCGTAACGTAGGAATTTTTCTACAAAGGAGTTAACTATTCGTAGTTTACCCACGCTTCCGAAACGCTTTGCCAAACCATCGCGTACCCGGACACCTAATTTGAAATCAAACTGGCTGATAAGCCCAGCAAAATACTACAAACGTCACAAAAAGAAGGTAATCCGCGCCGGAATAGTCGCTGGAAACCTGCTGGTGGTGTTCGTAGTTATTGCAATTGTTGTCAATGGCTCGGGCGGAAATGCCGCGAATTATAATGCATTGAATACGGCAGGCGAGGCCAAGGTGTCAAATCCGCTTGATACGCTTTCGGCCACCGATATTGCAGTAAATATTGCACTGATGGCGCGTTTGCCGGAGGCGGGATTAATTATCAATGAAGCAGATTCTGTGAGCGCGGGCCTGAGTGCAAGTGTGAGCACGCACGAAACAGTGCTCAAGCCGCAAATCCTGAGCTCGGACATCAAGACAAAGGCAGACATCGTTGAATATACAGTTGCAGAGGGTGATACGCTTGCTTCGCTTGCCACAAAGTTCGGTGTGACATCTGACAGTATTCGCTGGTCGAACGACCTTCGTGGCAGTGCGCTAAGAGCCGGCACAACACTAGTGATTCCGCCGGTTAACGGCATAGTGTATACCGTAAAGGCTGGTGACACTGCAGAGGCTCTTGGCAAAAAATATAATGTCAGTCAAGACATCATTACTCGATTCAACGACGCTGAAATATCAGGACTTGTAGCAAACGACCGGATTGTTATCCCGGGCGGCGTGATCAAAGCACCGGTAGTAGCGCGGACGCCCTACTATGCTGGTTTTGCATTTGGCAATACGGCTATCTATGGGTATAACGGATATGTGCCAGGCTACTGTACCTGGTATGTGGCAAACAAACGTATTCAGGCTGGTCGTCCGTTGCCTGCCAACTTAGGCAACGCTGCTACATGGGATAATTATGCTCCACAGGGGTGGGATCGGACACCAAGACCCGGTGCGGCAGTGGTGACAGCCGAGCGCGGTGCAGGCCATGTAGCCTATGTAGAGGCGGTGTATCCTGACGGCAGTGTGCTCGTGTCAGAGATGAATCGCCGTCGCCGCTACGAAGTGACTACTCGTGTCTTTAGCCCTCATGAAGCAGTCCGCTACAAGTATATTCACTAATCTACCTCTGTTCATACAATAAAAATCGTTGTATAATTAATTACATATGTTTGTAGATAAAGTTACTGTGAGTATTACTGCTGGTGCTGGCGGCAACGGCGTGGTTAGTTTTCGCCATGAAATCTATGTCGATAAGGGCGGTCCCGACGGCGGTGACGGCGGTGACGGCGGTGACGTAGTGCTTGTTGCGAGCCGCAATCAAAATACGCTTGCAAACTTTCGGTTTCAAAAAGCTATCCGCGCCGAAGACGGCAAAAGCGGCGCCAAGCAAAAGCGGCACGGCAAAAGCGGCAAAGATCTCGAGGTGCCGGTGCCGGTCGGTACGGTAGTTACGGACGAGCACGGAGCGCAGCTTGCTGATTTGAGCGAGGACGGGCAGCGGGTGATTATTGCCAGCGGCGGTAAAGGCGGGTTTGGCAATGCGCATTTTGTCAGCTCTACGCGGCAGGCGCCTCGTGTAGCTGAACGCGGTGAGCCAGGCGAGAGCTTGAATGCGGTGTTTGAGCTAAAAATGCTCGCAGATGTTGGCTTGGTAGGCCTGCCTAATGCAGGCAAGTCTACATTGCTGAGCGTAGTCAGCAATGCTCGCCCAGAGATCGCCAACTATCCGTTTACAACGCTACGCCCCAATCTGGGTGTAGTCGATATCGACAAGGGTACTTCTCTGTTGTTTGCAGATATCCCGGGGCTTATCGAGGGCGCCAGCGGCGGCAAGGGGCTTGGTGACGAGTTTTTGCGGCACATTGAACGCACTAAGGTGCTGGTTCATCTGATTGACGCGTACAACGAGGATGTCGCAGGCGCATACCAGACAATTCAGAACGAGCTTGCACAGTACAAGACAGATCTGTCTGTACGGCCGCAAATCGTGGCGCTTACCAAAACCGAGGGGCTTGATGAAGATATAGTAGTTGATCAGCTCTCAAAACTTCAGGCAGTGGTGCCTGCAAAAACACCGCTGTTTGCTATTTCTGCACAAAGCAAAAAGGGCCTGAACGAGCTTTTGTACGAAGTAAAGGACCAGGTAGCTCGTGTTCGAGCGGCAGAGCTGGAGGCAGAAGCAGAGGCGACACATGATGAAGACGTTCCTGTGTATCGGCTCGATCCAGAGCATTTGCCGTGGCGGCTTATAAAACGTGACGACGGCTATCTCGTGCGAGGCAAAAAGATCGAACGTTTTGCCATCCGCACTGATTTTGATAACGAAGAGGGTGTCCGTCGTCTGCGTGATATTATGAAAAAGATGGGTATTATGAAAGAGATCGAACGTCAAGGCGTGAACAAAGGCGATGTCATTCAGATCGGTCAGATTGACAAGATCGAATACTAACCGAATTTTCACCAGCTACAACGGCAGAAGTATAAAATAATGTTGACAAGCTTAGAATATTGATGGTATAATATAAAGATGATATACAGATCAGAATATAGAAGTAAGTCGTGATCTAGGCCTAACTCCTGAGCAGATGAGACAGGAAAACGTAGCGCTTGTAGATGCGGTGCTTTTCGAAATCGGCAATACTAAATGCATTCAGGATCTCGATGTTGCGCATGGCGCTGATGAACTAAAGGCAGATATTTTTAGATTGAGTCGGTTCTCTTTGTATCTAGGTGTACGGCACGGTGATGAATCTACGGACGGTGGTGAGACAGAGCTTAGAATAACTCCAGGCTCACAGGGTGTAAAAATACATCAGCTATTTCCCCTAGCTGAGTACTCAGACACAGATGATAACCACCACCTGCTCTATGACGTGCTTACCACGGGAATAAATCATATCAAGATGCAAAAAGAGGCAGAGACAAGGGCGCAAGCAGAGATGAGGGCGCGTGGAGGCCTATTACTATCCCTATTCGGGCGTGGTCGCAAGCGATCATTATAAACTTCAAGACAAACTAGTGCTACACTGGTACTCATTAGTATGAGTGCCAGTTTTTATTTTTACGACCTAGAAACAAGCGGTACCAATGCGCGGAGCGCACGAGTGATGCAGTTTGCAGGCCAGCGTACCGACATGAACCTCAAGCCGATTGAAGAGCCTGATAATTTGCTAATTAAGTTGAGTGATGATGTGCTGCCAGAGCCGGATGCGATTTTAGTAACAGGCATTACCCCGCAGGCAACTCGCGCCGATGGCGTGACCGAGGCTGAGTTTTTGCGGCACTTTCATGATAAGGTTGCACGGCCCGACACGATTTTTGTCGGGTTTAATAGCGTGCGGTTTGACGATGAATTTATGCGCTTCATGCATTATCGTAATTTTTATGATGCATACGAGTGGAGCTGGCGCGATGGCCGGTCGAGGTGGGATATCCTTGATGTCGTTCGAATGACCCGGGCGCTGCGGCCAGATGGTATCGAGTGGCCTTATGACACGAACGGCAAGCCAACCAACAGGCTAGAGCTACTGACCTCGCTCAATAAGCTTGATCACGCCAATGCACACGATGCGCTTAGCGACGTACTGGCGACGATTGCAGTGGCGCGCCTTGTGCACAATAAGCAGCAGAGGCTTTTTGACTACCTGCTCAGTATGCGCGATAAACGCAAGGTCAAAGAGCTGGTTGAGGCTGGCGAACCATTCGTGTACACCAGCGGTAAGTATCCGAGCGTGTATCACAAGACCACCGTTGCGATTCGCCTCGGCGACCACCCCGGCAAGCAAGGTTCGCTTGTGTACGACCTGCGCAATGACCCAAAAGAAATTGCTCATATGTCACCCGCCGAACTTGCGGCTGCGTGGCGAGCACGGCCAGAGGATGAGACCAAACGTTTTCCTGTAAAGACACTGCAGTACAATCGCTGTCCGGGTGTCGCGCCAATGGGCGTAATTGCAGATGCATCGGTCCAAGAGCGCTTGCAGATTGATTTGCAGCAACTAGAACAGCATCGTCAGGCGCTCAAGCAATATCCTGATTTGCTCAAAAACTTGTCAGCTGCGCTAGAGATCATGGATACGCAGCGTCAAGCTGAGTTTATTTCTGACAGCAAAGATGTTGACGGGCAGCTCTATGACGGATTTTTTGATGATCAAGACAGGACGGCAATGTCAGTGGTGAGGGCTGCTGATGAGAATGAAATCCGCACCATTGATTTAGAATTCAAGGATCCGCGCCTGACTGCACTGCTGCCGCTGTACAAGGCTCGTAATTTTTTGCATACACTATCTCAAGAAGAGCGTGAAGCATGGGAGCAGCATCGCTATCAGGCGCTGATGAGCGGTGGCGAGCAAAGCCGCGTCAGCAAATTCTTCAAACGCCTCGGTGAGCTTGCGGCCAGGACAAATCTTACCCAAGAGCAGCAGTATCTTATCCAAGAGCTCCAGCTCTACGGCGAGAGCATCCTCCCCAGCCCCGATGTCTAGAGTGAAATTAACTGGATGGCAGCGATACGCAGCGCTTTTTTGCGAAGCGTATAATGAGCCCCATACCAAACAAGGGCGGGCGCAAGCAGGCACCAGGCAAACAGAGCCAGATACATCTCAAAGGATATCTGGATAGACGTACCTGGTACATAGCCAAGGATAATAAAATTGAGCATCATCGCCACCTTTACGTTTAGGCGATTATATCAATTATTTAATCTATTATCAATAATATTATAAAATATGCTTATGCTTGTGGCTTCTTCGGCTTGATGTAGTCGGCAAACTTCCCAAATCGATCTCTGTTAACAAGGAATACAAACAAACAAAACACCATTACTGCCACAGCAGCACCCTCTATCAGTCGGTTGTTCTCGCGCACCAGCACTGTGATAGCGATGATAGTGCCGCTTATTGTCAGTACGTCATACGTGTGTCTAATCCACTGTATATCGGGAAAGATCCATTTTTTGAACGACACGCCTTTGTGCTTGGCGGTCTCTAGCCAGCGCTCAGCCCAGTCGTGGTTGACTGCCAGCAAACTCAGCCCGAGCAAGAACAAAGGTATACCGCCAGGCCCCGGCAGCCAGCCAAATAAAATCACCCCAATAAAACAAAGCACAGCGAGCGTATCAAACAGAATAATTTTTCCATAGCGTTTGAGTATATTCATACTGCTTATTGTAACAGAGTACTTTAATACAACATTACGTAGGTAAGTTTGGTGATAAACTTTCATCAAAGGGAGTGAAGCTGTGGCAAAGATCGGCGAAAGTGTCGGCATTGGCGCTATCTTGAGCGTAGACGCACATACACCTGCTTTTACGAGGTTCTATGGAGAGTTGTATCGGGCTGGTATCGAAGTCGTTGACAGAGATAGCCTACATATAACTTTGGTTGATAGCCGTGAGACCAGGGTTCTGGTAAGGAGCGAAAGGGATCAGCTAGCACTTGATAATGCCAGAAATAGAGCAGGTGATTACCTATCGAGTCTTGCGCTAGGCGATCTGTGCCTATACCCCGATAAGCCCATTGTTCAGCCGCTAGGGCATCAGAGACAAAAAGTGGGCATATATGTAAATGATCGTGACGAGATTCTCAAAGAAATCAGAGATCATATCAGCACCATCTTTTATCAGGAAGCAAGACTTAGGGTCGGACTAGGGCCTAACGGCAGGCCATATGAGCCACATATAAATACAGGCAAAAGAGTGGGCAAAAGCGGTAGCCCTGCTGCACGCAGGACTAAGCGAAACTTAGCAAAAATCAAGGTCCCACGGTATTTACACATCAAGGGTTTTGACATCGGTGAAAGGGTCCTTCAACGAACTAAAACTAGAGTTGAGAGAAATGGCACAAAATATGATAGAAGGTACACGAACAGTCCGCCGCGGATTCGTTGACAGTCTCTCAAGGGGGTTTTCTCTAGGCAGGGTGGAGAAAATCCTTATTTCCCTGTATAATCTATCCGTTTAGGAGTTTTATTTTGGCTGATTTTATAGAGATCAAAGGTGCAAGAGAGCACAATCTCAAAAACATTGACCTCACTATTCCGCGCGAGAAGCTTGTGGTGATTACGGGCCTGTCGGGGTCTGGTAAGTCTAGTCTGGCGTTTGATACTATTTATGCCGAGGGTCAGCGCCGCTATGTCGAATCGCTGAGTTCCTATGCCCGCCAGTTTCTTGGGGTGATGGAAAAGCCCGAAGTTGATCAAATCGACGGCCTGAGCCCTGCGATTTCAATAGATCAAAAGTCCACTAGCCGCAACCCACGCAGTACCGTGGCAACCGTGACCGAGATTTATGACTACCTCCGCCTGCTGTTTGCCCGGGTTGGCACACCGCACTGTCCTATTTGCGGCCAGAGTGTGACTCGTCAGACTGTCCAAAACATCATCGAGCAAGTCACAAAATTACCTGCTAGCGCCAAGCTTATTGTCCTCGCACCCGTAGTGATAGACAAAAAAGGCGCGTTCGAGCACGTGCCAGAGCAGTTTATGCGGGCGGGTTTTGCCCGGGCGCGGGTAGATGGGGTGATTTATTCATTGGATGAATTTCCCAGCCTGGATAAAAACTACAAGCACACCATAGAAATTGTCGTAGATCGCCTTGTCAATGACGAAGCCAGTCGTTCGCGGCTTGCCCAAAGTATCGAACAGGCGCTTGATTTATCAGATGGCAAGCTCAAAATTCACAATGCTGACACCGAAAAAGACACCGTGTATTCACTGCAGTATGCCTGTGTCAACCACCCCGATGTGGTTATTCCCGAGCTTGCACCGCGGACCTTTAGCTTTAACTCGCCGCATGGTGCCTGTCCTGTCTGTACGGGTCTTGGCAACCGGCTCGAGGTTGACCCTGACCTTGTCATTCCCAATGGTCGTCTGACTATTGCCGAGGGCGCCATCCGTCCCTATAACCGTATCAATGTCGATGCTTGGTATATGAAAAAAATGCAAGCCGTGGCTGATGCCTATGGATTCAGCTTGCATGTACCCACCGGCGAGCTCAAAAAAGAGGACCTTGAGCGGCTGCTCTACGGTACGGGCAATCAAACTTACCGCGTGTCACTTGGCACTGGCCGAAGCTTCGATAGTACCTACGAGGGGGTCATACCGAATCTCGAGCGTCGGCACAAAGAAACCGACAGCGATTTTATCCGTCGTGACATCGAGCGGTTTATGCAGGAGCGGCCCTGTGCTGTCTGTAAGGGTCGTCGGCTCAAACCAGAGGTCCTGGCGATTACCATAGACGGAATGTCAATTATGGACATTTGCGAACTCTCGATCGACGATGCAGTAGAGGTGTTCAAAACCATCAAGCTCGACGACACTCAGAGACATATTGCCGAGCAGGTGTTCAAAGAGATTAATGCTCGGCTCAAGTTCATGCAAGATGTCGGGCTTAATTACCTCAATCTTGCACGCAGTGCAGTGTCGCTCAGTGGCGGCGAAGCACAGCGTATTCGTCTGGCTACCCAGATTGGCTCGGGCTTGATGGGCGTGCTTTATATACTGGACGAGCCATCAATTGGGCTGCACCAGCGTGATAACGAACGGCTGATAAAAACACTCGAGCATCTGCGTGATCTTGGCAATACCGTCATTGTCGTTGAGCACGACGAAGACACCATTCGCACCGCAGACTATCTGGTAGATATTGGTCCGGGTGCGGGTGTACACGGCGGCCGTATAGTGGCGGTCGGTACCCCAGACGAGGTCGCAAAAAGCAAAGACAGCATCACCGGCAGATACCTGCGCGGCGAGGAATCCATTCCGGTGCCAAAAAAGCGCCGCCAAGGAAACGGCAAAACAATTCAGATCAAGGGTGCCCGCGAAAACAATCTCCAGAACGTTGACGTCGAAATCCCTTTGGGCAAAATGGTGGTCGTCAGCGGCGTATCAGGCTCGGGCAAATCCAGCCTGATCAACGATATCTTGGCCAAAGAACTCCAGGCACGGCTGATGCGCGCCAACATGGTGCCGGGCAAGCACGATGACATTATCGGTATCAAAGAGCTCGACAAGGCAATCGTAATCGACCAGTCGCCAATTGGCCGGACGCCGCGCTCGAATCCTGCCACCTACACGGGTCTCTTCACACCCATTCGTGAACTGTTCGCCAGCACTCCAGAGGCCAAAATCCGCGGCTACAAAGCCGGAAGGTTTAGCTTCAACGTCAAAGGCGGACGCTGCGAAAACTGTACAGGTGATGGCATTATAAAAATCGAAATGCACTTTCTGCCAGACGTCTATGTGTCCTGTGAAGTCTGTCACGGCAAGCGCTACAACCGCGAAGCACTCGAAATCCACTACAAGGGCAAGACGATCAGCGATGTGCTCGAAATGACTGTCGAGCAGGCGTTGGTATTTTTTGAAAATATGCCTGTCATCGCCCGGAAACTGCAGACACTTGTCGACGTAGGGCTCGGCTACATCGGAATGGGGCAGCCAGCTACGACTCTCAGTGGCGGCGAAGCCCAGCGTATCAAATTAGCCACAGAGCTCTCGCGCCGAGCGACTGGCCGTACGTTGTATATTCTCGACGAACCAACCACCGGCCTGCATATGGCAGATGTCAAAAAACTGCTCGAGGTAATCCACGCGCTGGTGGACACCGGCAACTCCATGGTAATCATCGAGCACAACCTCGACGTCATCAAATCAGCCGACCATATCATCGACATGGGGCCAGAGGGCGGAGACAAGGGTGGCACCATCGTTGCCACCGGTACACCAGAGCAGATTGCCAAGACCTCTGCCAGCTACACCGGCCAGTTCCTCAAAAAACTGCTCTAAGCTATACTAGTCGCATGGCACGCAAACACTATAATAAAATAGATATATCGCCAGAGCTTACAAGGACATTCGATCTCGACAATCAGTTTCTAGACACGGTAGAACAGCTTTTAGAGGTAGATCCCGCAAATATCGACGAGGCAACAAGCTTGTATGAATCTGCGCGGATGATTCTAGCCGAATATGAGGGGCAGGAGCCTGATGACGAACGGTTAACGGCTGCGATAGAATCAGCGGCTTGGTTTATCCAGGACCATGTCAGCTACAGCGCCCGCTACACCCCCGAGATCGAAAAGGTCATTGACGGGATAGTAGATTAGGTAAATTCTTCTTATAATACATTGTACCATACCTGTCAAGTATTGTCAATAGCTACCTCTGTAAGTACTCTGTTTGTCCATTCCGCTCAAGCTATGCTAAAATAGTAGATAATTATCCCTGATGGGTTCTAGGAAAACAGGCACATAAAACTATGCGTTCTCGAAATATATCTCCAACACATCGCTCTGCTCGCATGCATCGCAGTTATATCGCACGTTTTCGTTCGCAAAAAAATATCCGGCAATCTATAGCGTCCTCTACTGAACGGCCTGTTTCACGCTATCAGCACGTGCCTTCGTCTGCCGCCTCTGCTCGCCCCACGCGCCTCAGGCCAGTAGCTGATTCTGCTCAGTATCTACGCTCAGCTTCATCCAGCGTTCGCACTGACAGTCGTTTGCCACACCATCGTAAGCTTTTGAATATGATGAGATCTTTGCCCGGTCGCATAGTTCGTTTTATTCGAGCGATCCCATCTGCCATCCGTCGCTTTCCGCATAATTTTCGCACCAGTAGAGCTTTTCGTTTTAAGGCAGCTGCTACGGCGGCCGTCTTTTTGCTCGCAAGCTACGTACCGTTTTATCATGCCTGGTATGCGACGACATCTTATGAACTGAGCGTCCCCCTCCGCTCCCTCCTGGGCGCTCCTGCCACTGGCTACGACACCAAGCTCAGCTATGATCCTGAGACTAGGGCCTATGTCTTTAACAAACAGGCGCTCAGCTCTATGTCTGGCGATCCAATCGCCCAGCTTCAGTCCAAGGTAGGCGGCAGCGGGGAAGACGACACTCCGCTCTATGGCGCCAGCATCGCTAAGCACAGCCGGGATGGCCTGCAGTTCTATGACACCCAGCTGGAAGCTGGCTTTGAACTTATCCCTCGGTTCAACACCAGGCAAGGCAAGCAAGACGGCGGCCACGTCCTCTTCCCCCTGACCGAACACCCCGACGCCTACCTGGCCTATACCGTCAAACGCAACGGCATCAAAGAAGACATCCTGCTGTCTCATGCGCCCGAAACCGACAGCCTGAGCTTTGCCTACACCCTAGACCTCGGCGAATCCCTCGAGGCCAAGCTGCTGGATGACGGCTCCTTGGGCGTCTACTCTGCAGACCCCAGCCTGTTTGGGCAAATCACCTTTGGCACTACCGCAGACGAAGAAAAAGTCATGCAAGCCAGAAAAAACGGTACCAAGACCCACCTGGCCTTCATCATCCCTCGGCCGATTGTCTATGAAGCTACCGACAGCGGTACCAAAGAAAGCACTGCCACTGCCAGCTTTAGCTATGACCAAGCCACCTCCACCCTCACCGTCACCGCCACCAAGCTTCATCAAGCCTCCTACCCCCTCAGTATCGACCCCAGCGTGACCGTCACCAGCAGCCAGGACTTTGCCGAAGGCAACAACGAAGGCAACATGAGCTATGAGGCTGATATGATCCGTCGGGCTGGACCGAGCGGGGGGAGGCTAGAGGGATGGCAAAACACATCAAGCCTATCATCCACGAGGGTAAGACCAGCTGTTGCTGTCTACAATGGCCGCATGTACCTCGTGGGGGGTGAGGAGCCAGGCTCTTCTTATGGAAGCGGCATTACCGAGTACGCCTCCATCAATTCTGATGGTACTATCGGTGAGTGGGTGGTAAGCGCAAGGGCGCTGAATGAACCCCGCACAGGCCATGCGTTAGTTGCTTATAACGGATACCTATATGCGCTTGGAGGTACATTTTCTTCTAGCCATAAAGAGACGGTGGAATACGCTCCCATCAA
>CAZXJN010000002.1:0-14809 GCA_964641015.1 uncultured Candidatus Saccharibacteria bacterium | reverse complement strand
GATGTTCGCTACGCCACCATCAATACCAATGGCACGATTGGCTCTTGGTCATCAACTACAACGCTGCCCACGACGTACACGGGCCACAGTGCAGCGGCTCATAACGGGTATATGTATGTATTAGGGGGCTCTGGTTCAAGTGCCGATGTTTTATACGCCCCCATTAACTCTAATGGTACTATTGGCGCCTGGGCGCCGACTAATAGTATGACGAATGGTCGTTTCTACTTCTCAGCCTTAGTTTACAGTGGTTACCTATATGTGGTTGGGGGGTCTGGGTCTGGGGGCTACCTTAGTGATGTCGAGTATGCTCCAATCAATCCTGACGGTACCTTGGGGTCGTGGTCTACTGCATCCAGCTTCGATACTCCTCGCAATAGCCATACCTCAGTGATTTATAATGGTTACCTATATGTGATTGGTGGGTATAATGGTTCTTACCTTAATGATGTCCAATATGCCCCTATGATAGGCAATGGCGGTATAGGCGACTGGTCTACTACTGACAGTTTTACCACTGCTCGCCGCAGCCACACCTCCATCGTTCACAACGGCTATATTTATGTAATCGGGGGCTATGATGGCAGCAACTATCTCAACGATGTCCGTTATGCCCAAATAAATACCGGACATACAAGGGGTACGGGAGCCTATGCCTCAACATCAAGTCTTCCTACTACTCGGGTTGGGCACACCTCCGTCGCCCACAATGGCTATCTGTATGCAATTGGGGGGTTGACCAACCTTGTTCAATACGCCCCTATCAACTCCAGTGGCACCATTGGCTCGTGGGCTGCAACCACTAGTTTAAGCGATAATCTGTGGTTTCATACCTCTGTTGTTCACAACGACTACTTATATGTAATCGGAGGGTATAATGGCTCATCTGCTTTTGACCATGTCTACTATGCCCCTATAAACTCCGATGGCACGATTGGCTCTTGGTCATCAACCACCAGTCTCACCACCGCTCGTAGCGGCCACAGCTCAGTAGTCTACAACAGCTTTTTATATGTCATCGGAGGGACTGGCGGCTCTGTCCTCAACGATGTCCAGTTCGCACCTATAAACTCCGATGGCACGATTGGCTCTTGGTCATCAACCACCAGTCTCACCACCGCTCGTAGCTACCACACCTCCATCGCTTACAATGGCTACCTGTATGTGCTTGGGGGAAATTCTGGCAGCAGCTATTTCAACGATGTCCAGTTCGCACCCATAAATTCCAATGGTGCCATCGGCAATTGGGTCACTACTGATAGCTTTCAGACCGGTCGCTATCTTCATGCTTCTGTCGTTCACAACGGCCACTTGTATATAATCGGAGGAAGTGTTGCAAGCAGTACCTACTTTAACGATGTCCAGTTTGCACCCATAAATTCCAGCGGCGCTATTGGCCCCTGGTCCACCACTACAAGCTTTGCCACTGCTCGCAACGGTCACACAGCTATCGTTTACAACGACTATCTTTACGTACTTGGAGGACAGTCTGGTGTATATGCCTATCGTGACGATGTCCAATATGCTCCGATAAACTCCCCGCCCGCCACCGCCTCCTACTCCAAGCTCATCGATCTTGAGTCTCCTCGTGAACTTTCATCCCTAAGCTTCACTGGTTCTGGTAATGGCAACTACACTCTTCAGTATCGACTCGCTTGCTCAACTAGCTTTGGGACAGAAACCGTTATCTCTAATGCCAAGTCTGGTATTGACTACCCTCTCGACTCTGGTGCCCGCTACGTCTGGGTTAGGTTAACCATTGACGACAGCCAAACTGTCACCTATCCCGATGTGATTGGCTCAACCATTGACAGTATTACTCTAAACTACGGCACGGCTCACCCCGACCCCGACCTAAGACTAAGACTTGGTGCTTACTTTAAGGATGGCGTTAAGCAGCCAATGGATACTACTGCCCCAGGTGCTGGCGGGGGTGGAGCCTGTGGCTAGAGCTTAGTTAAGCGAGGGTATATTTAGCACCATATTGCTGTCAGTATATAATTGCCGCAAGTAAAGCCTAGCCTATAAAAAGCAAACTAATTAACCCTGAACGTCTTCTTCGATGGTGGCTGATGCTTCTTGAAGCTCTTCCTGGAGCGATTTGGTTCGGCGGCGGTGTTTTACTCGGAGCTGAATCAAGTGATACAAGGCTGGCGCAAAGGCCACTACAGTCGCCACAACTACAAGCATAATTAGGTATTTGTCCAGGTCTTCTACGCGGTCGCCTAGTAGGCTGCCTAGCAGGTAGCCGGCCATTGTTATACCGATACCCCAAATAAGCGCACCGACAACGTTAAAGAACATGAAGCGTCTGCGCGGCATTTTGCCAACACCGGCAAGCAGCGGTGCAAAAGTACGAACCATGGGCACAAAGCGTGCCAGTATAATTGTCTTACCGCCGTGGCGTTCGTAGAATTTTTCGGCTGTCAGCAGGTGGTCGGGGTCAAACAGGAAGCTTTCTTTCTTGCGGAAAATCCGCCGACCAGTTCGCTTGCCGATTTCATAGCCGACGTTATCGCCAATAATAGCTGACGCGACAATTACAAGTAGCAGCGGAATTATAGGTAATCGGCCGGTGGCTGCAAACGAACCGGCCAGTAACAGTGTGGTGTCACCGCCAGGCAGCAGAATGCCGATCAGCAGTCCGCTCTCAGCAAAAACTACGAACCCGACTGCGATCAGGCCAATCAATCCGCCGCTGCGGATAAGGCTTTCAAAGTAGTCCATAGTTAGGCAGTATAGCACTGTAGCTTCACTCAAAGTACATTGAAAAATCTGCTATAATGGTAGGTACGATAATTTTCTAGAGGGGAATATATAATGAGTAGCGATGTTATCGCTTTGAAAGCGACCGAGCGCAAAGAACTAGGCAAACGTGTAAAGGCACTGCGCCGCCAAGGAATCGTACCGGCAAACGTCTACGAAAAGGGCAAGCCGTCACAGGCGGTGAGCATAGATTTCATAGCGTTGACAAAGGCCTACCGCCAGGCTGGCAAGCACCATCCTATTGAGCTGGATGTCGATGGCAAACAACACCTAGTGATGATCAAGGACATAGATGTAAACGTTGCAAAAAACACACTGCGCCACGTCGGTTTCCATGCGGTAAAACGCAACGAAAAGGTAGTGGCTGAGGTGCCCGTAAGAATCGAAGGTGAGATTCCGGCAGAGCGTGTCAGCCTGATGGTGCTACAGACACTCGATACCGTGGAGGTAGAGGCGACCCCGGACAACCTACCGAACGAACTGTTTGTCCCTGGTGAAAAGCTTGCTGAGGATGGTGATAAGGTTACTGTGGCCGACATTAAATTACCGGATAATGTAGTAATGGTCAGCGACCTGGAGCTTCCGGTAGCAACCGTAGAGACTCCACGTGATCAAATCGCTGAAGCAGATGCTGCACTTGCTGAACAGCAGGCGGCAGAGGGTACTGAGCCAGAGCAAGTCACTGATGAAGCTCAGCCAGAAGAGTCGCCTAGCGAAGAAGAGTAGGCGAACGCTCGCTATCAAGCCAAAAAGCTGCGGGTTCGCGTCCCGCAGCTTTTTCTTTACCTTACAGACAGCGGGCAAAAGCTTCAGCGCACAGAACTCGACCCCTGCTAAACCCGACCATCAATAACCCCCCCCAATAAACAAGATATTCTCAATTTTGTGACGGCCGTTCAATTTTTGGGAATCTATACTTTGATGCGAAATGATTCATATACTTCAACATACGGCTCGAGTTCGAGATTTTTTATTTCGGCAGCTAAGTATTCACGACACTCATTTTCAGACACCCAGACGCTTTGTTGAGTCTTTTTGAACCCAAGTTCGTGCAGGAGCGCACGCAAATGAGATCTTTTGTGACGCTCATTTTCTGGGATATCAAATATGACCATCATTTTTGTGCCTGCTCCGAGCTTTTGAGGGGTGTAGGGTGTGAGCGAAAGCTTGCCCTTATCTGTAAGTCGTGGGATGCCTCTTTCATCTATAACGAGCAGGCCTTTCTTGATTGCGCGGTAGTAGGCGTTTCGAGCGGCAGAGGTTTTGATATTATCCTTTGTCTCAAGTTCATAAAAAAACTTCGTTGGACTAAAAGCCAGCCGAAGGTTGGCCTCGGTATACGGTATAAATGATTTAAGAATGTGAATAGTACTCGGTGATAATCTCTTCATATTCCCAATTATACGACGGCCGTTCAAATTTTGAGAATATTGTAGGTTTTGCTATAATTTAACCCCTGATGGAAAAGATAATTCTCTATTATAAATTTGTGCCGATTTCAGACCCAGAGACAGTTATGTTCTGGCAGCGGACCTTGTGCGAAAAGCTTGGCATCAAAGGACGTATTCTTATCAGCCCGCACGGTATTAACGGCACCTTGGGCGGTGACATGGCCGCGCTCAAGGCGTATGTAAAACAGATGAATCTTCATCCAAAATTCAAAGGCATAGTTTTTAAATGGAGTGACGGCGGGGCAGAGCATTTTCCAAAACTCAAGGTAAAGGTAAAGCCAGAAATCGTCGCTTTTGATGCAGCCGACGAGCTGGTGGTGACCGATAGTGGTATACAGGGCGGCGGCAGGCGGTTGAAGCCTGCGGCGCTGCACCGGCTGATGGCCGAGCGCGGCGACGAGGTGATTTTTTATGATGGCCGTAATATGTACGAAGCCCAGATTGGCCGGTTCAAGAACACCATCGTTCCCAACGTCACTACCAGCCGTGACTTTATAAAAGATATCGAAGAGGGCGAAATCAGCAAATACAAAGACCGGCCGATTGTGACGTATTGCACCGGCGGAATCCGTTGTGAAATCCTGAGCGTGCTGATGCGCCACCGCGGCTACAAAGAGGTGTACCAGCTGGACGGCGGCATAGTGAAATACGGTGAAAAATACGGTGATGACGGCTATTGGGAAGGCAAGCTGTTTGTCTTTGACGACCGCATGCAGATGGGTTTCTCGGATAAAGCAAAAGACATTGCAGAGTGCGAAAAATGCGGCGCCAAAACCAGCAATCAAATCAACTCCACCAACATCCGCCGCAAGCTCCACGTCGTCTGCGAACCTTGCGTCAAACAGCTCCAGACCGTTTAGCTTGTGCTAATCTAAGTAGTATGCGCGGCGAAACAAAACAAATGATTTTTATTGGTTTTGGGGTGCTTTTGCTGGCAATGACGGTCGCGCAGCTGGTGAGCTTTAGTCATTTTTATCATACCTTACGTACTTACCTGGCACCGGTAGGTCCAGAAATCCAGCTGATTGATCCGTTTATACTGCCGATTACTTTTGTATTCATGACCTTGCACGGAATGGGTGCATCTGGGGTGCTGCTGATGAGTGCGGACAACGCGCTACGGCCTGCGTTTATAAAAGCCGGACTGCTGGTAATGCTCCTATGGTGCATGCTCATCACGAGTATACTTATCAGGGGTGCGCCTATTAGTTTTGTGGGGTTTTTCGGTGATAAATTACGTCAGCCAGTTAATTTTTTCGCATTGCTGCAATCTGTAATTTTTGCAGTTTGGGGTTTTGTGACTTATCAGATTAGCCAAGAAGAGTCGTAGAAAAAGATTATAACAATTGATATTGACATAGGTCCGTAACGGACATAGTATATGAGACATGGCTAACACAAAAAGGTTTACGCCGCTCACGCCCGCAGTGCTGTATATATTGATGGCGCTCTCAGGAGGTGAAAAGCACGGCTACGGTATTATGAAGCAGGTCGAGTCCGATTCTGAGGGCCGAGTCTCTATGGGCAATGGTACGCTCTATGGCTCGCTCAAGCGTATGCTGGACGCTGGTCTTGTCGCCGAGGGTGACAAAAAAATAGATCCCAATATGGACGACCAGCGAAGGATTTACTACAAAATAACAGGTCTTGGTCAAGAAGTTCTGGCAGCTGAACTTGAGCGCTACGAAAGGGTGGTGGCACTTACCCGTCGCCACGCAGTCGGGACAATGGCGGCAGCCTATGCCCATTAAAAAGTCTGCGCAAAAATACCAGGCTGCTTATAAGAGGCTGCTGGGACTGTATCCAGTCTCGTACCAGCAGCGATTTGCCGAGCCGATGCTGCAGACATTTTCTGATCTGTGTCACGAGCACGTCCAGGCAGACAAGGAACTATTTTGGTTTGCTATGCAGACCTATATCGGGACGTTTATAGAAATAATAAAAGAGCATATCAAAGGGGGAATAATGAGTAATCGTGCAGCAAAAATCAGAGCCCTGGCAATAGTCGGCGGGCTCGGGGCGGTGCTTATTGTGGCAGGCTTTATATTTATAAGTAGCGATCAGGCTGCTCAGTCAATTGCGCCGCTCTCATCGCTCGAGCAAGCGCGAGAATTATCAAAAGGCAAAAAAGACGCCTGCTTGATGGACCAAGCTCACGCGGTCGATGCAGTCAGGTCCGACGATGGATTCTTTGAATTTAATGATGAAAAAATCTCCAAATTTGAAATGTCAGCAAGCAGTGCAATTATGGATATCCCAGCCGGCACCGAATACAAAATGACAATTCACAGCTATGACGGTGGCGTGGCAAAGGGTGCAATGGCGTACGAATATGGTTATGGTATATACAACTACGAGATAAAAAAGTCGCCCGAAGCCGGTGAATGGGAGCTGGTGTCGGTGGTGGCGTGCGAAAGGTCGTAGTTACCCTTCGGAAACGGGATGGAGGAAAACTGCGTGCCAGCAGGGCAATGCCAGTCAGAGGGGGTTCCTGGCACGGCTGTCGACTGTGCTGATAAAGCAAAAGATTATGACAGTAAATTCTTCTTATTTTACATTATATCACATCTGTCAAGTGTTGTCAATATACGTGGTATAATACCTCTGTAAATGACGTTGGAATTATCGCAAAAACTCAATGAGCTGCCCACGAGTCCTGGCGTGTATTTTCACAAGGATGCTATGGGTCAGATTATTTATGTAGGCAAGGCCGCGGTGCTGAGGAACCGGGTACGCCAGTATTTCCAAAAATCTCGTAACCGCGACCCAAAGACCGAAGCTCTCGTAGCTGATATTGCTGATGTGGATTGGATCGAGGTCGATAGCGAGATGGAGGCGCTTTTTTTAGAGGCCGAAATGATACGGCGCTACATGCCGCGATACAATATTTTGCTGCGCGACGACAAGTCGATGACCTATATCCGTATAGACTATGACAGCGAGCATCCGACCGTGACTACCACACGGCGTCCGCTGGATGACGGGGCGCGCTACTACGGCCCGTATGTGAGTGCCGGGGTGGTGCGCCAGGCGCTGAAGATACTGCGCAAGATTTTCCCATTTGCGGTACGTACCCAGACGCAGGCCCAGCGTTCGTCGCTGTATTATCACCTCGGCTTAGATCCGGGACTCGAGGAGGGTAAAACGACGCTTGAGGAATATCGGGCAAATTTGCGCAAGCTTATATCTGTAATTCAGGGCAAGCGGACTCAGGTGATTCGTGAGCTGGAGCGCGACATGAAGCGGGCGTCGAAAGCACAGGATTTTGAATCTGCGGCACATATTCGCAACCAGGTCTTTGCACTGCAGAATTTGCACAAACAGGTGCTGTTCAGCGATAAAGAAAACCTTGATTTGTCCAAGGATCATGCGCTGAATGATCTTACCGAACTGCTTGGGTTGTCCGATAGAGCGCAAGGTGCTGAAGTGAATGGGGCCGAGCCATCAGCAGCGCAGCAGCCTGCTGGCAGCTCTGGTGATGCGACTAACCCTGCTGCAGGACAGGCCAGGAGAGTAAACACTCTGAGGAGAATCGAGGGGTTTGACATCAGCCATATGTCGGGCACCGATACCGTCGCCAGTATGGTGGTATTTACCAACGGTGTGTCTGATAAAAGCGCCTACCGAAAATTCAAAATGCGTCTGCCGGGCAATGATGATTTTGCTCATATGCGTGAAGTGTTGACGCGGCGGCTTAGCGAAAAAAATATAAAATCCTGGGGGGCGCCGGATTTGTTCCTGATCGATGGCGGCAAGGGGCAGCTGAGAGCTGCGCTCGAGGTGCTTCGTGACAAGCAATGCAATCGGCCGGCTATTGGACTGGCCAAGCAGTTTGAGGAGATAATTATCAAAAAAGATTGGCCTTTTTTGCAACTAAATCGCAAAAAGCTTACAGAGCTTAATGGTACCGTGCTGGAAAGTGACGAATTTTTAACGGTGCGCCTGCCGCAGAATTCGCACACAGTGAAGCTGCTGCAACGGATTCGTGATGAATCGCATCGTTTTGCAGTGAGCTACCATAGTACGCTCAAGACCAAGCGGCAGACAGCCAGTCTCCTTGATGATATTCCCACTATCGGTCCGCAAACTCGTCGAAAGTTACTCAAATATTTTGGCAGTTACAAAGCGATCGATCAGGCCAGAAAAGATGAGCTGATACATCTCATTGGTGAAAAGAAAACGACCATACTGCGCCAATATCTTCGCGCTAACAAGCGCGGTGCGCTATAATCGGCAAGACATCATGACCGACTTATTTACAGATGATTTTTTTGCTGGCAACCGCCAGCGGCTGCAGTCAGAAACCGGCTCCGAGCTTATCGTGCTGGCGGCCAGCGGCCTGCTTCAGCGCAGCGCTGATACGACATTTCCTTTCCGCCAAGATAGCAATTTCTGGTATCTGACAGGGATTAACGAGCCGGATTTCGTCCTGATAATCAATGGTACCGGAACATTCTTGATTGCCCCGAAGCGCAGTGAGCACCGCGACCAGTGGGACGGAGCGTTGGATATCAAGGGCATGAAGGCGCGGTCAGGAATTGATGAAGTGCTGGAGCACCACGACGGCTGGAACCGCCTGGACAAGCTGCTGAAAAAATACAAGAAAGTCCATACGATTGCACCGGCCGAAGCTTACTTCGAGCATTTCGGGTTTTATGCTAATCCGGCGCGAGCCGCCTTGCTTGCAGAGCTTGGCAAGCACAGGAAACTGGAAGTAGTAGATGTCCGTAAGACAATCGCCAGGCTCAGGCAGATAAAACAGCAGCCCGAAACACGCGCCATAAAAGAAGCCATCCGGATTACCGGCAAGGGTTTGAGTACCGTGCAGAAGCGTCTTAAAAAGTATAAAAACGAGCGTGAAGCAGTAGCTGACCTAACCCGCGAATTTATCCGCTTGGGCGCCGACGGCCATGCCTACCAGCCGATTGTCGGGGCTGGGCGAAATGCGGCCACGATTCACTACATTCGTAATAATCAGCCGATTCATCCTGGCGACTTGCTGTTGCTGGACGTGGGTGCCGAAGTAGAAAATTACAGCGCTGATATTACCCGTACCTATGCAACGGCGCGTCCTACCAAACGGCAACGTGACGTAGCTCGTGCTGTGCAGCAGGTTCATCATGAGGCGTTAGAGCTGCTAAAACCAGGAATAGATATGAAGGCCTACGAACAGCAGGTCGATAAAATTATGGCAGTCGAGCTCAAAAAGCTGCAGCTTCTAGACGATGTGGGCGACAAGAGGCTGCTCAAAAAATACTATCCTCACCTGACCAGCCACTTTTTGGGGCTTGATACCCATGATGCGGCTGATTATACGCGTCCGCTCGAGCCAGGGATGGTGCTGACCGTAGAGCCGGGTATTTATATTCCAGAGGAAAGTATAGGCATACGAATAGAAGACGACGTATTAATTACCGAAAATGGCGTGGAAAATCTCAGCGCCTTCTTGCCGTCTGGGCTAGAGTCGCCTACAATAGAAACGAAATGAGAGGCATTGTTTCCCGATTTATTTTACGGTGGGTTGTATGTGGGCTCGGGCTTTGGATTGCCGCAGGGTTTTTAAACGGCGGCATCAGCTTCGAGGGGCAGACGAGTATCATCGTGATTGCCGGACTGATACTTGCGCTGATTAACTCACTCATTAAACCGCTAGTGGTGCTGCTGAGCCTGCCGGCTATTTTGTTTTCGCTGGGGTTGTTTATGATTGTAGTAAATGGATTGATGGTAATGCTTGCAAGCTATCTTTATGAGCCGCTGCAGGTCGGAAGTTTTGGTGCGGCAATGCTCGCAGGTGTTATAATAGGAATCGTAAATTATTTAGTGACCGCGATTGTTGAGGAATTATGACTATAGCTAACTACATTACCCTTGGATCCAGTGTGATACTGATTATTCTTATTTTGATGCAGACTCGCGGTGCTGGGTTGGGCGCAGGGCTTGGCGGCAGCGGCGAGGTGCATGCAGTCCGTCGCGGTTCCGAAAAATCTCTGCACAACATCACGATTTTTATGGTGATAGTGTTTTCGTTGTCGCTCATTGCGAACATCATCCAGCTCTAAACAAACAAAAAGAGGGGTAGGCCAAGCAATACTATGATAGATCGAGGCACCAAGTTACGCTGGAGAAGAAAGGTACGCCAGCGTCAGCGCCAAATCGAGGGTATTAGCTCGCAGACCGAAGAGCATATTGACAGGCATTTTTTCCGGCGGCTTGGCCGGCTGTACGAAGTGCGTCGGTTTTTTCTCAGCTGGGTGTTGCTCGTGGTGCTGCTGTTCGGTGCGGTGGTGATCCAGACGAGGGCGCTGGGCGATTATTATCTCAAGCGTGTGCCGGCTCCGGGCGGTATTTATAGCGAAGGCATCATCGGGTCGTACACGAACGCTAACCCAATCTTTGCAACCAGTGATGTGAATTCGTCAGTTTCGCGGCTGCTGTTTTCAGGGCTGCTGACCTACAGCACTGACAACAAGCTAGTAGGCGATTTAGCCAGAGGATGGCAGGTGGATGACACGGGCAAGATATATACCGTACAGATTAGGGAAGGAGTAAAGTGGCATGACGGCGAAGAGCTTACTGCTGATGATGTGGTATTCACGTTCAAAACGGTCCAAAACCCTGATACGCGCTCACCGCTTTTTTCGGCTTGGCAGGGGATAAAAATCACCCAGACTGGCTCGCACGAGGTGGTATTTACGCTGCCAAACATCCTGGCTTCTTTCCCATATTCGCTGACAACAGGTATTCTGCCCAAGCATATCTTGGGCGAGGTGTCATCATCTGAGCTGCGAGGGTCGTTGTTTAATACGGTCGAGCCGATTGGCACAGGACCGTATCGCTGGAAGGATATCGAGGTGGTAGGCGATACTGCCGAGCAGCGCGAGCAGCGGATTGCTATTAGCGCCTATGCGGACTATCATCATGGCCGGCCAAAGATTGATGAGTTTATCATTCGTGCCTTTTTGGATGAAAAGGCGCTGATTGCGAGTTTTGAAGAGGGCAAGCTCAATGCCATCGCTGGTGCGCTATCGAGACCGCTCAGCGGAAATGATGTAGCAGAAATCAACGTGCCGTTGACAGGCGCAGTGATGTCTTTCTTTAATACCGGCTCACCCTTGCTGGGCGAGGCCGAAGTCCGTCGGGCGCTGACACTGGCTACCGATAAGAAAAAGCTTGTTAGCTCACTGAGTTATGACAGTGTCGCCGTGCATAGTCCGCTGCTTCCCGAGCACGAAAGCTACCGCCCGGACGTCGTGCAGTATGGGTATGATCCAGCACAGGCACGAGCACTGCTCGATGCGGCTGGCTGGACAGTAGATGCCGCAACCGGGATTAGACACAAAGACGGGAGCAAATTAACGCTAGCACTATTTACCCTCAGCAGCGCCGAGTACGCTAACGTAGCGAATATACTGCAGGCACAATGGCGCGAGGTAGGAGTGGATTTGCAGGTCCAGTCTCTGTCAAGTGATGAACTACAGTCAAATATAGCCGAGCGCGCGTATGACGTGCTGGTGTATGGTATTTTGATGGGATTAGATGCCGACCAGTTTGCGTACTGGCACAGCTCACAGGCTGATGTACGATCACAGCGCCGACTTAATTTTTCTGACTACAAAAATAATACGGTAGATGACGCACTGGAGGCTGGCCGCACGCGCATTGACAGCGAACTGCGCAGTGCAAAATATCTGCCGTTTTTGCAAGCGTGGCGCGAGGACGCTCCGGCAATCGCACTATATCGTCCGCGGTTCGTGTACACGACTTATGGCAATCTTTATAACTTTGCAGGCGATACGATGAACAGCCCTGTAGATCGATTTAACAACGTCCATGAGTGGATGATCCGCACCACCCGCTCAGTACAGTAGCGCGGTAAAGATCGAGTGTCTTACTGGTCTGTCATGAAAAAGCCCTAGGCACGCGAGGGTATCTATTGGTGTCCTTGCCGTATAAAGGACGCCATAGGGGGTAAAAAATTGAATTGGCTGCCCGAGCGGGCGGCCGATTCATGGTGGGGATGAAAGGACGTGAACCCGAAGAGTGTCAGTGGTACTCTTCGGGTTCACCCTTGATACACCACTCTGATTGATATGCATTCTAAAGCTGTAGGAACTTTTCTTATTGTCTAGCGCCAAAGTTGGTTCTTAATTTTGGTGCCGCAGAGAGGACTCGAACCTCCACGCATTGCTGCACTAGTACCTGAAACTAGCGTGTATACCAATTTCACCACTGCGGCATAAAAATTATGAACGAACCTTCACGAACGAATGTTCACTACGTCCTGAACGTAGCGCGTCTGCCAATTCCGCTTTCGTCCCCGCGTCAGAATGTAATTCTGCGGTTTCCTCACTGCTGGGCAAACAAGTTTGACCAGTCAGTGGTAGAAACCCCAGAAAGCTTCCTTCTCTCAAATTGTTGAATCTTCTCAACAAATTGGAAAGGAAAAAATGAATAACAGGGGTAATTGTAGGGCATGACCGTATAAATTGCAATCGTAGCCGTCAAAAACTACCAATTTTTTCTGTGGGGTGTGCTATGATTGCTGGTAGCAAACCGCTTAAATTTTTTGAGGGTAACAGATTCAAGCTATGAGTAAGGTTGCACATTATCTGCAAGAACATTTAGTCGGCGAAGTAATTAGCAGCGCTGACGCACGCCGTTATTTTGCCACCGATACAAGTATATTTTCTTTGACGCCTGCGCTTGTGGTCTACCCGCGCAACGAAAATGATGTCCGTAAAACAGCTCGATTTACCTGGCAGCTAGCCGAACGGGGTCGTATTATCCCTATTACTGCTCGCGGGGCCGGCACTGATCAGACGGGGGCAGCGCTTGGCAGCGGCATTATAATGTCATTTCCTGCTCATATGAATAAAATCCTGGAGCTTGACCCAAAAAGCGGCAGCGTAGCCATTCAGCCGGGGCTGAATTATGGCAAGTTGCAGCAGACGCTTCACACCCACGGGCGCTTTCTGCCGCCGTTTCCTGCTTCGCTCGAGTACAGTACGCTGGGCGGCGCAATTGCCAACAATGCGGGGGGTGCAAAAAGCGTAAAATACGGTACAACCAGGGATTTCATCAGGTCGCTGCGAGTCGTTTTGGCAAACGGTGAGGTCATTGAGACGCGTCGCCTCAGCAAGCGCGAGCTTGGAAAGAAAATGGGTCTGAGCACTATGGAGGGCGAGATATATCGAGCGCTTGATGCACTGATCGAAGAGAACAGAGAGCTTGTCGAGTTGACCAAGCGTGATACCACAAAGAATGCAGCTGGCTATGCACTCAGCGAAATCAAACGCAAAGATGGTTCGTTTGATTTGACACCGCTGATTGTAGGCTCTCAAGGGACGCTGGCAATTGTGACCGAGGCAATTGTCGAGACCGAAGCGCATACCCCGACCGCTACGCTGCTGGTTGCGAGTTTCTCATCTGTCGAGGCCGCTGCCAAGGCTGCCGCTGAGCTCCGAGCATTGCCTTCTATGCCAAGCGCTATCGAGATGGTGGATCACAATTTATTGAGCTTTATTGATAAAACCAGCCCCAATCACCTGAAGGGTGTGATTAACAAACCATTCCCCAAGGTGCTGCTGCTGGTAGAATTTGACGATGCCAATCAGCGGGTACAAAAGCGCCTCACCAAAAAAACCAAAAAGCTTCTGGAGGACTTTGGTGCAGAGGTGCAGGTGGAACATGACCTGGAGCAACAAGAGCAGTTTTGGAAAGTCCGCCACGGTGCATCGGTCGTGTCAGCTTATGGTGACGGCAGCAATCGCGCGTTGCCTGTAGTAGAGGATGGGATTGTGCCAGTAGACAAGCTGGAAGATTTTATTGAAGGGGTGTATACCATTTTTGAAAAAATGGGGCTCAAGGCTGCGCTGTGGGGTCACGCCGGCGACGGGCATTTGCACGTACAGCCGCTGCTCGATCTCGGGCAGCTGGGCGATCGTCAGAAGATTTTCCGCCTGATGGAAGAGTATCATCAGCTGGTGATTTCGCTCGGTGGCTCTACTACTGGCGAGCATGGTGATGGGCGCCTGCGAGGGCCGGTACTTCAAAAGCTGTATGGCGAAGAAGTCTATGCGCTATTAGAACAGGTCAAAAAAATATTTGATCCGCATGGTACTCTTAACCCTGGCGTAAAGATCGGAGTGACTGCCGACAGTATCAAGCCGCTGCTTCGTAGCGAGTATTCAGTTTCACATTTGTACGACTACCTGCCGCGCACCTAGCGCTTATAGAACAAGGCCAGCAGGATGCCGGCAAAAGCCAGGAAAACGCTCAGAATGGTCAGAAGCATCAGCTTGGCCTGCAGCCGGTCGTTTTCCTGCTCGTTTTTCTCAATCATCCGCTCCAGGTGATGAATAGGATTTATAATCTGCGCGTATGACCGGCGCTTTTTATGATGTTTTCGTTTGTGCTTTGTCATTTTTATAGTCAGCTTACTTTAGCTCAACTATAGCACAAGCATTAAAAGTCTCAGGTAAAATAAAAACCCCACTTTCGTGAGGTTCATATTTTGGTGCCGCCTGTCAGGCATATTCCTAACCGCTTCTTCTGACAATGTCGATACTTATAAGCTATCTAATCTGGTTCAG
>CAZXJN010000001.1:0-115273 GCA_964641015.1 uncultured Candidatus Saccharibacteria bacterium | reverse complement strand
CGGAGGCGGAGGCGGTGGCTGGTAGCCCCCTGACACGTTCAATTGCCACCAAATCGTTCTTAGTTTAGCATTATAGCATATTAGTCAAACAAAGTCAATATAATTGAGGCTTTTTAACCATTATTTACCCCTGTTAATCCAGTCTTTATGCTCCTGGTTATCTAACAGGGCAATAAATAGGCTCAACTTAAGTGGTTCGTATCTGTTAATAAGTTAAAAAGCACTTGCAAATATTAATGTAAGCGGGTATTATATGACATGTCTCAAAGGTTGAGTGATTACGCTCCTCCCGAAGATGTTTTTTAACAGGTGTAGATATACTACGGGCAGAAATCTGTGCAGCAATGATGATGCAAGGATTTCTGTTCGTAGTCAAAATAACGACAAATTCAACGGGGTGCCATAGCACAAGCTGTTATGGAGCTACACCCCGACCATCGCTGCACATAGTGTGCACAGGGGGGATGCGTAGAGTCCGGGCGTGCACGTCGTGTGTGCTTGCTGACAACGCATTCCTGCGGCCCCGTGGTGAGTAGATGCAGAAAAGGACTACTCTTCCGCTAGGAGTAAAAACCTTTCGCTGACCCACGGGACCGCAAGATCTGCTGGAGGCTCCGGCCGCTCCCAGCACGAACGCGTGGTCCCCGGCAACATGAGGATTAGATACCCTTGTGGGAAGTGATTTGGCTGCTAAGCTGCGAAAGTTTAGCATACAAAGCCTGCACTTCTGCCGGGACCACGCACACGCCTGCACGGCTCTAGGGTCAAACGGGGGGACAAACCCTAGAGCCGTGCACTAAACATGCAGCCCTGCGACGCCAAGCATTTGCATCTAACCATCTGTATCGTTAGAAACTTATGCAAAGTGTCGCAGGGCTGCCGGCCAAACTGTTGTCGTATTTAGGTAGAGCTTGTCTCTGGTTGAGCCTTTTTTGCTCCCATTCGCTCCCTAAAGTATCAATATTTACACCTGTTTCACCCTGAATTCATGAACAAAGTTCGTGGCGTCGGGCTGAAAACAGCAAAACAACGATATACTAGATAGGTTATATGGGAAATATTATCCGCATTATTCGCTTTGCGTCGGAGCTAAGACGCTACTATGCGGCTATTTCAGTGCTGACGGTGCTCGTGAGCTTGTCAACCGTGCTGCTGCCGTTTTTGAGCGGGCTGGCTATTGATGAGATTAGCAAAGGCACTGAAGGCAGTGTCAGGACAGTAGTTATTTTAGCCTGTGCAATTTTTATACTTGATCTGGCTAATAACCTGCTCAACAACTTTAGTGGGTATCTCGGCGATCAGATGGCAGCCAAACTCAATCGGATTTTATCGGTGCGGTATTTTGAGCACCTATTAGAGCTGCCTCAGCAGTATTTTGATCGTGCACTGAGCGGCAAGATCATTGGCCGGCTTAATCGTTCGGTGCAGCAGCTGAGTAATTTTATGCAAATGCTCAGCAACAACTTTATGCAGTTTATCGTCAGTACGGCAATGGCACTTGTAATCGTGGCGTTTTATAGTATTCCGGTTGCGCTCATGCTGGCCGCACTCTATCCGTTGTATATTTGGCTGACAGTCCGCACCAGTGACAAGTGGCAAAAATACCAAGCTGAAAAGAACGAATATTTTGATATCGCCAGCGGTAGGTTCACCGAAGCAGCACAGCAGGTCAAAGTCGTAAAAAGCTATAACCAAGAAGTGCGTGAGCTGAATTTTTTTAGGCGGTATTTTAATAAAGCTGTCGCGGTAAATAAGCCGCAGAGTAAATTTTGGCACGTACGCGATGTACGCAGGCGGCTGTTGCTCAATATTATATTTCTTGCGGTGTATCTGTATGTGTTCGTGACAGCGGTGCAAGGCATGATTACGCCTGGCGTAGCCGTAGCCTTGATTCTTTATGCCCAGCAGATTCGTATCCCAATCTTTACCATTAGCTATCTCGTTGATAGCACGCAGCGCGCAGTAGCCGATAGCCGGGACTACTTTGAGCTAATGGATGAGCGGCCAGCAATTACAGACCGTCCTGGCGCATTGAAGCTCAAGGTGGAAAGCGGCAGTATTTCTTATCAGAATGTGACGTTTGCCTATGACGATGAGCCGGTTCTAAAGGACATATCTTTTTCTGTCCGGCCAGATAGCAAGGTGGCCTTGGTGGGTGAAAGCGGCGAGGGCAAAACCACGATTACTAACCTGCTGCTTAGACTTTATGAGCCGCAGCAGGGAGTAATTGCAATAGACGGCCAAGATATTTCCCAGGTCAGCCAAAAATCACTGCGCGCGCAAATCGCGGTGGTGTTTCAGGATCCGGCGCTTTTTAGCGGCACTATTAAAGAGAATATTTCTTATGCCCGCCCCAACGCACAGATGAAAGATATCGAAGCGGCCGCCCGAGCAGCCAATGCGCATGAATTCATCGATAAGCTTGAGAAAGGTTACAATACCGAAATTGGCGAACGAGGCCTCAAATTGTCTGGCGGACAAAAGCAGCGTATCGCCATTGCGCGCGCACTGCTCAAAGATGCGCCCATACTGATACTGGATGAGGCGACCAGCTCGCTCGACAGCAAGTCCGAGGCGTTAGTGCAAGAAGCGTTGGAGCGTCTTATGAAAGGCCGCACCACAATTATCATTGCGCACAGGTTGAGCACAATTCAGTCAGTTGATCAGATTATTACGCTCAAAAATGGCCGAGTTGACGAGGTCGGTTCGCCGCGTACTCTTGCTCGCTCCGGCGGTCTGTATGCCCAGCTGCTCGAGCTGCAGCAGCGAACACCGACTGACCGCACAAAGAAACGGCTGCAAAAATTCGATATTGCCGCCTAAAACAGGTACACTGGTAGGTATGAGATCAGCTACCCGCGCCATTGTTGTGCGAGACGACCAAATACTGCTTATGAAGCGGTTCAAGATGGGTAAGACGTACTACACGCTACCAGGCGGTACTGTCGAAAAAACCGAGACTCCTGATCGCGCAGCAATTCGGGAGATCAAGGAAGAGTCCACTATTGATATTGCCAATCCTCGGCTTGTATTTATTGAAGAGGCCGGCGACCCTTATGGTACGCAGTATGTGTATCTATGCGATTACGTGTCAGGCGAGCCAGTACTACCGGAGGATTCTGAGGAGGCTTTCTGGACCGTGCCGGGCAAAAACACCTATGAACCTATGTGGGTAGACATAGCACAGCTTGAAAAGATAGAATTTGTATCGCCGCTTCTTCGGGACGCGGTAGCTATGGGGCTCAAGGCTGGTTGGCCCAAAGAGCCTTACAAATTTTCATCCAAACATGCCCACCGCTTGAGCTAATGACCTTTTCATACGATCAGTACTAGCCACAGTTTTTGGTTGATACCATAGTGTAATAACAACAATCTTCTTGCCAGCACTTGTTGGCGCTAGGTTATACTAAGACAACGACAATGTAGTGGAGGTTATGTATGGCAGATAAGGCAGAGTATGCCCGCCGTTTTGGCACTTTGATGCTCGCATCAATTTTTCTAATCACAACTGTTGCGTTTTCAGCTATTATTTTCTGGCAATCCAGAAGCAATAATTCGAACTCTGACCTAACACCAGAGCAGCAGCAGATGATTCAGCAAGCAGTAAATCAACAAGATCAACCAAACAACCCACAAGGAGAAGTTATGCTACAGGGCACGCCACTCGCAGATTTTACCCCTATTACCGAACCAATTACCGAGCTGCAGAAGATTGACTTGGTAGAAGGAAGCGGTGAGGTTGTACAGCCTGGTGCACGCGTTACTGCGCACTATACCGGTGCTTACGTGGTGAATGGTGAAATTTTTCAAAGCTCACACGACACGGGCAGCCCGATTCCTTTTGGTCTAAACGAAGTTATTTCTGGTTGGACTGAAGGTGTTCCTGGTATGAAAGTCGGGGGCAAGCGCCGCCTGATTATTCCTGGCGCACAAGCTTACGGCGAGGCGCCAGAGGGCTACACGCCAGGCAGCACCGAGCGTCCTATGGGTCCGCTTGTGTTTGACATTGAGATTACTGCAGTCGAACAGTAGCCTCAGGAATTAGCGTATAGTTTTTGGGAGTGGTAATTTGCTGTAAACCAAGGACATTTTTCCACCGTATCCATACATACGTTTCCAAAATGGAAGCCTTGATCTACAGACAAATTACCCTCGGCCCAAAAACTATACTTGTCAGCTAGTTTGAGATAACAGGGGTTGGGCTGTATTAATATCATAAAAAACACAACATATAGCGTATTGACGATAAGCAAAAGCGCTATATAATGGGTATTAGAGCAATTAAAAACCGAAAATAAGGAGCAAAAAAATGGCCAAAAAAATCACCATCTATACCACCAACACCTGCGCATACTGCGTAATGGTCAAGAAGTATTTGGGCAACAAGGGGCATCAGTACGAAGAGGTGAACCTTGATGTTGAGCCTCATCGCCAGCAAGAGGCTTTGGCGCTGAGCGGCGCACTAACTGTGCCGGTTACCGTGGTTACCAAGGATGATGATAGTCAGGATGTGATTGTTGGGTTCAATTTGCAGCAGCTTGCCCCAGCTCTGGGGTAATCGACGACACAGCAGAGCGCATCTTGCCTAGATAGCTCCAGTCCGCACTCACCGTATGAGAAATACGGCTCGTTTGCGGGCTTCGCTGTCTAGGCAACCTGCACTCCTGCTGAGCCGTCTTAGCTCATTATGTAAACATGTTACACTACAAAAAAGGTTAATTCTGGAAAGATGGGAGAGGTATGAGTGAGCAGAAGGTGAATGATTTGGTGATTATTGGCGCGGGACCAGCGGCACTTAGTGCGGCAATCTATACGACCCGCGAAGACATTCAGACTCTTCTGTACGAAAAAGCCGTTCCTGGCGGCCTTATTGCCACCACTGACTGGGTGGATAATTATCCTGGATTTGCCGAGGGTATAGCAGGTCTAGAGTTGAGTGACGCAATGCGCAAGCAAGCCGAGCGCTTTGGCGCGGTAATCGAGCTGGGCGAGGTTACGAATATCAAAAAGGACGGCGACATCATTACGCTTGATACTACCGACGGCGAAGTCAAGGCCCGGGCCGTATTGATAGCCACTGGCAGCGGTTACAGAAAGATTGGCGTGCCAGGTGAGGACACCTATTACGCTCGCGGCGTACACTACTGCGCAACCTGCGATGGTGCATTTTACCGCGACAAGCGGCTGGTCGTAGTGGGGGGCGGCAACTCAGCAGTACAGGAGGCAATGTTCCTTACTCGTTTTGCCAGCCATATCGATATGCTGGTTCGAAGCGACTTCCGAGCCTCCGAAGTGCTCGTCAGCGAACTCGAAGAAAAGTACAAGGATAAAATCACGGTACACAAGCAAACCACCACGGACGAAATCGTAGGCGGTGAAGTAGACGGGATGGACAAAGTCACAAAAGTCATCGGCACTGACAAGGCTACTGGCAAACAGGTAGAATTCGAAACTGACGGAGTGTTTGTATTTGTCGGGCTTGACCCAAATACCGGGTTTTTGAAAAATACCGAAGTTGAGCTCGATGAAATCGATTTTGTGAAAAGTGACGAAGGTCTCCAAACCTCAGTTCCTGGGGTGTTTGTCGCAGGGGATTGTCGCAGCGGCGCCACCATGCAAATTGCAACGGCAGTCGGCGAAGGCGCAACAGCAGCGCTGCGCATCCGCGAATACCTGGAGTCAGTACACAAAAAATAGTCACCTTTCTGCTACAATACTACCCAGCAGCTAAGGAGATAATATTGATATGGCAGATTTTAATAAAGTGTTCGACGCCGGTGATGTAGACAGCGGCGTAATAAACGTAATCAACGAGATTCCAAAAGGCTCAAACCTCAAGATCGAGTGGAACCGCGAAAAGGCAATCTTTGAGCTAGACCGCGTCGAGCCAGGTATTTTTGCCAAGCCATGCAACTACGGCTTTATTCCCCAGACTTTGGACGAAGACGGCGATGAGCTGGACGTACTGCTCATCGTGGACGGCGCCGTACCGACTGGTGTTAAAGTAACTGGCAGGATTGTCGGCATTATGAATTTTGAAGACGACGGCGAAATGGACCACAAGGTTGTTTGTGTGGCTGACGATGACCGCCATTGGGGCAATGACATCCAGGACATAGATGATGTTTCAGAGGCATGGAAAAAGCAGGTAGAGCATCACTTCAACCACTACAAAGACCTGAAAAAGCCAGGCAGCACCAAAGTGCTCGGCTGGGGAAATGTTGCAGACGCCAAGGCCACGATTAAAGAGTGCCAAGCCCGCTGGAGCTCTTGACGATGGCGCACCTTTTCTGGGAGTGGTAATTTCCGTCAAAACCGAGATATTTCTCCGTCGTATTTAATATACGCCTATGAAGTAGGGCTCCATTGTGACAGAAATTACCCTGGGCCCAGATAAAGTGCTTTACAGTGCTCTTGCAGATGAGCCGCAGACTTTTTGATCTGTTTGTTCGGCAGTCTATTGCGTGAACTCGCTTACGCTTATACAATAACTGTTAGTTGAACAAAAAATCTAACAGGACTTAAATATGAATCCCGTTAGATTCCGGGATAAAATAAGTAGTCGGTGCATATGCATGACAAGCGTAAGAAATAATCTTATCATTAACAAAGAAGGGTACTAACGGGATGAAAACACGGGTGGCAATTAATGGGTTTGGCCGGATTGGGCGCAATGCGTTCAAGATTGCTTTTTCGCGCAGCGATATAGAAATCGTGGCTGTTAATGATCTGACAGACAATAAGACTCTGGCATATCTTCTAAAAAACGACAGCAACTACGGCACATACGACCAAAAAGTTTCGCACGATGACGAGCACATTATCGTTGGGGGTAAAAAGATTAAAGTGTATGAAGAAAAAGACCCCGCAGCACTACCGTGGAAAGAACTAGACGTAGACGTTGTAATTGAGTCAACAGGACGCTTTACAGCCAAAGAAGACGCCGAGCTTCATATCAAAGCAGGCGCGAAGAGAGTTGTCATCTCCGGCCCAACCAAGAGTGACGGAGTAGACACAATCGTGCTTGGAGCCAATGACGACCAGCTGGATGGCGCTACAAAAGTTATCAGCAACGCATCGTGTACCACTAACTCACTTGGTGCAGTGATGTCAGTACTGGACGCAGAGTTCGGCATTGAGAAATCCATGCTTACGACCGTGCACAGCTACACAGCCAGCCAAGCGCTGCAAGATGCGCCTGCCAAAGATCTGCGCGAGGGCCGAAACGCCGCAGAAAACATCGTGCCAACCACTACCGGCGCAGCAATTGCAGTGACACTGACAATGCCCCAGCTCAAGGGTAAGTTTGATGGCCTGAGCGTCCGCGTGCCTACGCCGGTTGTGTCCATTAGCGATATTACGGTGCTATTTAAACGCAATGTCACGGTCGAAGAAATCAACGATGCTTTCCGAAAAGCCGCCAAAGAGCCGTTCTATCAAGGCATTTTGGGTGTATCAGAAGAGCCGCTGGTGAGCAGTGATTATATCGGCAGCAGTTATTCAGGCATTGTAGACCTGTTGCTTACAAAAGTTGTCGACGGCAATTTAGGCAAAGTAATGGTGTGGTACGACAATGAGTGGGGCTATAGTAACCGCTTGGTAGAGGTGGTAGCTGACACTGGTAAAAACCTAAAGAAATAACACCAGTCCGCATGGCAGCGGTGGTAGTTCTCCATATCAAATAAACCGCTAAAGAGTGCTACTATAGACATATGAAAATAGCACTCACCACAGATCACACCGGACTCGCCTACGGCAATGCCTACACGCAGATAAAAGACCACATTACTTCACTCGGCCACGAAATAGCCGATTTCGGCCCCAAGACGCTTAACCCTGACGATGACTATCCGCAGCTTATTACTCCTGCGGCCGAAGCGCTGGCAAGCGGAGACTATGATGCAGCTATCATTATGGGCGGCAGCGGTCAGGGCGAAGCGATGGCGGCAAATCGCATCAAAGGCGTGCGCTGCACCCTGTTCTATGGCCCGGTGATTGCAAAGCAGCCAATTGATGCTGAGGGCAACCAGAGCGACGATCCTTATGAGATTTTGCGCTTGTCGCGTCAGCACAATCACGCGAATGCTCTGAGTTTGTCATCTCGATTTCTCACAACAGATGAGATGAAGCAGGCAATTTCGGTGTGGCTTGCAACGCCGCACAGCGAAGAGATACGTCATGTTCGCCGCGTAAGACAGCTTGATACTTAGCCGGAAAGAGAGAGTATGGAAGATAATGCACAGCAGCCGCAGGCACCCGAGCAGTCGCCCACACGGCAGGATGATGCTCCGTCTCCGCAGCCGACGCCGCAAACTAACCAGCTAAAAAAACGGCCGCCCGTATTGCTTATCATTTTGGTTGGCCTGCTGCTGATCGGGGCAGGGTTTGTTGCTTGGAAAGCATTTAGTGAAGATACCGCCGATACAGGTCCGGCGTCTGGCACGAGCCAGCCTGCAGACGAGGCAAACGATACTGCAGACCACCAGTCTGATCGGGATCAGTACAAGGTTTCAGTATTTACCTCTGGTCTGATGATCCCGTCAATGGTCGCAGTTGAACATCCTGCAGACTGGGAAGTGCTCCAGGATTCAACCGAGTACGGCCAAGGCACGACGCTCAATCGTCTCGTGATTGGCTCGAACGCCGGCCACTATTTACATATCTATGATGTGGGCGGTCGAGGCGGCGCGTGCGAAAATAATGAAATCCCTTACACCCTCTACAAAAAAATACCAACCAGCACCGAAGGGCTTTACTTTACAGAGTACAAAGGAGGCGATGGGTCGTACAGGCTGAAGATCGAATACCTGGGTAAAATACAGTCTGATATTGCGTACCACGACAAACACATATTGCTTCAGGAAGGCCAATCTGGCACCAATACTTGCAATATAGCTGGTCCCTCGCACTACCTTGCGGACTTTGGTATATTTGATTCACCAGAGGCAGGGCTTATGAATGTCGACAGGCTTGGTTGGGACGATATTGCCGGGGACGAAGAGTTTGTCAAAATGCTCCAAAGCATCGTGGCGACAGACAACACGATAGTGGACTAGGGCATTAAAGACCCTATTTTACCATTGTATCATAATATAATACTTTTGTCAATGCTGCCCGCAACCTGAACTATGCAGGCTTTGTTTGTGCGGGGACTATTGTGTGGTTCAGTTCGTATATTCTTATAATCAAGAACACCACACATAGAACATTCAGGTGTTTATAGAATATCCCTAAACGACAGTTTTGCAAGAGGCAAGTTAGGACTTTGTTTGTACCGTATTTTCGGTTATGCTTGGTGGTAAGATGGCAGTCATATGTCCAACGGTAATGGGTGCAAGCTCACGAGAGTATCGTGAAGCGATTGAGCGGGTTGCTGAATTTGCTGAGCGGATTCATATTGATTTTGCTGACGGAGTGTTTGCCCCCACTAAGCTTGAGCCGATTGAAGAAGCCTGGTGGCCAGTCGGTATGCTGATAGATTTCCATATCATGTACCAGAAGCCATTAGAGCATCTTGAGACAGTGATAATGCACCAGCCTAACTTAGCCATTGTGCATGCAGAGGCTAATGGAGCGTGGGAGTTCCTTCGCGAGCTTAGCGGGCTGGGCATTCACCGCGGGGTGGCCTTGCTCAAAGACACGCCTGCAGACATCATCAAACCGCATCTAAATAATATTGATCATGTACTGGTCTTTAGCGGTGACCTTGGCTACTACGGGGGCAAGGCTGATTTGGAGCTGCTCGATAAAGTGCAGCAGCTAAAGGGATTAAAACCTGACCTAGAGATAGGCTGGGACGGTGGTGTCAACGAAGGAACCGCTCGAACATTGATGGAGGGCGGCGTAGATGTGCTGAACGTAGGCGGAGCAATCCAGAAGGCAGCTGATCCCGAAGCTGCTTATGGTATACTAGTGGCAGGTATCAGTTAAACAAAAAGAGATAAAATGGACGAACATCTGACGCTGCACGAACTTGAACTCAAGGCAAACGAAATCCGCCAGGATATTATCCGCATGCTCGAAGAGGCTGGTTCAGGGCACTCGGCTGGCCCGCTCGGCATGGCTGACATTCTCACAGCTTTATATTTTGATGTAATGAGGCATGATCCAAAAAAGCCAGATTGGGACAAACGGGACCTGTTTATCCTAAGCAACGGCCACACTGCACCCGTGCTCTATGCTACTATGGCGCATGCCGGATACTTCGATCGTAAGGAGCTGATGACCCTGCGCAAGTTCGGCACGCGCTTGCAGGGCCACCCGGAGCGAGTACTTTTGCCTGGACTAGAGACCACCAGCGGACCTTTAGGTGAGGGGCTGAGCCAGGCGGCTGGTATGGCGCTGGCGCTTCGAATGAATCAGGATACGCATCGCTGGGTGTATGCCATGATGGGCGACGGCGAGCTGAACGAAGGAAACATCTGGGAAGCAGCGATGTTTGCCGCCAAGTACAAGCTTCATAATCTGATCGGTATTGTCGATCGCAACTACATCCAGATTGATGGTCCAACCGAAGAGGTGATGCCGCTCGACGACCTAAAGATGAAGTGGGAAGGTTTTGGCTGGCATGTCATAGAAATTGACGGGCATAACATAGAGGCGATTATTGATGCTTGCTCGATGGCGCGGGCGGTAGCGGACCGGCCGACAGTCATTATCGCTCATACTATTCCAGGAAAAGACGTCGGCTATATGGAGTATGACTACCGCTGGCACGGGATGCCGCCGGGGCTAAATGATGTATCCGGTGATCCCGCAAAGGCTGACCAAGCCAAGGTCGCACTCAAGGATTTGCGTACTCTGCGCGGCAGGATCAAGAGCGAGGGGTATTATGAGTAGTCGTTCGTATTCTCATTCTCAGGGGCGCTTTATGGGTGAACTTCGTTCAGCCCATGGCGCTTGCTTACCCCTTCGAATTGAGAGTATTCACTTTAGTCTAAGGAGGGGTTATGAATTTGCATTTAGCTGATCTTAGCGGTGAACTTACCAAGGAGCCGACCAGAAAAGGGTTTGGCCGTGGCCTCAAGGCTGCCGGCGAGCAGAATGAGCAAGTGGTTGCCCTATGCGCGGACCTGACTGAATCAACCCAGATCAGCTTGTTCAAAGAGGCATTTCCGCATCGGTTTGTTGAGGTCGGTATTGCCGAGCAAAACCTAGCGACGGTGGGCGCCGGAATGGCTGCGATTGGCAAAATACCTTTTGTGAGCAGCTATGCGGCATTCAGCCCAGGACGCAACTGGGAGCAGATTCGAACCACAGCTTGCCTGAATGAAATGCCAGTGAAGATTGTCGGTTCGCACGCGGGCCTCAGCGTGGGGCCCGACGGTGCAACCCACCAGATGCTCGAAGATCTAGCTATAATGCGTGCTCTGCCGAACATGGTGGTGCTAGCGCCTGGCGATGCGCTCGAGGCAGAAAAAATGACGATTGCCATGGCAAAGGACAAGCGCCCTAACTATATGCGTCTGGCGCGCGAAGCTTCCCCTATTTTTACGACTGCAGACACGCCGTTTGAGATCGGCAAGGCGTATGTACTCAAAGAGGGCAAGGACGTAAGCCTGATCTCTACTGGTATCATGACCTACAATACGTTAGTAGCCGCCGAAAAACTGGCTCGAGACGGTATAGATGCTGAAGTAGTTCATGTGCCTACCATCAAGCCGCTTGATGACGAGACTATTCTAAAAAGCGCCAAAAAAACAGGCTGCGTCGTAACTATTGAGGAGCACCAGCTGACCGGAGGCCTTGGCGGTGCAGTAGCAGAGCTTTTGGCAGAAGAGCTGCCCACGCCTATGGTGCGTGTCGCCGTCAAAGACAAATTCGGCGAGTCCGGATCTCCTGACGAGCTATACGAAAAATTTGGTCTGACACCAAAGCACATCATGCTTGCCGCGCACCAGGCGGTTGATAAAAAGTCGTAAAGTAAAAAAGGATAAAAGATGGGCTGGGAAGCGCTGATAGTACTGCACGCCTTTTTCTCTGCGATGGGTACGCTGCAGGCACGGAGCATTGCTCGTATCAAGCACGCCCGTTCTGCTGCTCTATTTGTCAATGCTATCACGTTTGCTTCGCTGTTTGTTGCAGGCGTGATGCTGCTGCCGTTTATTGGCGGTGTAAACTTTGGGGTAGCTAGAGAATATGCACCATATCTGATAGCCAGTGCGGTGTTTTTTAATTTTGGGCTCTTTTACCTTTATCGTGCCCTGGTATATCTCGAAAGTGCTACTGCTGCAGTTTTGGCTACCTCCAGCGCACTGTTTACGCTATTGTTTGCCAGAATTGTGTTCCAGGAGCAGCTATCGGCCATGCAGCTGGTGGGTACGGCGGTGCTGGTACCCTGTATCTTGTATGTACTGCTCTTGGCGCGCAACCGGCAGCGGTTCGTGGATTTTAGGGATCTGCCCTGGATCAAAGGTGCGCTGTACATTATGGTGTCGAGCCTATCTATGGCGCTCGGGCATATCATGGAGAAGGTACTGGTAACCAATATCGGTATTGGCAACTTTGTGGCATTCGGCTGGCTGCTGCAGGCATCGGTAGGTATTGGGCTGTTTGTGCTATTTGGCAACAAATCAAAGCGGATTATCAAAGACAAGTTTATTATCCGCAGTGCGATGTCGGTTGGGGTGCTTCGGGTAGGGGCGGCACTGCTGTTTCTCTATGCGTTGCGGGCCAGCGACAACCTGTCACTGATGATGGTAGTGTCGAACTTCCGAATTATTATTGTAGCGGTGCTGGCTGGTTGGCTGCTTGGCGAACGGCGCTTTTACTACAAAAAGCTGGCAGCCGCCGCCCTGTCCCTTGTGGGGTTGTTTATTATTTTTTGGGCCTAAGTTTTTAATAGGGTGTAGGTGTGCTACCATAAGCGTAACGTACGAAACATGTAAAAAAGAGGGTGGGACAAGTGTCACAATCAATTTCACGAATCAGGTATAACACAAGCAGGGCGCGTGATCTTATGCGCCGTTCGCGTGAGGAGCGCTTTGCAGTCGGGGCATTTAATATAGACAACCAAGAGACGCTGATCGCTATTGTGCAGGCAGCGAAGCGGACCAATAGCCCAGTGATGGTAGAGGTCAGCGATGGCGAAGTCAAGGCGATCGGCATAGAGAACTTGCGCTGCATGGTAGATAACTATCGAGCAGAGTACGGTATCGAAATCTACATCAACCTTGACCATGCGCCGACTGTCGAAAGCGCCAAAGCAGCCATCGATGCCGGCTATGAGTTTATACATATTGATATTTCCCAGGCGGATCGCGAAGCGCCGCTTGAGGAAATCATTGCCAAAACAAAAGAGGTGGTCGAGTACGCTAAATTTACTGGCGCGCTGGTTGAGAGCGAACCGCATTATTTTGGCGGCAGCTCCAATGTACACGACGAAGCATTTGATTATGAAGAAATCAAAAAGACATTTAGCACGCCGGAAGGCGCACGGCAGTTTGTAGAAGCAACCGGAATCGATACGTTCGCTGCAGCGGTCGGCAATCTGCATGGCAGCTATCCGGTGCCCAAGCAGCTGGATTTGGATCTGTTGCGCCAGGTGCGTGACGCAATCGACTGCCAGATATCCTTGCACGGCGGCAGCGGTACTCCAGGCCATTTTTTTGAGGAGGCAGCTCGTATTGGCGTCAGCAAGGTGAATATCAATTCAGATATGCGTATAGCGTTCCGTGATACGCTCGAAAAAGTTTTGCGCGAGAATCCTGACGAATACGCAGTCATGAAGCTCATGCCAGAGGTTATTGCCGCAATTTCCAATGTCGTAGAAGAAAAAATCAATCTGTTTGGATCAGCAGGCAAGGCTCGTCCGTAGCAGCAGGCTGCAGCGAGCTTGAGAATAGGGCTACTCTGTGCGACAATAAACATAAGCAATAACAAATAATCACTAATCAAAAAGGGGTGCAATCTTAAAATGAGCCAGCAACTAGATGTCCTGAGTGTCGGCGACGTAGTAACTGACGCATTTATTAAGCTGTTTGACGACAAGGCCTGGAGCTATGTCGACGAACATGGTACCAACGTGATTGCGATGGAATACGGCACCAAGATTCCGTTTGACCATGCCGTCGTCGTAGAGGGTGTAGGCAACGCAGCCAATGCCGCAGTCAGCCTGACGCGACTAGGACTCAACTGCGGGTTTGTCACCAATGTGGGTGATGACAAGTACGGCCGCGGTATTATCGCCTCTTTGAACAGTAAGAATATCGACACCCGCTGGGTGCGTGTGAACCCAGGCAAGAAAACCAATTACCACTACGTGCTTTGGTACAAAGAAGAGCGCACGATTCTAATCAACCACGAAGACTATGAGTACATCTGGCCCAACCTACGCGAGCGCGAAAAACCAAAGTGGATTTATTTTAGCTCGATTGCCGAAAACGCGCTCGAGTTCCACGACGAACTTGCCGACTGGCTTGATGAAAACCCAGAGGTAAAGCTTGCCTTCCAGCCAGGCACCTTCCAGATGAAGGCAGGAGCCGAACGGCTGAGCAGAATCTACCAGCACAGCAATATCCTCGTGCTCAACAAAGAGGAAGCGACGTTGGTAGGTGGTGGAGACATTAATAATATCCATGACCAATTTGATAAGCTTCACGCGCTTGGCCCTGAGGATATGACCGTGTGTATCACCGACGGACCAAGCGGCGCGTATGCGAGCGGCCAGGGCAAACGGCTGTTCATGCCGATCTATCCGGACCCGGCTCCACCTTATGAGCGTACTGGGGCAGGCGATGCATTCGCCAGCACTTTTACTGCTGCAATTATGCGCGGCAAATCGCTTGAGGAGGCGCTGGCCTGGGGTCCTGTCAACTCTATGAACGTTGTCCAGCACCCTGGTGCACAGGAGGGCCTGATGACAGAGGCGCAGATCCAGAAGCTTCTTGACGAAGCCCCTGAGTGGTACGTGCCAAAGCCCTTGGACTAGAAATAAGAAATGGCTTGAGCACAACACACCCTCGAAAAGTTAAATCTCTTCGAGGGTGTTTCACTTATGGGTGCAGTCTGTGAAAGTCAGCGTGAAACAGGGGTTAATACTATAGAAACTTGACAAAATGTTTATTGTATGATAAAATGAAAAGATAGGGTCAAAATAAACCTAAAAAATAACGAGCCTTTCATGGCGCCGGGTGCACGGTAGCGATCTTTTCTTCGCGCGCAGGCGTCATAGCTTCTTCTGGCATAGCGAACACAGAGGTTACCTCACGGCTGTTGTTGACGATGTGTTTAATCTCTTCAATATCGTCGGTAATGACATACAGCTCTTCATCACCATGGCTGATTGCCCCCAGCTTGTCGAGCATGCTGGTTTTTATAAATTCATGGAGCGGATTCCAAAAATCACTGCCGACCAGAATAATCGGCACAGGCGGCATTTTACCTGTCTGGACTAGTGTCACTACCTCAAATAGCTCATCGAGGGTGCCGAATCCGCCAGGGAAGCACACGAGGGCGCTGGCCGCATAGACCAGCATCACCTTTCGGGCAAAGAAATATCTGAACGGCAACGACTCGGTAGTGTAGGGGTTGAGTTTTTGCTCGTGCGGCAGCTGTATATTAAAGCCAATCGATTTGCCGCCAGCCTCGTACGCGCCACGGTTGGCCGCCTCCATGATGCCGCCTCCGCCACCGGTGATAACCGTAAATCCTTCTTTGGCTAGCATATGTGCGGTGGCGCGCGCCTGCTGGTAGTATGGATTGTCCTCAAGAAACCGCGCCGAGCCAAACACGGTTACCGTGTTGATATGCTTGTTGACGATATCAAATCCGGCTTTGAATTCTTTTTCGATCCGATCGATGCGCTGCTCAGTCTCTTGATCGACGAGATTGGCTATTGCGTCGCGATGCGGGGTGATTGCTGATAGTTTTTTGTCTTGCATGATTTGTTTTAGTATAGCATTTTTCATAAGCATTTTCAGCTGTAGAATATATGACAACGATTTTGGACAGAATGGTGCGTAAGATAGGGTAATTCATGCTAGAATCAAAAGAGATGGATACATAAGACGAAATGGTGGTGTATGTCTAATCTCTTATCAAAATTATTAGGGGCGGAAGAACCTTTTTTTAGTCTCGCAATACGCCAGCTCGAAGAGTCATCCGGGCGTCCGTCGATGGACGTGCGGCTGATGAGCGAGATCATTCAGACCGTACAGGCCAAGCTCAAACAGCTCGGGTTGGATTCAGCTGATACGACCGGCGAAGAGCTGTACTACGCGCTTCTTCACAAGATAAAACTGCACGATGAACACCTGGCAAAACACATCGGAGGTAGTGATCCGCTTGATGTGCCGCGGCTGTTGCCGCTTATAAAGCGCGCTATCGAAAAATCAGACGTGCCGCGCTCTGCGTGGGTGATCAAAAAGAGTGTCGCAAAACGGCTGCTTCACCAAACACCCCCGGAGAGGGTGATGAAGCATCTTGGGTATTCTTCAGTAGAATCAATGACCAAGCGCGAAAATCTGGGTGAAATCTATGGGGCGCTGCGTTTTGCAGAAACGCCAAGCTGGCTGAGAAAGTTCAACAGAACCTATAAGCAGCTCCAGCAATCCGATTTTGAAAACCGCGACATCGAAATAATCATTCTAGACAAAGAGCGCTGGGGCAGCCTGGCCGGACAATTTACTAATGAAAAGCGCTACAACATCACGCATCTCAAAGAGTTGGGCAGTATAGTGCTGTTGCCTCCGCCCCAGGACCAGATAGTTGGGTTTACGATTTCTACGCTGCCGATTGCGCTGCACTATATCAACGAAATCAGACTGTATAGTTCGTATTTCAAGTTGCAGCAGGTCAAGCCAGACTTTGGCAAGATAGTCGCCCGTACGCTCAACGAAGATTCCGAGCCGGCTGCTGAGATGGCTGGCAGCAAAGTGCACTGGCGGATTGTCCAGCGGCATTACGGCCGGCCAGAGCACCTGGGGCATCCGGAGATATTCCATCCGCATGTACAGCCAGAAGATCTTTATTGGCGACGGGCTGAGGAGCAGCTCTATAAGATAAATCCAGAGCTTAGGTTCTGGCGTGATTTGGATTATGTCGGTGTGTTGCTTGGCGATGATTCGCCAGTCAGCTTTAATCTAATGGATAACAGCATGAACTATTACTTGGCCGTGCCATATGATGAGCGTATTAATTTCCATATGCGAGCCAGTTTGTGGAACGAGCTGTATATGCGCTATATGGGAGAGAAGGTGCTCGAAACACAGATCCTGCAGCAACTCGATAAAAACATGCTGGCGGCCGACAGGCTGAAACTTTAAACAACAACGCGGGGGTTTATGAACCAGGACAAATCACAATTCAAGCTTGGCAAAATAGAGATAGGTCTTATCGTGGTAGTGGCGCTGGCAATGGTTGTGATTTTTGTGTTTGCGTGGCGGTCGGACGAGCAAAGCCAGCAGTCCATCCAGTCATTCGCAGATTGCGTAGCGGCTGGTTATCCGGTGATGGAGAGCTTCCCGGAGCAGTGTGCAGCTAACGGCCAAACATGGAGTAATCCAGAACAAAAGGCGCCTGTTATGGAGGATGTCGCCACTGTACCGACAGATTCTTGGGTGACCTATAGTGGTCTTGGGATTAGTCTCCAGCATCCAAAGACGTGGGCTCAATCAACAACACTAGAAAGTTCCACGAGCGACGTTGATATCGTATCATCAGACTTCATAGAGGCACGAGACCTTGGGCCGAGCGTTGGCGCAGGCTACTGGCTGGAGCTCTATCACCGTGAAATCGACGATGTTTCACTTCAAAGCTACGAAGATCATCTGACGCACCTTGGCACGACTGAACAGGGTTGCGGTGGTGATTATTCGACGACTCAGGTGGGCGGATTACCCACGATTATATCTGATATAAAGTGCCACGGCACGTATAGATCGGCGTATACCTATATGGATGATAGCTACTATGAGATACGCCTACACGGGCTTGACGAGGATACGACAGAGTTTAAAGAGCTTTTTGCCACCATTCTTAGTACCGTTGTATTTGACTAAATAAAACTTGGTACAATAAAGGGATGGCAAAGTTCAAGCTAGAATCCCCCTATCAGCCCCAAGGCGACCAGCCAGCTGCGATAGAACGTATTACGCAGCTTGTTCGTGATGGCGAGCGAGAACAAACGCTGCTTGGCGTAACTGGGTCGGGTAAGACATTTACCATGGCGAACGTTATCCAGAACGTGCAACGGCCGACTCTAGTCCTCAGTCATAACAAAACCCTGGCCGCCCAGTTGTATTCTGAATTTAAAAACTTTTTCCCAAATAACGCTGTGCACTATTTTGTAAGCTACTTTGACTACTATCAGCCAGAGGCATACATCGCGCGCAGCGACACATTTATCGAGAAAGATTCGCAGATTAATGAAGAGATCGATCGGTTGCGTCATGCCGCTACTGATGCGCTGCTAACCAGGAAGGACGTCATTATTGTTGCCAGCGTCAGCTGTATTTATGGCATCGGCTCAGTCGAAGACTATGCCGGACTGTCGGTAACGGTTAAAAAGGGCGAGCGCAAGCTGCGTGATAAATTCATGCGCCATCTGACAGATATTCAGTACCAGCGTAACGATATTGATTTTCATCGCAGCACGTTCCGAGTACGCGGCGATGTCGTGGATGTGTTTCCGGCTGGTGAAGAAGTAGCTTACCGGGTGGAGTTCTTTGGTGACGAGGTGGATCGGATTACTCAGGTTGATCCACTGACCGGTGAAATACTCGCAGAACTTGGTGAAGTGCAGATTTTTCCAGGCAGCCACTATGTGACACCCTACGACAAGCTCAAGATTGCACTAGGCAAAATTCAAACCGAGCTCGATGAGCAAGTAGCGCTGTTCGAACAGCAGAACAAACTGCTTGAAGCGCAGCGGCTAAAGCAACGGACCAAATTTGACCTGGAGATGCTGGAGGAGACCGGTTTTGTGAAGGGTATAGAAAACTACAGCCGGTACCTGACCAACCGCGAGCCAGGCGAACAGCCTGCCACCTTGCTTGACTACTACCCGGACGATTATCTGATGTTTATTGATGAGTCGCATATGACAATCCCGCAAGTGCGCGGAATGTACAATGGCGACCGGGCGCGCAAGGAGGTGCTAGTAGAGCACGGCTTTCGGCTGCCCAGCGCATTAGATAACCGTCCGCTCAATTTTGCTGAGTTTGAACGTCATATTAACCAGGTGGTGTATGTCAGCGCCACACCTGCACAGTACGAACTGGAGCGCAGCCCAGAGCCGACCGAGCAGGTGATACGCCCCACCGGGCTGCTAGATCCGCCGATTGAGGTTCGGCCGATCGATGGCCAAATCGATGATTTGATTAATGAAATCCGCGAGACTGTCAACAAGCGCCAGCGAGTACTCGTGACGACGCTTACAAAGCGCATGTCGGAAGATTTGACAGAGTATTTGCAAGAAATCAATATCAAGGTGACATACCTGCACAGTGATGTTGATACGCTGGAGCGTACTGATATTTTGCGTGACTTACGGCTGGGGGTATATGATGTCGTGGTAGGGATTAACCTGCTGCGAGAAGGGTTGGATTTGCCGGAAGTTTCGCTCGTTGCGATTCTTGATGCCGACAAAGAAGGATTCCTACGGAGCGAACAGGCCCTGATTCAAACAGTCGGCAGGGCTGCCCGTCACGTTGAAGGCCGGGTTGTTATGTACGCCGATACTATTACCGGCAGTATGCAGCGCACGATTGACGAGACAAACCGCCGCCGTGAGATTCAAGCCAAATACAACAAACAGCACGGTATTACTCCGGCTGGCATCGCTAAGGCTGTCGAGAAAAGTATGCGTGTCGAGCCGAGCGAGGACGCTAAAAAACCAAAGCTTGATCTAAAGAAAATCCCAAAAGAAGAATACAAGCATCTCATCAAAGATCTCAGCGCGCAGATGGACATGGCAGCAGCGAACCTACAGTTTGAAAAAGCCGCCGAGCTGCGGGATATTATCGCTGATGTGAAGAGCAAACTGTAGAGAAGGTACAGACGTTACTGCTGTTTACTTGAGAAGCTAGCTGCTCGCGTCAGCTATAGGATATCTTCTAAAGAGATTGTCGGGCTGTACAGGATTCGAGCTTGGGTAGCGCGTCCGAGTGCAGAAAAATCAAGAAGGATGGGCTAAAAGCAAGATACACCCTATATTTTTATTATATCACACATCTCAAGTGTAGTCAATGTATACCCCTGTGATATTATTCTCATTTTTGTGACGGCCGTCCTAAAATTGAGAATATTGTAGTTGTTTTTCGTTGTGTAGCTCGTGTAATCAGATTCTGATATGAGCGAGATTATAATCGACGCTGCTTTGATCTAGGCTACGTCTAACTGCAGTGGTCAGAGACAGATCAACCTGTTATAATTTAGCTCACATATGGCGAAACTCTCTAAGGATGATATCTTAAAATTGGCCAAACTCGCGAGCCTGCGGCTGAGCAAAGCAGAGGTCGAAAACTTTCAAACCGAAATCAGCAGTATTCTAGGCTATGTAGAAATGCTGGGTGATGTTGATACTAATGGGCTGAAGCCGACCTATCAGGTGGCAGGGCTCGTCAACGTGATGCGTGACGACGTAGTCAAGGACTATGGAATCACCAAAGAGGAGCTGCTCAAAAACGCGCCAAAGACCGAGAGGGGCTATCTGAAAGTCAAGAGGATGATCGGATGACTGCCACGAATCCTGCACCCGCCAGAAAAGTCCAGCAAAGCCGGTCTTTGTCTGGCTTCTTGGCTGGTTTTGGGTTGACTCGTTACGTTACGCGCCAGCAGTACTACAGTGTACGGCAGGCTTGCGTTACGCCGAGCCGCACCAAAACTAGCTCAAGCGCAGAATCTGTAGGCAAGATATATAGATATTGCCACGAGCAGCTTCACCTTTCGCAGTTAGAGGCAGTCTCATGAACTGGGAGTCAATTGAAATTATTGCGAAGAAGGTTCGTTCTGGCGAAACATCTGCGCTGAGTCTGGTGGATGAATCGCTGGAGCGTATTGATGCAGCAGATGAATACCAGGCAATCATTGCGACCACTAAGCGGCGTGCGCTGGAACGCGCAGAGTTTATAGACGGGCTGGTGAGAGCTGGCAAAAATCCAGGAAGGCTAGCAGGCGTGCCCTTTATTGCCAAGGATAATTTTCTGGCGTTTGGAGCTGCTACGACTGCTGCAAGCAATATGTTAAAGGGCTTTGATGCGCCCTATCAGGCGAGTGTGATTGAAAGGCTCGAGGCCGAGGGGGCGATTTGCGTGGCCAAGGCAAATCTGGATGCTTTTGCTCACGGGTCGAGCACTGAGAATAGTGATTTTTTTACTACCCTCAACCCGCATAACAAGCAGTACGTGCCAGGAGGAAGCTCTGGCGGCTCTGGCGCTGCGGTAGTGTTGGGCTTGGCGCCATTTGCACTCGGTTCCGATACCGGCGGCTCGATTAGATTGCCGGCAAGTTTTTGCGGTGCAGTAGGGCTCAAGCCAACATATGGCCTCACGAGTCGGAGCGGTGTGGTAGCGATGGCGAGCAGCCTGGACTGCATGGGACCTATTGCTGCGCGAGTCGAGGACGCTGCACTTGTTTTAGATGTTATGGCTGGACGTGATCCGCTTGATGCAACCACTATTGAACGCGATGAAATCAGCTACACCAAGCTTGATACCAGCCTGCAGGGCAAAATTGTCGGCGTCGTGAAAGAGTACATGGGTGATGGCGTAGAGGATTTTGTACGGAATCGAATACAGCAGACAGTACGCACTATGGAAGCTGCCGGTGCGGTCATAAAGGAAGTCAGCCTGCCGTCACTGCCGCTGGCGTTGGCGGTCTACTATGTGATTTGCCCGGCAGAGGTTAGCAGCAACCTGAGCCGGTATGACGGCCAGCGCTATGGGTATACTGAAGACAGCGCAAAGAATCTTACGGATAGCTATGAGATCTCACGCGAAAAAGGCTTTGGCGCCGAAGCTAAGCGTCGAATCATGATTGGCACATATGTACTGAGTTCTGGCTATTATGACGCGTATTATAAAAAGGCCCAGACGGTACGCAGCAAATTAATCAAAGAGTTTGAAGCGGCATTTGAGGAAGTTGATTTTCTTTTGGGTCCTACCGCGCCTTCGACTGCATTTAAAATTGGTGAAAACAGCGACGATCCGCTTGCAATGTATCTCGCAGACATTATGACCGTGGCAGCAAACCTGGTCGGCGTGCCGGCTATAAGTGTGCCGGTGGGCATGCACGAAGGGCTGCCAATCGGCCTGCAGATTATGGCGCCGCAGCGTCAAGACAGAGCGCTGCTTGGGGTGGCCGCAGCAGTAGAAGACTTACAGAGGAGCGTGTAGATGATTCAGACGGAATTATTAATTGCGGCGGTAGGTGCGGCACTGGCTATCTTAGGACTTATTACATTCGTGGCACGCCGTCCGCGCAAAGATTTAAACCATGAATACTTTACTAACAAATGGAAAGACCTGCAAAAGGGTCTGAACAAAGAAGAAATGTGGCCGATGGCAATCATCCAGGCGGATAGCTTGCTGGATGAAGCATTAAAAAAGCGCCGGTTCAAAGGCAAAACCATGGGCGAAAGACTAGTGGCAGCTCAGCGGTCGCTGAGTGATAACGACGGAACGTGGTATGCGCATAAGCTGCGCAATAAAATAGTCCACGAAGTCGACACGAAGCTTACCAAAAAAGAGGTGCAGAAAGCTCTAGTTAGTTTGCGCCAGGCTTTGCGCGATTTGGGAGCACTGAAATGACCAGTAGAGGAAGTGGGTACAAAGTAGAAAGTACAAAGTTGTCGGAATTGATTATTTTAACTTTAAACTTTCAGCTTTCAACTGGAAAAATGGGGAACACAACCAGGCTGCAGAGGTGCAAGGCCCATATTCCAAAACTGCTTAGTACAGAGGTGCAATCATGAGCAAGGCTGCACAAACTACAAGCAAGTACACGCCGACTATCGGTATCGAATGCCACGTGCAGCTTAAAACAAACACCAAGCTATTTGCTGCTGTCGGCAACGATGCGCGGGACGCGGCGCCGAATACGCTAGTGAGTCATATTTGTTTTGGTATGCCCGGAGCGTTGCCTGTACTAAATGCCAAGGCAGTTGAGCTGGCGGCGCGGGCGGCTTTTGCCCTCGGTACAACGCCGCAGCTTTTCAGCAAGTTTGATCGCAAGCATTATTTTTATCCTGATCTTCCGCTTGGATACCAGATCAGCCAGTATGATGAGCCGATTATTCTTGGCGGTCACGTAGACATTGTGGTCAATGGAGAGAAAAAGCGCATTGGTGTAACGAGGGCGCATCTCGAAGCGGACGCGGGAAAGTCAACCCACCCTGCTGGCAAGGACTACAGTCTTGTAGATTTGAATCGTGCCGGTACACCGCTACTGGAAATAGTATCCGAGCCTGAGTTGCACACTGCTGCAGAGGCGCGAGAGTATGCGCACGAGCTTTATCTGCTTATGAAGTACGCTGGCGTGAGCGATGTTGATTTGTATCACGGCAATATGCGGTTCGATGTCAACGTGTCAGTCAGCAAAACAGACAAATTAGGTACACGTACTGAGACCAAGAATCTCAACTCGTTCCGTGCGGTAGAAAAGGCTGTCGAATATGAAATCGCCCGCCAGACGAAGCTGCTTGAAAAGGGTGAAGAAATAGTGCAGGAAACTCGCGGCTGGGACGATGAGAAGCTCCAAACATTCAGCCAGCGCACTAAGGAAGAAGCCCACGACTACCGCTATTTTCCAGACCCTGACTTACCGCCTGTTGTGTTGGACGAAAAATTCATCACACGTCTCCAGGCAGAAATGCCGGATATGCCAAACACGCTAAGGTCCGCATTCTCCAAGCTGAAACTCGATAGCTCCCAGGTGAATGTATTGCTTGAGGAGCCTGCTGTAGCGTGGTTCGTGCACGGAATCATTGATGGATACGGAGAAAAAACCGCCCGTACTATTGCTCATTGGATCTCTGGAGATATCACCAAGCTTGTGGCTGACGAAAAAGTGGCGTGGGAGACGGTCATTGACCGCTCGGCACAGCTGGTTGGTCTTACTAGCATGCTTGATGCGGGAGATGTAAGCTCGACTGCCGCTAAAGAGGTGCTGAACGAAGTGCTGATTAACGGCGGCGATCCAAAAGAAATTGCTCAGGCAAAGAATCTTATCCAAGAGTCCGATGAGGGCGCGCTCATCATGGTAGTGCAGCAGGTATTAAGCGATAACGAAAAGGCTGCTGATGACGTCAAAAATGGTGAAATGAAAGCAATCGGTTTCTTGGTAGGGCAGGTGATGAAAGCGACTGGCGGCAAGGCAAATCCAGGCGTAGTGCAGGTGCTCATTAAAAAAGTGTTGGGGGTGGAGTAATATGACACGACAAGTACGAAAAGCAGTGATTGCAGCCGCAGGGTTTGGTACGCGTTTCCTACCGCAAACCAAAGCGATGCCTAAAGAAATGCTGCCGCTGATCGATAAGCCTATCATCCAGTATATTGTTGAAGAGTTGGTAGAAGCCGGTATTGAAGATATTATTATCGTCACTGGCTACCACAAGCGCTCGATTGAGGACCATTTTGATCATTTGAGTGCTGATTTGCGCGCCAATCTCAAGCAGGGCGGCAAATACGAGTTGCTTGAAGAGACCAAAAAAATATCAGATCTTGCAAACTTTGTATATATTAGGCAAAAGGGCCCCTATGGTAATGCGACCCCCTTGCTCAATGCGGAGCACTTGCTCGGCAATGAGCCGTTTATTTATGCTTTTGCTGATGATTTTGTCAAAGCTACTCCGGCTAGATTCAAACAGATGGTGGATTTGTATGAACGTCTGAACGGATCAGTACTGACATGTGTACGTGCTAAGTCAGAAGATGATTTTAAGCGGTACGGATTTATAGGCGGTACGGAGATAGAGCCTGGAGTGACTGCGATGGATCATATCGTAGAAAAGCCGGGCAGCCGTGATAGCGCACCGTCTGACATTGCATCAGTGAGCGGCTACATATTCGAACCGGTGATTTTTGAATATTTGCATCGACAGAAAGAGACATTGGCAGAAGATATGGAATTCAACCAGCAAATCAGCATGCAGCACATGATCGATGACGGTCATAAAATGTACGGCTACGAGGTTCCCGGCGGCGTGTACTACGACACCGGCAACAAGCTTGAGTACCTCAAGACAGTTGTTGACTTTGCTTTGGAGCATCATGAGCTTGGCGATGATTTTCGGGCGCACCTGCAGGCGCGGCTCGGTTCTGACTCTTAGGCTGGAAGACTTTTTCTTCGCAGCTTGCTAAGTGCTGTATACTAAAAGGTATGGAAAACGCAGCAGAGATACTAGTCATCATACTCGCCACCGTCCTTACCATTTTTCTCTTGTTGGGAATCGCACTAATGGTTGTCCTTATAAAACTGACCAAAACCATCAAACGTATTGCAGAATCAGCCGATACAGTGATTGACAGCGTGGAGTCAGCGGCTCACGCCTTCAAGAATGCTGCCGGTCCTTTGGCGGCAGGCAAAGTGATTATGAATATCGTGGAGATGGTAACAAGCAAAAAAAAGAGAAAGGGCTAAGTATGTCTAAGGAAGTAGGCAAAAAGGTTGCAATCGGCGCGGCGGTTGCCGGTGTCGTAGGGTATGTTGCAGGGGTGCTGACAGCTCCAAAGAGCGGCAAAGAAACCAGGCAGGATATCAAAAATACAGCAATCAAAGCAAAAACCGAGGCGGAAAAGAAGCTCAAAGTATTGCACAGTGAGCTGAACGAAAGATTGATTGAAGCCAAGAAAAAGGGAGCCAAGCTTAGCGGTAAGGCTCGTGAAGAGTTTGATAAAGTGGTTGATTCGGCCGACAGTGTACGCGAAAAGGTCCGTGAAATATTGAGCGCATTGCACGAAGGTGATGCGGATGATCCGGAGCTCAAGCAAGCGCTCAAGGATGCCAAAGATGCGCTCAAGCACCTTGAGAAGTACGTCAAAGCAAAATAAACCCCCCTCTTTGAGTCGCATGTCAAAAAAATCCGACACTCCCAAAAAACTCACACAAAAGCAATATGAGGAGTTGGGTCGGATCGTGGCGGCGGTATATGAAACGGGTTATTTGGATGCGGCAAAAAGTTACCGGATGTCGTTTATCAAAGGATTGTTCCAAGGGCTCGGCGGCGTGGTTGGAGCAACGATTTTAGTCGCCTTGCTTATCTGGATACTGTCGCTATTTGATGAGCTGCCGCTGATTGGTACGATTGTTGAACAAGTGCAACGCGCCGTTGAGCGAAACCCTCGGTAGTTATTACAACAAATTTACCCGTAAAAATAGCCTATACTAGGTAGGAAATGGCTAAGGGTAACAAAGCATTACAGGCTAGTGATTTTGTGCATCTGCACAATCACACACAGTATAGTTTGCTGGACGGACTCACCAAGATCCCCCAGCTGGTAGAGTTTATAAAGAATGATGGCATGCAGGCCGTCGCGATGACAGATCACGGCACGCTGTCGGGCACCGTGGACTTTTATAAGGCGGCTCAGGCAGAGAGCATAAAGCCGCTCATTGGTATCGAAACATACGTGGCCAACAGAAAGCATACCGACAAAGATCCGCAAAAGGACAAGCAGCGCTATCATTTGATTCTGATTGCCATGAACAATCAGGGATATGAGAACCTCATGCGGCTGTCTACCATCGCGAACCTAGACGGGTTTTACTATTTTCCGCGAGTTGACCATGAATTGCTAGAGAAGTACAACGAAGGACTGATTGTACTCAGCGCCTGTATGGGGAGCGAGCTCGGTCAAGCGTTCAAGAACGGCCAGGCGGAAAAAGCAGAAGAGATTGCCAGCTGGTATAAGTCAGTATTTGGCGATCGGTACTATCTTGAAATCCAAGACCATGGCCACCCTGACAACCCCGTACACAGCCAGGAACAGCAAGAGATAAACGAAGCGATTTTAGCGCTTGGCAAAAAGTTGGACATTCCAGTAGTGGTTACCTGTGATGCGCACTATCTAAACCATGAAGACCAAGAAGCTCATGAGGCGCTGCTTTGCGTGGGCACGGGCGCATTTTTGAGCGATACAAACCGTATGAGCCTAAAAGAATTTCCACTGCATGTCGAAAATTCAGCAAATATTATTGCGCGGTGGGGTAGTGAGCATCCGGAGGTTATAACTAACACTAAGGCAATTGCAGACCGTTGTGATGTTGAGCTTTCTTTGGGTGGTATACATATCCCAAAATTTCCAGTTCCTGAATCCGACGACGAGAAAAGCTATCTGCACAAGCTAGTATATCGCGGGCTCGCCTGGCGCTATGGAGGGGTCGAAGAGGCCAAAGCTAAGCGAATGACAATGGAGGACGCAAAGAAAACCTTGAGCAAAGAAGTGCTCGCTCGAACAGAGTACGAGCTAGAGGTAATTGAGCGGATGGGCTTTAACGGATATTTCTTGATCGTGCAAGATTTTGTGAACTGGGGAAAGGATCAAGGTATTGTGTTTGGCCCAGGCCGCGGGTCGGCTGCAGGCTCAATCGTTGCGTATGCTACTCGCATCACCGAGCTTGATCCTATCAAATATGACTTGCTGTTTGAGCGGTTCTTAAACCCTGATCGTATCAGCATGCCGGATATCGATATCGACATCCAGGATACGCGCCGTAATGAAGTTATAGAATACTGTGCCAATAAATATGGTCGTGACCAAGTAGCAAATATTGTGACGTTCGGTACGATGGCGGCACGAGCTGCCGTGCGTGATGTGGCCCGCGTGCTTGAGGTGCCATATGCGGAGGCTGATCGTATTGCTAAATTAATTCCTCCGCCGGTGCAGGGCCGTCATGTGCCGCTTGCAAAAAGTATTGTTGAGGACGCCGACCTAAAGAAAGAGTACGAAACCAGTGAAACAGCCAAGCGAGTCATTGATCTTGCAATCAGGCTGGAGGGAACAATCCGCAGCCACGGCGTCCACGCAGCCGGCGTGGTAATTGCACCAGACGATATTGTCAAATACATCCCCCTTGAGAGGGCCTCCAAGCAGGTTACATTGGCAGACGGCACCAAGCAAGATGTCATTGCTACCCAGTACCCGATGGGCCCAGTTGAGGATCTGGGCTTGCTCAAGATGGACTTTCTTGGCCTGTCTAACCTGACAATTATTCGCAACGCACAGCGTATTATTAAACGCGTCTATGGCACAGCAATTAACTTGGATGAAATTCCGCTGGACGATACAAAGACTTTTGAGTTGTTTCAACGTGGCGACACCACCGGAGTGTTCCAGCTGGAATCCGCAGGCATGAAGCGCTATCTCAAGGAGTTAAAGCCGACCGTCTTTGATGACATCATTGCGATGGTAGCGCTCTATCGGCCAGGTCCGATGCAGTTTATTGATAGTTTTATTAAGCGCAAGCATGGCGAGGAAAAGATCAGCTACCTGCATCCAAAAATGGAGAACGCACTCTCAAGCACCTACGGCATCCTGGTCTACCAAGAGCAGTTTATGCAAATCTCCAAAGACCTGGCGGGCTTTACGGGCGGACAGGCTGACACCCTGCGCAAGGCCGTGGGCAAGAAAATCATGGAAATGATGAAGAAAGTAAAGCCGGAGTTTATCGAAGGCGCGGTCAAGCATTCAAATGCTGATCGCGCGCTCATGGAGAAGTTCTGGGCGCAGCTGGAAGAGTTTGCAAATTACTGTTTCAACAAGTCTCACGCAGCTTGCTACGCAATGATTGCGTACTGGACGGCCTATCTCAAGGCGCACTATCCGGACGCTTTCATGGCAGCGCTCATGACCAGCGATGCGGATGACATCGATCGATTAGCCATAGAAATAAATGAATGTGCTCATATGGGGATAGAGGTGCTACCGCCTGATGTCAACGAATCATATCCAGAGTTTGCAGTGGTACCGCACAAGAACCAAATTAGGTTTGGCATGAACGCTGTAAAGAATGTAGGGTCAAATGCGGTAGAAGAGCTGCTTCGGGCGCGCAAAGACGGCGGCTTTACCAAGCTCGAAGATGTGTTCTCGCGAGTTAATCCGCGGGTATTCAACAAAAAATCAGTCGAAAGTTTGATCAAGGCCGGCGCCTTTGATCGTTTTGGAAATCGCAGTCAGCTTCTGCATAATGCCGACCTCATGCTGGCTTACGCTCAGCGGCTGCAAAAGGAACGCGCCGCTGGCCAGGGAAGCCTGTTTGGCGATGAGGATGTGGCAGGAATCGATGCTCGGATAACCCTCGAGCCTGCCGCAGTTGAATATAATCAGCACGAACAGCTCAAGTGGGAGCGTGAACTTCTGGGGCTCTATTTGTCCCAGCACCCGCTCAAGACATTCGAAAACTACCTGAGCGAGCTAACAATGCCCATCAAAGACCTAGAGACCGATATGGATGGCAAAACAGTGGTGGTAGGTGGTGCTATTCAGGAGATGCGTGAAATTACCACCAAAAATGGCCAAAAAATGGCCTTCGTAAAGATCGGGGATCTTCTTTCAGAGATTGAGCTTGTTTTGTTTCCAAGCGCCTACCAGCAAACAAGCGGTATATGGGAGCGCGACAGGGTGGTGCTTGTCAGGGGCAAGTTAAATGCGCGCGACCGCCAGACAGGCGAAGTGCTGCCAGACATGAAAGTCCTCGTAGATGAAGCTCGGGAGATTACAGTCGAGCAGGCCGAAGCGTACCAGCCGACAGGTAAAACAGTAAAATTACCTGGCAAAGGCCGGACCGCAAAGCTCAAGGTGAGCACCGCTGCAGTATCCGCCTCCGCTCAAAAACGCCTCTATATCAGGCTGGTGGATAGCAGCGATCAGGAGCAGCTTGTGGGGCTAAAAAATATTATCGACGCACATGCAGGCGAGACAGAGGTAGTGCTTGTATTAGGCGCGGCCAGCAAGAAGCAAATCATCAAGCTACCAGGCGGCGTTCGTCCAGAGTCATCAGCCCTCACCAGCCTCAAGCAGCTGGTGGGAGACGATCATGTGGTTCTGCAGTAATATGGCTTGCTTAACGGATAGTGCCGCTACTACTTAGCAGCACAAATCCAAGATAAATGATCGACAGCACGGTAAGGTCAAGGTAAAGATGCTTGCCAATAAATCGTTCACTTGCCTTGAGCCAGTAGCGGAACCGAAAGCCGCGGTGGATTAGCCACAGCAAGCCAACAGCGCACACTCCCAGTATCACAAAAGTCGCGCTCCAGACTGCGCTGCCGCCGGTCATCACTTGGATGCGTTGTACGTTGGTGCTTCCTGCGACTGGTGTGTCGCTGTCGATAGTGGATATAGCAATTGGTTCGGTTTTTATATTATTCTCAGGAGTTGGCTTTTCCTGGATAATTTCTTCAGCGGCTGGCTCTGGTGCTTTAGGGGTGCTCTCAGCAGACTGCACAGGTTCGGGCTTAGTTGGCTGGGGGGCGGCAGGAGCAGGCGTGGCAGCCAGTACTTGCGGCTTGCCATACATGGCCACTACAATAGTCTGCGGGCCATTGCCGACGTAGCTTGGGCTGTTAGCAATACCGAAGCCAACTTCAGTGAAGGTAGGCGAAAGCAGGTTGGCTTTGTGAGGTGGACTGTTCATCCAGCCAGTTACCGTAGAGCTGCTCGTCATGAATCCGTAGGCCAAGTTTTCGCCTGCAGATAGGTAGTGATAACCGGCATTGGTAATAAATACCCATGGCTGCTCCCCATCCGGCGTCTGGTGCGACCAATAGTCTCGGGCTACCATGTCATTAGCTTTTGCCTGAGCAGCCGCATTCAGCTGCGCATTTTCACTCAGCAAACCAACACTGTTAGCGCTGCGCTGCGTATTAGTGGCATCCAGTAGTCCAGCAACGCTCACATTGGTCGCATACGCGAGTACTCCACGGTCATGCTGCAAAAACCCGAACTGCGGCTGCGCCCAGAGCACACTGGCAGCCAGTGTGATAGCAATAGCAGGAAAATACTTGAGCCGTTTAATGAGGTACGAGCTTTTTAGGGTTCTCTGAGAGCGGTGTGACCGATGTTGTCGAGTCGGTTTTTTGTGTTTGTGTCTGTGTTTTCTCATAGGTATGCGATAAGTTTGCCTGTCTTTCACCAGTATAGTAAGAAATATGATTAAACGCTAGCAAAAACGCAGGTGATACAACGCCATCGCTGCTGCCTGTACAACATTAAACGATTCTTTTTGGCCAAGCATTGGTATTTCTAGTATCTTGTCGCAAAGCTTGAGAACAGCCTTATCGAGCCCTGTCACCTCTGTACCAAGCAGCAGGGCTATACGCTGCGGCGGGCGGTACGTTGGCAACGGGATCGAGTCCTCGGATTGTTCCAGTGCAGCCACCGTGTAGCCATCACGCTTCAGCCGGTCTATCAGTTTGGCTACATCTTCTTGGTGCTCCCATGGCTGCAGCCTCTCTGCGCCCAGCGCGACTTTTGTAATCTGTGCGTCAAGCTTGCTTGCGATGTGCGGCAGCCGAGAGTCAGTTGGCCTAAGAGGGTAGGGACTGTAGCCAGTCAGGTACACCTTTGTTACTCCTAGCCCCTCCGCGGTCCGCAACAGCGAGCCGACATTATGGGTGCTGCGCATATCGTGCGCGATGATGCAGATATCTGTCATTCATTTTATACTAAGACGACAGCTTCATATGTCCAAACACTCTAAGAGTATCCCCAGTTTGCAACGGAGGAAATATACACGGGGCAAATCCGTGTTTTAGAACCGTAGCACTTATGGTTATAATAAGGCTATGGTTCAGGATGCGAGGCTCATAGAGGAGCAGAATACGGCACGGCGCGCCAAAATACTGGGGCTGCCATACATCAACACAACACAGTTGCCCAACCGGCAGTTGTACCTGCAGTTTCTCAGTGTGCCTGAACTGCACCAATACCGAATGATTCCGCTCATTGTTGACCAGCGAAAAGTTACGTTTGGCGTGACAAACACTACCTCTCAGCAAACTATCAAAGAGGTGCGGCAGCGGTTTAACGATTACCAAGTGTCGTTCGCGCTGATATCGGACACTAGCTATAGCGACTACATGAAGCTGTATGACCCGCCCAAGCAAGTCGTCTACGAAGACATAGAGCTCAGCGATAGGGGCAGTGAAGACCTGGTAAGCCGGGTCAGCAGAATGCTCAAAGAAATTCGCCCTGATGATATGCTCGCCTATTTGGTAGAGCAAGCGCACAATCTCAATGCCAGTGATATTCACATCGAGGCCCAGGCTGAAAACGCACGGTTTAGGTTCCGCATTGACGGAGTGCTGCATCCGATTGGCGAGATAGACCACGATCGCTATCGCACGCTACTGGGGGTTATCGCCAGCGCGGGTAATATTTCGAGCGCTGACCCAGACGCTCAGCAGGGGCATATATCCCAGAATATCAAAATGGCTGATGAGCGTACTGTCCGTGTGAATGTGCGTCTGGAAACGGTACCGACCGTCAATGGCACTGATGTAGTAATGCGTCTGTTTAATATGCGCCAGGAAAATTATACGCTCGACAAGCTGGGCCTGGAGCCTGCCGAACGGGCAGTAGTGGACGATATTATTAGCAAGCCAAGCGGACTAGTGCTGGTGGTGGGACCAACCGGCTCAGGCAAAACCACCACGATGTATTCGATTCTCAATACGCTTAATAATGATGAGCGCAAAATTATTACCATAGAGGATCCGGTGGAGTATCAGTTTGCGGGCATTAGTCAGATACCCGTAGATACCGCTGCTGCAGGCAATGACGGCAGTTTTGCTGCCAAGTTACGGGCAGTGCTGAGGCTGGATCCTGATATTGTGATGGTGGGTGAAATTCGTGATAACGAAACTGCCAAAACAGCGTTGCAGGCCTCGCTGACAGGTCATTTGGTACTGAGTACCTTCCACGCCTCTTCAGCAGCGGCGGCTCTGACCCGAATGGAAGAGATTATCGGAGCGAACCCGCTATTTGTTTCAGCTATTAGACTGGTGATGGGTCAACGGCTTGTACGACGGCTCGATGATAGCCTCAAGCAGCAGCGCGATCCTACTGAAGCTGAATGGAACAAGATTGTCTCAGTGCTCAAGACATTGCCTGCAGAATTTGAGCCGCCGCAGATTGACGGCCTCAAACTCTACGACCCTGGCAGTTCGCCCGAGAATCCGTATGGCTATACCGGCCGCATTGTGCTGCGTGAGCAGTTTACTATGACACCGAATGTCAAAGCGCTGCTTGAGAACCCCCAGGCAGTTAAATCAACACAATCTATCGAGGCGGCTGCAGCCAAAGACGGCATGCTGACCATAGAACAAAAAGGGATTTTGAAGGTTATTGCGGGTGAGACGACACTCGAAGAGGTCTACCGCGTCGTCGGTTAATCTTATGCGCGTGCGTTTTTTGAGAGCGGTAATTTTTGGTAAGCCAAAGATATTTCTGCATCGTATTTGATATACGTTTTCGAAATAGTGCTTCGCCTTACCAAAAATTACCCTTGGCTCAAAAGAACGCACTTAGCAGTGGTTGTGTTACGTTTTCAGAATGGAGGCCTCGAATTAGGACAAATTACCCTTGACCGAAAAGTGGCTTCTTGACAGTAGTAAGCTTCCGAAGGAAGCCCCATATCCCCTATTTCATTTTTCCTATTCCTGATTTCTATTTTCTATTTCCTAAATCCTAAATCTTAATTTCGCATATTCAAAATACTCACGATCGTGGGAAAAGTGAATATGACAGAGCAGTGAGATAAGGCCGAGAGAGTCGGGGTGGGTTTGATGTTTGACCATCAAATCCCTGTGGCGAGCGCCACCCCCTCACTCTCGGAGAGCCTTACTGTTGCCTCGCGGCGATGTTGTGCAGGACATACGCTGATCCACAGTGCACGCATGGGACTTCGTCTATCAGAAGGTGCATCACCTTCTGTTGCCACTCTTTGTTGCACTCGGTACACACAAATGAGACAACTGGATACCACCGGTTAATCAACGTTTTGACGGCGTTAAACATTGCTATTCCCTCCTCAGGGAGTAGTATATGAATATTGCAAACAAACCAATCACTATGCCAAGTAGCGGTACCAAAAACCAATGGTACTTCGGATACCTATAGATTGCTCGGACGTAGGCTAGGCCTATCAGTCCAAAAATCGCGATCGGCCACATATCTGACAGCCGTTTACTGCTCGCCTTTGCGGGCATCGGCAAGACTCCTTACGGACAAAGATGATAGAAACTTATTCAAACTGCTCTGTCAAAGGGCTAGCATCACCGGAGCGGAGCGCTCTTTGTGCTTTTAGAAAAAAGTATACAGTGACCCTATACTACCATTATATCATAGTAATATAAAGATTGTCAAGTACTGTCTCTGTTATGCTGCGATTACTTAGGGAGTATTTTCAGGCTGGATGGCAGCCGCCACGGCCTCTACTACGCCGGGGTCGAACGGGCCGGGAATAATGCGGTCGGCCGTTGGTTCTGGCACGAGGTTCGCTAGCGCTTTGGCGGCGGCAAGCTTATGACCGTCGGTAATCTTTGTGACTCCATTATCCAGCGCTCCGCGGAATATGCCCGGGAAGCCAAGCGAGTTGTTGACCTGATTAGGAAAATCACTGCGGCCGGTAGCAACTACGGCAGCGCCTGCAGCGATAGCAATATCCGGCATAATTTCCGGCTCGGGATTAGCCATGGCAAAGATAATCGGATTATCAGCCATGCTGCGCACCAGGTGCTCATTGAGCAGCCCGGCTTTTGACACCCCGATAAATATATCGGCACCCATCAGCGCATGCTCCAGGCTACCATTGATGTGATTAGGATTAGTAAACACCAGCAGCGAGCGCTTTTCGTCATTGAGATCAGTGCGGTCCTTGCTGATGATGCCTTTGCTGTCAACAGCCAGGATCTCGGCGCTGGTATAGAGATTGAGCAATTTGATAATTGCCGTGCCAGCAGCGCCAGCCCCGACTACCACGATGCGAGCCTTGTCGAGATCGCGGCCGGTAACCTTGGTAGCGTTTATCAGCCCGGCAAGAGTTACGATAGCAGTGCCGTGCTGGTCGTCGTGCATGACTGGAATATTCAGCTCGGCTTTCAGGCGCTCCTCGATTTCAAAGCATTTGGGTGCGGCAATATCTTCCAGGTTGATACCGCCAAACGACGGGGCGATTGCTTTGATTGCTGCAATAATTTCCTCAGGTTCATGCACATCAAGCACTATGGGTACTGCATCAATGCCAGCAAAGTGTTTGAACAACATGGCCTTACCTTCCATTACAGGCATAGCACCGTATGGGCCAATGTCACCGAGGCCAAGTACCGCTGATCCGTCAGAAACCACGGCTACAAGATTGTTAGTCCAGGTATAGTCACGAAGCTCAGTAGGATGTTCGGCAACGTGCTTGGCAACACCACCTACGCCAGGGCTGTAGTAGGCAGAGAGTTTTTCTTTTGAATCAACGCTGTCGCGTAGGGAGGTAGTGATTTTGCCCTTATGTTCTTTGTGAAGTTGTAATGCAAGTTCGTAAATATCCATGGGTTCTATTGTAGGCTGTTTCACCAATAAACGTAATTGTATTTTACGAAACCCCTTGCCTAAAGAGGTAAAATAGCGTATACTTACCCGAGTTATGGAAGCAGCAATCAAATCCCTTAAAGCCGCACAGGCTAAGCACCAGGTCGTTGACGTTCGTTCCGGCGATACTGTTCGCGTGCATCAGAAAATCAAAGAAGGTAATAAAGAGCGTATTCAGATTTTTGAAGGCCTCGTTATTCGTACGGACCGCAAAGGCTCTCATACCAGCAGTATTACAGTGCGTCGCATTGCCAGTGGTATCGGTGTAGAAAAAACATACCTACTGCATTCGCCGCTTGTGATTAAAATCGAAGTAACGAAGCGATCTAAAGTTCGCCGCAACTACCTAAGCTACATGCGCGATCGCCGCGGTAAGTCCGCCCGTCTTACTGGCTTGGCTTTTGACAAGGACTCAGTTAACACTATCGAAGAAGACCCAGCTATCGCAGCCGCCGAAGCCGAGCTAAAGGCTCAAGCCGAAGCTGAACACAAGGCAGCTGAAGAGGCTAAGGCCAAAGAAGAAGCCGAGACAGAGAAAAAATTCGAAGAAGCGGTAAAAGCGCACGACGCCTAAAAAATAGCCACTGAATATAATAAAACGGCCCCTTGCAAAACCGGGCCGTTTTTCTTTTATGCGGGCAATTAATCTATAATTTCTTAGTATGAAGCAGGTGATAGGTATTGATGAGGTCGGCCGGGGCTGCTGGGCGGGTCCGCTGCTGGTTGTGGCTGCCCGCAACCGTTTCAAGCTGCCCGATGGACTGCGGGATTCTAAAAAGGTCAGCCGGCTGGTACGCAGTCAGCTGAAAGAGTTGATAGAAAAAGCCTGCGATATCGGCGAAGGCTGGGTGATGCCGGCTGAAATAGATCATTTCGGCCTGTCCGAGGCGATGCGGCTCGGCACCGAGCGAGCACTGGAAAATCTAAAGGCGGACTACAGTGAAACGATTATTTTTGACGGCCACATTAATTACTGTGATGACAAATTCATCAGAGCGAGCGCTGTAATCAAGGCAGACAGCTTGTTCCCGATAGTGAGTGCGGCCAGTATTTATGCCAAAGTGATCCGCGATGCATACATGTCTGAACTTCCAGAGCGCTACGGAGTGTATGAGTTTGACCGGCACGTTGGCTACGGCACCAGGCTTCACAGCGAGCTGTTAAAAAAGCATGGTGTGAGCGACCTGCATCGCCGCAGCTTCAAGCCAATCAAGGAGCTCCTGTGAGCAACTATGCGTCTGGGCATGATGCGGAGCAGCAGGCCGCAGAATATTTAAAGTCACTCGGTTTTGAGATTGTTGATATCAACTGGAAAACCCGCTGGTGCGAAATCGACATCATTGCCAGTAAAAGCAAGCGCATATATTTTGTGGAAGTAAAGTCACGCCGCAGCCTGATGCAGGGGTCGGGGCTGGAGTACGTGACGAGCAAGAAGTTGAAGCAAATGGGCTTTGCGGCCGAAATGTGGGTCAAAGACAATGCTTGGACAGGCGAATACCAGCTGGCGGCTATCGGAGTAGATGCCGGAGATTTTATTTTCGTAGAAGAGATGTAGTTCTTTTCGCAGACAGGGAAAAACTACCCTATCTTCTAATTATATCACACTTGTCAGTGGATGTCAAGTAGTATTACTGTTGTTTCAAATATGACTGGATATCGTCAAGATCGCGCTCTTTCCAGGCGGTCTGCCAAGTAAGCATCTCGCGGCCCTGTTTGATGCTGCGGTCAAGCGCCGGCGAACTCTTAGGATTAAAGAATTCGTCGTATTCCTTGATGAAATCTTTGCTGCTGAAACTGCGGGCGGCGTATATCGGAGTGCGGTAAAAGCTCAGATCGCTACCTAGTTCGCGGTCCAGCCACTTCCAGTTGTCTTTCATCCACTGCCAAGTGTCCTTTTTGGCATGGCGGTTCATGAAGCTGTATGCAATCCAGTACATTGCGTCTTGCCGCCGTACGTCGGCACTGGTCACGAGCCCGAGTGACTGAGCGATCAACTCAGGTTGCTTGAAGCTGGTCAGTGCCGCCGCCAGCGTAGTACGCTCTTCGCTTAGGTCGGTTTGGTTGTGAAACCGAAGCAGTTTAGCAAAAGTTGTCTTGTCGCCAAGCCTTGCTGATGTGCTGAATACAACGCTGCGCAGGTCGGCGTTGATTTCGCTGGTAGATTTAATCTTGCTGAAGCTGTCTAAGCACCATTTGACTACATCCTTGTCATCTGCGCTGGCGGCCAGGCCCAAGACTGTCGGGCGAAGCAGCTTGTCAAAATGAGTGTCGGTTTTCTTTTCCTTGAAGCCGAGACGCTTGACCTGCTTGGCAGTCAGCCTGACTATAAGCGGCTTGATTGCTTCGCGCAGCTGTTCGTCATCCATGACTCGCCTGATCTCACCGAGATTGGCAGCGATAATGTCCCAGACTGCGGCGTTGTCCTCGTCTTGGTATTTTTCCAGCAGCTTCAATGCCTCTACCCCTGAGCCATAGCCGGCCTTGGCTGTCTCGAAAACGTCGGAGAGGATGCCTAATCTATCGAGCGGGTCCATGTCAGGGATTTGTTCTGCAAGATTTTCAAGTATCTCTGATGAGTAAAGCGTGCGATAAAAGCCGGTCTGGCCTTGATTGAGCTTAGAGAAGGCTCTAGAAGTATATTCGCCGGTGGCTGTGTCCAGAGTGTCTGGCGCAGCTTTTGGTCCGAGCACTGGAATCGGCCAGTTGGTCCGGGTGGTGTTGGCGGGTTCAACCATATAGAACCTGCCTTGGGCAAGCTTGATTTTGCCTTTGTCGCTAGAGACAGCAAGCAGCGGGAAGCCTGGCAGTGATGTCCATGCATGCATGAAATCTTTGACAGGCTTGCCAGACGCCTTTTCCAGCGCCGCCCACAAATCGCTGGTGGAGGTGTTCTTATAAGCATGTTTTTTCAGGTAGTCGCGCAGTCCTTTTTGGAAATCCCGAGGTCCAAGATAGCCGTAAAGCATATGGATGACGCTGGCGCCTTTGTTGTAGCTGATTGCGTCAAAGATGCTGCGGATTTCGTCAGGATGATTGATCGGTGCTTCGATGGGATGGGTATTGTCCAGTGAATCAAGCTTCAGCGCAGACTGCTGCTCGCTGGTGACAAATTGCGTCCACATATCCCAGTCAGGATAGAGGTGATCGACGGCCAGGTATTCAATCCAGGAGGCAAAACCTTCGTTGAGCCAAAGGTCCGTCCACCACTTCATAGTGACCAGATTGCCGAACCACTGGTGGGCCAGCTCATGGCCGATTACCATTGCTACGTACTGCTTGGTGGTCAGGCTGGTGTTAGCTGGGTCAACCAGCATGGTCTGCTCGCGGTAGGTGATGAGTCCCCAATTCTCCATAGCGCCGCTGGCAAAATCCGGCAGGGCGATCATGTCGCATTTCTCCAGCGGGTAAGGAATATCGAAGTAATCTTCATAAAATTCCAGCGTCCTAACAGCCGTATCCAGCGCAAAATCAGTGAATCGCACATTGTCAGGTGTCGCATAGGTGCGCACCAGTGTGCCTCGTTTGGTCTTGCTTTCCTTGTATCCTATTTCGCCGTAAACGAATGCCAGCAGATAGGTGGACATTATCGGCGTCGTTTCAAACTTTGTTATTCGCTGGTTATCCTTTATCTCCTGCTCAAGTACGGGGGTGTTGGCAAGCACGGTGCCTTTGTCATTAGGCGTAACAAGCGCAAGATCGAATGTCGCCTTGGCTTCCGGCTCGTCGATGCAGGGGAATACCTCTCGGGCATGATGGCTTTCGAACTGGGTGGCAAAAAGCTTTTTGTCCTGGCCGTCATGCGTGAAATAGCACGGGTAGAGACCGTTCATTGGATCGGTAATTTTGCCGCTGAACGCAAGCTCTACCGTGTAGGCGCCGGGAAAGATAGTGTGGTTTGTATGCAGCCGGACTTCATCAAAAGATTTCTGATTATTGATGCGGCTTATCTCAATAGATGTATCAGCGCCCTTTTCATGGCGAGTTAGCGTGGCGCTTGTAATACGCAGATCCTTTTGATGAAAGGTAATGCGCCGCGATGGGCGGCCTACCTTTTTACCCTTAATGATGACCGTACCGGCAAAGGTATTCTTGTCTGGGTCGATACTTATATTGAGTTGATAATTTTTTGGAATGAACTGTTCATACAGTCTGGTCACACTTCTTTTCATATAAAGTATTGTACCAGCCTATGTTACTTGTGCTAAACTAGGAGCACGAACCAAAAACAAAAAAGGATTAAAACATGTTCGGATGGCAAAGAGACCGCGAGTCGCGGCAGCTTGTACGCTAGTCGTACGACATCAGAAAAAACCGGCATTTCGGATGGGCGCCGGTTTTTTTGTTTACTTTTTTAGCAGATTCCCGTATACTATCACCAGTTCGCCCGGCCAGATTGGTCGGGTTTTTTCATACCACTGTGGTTGTACTGACCTAAAGTAACTTATGAAAAAAGGAAATTTGAAAACAATAAATTCAGGAGTAGAAAATATAATGGAACTTGATTTTAAACAACTCGCAACGGCTATCCAGGCAATCGCCGAGGAAAAGAATCTGAGCGAGGAAATCGTAAAAGATGTAGTAGAGCAGGCGCTTGCCGCTGCTTATCGTCGTGATTATGGTGATCGCGAGCAGGAAGTACGTGTGACCATGGACCTAAACAGCGGTGATGTTGACGCGTATATCTCAAAGGTGGTGGTAGAAAAAGTTGAAGACGAGCACACTGAGATTAGTCTTAGCGAAGCACAGGCCATAAAAAAGAACGCCGCCCTTGATGATGTGGTTGAGATTCATCAAAAAGTTGAGTCATTTGGCCGGGTGGCCGCTCAAACTGCAAAGCAGGTTATTTTGCAGCGCTTGCGTGAAGCCGAGCGCGAAATCGTTATGGCAGAGTTCGAAGACAAAATCGGCACAGTGGTGAACGGTATTGTGTCTCGGGTCGAGGGGAATATTACCCGAATGGAGCTGGGTAAGGCACAGGCGATTATGCCGCGAAGTGAGCAAATCCAAGGTGAGCGCTACTATCCTGGCCAACGCCTCAAGGTGTATCTCAAGGATATTGAACGCGGATTCCGCGGCCCGCAGCTTGTCGTATCACGCGGCTGCCCGGAATTTATCGAGTGGCTGTTTCGTGCAGAGGTGCCAGAAATGGAAAGCGGTGCGGTCAGTATACAGGGCATCGCTCGCGAACCAGGCGTGCGCAGCAAGATTGCAGTAGCCAGCACCGTGCAGGGCGTTGATCCTGTCGGCACGTTTGTCGGCGGTCACGGCACACGCGTCAACGCAGTCATGAGCGAAGTAGGCGAGCAGGAAAAGATTGACATAGTCGTCTGGGACGAAGATGCCAAGACCTATATCAACAATGCGCTCAGTCCTACCAAGGTAAATTCTGTTGAAATCGATGAAGCGGCCAAAAAGGCTCGTGTGGCTGTCGACGAAGATCAGCTGAGCATTGCGATTGGCAAGAGCGGACAAAACGTCCGTCTGGCAAGCAAGCTGACAGGGTACGATATAGATATTGTGGCAGACAAGCCGGCTGAGTCCGCTGAAGGTGGTACGACCGTAGAGGCGGTTAAACCCGTGCAGAAGCTCAAACGTAAAGATCAGCTTGAGAGCAGCCTGCTCGAAGCTATCGAAGAGCACGGGGAGTAGCGAGTTGAGAGAGCGCGGCCATCCGGAAAGAGTTATTTTCGGGCTCGCCGCCGCCGCTGCTGCAATAGGGTTTGCCGCACGACTGGATGCAGCAGAGAGCATTAGCAGGTTTCAGGCTGAAAGCATAGACTGTGCTTCGACTGTTTTTTACGAATCTGATTGCCATGCAGATGAAACCGTGCAGAAGTTCAACCCTTCATCCGTCATAGCGGTGGCTATTGGTGGCAGTGCTCTGGCATATAGCTCTTCTCATCTACGAGGGAGCAGCCGCAGGGCAAGAATATTCCAGCCGGTTCATAATGGCTGGCGCCGATAAGCCTGTACAGGTTTTTGCAGCAACCAATGTAAAAATTACAATAAAAGCTGTTGCCTCTGGTAATCCAGGGTTTATAACTATAGTTCGGATGTTCGGGCTTTTGACACCTGTTTTTTCTTGCTGGTACGCGCTTCTGGACAGTTAGCACTCTTGACATGCGAGTGCTAACTTGTGGTATGATGTAGGTACTATGCAAAATTCACCAGACTTTCAAGAATTTTTGAATCACCTCACTGATAATGCGCTGCAGAGCCTCAAACATGCCGATGCGATTGCCCGAAGCTTTAATAGCCAATATATCGGCACGGAGCACCTGCTGCTAGGAGTGCTGGCTCAGGACAGCTCAATGGGCGCCAAGGTGCTTGAAGGCTCTGGTGTTACCTTAGAGCGCGCACGTCTTGCGCTTAATCTTACACCTAACAGTATTGTAATTAATATGGGCACCAAAGCGCTTAGTGAGACCGCGAAACTAACCCTTCGGATGGCGTATGAGCTTGCTCAGGAGTTCCATCAGGAGTATTGCGGTACAGAACATATCCTCTACAGTATTCTTAGTCAGAAAAACGCACGAGCTACCACCTTGCTTCGCGACATGAGCGTAAACACTGACCAGCTGGTAGCCGAGCTGGAGCAGTTCCTTAATCGTCAGCACTACGAACACGCCAGCGATACTGATAATGCGACTCGTCGCCGCGGCAAGCGTACCCGTGGCAAGTCAACACTAGACCAGTACGGGTCTGATATCACCGCGCAGGCGCGGAGCGGCAAGCTTGATCCGGTAGTAGGGCGTGAGGCGCAAATCCGTCGCGTAATTACCATCCTAAACCGCCGCACCAAGAACAACCCGGTGCTTATCGGTGAGCCTGGCGTGGGTAAGACAGCCATTGTCGAAGGTCTGGCGCAGCGGATTGTGAGCGAGGACGTGCCTGACAGCTTGCTCGATAAGCGTATTGTGATGCTGGATCTTGCTGGAATGATTGCCGGAACAAAGTATCGCGGTGAGTTTGAAGAGCGCCTGAAAAAAGTAATGTCCGAACTCGAGGACGATAAAAAGACCGTAGTGTTTATCGATGAGCTTCACCTTATTGTAGGAGCGGGTGCGGCTGAGGGTTCCATGGATGCAGGGAATATATTAAAGCCGGCACTGGCACGCGGTAAAATTCAAATGATTGGCGCGACAACTACCAGCGAATATACAAAATATGTCGAAAAGGATGCAGCGCTCGAGCGCCGTTTCCAGCCGGTCCAGGTCCCAGAGACGACAGCAGCTGAGACGCTTGCTATTCTCAAAGGATTACGCAAGCATTATGAAACATTTCACGGTGTGGCAATTGGCGACGACGTACTGGAGGATACCGTAAATTTGGCAAAGCGCTACATCAATGACCGTTACATGCCCGACAAAGCAATTGACCTGCTGGATGAAGCAGCAGCGCATTTACGTGTAGATAAAGGCAAGACGCCGCCGGAGCTGCGCAAGTTGCAAAAGGAGTTAAAACTCCTCAACGTACGCATTGATGACGCCGTGGACGCAGAGGAATACCAGAAGGCGGCTGAGTACAAGCAAAAAGCCTCACAAATTCGTGCCAAAATTGAAAAGCTGCTAGAGAAGACAAAAGACAGCAAGCGCTTGAAGCTTAGCAGCGAGGATGTTGCTGATGTGGTGGCTCGCATGACAGGCGTGCCTGTAAGCAAGGTGATTCGGTCCGAAGCAAAATATTTGCGCAATCTCGAATCGTCACTAGGCAAGCATATCATCGGGCAAGACGAGGCAGTGTCTGCATTAGCACGCGCAGTGCGCAGGAATCGTATTGGTATAGGTCAGACGAGCCGGCCAATTGGTTCATTCATTTTCCTTGGCCCGACCGGCGTCGGCAAGACAGAGCTCGCGCGGGTGCTGGCAAGAGAATTCTTTGGTTCTGAATCCGCACTAGTCAAGATAGACATGAGCGAATTCGGTGAGCACCACAACGTATCACGGCTGGTTGGCGCCCCGGCTGGCTACGTCGGATACGATGACGGTGGTCAGCTGACAGATAAGATTCGTCGGCAGCCGTACAGCGTGGTGCTGTTTGATGAAATTGAGAAGGCGCACCCTGACGTATTCAATATGCTGCTGCAGCTGCTTGAGGACGGTCGAATCAGCGATGCCAAAGGAAGAGCAATTGATTTTACAAACACCATTGTCATTATGACCAGCAACATAGGGGCCGATAAGCTTCAAAAGGAAGCAAACTTTGGTTTTTCAGCGGTTGGCAGGAAAGACATTGATGACCTTGATGAGCTTCATGATGAGAACAAGCACAAGGTGCTTGATGAGCTGAAGAAGCTGATGCGGCCGGAGCTCCTGAACCGTATTGATAAAACCGTGGTGTTCCGTGCGCTGACACGAAAAGACGCGCTCAAGATTATGGACTTGCAGCTCGATGAACTGCGTTCACGCCTGGTCAAAAAAGGTATCGGACTCAATGTATCCCCAGCTGCTAAACAGTGGATGCTCAAAAAGGGCTATGATGCCAAGAACGGCGTACGACCTATGCGGCGGCTGATTCAAGACGAGATAGAGGATGCGATTGCAGAAGGACTCCTAGACGAGAAGTACCAAAAAGGTGATGTCGTGAGCGTAGGTGCTGGTAAAAAAGGCTTGGCGTTCAGTCTAAAATCTGAAAAGCCTGCCAAGACCAAGTAGCTGCAAATATAAAACAGCCTATAGCCACGATCGCTGTCCTAGCGTACTATTTAATTAGCTAAACAGGCAGTATCTGGTGCGACGAAGTAAAAGAATAGGTTGGCTATCACTCGGGCTCATGGTAACGCTCGTAGGTGGTGCAATGCTTTTTGCCCAAGACATTCAGGACTGGGTAAAGCTTCGCGGCTATACTCCGAGCTCCGAAATAGTGCAGCTTACTGAACATACTACTATGGTGGATTCGTCACGGCGGTTGTTTTATGTAAACCACCCGATAGTGGCTGACAAGGAAACATTTAACACGCATTGCCGCGAGAACGAGCATTCTATCGTCCTTGGCTGCTATTTGCCCGGGCAGAACGGGATCTTTTTGCTTGACGTTCAGGATGAACGGCTAGAGGGTATAAAGCAGGTTACTGCAGCTCATGAGTTTTTGCATGCGGCGTACGAGCGGCTGAGTGCAAGCGAGCGGCGTCGGATTAACGCGCTTCTCCAGGTGACCTACGAGAACATGAAAGACCCGCGAATCATTGAAACAATCGAGCTGTACCGCAAGCAGGATCCGTCTATTGTAGAAAATGAAATGCATTCAATTTTTGGTTCGGAGGTGCGGAACTTGCCCCGTGAACTCGAGGAGTACTACGGACGGTATTTTTCTAATCGGCTAGAGATTGTCCGCTATGCCGAAAAATACGAGCAGGCCTTTACTGACCGTCGGAATAAAATTCGCCAGTATGACGAAGAGTTATCCAGGTTGAAGCAACAGATTGACGCTGCTACCGAGAAACTGCGCGCTCAAAATGACGAGCTAAAGAATATGCGCAATCAGATGAATAGCTATCGTTCAAGCGGGCGTACGGAACAGTACAATGAACTTGTGCCGGTGTACAACAATCGCGTCGGTGAATTTAACGCGCTTATAGACAGTGTCAGCGTGGATATTGTGAAGTACAACGGAATCGTCCAGCAGCGAAACGAGATTGCCTCTGAGGAGGCTGAGCTTGTTGAGGCAATAGACAGCCGAGAGGTTGTGCCCACCCAGCGCTAGGGGTGCGTTTTGTTATGCTATCAGATGTAGCACGGGTGCTAAGCAGGCCTAATATGGGCCCTGCACGACTATAGTTTGTAGGTTTTTGTAAGAGCGAGGTGCTCATCATCGTTTCGCCAGTGACAAGTGCGGTATAATCTAACCATATGGCAAAAAAGGGAAGTGTGGCATATGTCTGCCAAAACTGCGGTCAATCATATAGCTCTTGGATGGGCAAGTGCAGCGCGTGCGGTGAATGGAACACTATTGTTGAGCAGCTGGACGTGGCTGCACTAGCGGCTCCAGGCGGTACAAAGCTTCCTGTGCAAGAGGTATCAGATATTACTAAGCGTCAGGAGGCGCCACGGATTACCACCGGGTCCCCTGATACTGATATGGTGCTTGGCGGCGGGTTTGTGCCAGGCAGCGTTACGCTGATTGCCGGCCAACCGGGCATAGGAAAAAGCACCCTCATGCTCCAGCTTGCCTATGAGGCTGCAAAACGCCACAAGGTTTTGTATGTCAGCGGCGAAGAATCGGTGAATCAAGTAGGTTTGCGCGCCAAGCGGCTGGGAGCAAATCATAAGAATCTTCTTCTGTCGTCCAGCACGTCAACCGATGATATTGCAGCCACCATATCACCAGGAGAGTTTGATCTGGTGGTAGTGGATTCAATTCAGACCATTCGTGTCGGCGCAGTCGCTTCTGCAACTGGCTCGGTCTCGCAGATCACCAATAGCACGCATATGCTCATGCAGGCCGCTAAGGCGTCGCATACTGCGCTGCTGCTGGTCGGCCATGTGACAAAAGAGGGGTCGATTGCCGGTCCCAAAGTGCTTGAGCACGTAGTGGATGTTGTACTGCAGCTTGAAGGTGATCGTTACGGTGGTTTCAAAATGCTGCGCAGCGTCAAGAATCGCTATGGGAGCACCCACGAATCTGCCATTTTTGAAATGAAAGACGAAGGTCTCGTATCGGTAGATAACCCATCGGCGGCGCTGCTTGAAGAGCGGCAGGTGAGCGATGGTTCGGTGGTTCTAGCCACTATAGAAGGTGCACGACCATTGCTGGTTGAGGTGCAGGCTCTTGTACAGACGACGTCTTATGGTTATCCCAAGCGCACTGCCAGCGGTATTGATCTCACTAGGATGAATCTGCTGATTGCAATGCTTGAACGACGCACCAAGCTCCAGCTAGCCGACAAGGACATTTATCTCAACATTGTAGGCGGGTTAAAAATCACCGAACCAGCGGCTGACCTAGCGGTCTGCATGGCTATTGCATCAGCCGCCAAAGGGATGCAGCTCAAACATGATGCAGTAGTGTTTGGGGAGGTCGGGCTAAGCGGAGAGGTCCGCCGGGTGCCGTTTGCTGACAAGCGGGTGGCTGAAGCTAAAAAGCTTGGCTTTAAAGCAGCGATTACTCCAAAGAATAGCGGCGTCAAAAACTCTGCGTTCGTACACGAGGTAGCAGATATAAAATCTGCACTCAATACCTTTCTGAGTAAGTAGCTACTGGGCGCCGATTGCAGGCGAAGTTTCGTTGACGCTTTTGGCATACACTTGAGTGTTTGATGGAATATTACCAATGGTGCTCATGCAGCTTCCCAACGAACTGCTGCATATGAGCTGATTGTCGTTGGCGCGATAGACAGATACACTGCCGCTCGCATTTGTCCAAGAAAACGTATTGCTGCTGTTGCTGCTCAGCGAGATTACGTTCAGGTTCACAGAATTTGAGCTTGCATCATAGAGTACGCTGTCGATTACTCGTGCGGTTACTGTCTGTGTGCCACCGCTCGTTGGGGTGTAGCTTATTCTGTACAGGCCAGGGTCGGTGAGATCCTGAGTAGCCACCACTTCGCTGCCGACACGGAACTCGATTTTGCCCGCACCTTTGTCGGTGTTGCCAGCCAGCGGATGCGTTCCTTGGTCAACCTTTGCATCAATAACGTAGCTGTTTCCATATTCAGACAAAGATCTGGTAATGTTGACAGATGGCCGGACATCACCGCACATATGTACGTCATCCTTTTCGTCAGTGGTAGAGCCGGCATCGACAAATATATCACTGCTATGTTGCGAGGCTGAGCCGCCGGTTGAATCTTTGCGTGCGAGATCTGGCGTACACTCGGTTGCGAGCTTGCCTGATATCACATCAATCGTACGCCTTTGCTGAGAAGCAGACTTTCTTTGGTACCAGCTAGGGTATAGATCGGTGCTTGGGCTTGGCTGTATTGAGCCGGTGCCCACATGCGAGGTTACGACATAGGCGGGCAGGGTTTGCACGCCGCTTGGTTTTGGCCAATCTTTTGGTTCCAGATTGGCGTGTGCACGCTCCATCCAGTTGTAGAATATTGGTCTGGTCATGTTTTCCATGAAGCCGGTCATTTCTCTGGTGCGGTTGTGATAACCCACCCATACGGCAGCGGCATATTTTGGACTGTAGCCTGTCATCCATCCGTCTTTGGCGTCGTTGGTGGTACCAGTCTTTACCGCAAGGCGCCAGTTGCCGCCTTTGCCGCGGACGGAGTTGATTTTGCGGCTCATGTAGCTGGCCCGAGGGTCTGCGAGCATATCACTGATGATGTAAGCTGTATCAGGCCGAACAGTTTGCTGGCCGCCCTCCAGCTCCCATTTGTATGTGGTTTTATTTGAAGCATCTTTTATTTCCAGAATATAGGTGCGCGGAAGGCTGAGGCCGTTGCGGGAGAGGGTGGCAAGCCCATGCACGTGCTCATCCATCTTGAGGTAAGCTCCGTCGCCGATTGCTGATGACGCGTAGCACTGTTCTTCATTCTCTGGTACAAACTCAGTCGTTTCCGGCGCATAGCAGTTGTAGCCGTAGCTGTTTGGATTGCTGGCGTTCATTATAGTTTCAGCGGTTTCGATAGTCTTATCCACGCCTGCTATCAACATAGCCTTGACTGCTGGCACGTTCCTGGAGCCGCCGAGGGCATACCGCAGGGTAACAGGGCCAGGAAAGCGTAGATCGTAATCGTGCAGACAGTTCCCGCCGTTTTTAGGTGCAGCTTGGTTAGTACATGGATAGCCTGGCAGCGGGCCTTTGGTATCATAGAGCACGGTGCCGGCACCCACATTATTAGTAGACTCCATAAGCGCTGCATAATCATAAGGTTTGAAGCTCGAGCCAGGTGGTAGTGGAGTGCGTGCGTAATTGTTCTGACCATATTCAGGGTTATTGAAGTCAGGTCCGCCGACCATCGCGACAATCTGTCCTGATTCAACATCCTCAGCGGCAAAAGCTGCTACATTGCCGCGCTGGCGAATTACTTGCTGCACGCCGCTCGCCACTTCTTCTTCAGCAATCTTCTGCAGGTCCATATCAAGCGTGGTTATTACTTTCCAGCCGCTGCGGTTCACTGTTTCGGCACTGTATTTCTTTTCAAGCTCTTCCTTTGCAGCCAGCACAAAGTGCGGAGCTTTAATATTGTGATACTTGCTCTCAGTTCGCTGTACCGTGGCGAGTACGTCTATCTCCTTGGTGGCATCGCGCTCTTCACGCGAGATAAAGCCCATCTCATGCATAATGTCGAGAGTGTAGTGCATTCGGTAAGTCACCGCTTCGCGGCCCGTGACGCCGCTAGAGTTTTCTTCGTTAAAATATGCGCCGTAAGGCGAATAGAACGATGGTGCTTGTGGTATTGCCGCGAGGAAGACTGACTCAGCTAAGGTTAAATCCTTAGCTGATTTATGGAAATAATCTTGTGCGGCAACCTCAGCGCCGTATTGGATATTTCCATACGGGGCTGTATTGAGGTAGCCAGCAAGAATCTCGTCCTTGTTGTAGCTGCGCTCCAGTTCGATAGCCAAAATCAGCTCTTTGACTTTACGAGTATAGGAGCGGTCGTCGCTCCAATCCTGGCTAAGCTTCACAAGCTGCTGTGTGAGGGTTGAACCACCCTGTGAGGTGGTGCCGCCGGTGATGTTTGCCCAAGCAGCCCGGGTAATGCCTTTGAGATCAAACCCGCCGTGCTTGTAAAAATCACGGTCTTCAAGCGCAATGGTCGCCATCTTGAGGTAGTCTGATATATCTTCGCCTGGAACCGGAATACGCTTCACCGCATCGTAATCTTCCCAGAGGAGCACTTGTCCGCTGCGATCATAGTAGCGAATAGATCCGCCGATGTTGTTACCGGATATATCGCGGAGGTTCGGCAGATCCTTGCGGAAGTAAGCAAATACCCCGACCAGCAGAACAAACATAACGACAATACTGATACCAGTGATCTTGAGCGCCATAATGCCGCCTTCGCGGCTCCACCAATATTCCTTCAGCCGTTTTGGGTGCATGCGGTAGAAGAATCGTTTGACACGACCTTTGGGCATGCCGCGCATGCGCTCGGCTTTGCGCAGCGCCTTCTGATCACGGCTGGCCTTTATTTTGTCTGCGAGCGACGTATTGAGCTTGATGGTCTTGCCGCTTTTAGTGACGTGTACATTATTTTTTCGTGGTCGTTTTGAGGTTGTTTTCTTTCTACCTGCCATAGCAGTTCACTACTCCCTTGCTTGACAATAATTATACCCAAAATGCTTATCGATACCTAGTATATTTTTTTGCACGTACAGGGGTTCTCGGGTACGATATATGTTATAGATCATATCAATTCTACATTTGTCTAACTGAGAGGAAGCTTGCATATAATGACTTTATCCGAAGAGCTCGCCTGGCGAGGGTTTGTAAATCAGACTACTTTCAAGGATATAACTGAGCTGGACAAGGGTCCGATTACATTTTATTGGGGAGTGGATCCCAGCGCCGACTCCATGCAGATTGGCAACTTGGCCATAGCTATGATGGTCAGGCATTTCATCGAGCACGGCCACAAGGCGGTGCTGCTTGTGGGCGGCGCGACTGGCATGATTGGCGATCCGGATGGTAAAAAGCAGGAACGCGACCTCAGGTCCCTTGACGAAATCGCGAGGAACAAAAAGGTAATTGCCGAGCAATATAACAAGGTGTTTGCTGGCAAAGACTTTGAAATTGTAGACAACTACGATTGGTTCAAAGATATAAATTACCTGGATTTTTTGCGCGATGTCGGCAAGCATGTGCCGATGAGGCAGATGCTGGGTCGTGATTTTGTCCAAAGCCGCCTCAGCGAAGACGGAGAGGGCATTTCATATGCTGAGTTCAGCTACAGTTTGATACAAGGCTATGACTTTCTCCACCTGTACCGCGAAAAGGGCGTGACCTTGCAGGTGGCTGGCGCTGATCAATGGGGCAACAGCATTGCCGGAGTTGAGCTTGTCAGGCGGATCGGCGGCGGCGAGGCGCATGTGTGGACGGGACCGCTTGTTGTCAATAAGACTACAGGCGTCAAGTTTGGCAAGACCGAAGGCGGTGCTGTCTGGCTGAACCCGGACAAGACCAGCGTCTACCAGTTCTACCAGTTCTGGCTGAACTGCGACGACGATGGCGTGATCGATTATATGAAGATATACACCCTGCTTTCGCGTGAGGAGATAGAGCGCATCGAAGAAGACTTCAATCAAAACCGTGCTTCGCGCCTAGCCCAGAAGGCGTTGGCTTACGAGGTAACCAAGCTTGTCCACGGCGAAGAGAACGCCGAGTCGGTCAAGCGCATCAGTGAGGTATTGTTTGGCGGCAACGATTACGCCAGCCTTACAGGTGATGACTTCAAACAGCTGAAAGATGAGCTGCCGTCCGTCGACATCCAGCCGGGCGCTCAGGTAATCGATGCGCTTGTAAGCACTGGCTTGGCCAGCTCTAAGGGCGAAGCGCGACGGTTCATCGAGGGCGGGGCCGTATATATCAACGGCCAGCAGATCAGCGCGTCAAAAACCTCACTGGAAGACCAGGATGAGATTGCCGGTCATGTTATCATGAGACGCGGCAAGAATGCATCCGCAATTCTAAGATTCGTATAAATTTAAATTCCAAAGAAGAGAAAAGATTCTATAATAATGGCAAATACTAAGAAAACCAAACCAGCAAAGAAAAAAGCCGATCAGTACAATGATCCAAAGCACAACTACCTTCATTATTGGGATGGCCGCGACTATGAGCATGCTGCCGAAGTAATCGCGCTTGAGAAACTCCTGGGCGGCAAGCGGTTTGAGCACGCAGTAGATGTGGGCGGCGGATACGGCCGGCTAAGCGCTGTACTGACGAAATACGCAGATAAGGTTACGCTGGCTGAACCAAGCCAGCAGCAACTTGATATCGCCGAAGAGTATTTAAAGGATTTCCCAACGGTCGATCGCAAGCTGTTGCAGGCAGATGATTTAAAGTTCAAAGACAATAGCGTAGATCTGGTCACGGTGGTACGGGTGCTGCATCACTTGCCTGATCCTTCGGCTGAGTTTGCGGAGATTGCACGCATACTAAAGCCGGGCGGGTATTTTTTCTTTGAATTTGCTAATTATTCAAATTTTAAAAACCGCGTCAAGCATACGCTCAAAGGCAAGCGGCTGCCCACCGAGCCCGTTGACATTCGTTCTCCGGAAAATCAGCGCGAGGACGAAATACCTTTTGTTAACCACAACCCCAAAACGGTGCGCAAGCAGCTCGCGCATGCCGGCCTAAAGGTTGAAAAGGTTTTATCAGTATCCAACTTGCGTAGTCCACTACTGAAAAAGGTTATTCCTAAGCGCGGGCTATTAGCGCTTGAAAATATAATGCAGTCACCGCTAGCGAAATCCTATTTTGGACCGTCGACGGTATTTCTTGTTCGAAAACCAGAATAAATACCACGGGGTGGTATTCAAGCGTTGCTTATGTAATGACAGAAAACCTTTAGTCTAATCTTCTCGGACAAAAAACCCCATAAACCTAGAATGTAATCACAATATATACACTCGTCAAAGTCGATATTTCTATCTGTTATACTTACGATATGACAGAGGTGAAGCTGACTGAGTTGAAAGGTGTTGGTCCGGCGTTAGCTAAATCGCTTGGTGCTATCGGGGTTCATAGCGTGCACGATATGCTGCACTATTTTCCTCGAAGTTATCACGATTATACAAAAATTACGCCGATTGCTTCGCTGCGGCCGGGCATGGTGACGATTCAGGCGGTCATCAAACAGGCAAAAGGTAGATATGTGCGTCGTGGTATGCATATTACCGAAGCTGTCGCGTCTGATGATAGTGGAAGCATACGGCTGGTATGGTTCAATCAACCCTACCGTGCGGGTGGGCTGAAAAATGATAAGGAATATTTTATCACTGGCAAGCTCGAATTCCGAGCAGGACGGTTTGCAATTATCAGCCCGGGGATTGAACTGGTCAGTGATATGCCGGTGCACACTGCACGAATCGTGCCCGTATATAGAGAAAGCAAAGGTGTCGGTGCACGTACTATTCGCAAAGTTATGGCCGAGGCGGTCAAGCACGCTTCGTTGCTGCCGGCGTTTTTACCGCAAGAGTTTGTTAAAAAATACCAGCTACTGCCGTACCCGTCGGCAATTCATCAGCTGCATTTTCCTGATTCTGCAGAGCTGCTTGCACGCGCGCAGCGCACCATGTCGTTTATTGAAGTATTCGAGCTGATGCTTGCGAGCAAAATTCTTAAACAAGAGATTGCCGGTGAAGAGGCACCACGGCTGTCGTTTGATGAATCTGTTGCCAAACAGTTCGTGGGTAGTCTGCCATTTTCTCTGACTGATGCACAGCGCAAAGTAGCCTGGCAAGTCCTAAAGGACATTGACAGCACGAGTCCGGCAAATCGATTGATAGAGGGTGATGTCGGCAGCGGTAAAACGGTTATTGCCGCACTGGCAGCCGTTATGACAATGCATGCGGACTATCAAGCAGCGTTGTTGGCGCCAACTGAGCTACTGGCTCGCCAGCACGCCGAATCGGTTCTCGAGATGCTAACTCCTATTGGCCTGGGTGGTAAGGTGGGTTTGCTGGTGGGCAGCATGAAGTCCGCTGAAAAGACTCGTATAAAGAAGCGCCTGGCAGATGGCGGCGTGGGCTTGGTTGTCGGTACGCATGCTCTGCTTACGCAGGATGCTACGATGCAAAATCCAGGGCTAATAGTTATAGATGAACAGCATCGATTCGGGGTGGAGCAGCGCAAACAACTGCTAAAACAGTACGGTAAAGTGCCGCATGTCATCAGTATGACTGCCACGCCGATTCCACGCAGTCTGGCGCTGACACTATACGGAGAGCTTGACATTAGCCTGCTTGACGCGTTGCCGCCTGGCCGCAAGCCAATAGAGACAAAAATTATTTCGCCGAACAGTCGCGAATCGATGGAGCAGCATATACGCGAAGAGATAGATAGAGGACATCAGGCGTACGTGGTCTGCCCCGTTATACAAGAAGAAAATAAGCTGCAAACCACAAGTGCCGAGGCAACCTATAAGCGGCTTAGTCAAAAGACATTCAAAGACAAACGAGTAGGGCTGCTGCATGGAAAGCTCAAGTCAGAGGAAAAACAGAAGACCATGGAGCGATTTGTAGCCGGCCAGCTCGATATACTAGTGTCCACCACGGTAATCGAGGTAGGGGTGAATGTGCCGAATGCCACGGTGATGGTGATTGAGGGTGCCGATAGGTTTGGGCTCGCACAAATGCACCAGCTGCGCGGGCGGGTGGGGCGCAGCAGCGACCAGGCCTACTGCTATGTAGTACCGAGTGATGCTCGGGCGCCGTCCCGACGATTGCTGGCATTTTCGCAGCTATCCGACGGGTTTCGCCTGGCAGAGTTGGATCTGGAAATTCGTGGTCCGGGTGCAATCTACGGTACGCTTCAGCATGGTGCGTTGGATCTGCGGTTTGCAACTTTAACCGACCACCAATTATTAGCTGAGGCTCGTGAAGCAGTGAACGATTTTCTAAGCGATAGGTCACTTGCCTCCTACCCTGAGTTGTCCCGTCGCGTACGTCTGGCGCAGGCAGTAGTAACGCTGAATTAGCAAAATAGACTATACTACAGTATATGTATTCAGGACTTGTACTCACCAAACACTCTGGTCAGCTTATGGGCGCACACCAGAAAATCGATCGCGTTGCTCGACGGCATTTGTCAGAATTCTTACCAGAAGACGCACCGTTTCCCACTATCAAGGAGATTCTACGATTCGAGGGAAAAAACGGCCCTGACGGTATGAAGCGAAAAAGCCCCGGCTATGACGAGCCTTGGCACTTCATAGACCCATTCGGTGATGAGGATGAAAACAGGGATTTTCTGCACACCATCACCGCACACTACGAGGCGCTGGTAAAGCATTTGAAGAAAAACGACAACGAGCGAGCAGCGTTTGAGGCTGCCTGGCTGGCGCACGCGGTTGTCGACGGACTGACTCCCGCGCACCACTATCCGTACGAAGAGAAGATCGCCGAACTCCGCGGTGGTGAGGGTAACGAAACCCGCAACTCTATTTTCAACAAACTCATCTTTAGGGGCGAAGGTGCAGCTGACACCCTAAAAAACACTGCAAGGGCTTACATACCAAAAGGTCCACTTACGTCGCATGTCACCTTTGAGCTTGGGTTTACAATGCTGATCCGCCCCTTGCGCCTGCCGGATGCTCGCCCCAAAAAGCGTGATTTTGAAGAGATTGAGGTGCACGGCCACGAAACATATTTTCTTAATCGTGCCCGCGAAATAGCAGCCTTGGATCTATTCGTACGGTATTTAAAGAAGGGATGGACGCCTAAGCTCAGCAACGAGATACGGCACAGCCTGGCTCCGACTATGGTAAAGACAGTGACTATGCTGTGGTACGCGGCCGCCAAGGAAGCCGGCTTATGCGAATAATCGCCGGGCGGCTGGGGGGTCAGACTTTTGAGGCAGTGCCCGGACACCGTACGCATCCGATGAGTGAGAAAATCCGTGGAGCGCTCTTTAATGCACTCGGTGATATTAGCGGACTGACTGTTTTTGACCCGTACGGCGGCACCGGTGCGCTTAGTTTTGAAGCGGTCAGCCGAGGCGCGGCGCATGCAGTGGTGCTCGACGCTGATATCAGAGCTTACAGACAAATGCTAAAAAGCCGGGACAGCCTGCAGCTTAGCAGCGACGAGGTTGAGATTACTCGAGCATACGCTCATTCGTGGAGCCGGCGCCACCAAAATCGGCTGTTTGATATCCTGCTACTCGATCCGCCCTACGACGCGGTTGAGCCCAAAGAGTTGCTGCTACTGGCCCGGCACGCAAAACCAAGCGGGATAATTGTGGTGTCGCTGCCTCCGCACACTGGGTTCTTGTTTGCGCCAAGCCGCCAAGAGCTCTTGTCGCACAAATCCTATGGCGATGCGGAGCTTTTTATCTACAGGCAGCTTTAACGAGCTTTTGTTTGGCTAGATTTATGAATTTCGTGAAACCGTAGTGCAAGAGCCAGGTTGTACAAGACAGTCAAGATAGTGCCGGCAATTTGACCCAACACACCGAATGACGTGGTGATGCTAAATAAAGCAATGACCGCGAGCACTGAGTAAATCGGCCATTTATAACTCTTTGACTCCCGCGCAGACTGGCGGAGTGCGTCCGTAATCGACAAATTGTGCTGGATGAGATAAAACGGCGACAGAATAAACATCCTCAGAAAAATAATGCCAGGTATGATGAATGCTGCGAGCCCAATCCCTATAATCATCGACATCAGAATAAGCAGCCCGAGAAGGCGCCAGTAGTGTGCTGCCCCTCTTTGCGCCGCCTGCCTGAGTGAGACAGTACCGTGTTTGGCTGCATACCATTGTACATACGTAAGCAGCGGATAGAACAGCAGCGTAAGCATCGAGCCGATGACTGCTGCAGGGGTGATCCTAGCACGCAATGCTTCGGCTAGCTCTGCGAGCGTTGGTGTTTCTGATAGTACTGGCGCCGGACCGGTAACGTTGCTTAGCAGCAAGGGCACTACCAGCAGGATAAAAAACACCAACACATTATCTTTGATAATCGTCGCACTGGGTATCAGCAGGTCAATCGCTGGCACAGTTTTTTGTTTAGCCATTTTACTCCCTCTTCTTAGGATTAACTGTATACAAGTTATCCAAAAAATGCTAGAATCAATCTGTTTTACACCACCTTTCATCATCAAGCCCCCGAAGAGACAGCTTTTTAAATTATGCAAAGCTGGCCGCTCCAGGCAGGCCTGATTTGCCGGAGCCTCAGCACCTACCGGCCTGCACGAATAAAACAGGGGACTGATGGAGTTGGCAACATTAACATATAGTAAGCTTTTGGATGCGCGAGTGGTGGAATTGGTAGACACGCTAGTCTTAGGAACTAGTGCCTCACGGCGTGAAGGTTCAAGTCCTTTCTCGCGCACCAAAACTTTACTATATGCGAAGCCCGCTAAGAACCCATCTTTTGGTGGGTTCTTAGCTTTAGATAAGGTGAAAAACTAGAGCATAAACCAAAACGCAGCAAGTATTTGTTTACTTACAACTCCCTTATGTCTACAATAATGCTAAAGCTTTAAAATCTAGGGAGGGCAAAGACAACAATGTCTCTTAAAAAACTAAATCTGCACAAGGACTCTCGGGGTATGATATCAATGAGTGTAATCCTGCTGGTGCTAGCAGTGGTTGCAGTCGGTGGTATTGCTTACTGGAGAATTTCAAGCTACAACAACAATGAGGATGCCGAAGGCGCACCTGTAACCAACCAGACCAATACAGCGACGCTGAGCGACGATTGCGTCAGGGTGACAGGCGACGAAAATATCTGCCGTGTCGGATCGATAACCGACCTAAGCCAGTTCTCCTCTGTAGTCACACTAGATATTGACGGTGCGGTGATTACCGCAAAATACGACGGCAAAGGCAACTCCGAAATTACCGGCGGCATGGACAGTATCACCTACAACGGCAGACAGTACGTCAATATGTTCGGCAAGTGGTACGACAGCACAGGCGATGCGAGCTATGCGGCAGCTGATCCTGTGAACTTTAGTATCGCTACAACGGCAGGTATCACATATGAGAATCTTGGCAAAGTGCCGTGCGGTGATGCGACTTGTTTTCACTATCGAATGAGCGGCGGTATCTTGGGTGAAACCGTGGTAGAGTGCTGGTTTGGCGACAAAGATTACTTGCCCAGAAAGTACGTCTCCTCCGGCGGATTTACCGGCAATATGGCGATGGATATCGATTATCGTGATGTTTCCATTGCTGCCCCAGAAGGAGCGCTCCCCATCAGCGAGCTGTCACTTTAGTAATTTTAACAGCAAAAGACTCCTTGCCGGACTGGCGGGGAGTTTTTGCTGTCAGTACAAAAACACTTTTCTCTTATGCTACAATAGAGTAAATACGAGGGAGCGAAACAGTGGCTAAAGACATCCAGTTTGTAGAACAAAACGACTTAGGCGCCAGCAGCGGCAAAAGCAGCAAAATCCTAGTAAACGAGCGCGAGGAATTCTTTGCGGCACTCGAGCGGGCCGAGAGCTTGGTCAAGGGCGAATCACCCAGAGCAAAGGTACTGATTTATGTGGCTGCTATCGAGCGCAGCGTCCAGGACCTGCTGCGCAACGTTATGGTGCCGAGCAACCAAAAAGAAGACACCCTGCTGGGCGGTACGGTAGACAGCTTCGAGTCCCAGATTGATCTGGCCTTCCGCATAGGGGTGATCAGCCACAATCTCTGGCGCGACCTGCATATCCTGCGCGAGCTGCGCGACGACTGCTTTGGCCGCATAGAAAACTTCAGCTTTGAGCATACAGCCATCAAGTCCAGTGTAGCCATGCTGGAAAGAAATGTCGGCAAGCAAGCATTTACCGGTCTGCCGGTGCTCAGAATGGACACCGAAGACAAATTTTCATTCCTAGCACGCATATTCCTGGTGACTTTGGATAATGCCAAGGACAAGGTCGGCCGGTTTACCGAGGCCAAGACAGAGAAGCTTTACAAAGACCAGTAAACCGCTCATACTTGACATGTATTGACATTTGTGCTATAATGTACAATAAGAAGAATAGAGGGGTCTATTACACCTCTGAAGCGCCAGATGAGCTCATCTGGCGTTTTTTATAAGCTACCAGATACCGTATAATTAAAACCAACCATGAACCTATCAACCCAACCCTACAAAGGTGCGCGGGATTTTTATCCTGAGGACATGCGTATCAGAAATCGCCTGTTTGAAGTGTGGCGAAACGTATGCCATCTGTACGGCTATGAAGAATACGACGCGCCTATACTTGAGCCAGTCGAGCTGTTTGCCGCGAAATCCGGTGATGAATTAGTTAACGAGCAATCCTATAGCTTTACTGATCGCGGCGGTCGTGAGATTATGCTGCGTCCGGAAATCACGCCCAGTGCTGCACGCATGGTAGCTGGCCGCCGCCAGGAGCTGCCTTTGCCCATACGCTGGTTTTCGATTCCATCGTGCTGGCGCTATGAGCGGCCGCAAAAAGGCCGCGGGCGGGAGTTCTACCAGCTTAATGTTGATTTGTTTGGGGTAGAGGAAGTCGCCGCTGAGGTCGAAATGATTCAGATGGTCGATTCGCTTATGAAAGGATTTGCAGCGCGCAGCGACATGTACGAGATACGTGTGAACAGCCGGGAGTTTATGAATTACGTGCTCGGGGAATGGATCGGACTCAATGAGGTAGAGCAAAAAACGGTCTCCCGGCTTATAGACCGGATGCATAAGATGCCCCGGCCAGAATTTGTCGGGCTGATTGAGGCGTCTATTCCGCCCAGCTTACGCGATCAGGGTGCTGACGAAAAGCTGCTAGGCACTCTGCAGGCTAAGACCCTGGCTGATCTGCCAGAAGAGCTACAGCAATCAGCTGCCTGCAGCAAGCTAAAAGAAATAATAGAGCGGATTGAGCAAGCTGGTGTTACGAATCTTCGGTTTGATATATCACTGATGCGTGGGCTTGATTACTATACTGACTTTGTGTTTGAAGTATTTGATACTAACCCGGATAACAATCGTTCGATGTTCGGCGGCGGGCGTTATAACGGACTGGTAGGCTTGTTTGGCGTGGAGCCGATCCCGACCATTGGCTTTGCTATCAGCGATGTAGTGCTGATGGAGTTTTTGAAAGGCTGGAAGCTTGTTCCAGACGCCAAGCCCGCAACCGAGGTGGTACTGATACCGATCGGAGATGTAGGAGATGCGGCTATGAAAGTGGCGGCTGAATTACGTGAAATGGGCGTGAATACGGCGATTGATCTGACTGCCCGCAAAACCGAAAAGCAGCTGAAGGCTGCTATCAAATCAGGCGTGGCGTACGTGGTATTCGTTGGCGAGCAAGAAGTCGAAGCTGAACAGTACAAACTCAAAAATCTCGCCGCAAGCACCGAAGAAACACATTCGCTGCAACGGATTGTGAGCATCGTCAAAGATCACAGAAAATAATTTTCAAACACTTTAATTTCCAATTTTCATTTAATTATCAATGATGTGCTTGCCCAAAGGTTTGACAATTAAAACATTGCAGCTTTTATTCAAAAATTGATAATTGCAAATTGAAAACTGCTGCTGTATCTGTTACAGTAGCTTTCTATGCATATAACTCGTACCAATCCAGAACCAACCAAAACAAAATTAGTAATTACAGCCGAGCCCAAAGAGCTGGCCGCCGCCAAAAAAGTAGCGATTTCTCATTTGTCCGCCCAGGTAAAGGTTCCTGGCTTCCGCGAAGGGCATGTACCGCCTGCAGTGGTAGAGAAGCATGTTAATCAAAATGCGCTGCAATCAGAAGTGATCGAGCATGCTATCAATAATCTGTACTCTTCGGCGGTACGCAAAGAAGACATCCGTCCGGTAGCTAACCCGCAGATTGCTATAAAAAAGTTCGTGCCGTTTACTGAGCTTGAGTTCGAGGCAGAGGTGGATTCAATTGGTGCAATCAAACTTGCGGACTACAAAAAAACCAAGCTTGCAAAAAAAGATGTCAAGATTACGGCTAAAGATGTCGACGAGGTAATCAAATCTCTAAAAACCCGCTCTGCTACCCGTACCGAGACAGCACGTGCCGCCAAGATGGGTGATGAGGTAATTATTGACTTTAAAGGCACCGATGCAAAGGGCGACCCTGTGCAAGGCGCAGATGCCAAAGAGTACCCGCTGATTTTGGGCAGTAATTCGTTTATTCCTGGATTTGAGGAAGAAGTTGTGGGGCTCAAGGCAGGAGACAAAAAGTCCTTTACCGTCACATTCCCTAAAGATTATGCGGCTAAAGCGCTGCAGAACAAGAAAGTCACCTTTGCCATAGAGGTTCACAAGGTCCAAGAGATAACAGAGCCAAAACTTGACAATGATTTTGCGGCGGCAGTCGGTCCATTCAAAACGCTTGATGAACTCAAAGAAGATATCAAAAAGCAGCTGTCATTCGAGCGCGAGCGCGAAGCTCAGGCGCAGTACGACAATGAGCTGCTCGAAAAATTGGCTGAAAAGTCCAAAATAGAAATTCCTGCGCTGCTGGTAGACGAGCAGATTGAACGTATAGAGCAAGAAGAAAAGCAAAATCTGATGTACCGCGGCCAGACGTGGGAGGAGCACCTGGAAGAAGAAGGCGTAACAGCCGAAGAGCATCGTGAGCAAAAACGCCCGGCTGCAGAGCAGCGAGTAAAAATCGGTATTTTGCTCTCCGAAGTTGCAGATGCCGAAGGAGTAACGGTAACACCCGAAGAGGTTGAGGTCCGTTTGCAGCTCATGAAGGGTCAATACCAGGACCCGACTGCACAGGCTGAGCTCAACAAGCCTGAAGCTCTGCGCGATATCGAAACCAGAATCCGTACCGAAAAAACCATGGAGAAGTTGCGAAACTATGCCGGAACTGCCTAACCCCGAAGACGTGGGTGGGTATATTAATCCGAACGATGCTACCGAAGAGGTGTTCGTAAAAGAGTTCTCTGCGTGGCTCGTAGAACAGTATCCGTGGCTAGAGCAAGAGATAGCCGAGATTGCATTCTCAACAGACGGTGAACCATATCATAAATCCGAGATGCTCGGACATCTCTGGCAGGTCACAGAAGCCCGATTGGAAGAGGTGCGAAGTACGATTGGCCCACGCACCATTAGCCCCTGGAGCAACCCGCTGCTAGACAGCGCTCCAAACCAATCTGCCGCGACGTATTCAAGAAGGCAAAAGGTCGGCAAGGGGCTATTATATGCAAGCGCGGTTCTGTTTGCCGGTTGCGCCGTGGGGGTTACGCAAAGAGATTACAATCAGGCGGTTCGTGCAGGCGTGCTTGGGGTCACATTGTACAGCGCAGGAAAGAATCTAGACAGTTAGCACTCGAGCTTGAAGAGTGCTAACTGTCTATGTTACACTAGAGATATGACTCTAAAGGGAGCAGGTACTACGTTTATGAAACCAAGCAATATACTTATACCAACAGTGATTGAGCAAGAAGGCCGTATTGAGCGCGCCTATGATATTTATTCTCGTCTGCTCAAAGATCGAATTATTTTTCTAGGTGAAGATGTAAATCCGCACACCGCCAATCTGGTAGTGGCTCAGATGCTCTTTTTGGACAACCAGTCCCAGGACAAACCGATTCATTTTTATATCAATAGCCCGGGAGGCAGCGTATATGATGCATTCGCAATCTACGACACGATGAAGTTTGTAAAATCTCCCGTGCACACCTATGGGATTGGGGTGCAGGCGTCTGCTGCGGCATTCCTGCTAAGCTCAGGTGAAAAAGGTAAAAGATACCTGCTGCCGCATGCAACGGTAATGATTCATCAGCCAAGCTCAGGCACTCGCGGCAAGGTAACCGACCAGGAAATCGATCTCCGTGAAGCGCTAAGACTCAAGAAGCTGCTGGAAGGAATCATCGCGAAGAATACCGGCAAGTCTGTCAAAGCCGTGCACGAGGACATGGAGCGCGACTACTGGATGGATGCCAAAGAGGCTAAAGAATACGGCCTCGTCGACCAAGTAATCGAATCCCTCTAGGCCAAAAAGCTTTCAGCACCTAAACGAGCAAAAGGCTCTTGACTCCTATCCTATAACTCTGTACTCTATAGTATAAGAAGTAGTGTAGGTATGCTGCTGTGGAATAACGCCGTCTCTAACGGCCCACGAAAGTGTCAGCGCCTAGGGTAGCTTCGGCCGAAATAAATCGTACGAAAAAACAGATACAAAAGTTAATTTATCATCAATACATCCATGCTTTCTCTCTTTTTAGATTGTTCTAGAAAGGGTTTATCAACGGATTAAATTAAGTGGGAGTAGTGCTTTAATGGCAAAAGCAAGCGTCAAAACCTCTCGCGCGCAGGGTAAGCGCGTGTACTTTACAAAAACCGATAATATTCTTGATCTGCCAAACTTGGTCGATCACCAGAACCGTTCGTTTCAGTGGTTCGTAGACGAAGGTCTGGGCGAACTACTGTCAGAAGTGGGCACCATCGATGATTACACCGGCACCAAGCTATCGCTGCGTTTTAAGCAATATCACTTCGAAGACCCAAAAACGACCGAAGCCGAAGCTCGTGAGAACAATATTAGCTACGAAGCGCCGCTGAAGGCTGTGGTTGAACTCACCAACAAAGTAACTGGTGAAATCAAAGAGCAGGAAATCTACCTCGGAGACTATCCTTGGATGACCGAACGCGGTACCTTTGTTATCAATGGTGCGGAGCGCGTGGTAGTGTCGCAGCTCATTCGTTCTGCCGGCGTGTTCTTTACGCGTGACATTCACGGCGGTACATTCACGTATGGCGCTAAGGTTATTCCTGGCCGTGGCGCATGGCTTGAGTTCGAGACAGCAGCCAACGGGGCTCTGTACGTAAAAATCGACCGAAAGCGCAAAATTGCAGTAACTACTCTTCTCAAAGCGCTTGGCATGACCGAAAATCAGATAAAAGACGCCTTCAAGCATGTTGATCAGGCAAAAACCAGCTATATCGCAGCTACGCTTGAAAAGGATCCAAGCAGAGGCTCTAACGAAGCACTTATCGAAGTGTATCGCCGTCTGCGCCCGGGTGATCTGGCAACCGTTGATAACGCCCGCAGCTTGATTGAAAACATGTTCTACAACTACAAGCGTTTTGACTTCAGTCGCGTCGGCCGCTACAAGATCAACAAGCGGCTTGATCTCGATGTGCCGAACACCGCCGAAAACCGGGTAATGCGCCTTGAGGATCTCATTGCGATCATTTCCGAGATTATTCGCCTCAATATTACCCAGGAGCCAGCCGATGACATTGACAGCTTGGCGAATCGCCGTGTCAAGCTGGTTGGCGAGCTGGTACAGCGACAGTTCCGTATTGGCCTGCTGCGCATGGAGCGCAACGCCAAGGATCGTATGTCAATGAGTGAAATCGAAACCGTTACCCCTGGCCAGCTTATTAACGCTCGCCCGGTCGTGGCTGCGGTACGTGAGTTCTTCGCAAGCTCGCAGCTGAGCCAATTCATGGACCAGATCAACCCCTTGAGCGAGCTTGCGCACAAGCGCCGTCTCAGTTCGATGGGTCCGGGCGGCCTGAGCCGTGAGCGTGCAGGCTTTGAGGTGCGTGATGCGCATGCTACGCACTACAGCCGTATTTGTCCGGTTGAGACGCCCGAGGGCGCCAACATTGGTCTCGTGCTCAATCTTGCAAGCTATGCCCGTATTAATGATTATGGATTCATTGAGGCTCCGTATCGAAAAGTAGTGAATGCCGCAACTGCTAAGGATATTGTCGGCCATATTGCAGCAGTAAACCTCGAAGACAAAGACGGTAAAGTGATTGTCAAAGCTGGTGCTAAGGTCACCGCCGCTGACGCGAAGAAGCTTGCCGCGGTCAAAGATCAAATAACATGGCCGGTCAAAGCACGGGTGACTGATGAGATCGTCTACCTCGATGCTTACGAAGAAGGCCGAACGATTATCGCAAGCTCTGACAATGCCATTGACGAGGATGGGTACTTTAAAGAAGAGCGTGTGTCAGCACGCCGCTTCCTGCACTCCTCAGAGGTTGATGCTAATGAGGTTGCCTATATCGATGCAGAACGCCGTCAGGTTATTGGGACCAGCGCCGGGCTCATTCCCTTTATTGAAAAGAACTTTGTCTATAGGTCGCTCATGGGCAGCAACCAGCAGCGCCAGGCTGTGCCGCTGATTACGCCACAGAGCCCTATCGTAGGAACGGGCATGGAAAGCACTGCTGCCCGAAATACAGGCCAGTTGGTGGTAGCTGAGGCCGATGGCGAGGTTGTTGCTAGTTCGGGTGCAGAGGTCAAGGTGAAGTACAAAGAAGGGGTGGTTACGTACACTCCTCAGCATTTTGTACGCTCTAACGAAGGTACCAGCATCAACCAAAAGGTCGTTGTCTCCTCAGGCGACAAGGTCAAGAAAGGCGATGTCCTGATCGAGGGTATGTCTGTACAGGATGGCGAATTGGCGCTCGGCAAAGACTTGCTGACAGCATTTATGCCATGGGGCGGCTACAACTTTGAAGATGCCATCATTATCTCGCGTCGGCTTGTACAGGACGATACGCTCACTAGCATCAACATCATCGACTATATGACTGAGGTTCGTGAGACTAAGCTGGGTCCAGAGATTGTTACTCGTGACATTCCAAATGTCTCAGAAGATGCACTGCGGCACCTCGATGACGAAGGGATTGTCCGGATTGGTGCTGAAGTGCACCCTGGTGACATTCTGGTTGGTAAGATTACTCCTAAGGGCGAGCAGGAGCTGTCAAGCGAAGAGCGTCTGCTTCGTGCAATTTTTGGCGAAAAGGCCAAAGAAGTTCGTGACACTTCACAGCGGATGAGCAACGGCAAACACGGTAAAATCGTGGGCGTCAAAGTATTCTCCCGCGAAAACGGGCACGAGCTCAAGGCGGGCGTCATCAAGCAGATTCAGGTGTTTGTTGCGCAGATGCGCAAGATTCAAGTAGGTGACAAGCTGGGTGGTCGTCACGGTAACAAGGGCGTGATTGCTCGCATTCTGCCGGTCGAGGACATGCCATTTACCGAGGACGGGACTCCCGTAGATATCGTACTCAACCCGCTGGGCGTACCTTCTCGTATGAATATTGGCCAGCTGTTTGAAACACACCTAGGCATGGCAGCCCATGCGCTTGGCATGAAAGTTGCCAGCCCGTCGTTTGACGGGGTGTCGATTGACAAAATACAGGACCTGCTGGAAGAAGCAGGATTGCCGCGAAACGGCAAGCAGCAGTTGTACGACGGCCGTACCGGTGAGGCATTCAAGGAAACTACCACCGTAGGCTACATGTATATGATCAAACTCAATCATATGGTGACTGACAAGATTCATGCCCGATCAACCGGACCGTACACCATGGTAACCCAGCAGCCGCTCGGCGGTAAGGCGCAGAATGGCGGTCAGCGATTCGGTGAAATGGAAGTCTGGGCGCTCGAAGCATACGGCGCGTCACACACCTTGCAGGAGATGCTGACCATCAAGTCTGATGATGTTTACGGACGCTCCAAGGCGTACGAATCAATCATCAAGGGTACTGAAATTGTCGGGCCGAAGATTCCAGAAAGCTTTAACGTGCTTGTTAAAGAGCTCCAGGGGCTTGGATTGAAGGTCGACCTGCTTGATCTCAAAGAAAACAAGACCATTGATGCTGAAGAAATTCTGGCAAGCAATATCAAGGACGAAGCAGAGCATGTATCTGATATTGAAGTGCCGGATGATGAACTATCAAATCTGGATGTCAGTGAAGAAGCCATCGAAAGTGAATTCATGACCGTTAGCGTAGCTGGCGAGGACGACACACCAGAAACAGACCCGAGCGAAGGGGAGGAGCAATAAGATGCGGAAATTCAACTACGGCGCTGATATTGCCGACTTTGATGCAGTTCGCCTTGCCATTGCAAGCGCAGACGACATACTGGATTGGAGCTACGGCGAAGTCACAAAGCCCGAAACCATTAACTACCGTACCCAGAAGCCAGAGCGGGACGGACTATTCTGCGAGCGGATTTTTGGTCCAGTAAAGGATATCAACCCGCACGATGCTAAGTACAAGGGACTTCGTTCACGCGAAGCGGCCGTAGACAAGAACGGCGAGCTTGTTACGCGCAGCATTGTACGACGCGAGCGAATGGGCCACATCCAACTGGCTGCACCGGTTGCGCATATCTGGTTCCTGCGCGGTACGCCATCAGCAGTTGGTTTACTGCTCGGCATGACCGTTAAGAATCTTGAACGCGTGACCTATTTTGCCAGCTACATCATCAAGTCTGTTGATACTGAAAAGCGTGATGCAATGCTTGCTAATAAGGAGGCTGAATTTGCAGCCGCCCAAGAAGCTATCAAGGCTCGTTATGAGGCCGAAGCTGCAAAAGAAGACGCCAATGTGAAGGCGCTGGCTGAAATGCAGACCAAAGAGCTCGAGGAAGTAACACGGGAATTTGAACTGCTCAAGGAGCAGCTTACGAGCCTGGTCAAGCTTGGCTTGCTGTCTGAAGCTGAGTACCGCGAGCTGCCAAGCGAGCTGCAAGAGCTTGTAACAGTTGGCATGGGCGGTGCTGCACTGCAAGAACTGCTTTCTGAAATCGATCTCACTGAGCTGATTCAAGAACTTACCGTAGAAAGTGAACAGGCAAAAGGCCAGCGACGCAAGAAGCTGCAAAAGCGCCTGCGCCTACTAGAGAATATGCAGAATGCTGGCATTAAGCCATCGAGCATGTGCCTGTCAGTGCTGCCGGTAATTCCACCAGATCTTCGTCCTATGGTGCAGCTGACAGGCGGTCGATTTGCGACCAGTGATATGAACGATTTGTATCGTCGCGTTATCAACCGTAATAATCGTCTGAAAAAGCTGATCGATCTAAATGCGCCAGAAGTTATTCGCCGCAACGAGCAGCGCATGCTGCAAGAAGCGGTCGATGCGCTTATTGACAACAATAACGCTCGCAGCGGTCGCGCAGTTGCGGCCACCGGTCAGCGCCGGCGACTAAAGAGCCTGAGCGATTTGCTCAAAGGCAAGCAGGGCCGTTTCCGCCAGAACTTGCTTGGTAAGCGCGTTGACTACTCCGGCCGCTCAGTAATTGTTGCCGGTCCAGAACTTACCATCGATCAGTGTGGCCTGCCAAAAATGATGGCGCTTGAACTTTTCAAGCCATTTGTCATTGGCCGGCTGATTGCAGAAGACCTGGCGCATAATATCCGTTCTGCTACGCGCATGATTGAAACTGGTGAAACCGAGGTTTGGGACGCGCTTGATGAAGTGATTAAGGGCAAATATGTCCTGCTCAACCGTGCGCCAAGTCTGCACCGTTTGTCGATTCAGGCCTTCCAGCCAGTGCTTGTCGAAGGAAAAGCAATTCAGTTGCACCCACTGGTGTGTAAGGGTTTTAATGCTGACTTTGACGGTGACCAGATGGCAGTGCACTTGCCGCTTTCTGACGCTGCGCAAGCAGAGGCGCGTGAGATTATGGCTGCCAACAAAAACCTGCTCAAGCCAGCAGACGGTTCACCTATCCTGCATATCGAGCAAGATATCGTGCTTGGCTGTTACTATCTGACATATGACCGCCCTAGCTCAAACAAAGAGCCCCGCGCCTTTGCAGATGTTGCAGAAGCGCTGATGGCATTCGATGGCGGCAACATCAAGCTTCAGGATTACATACGACTGGACTTCCGCGGTGAAACACGTACGACTACATTGGGCCGCGTGCTCTTTAATGAGATTTTCCCAAGCGACTTCCCATTCCAGGAAGAAGCTATGACCAAGAAGAAGCTATCGAGCGTGATGGCGCTGGTCTATCAGATGTATGGACAAGATAAAACAGCGCAGATTGCTGATGCACTCAAAGATCTTGGCTTTGAATACGCTACGATGTCGGGCCTATCGATGGGTATGGATGATTTCTCAGAAATCAGCGGCATGCAAGAAGTTATGGATGCAGCAGGCGAACGAGTTGCTGAGATCAGCGACCAGTACGACCAAGGTTTCATTACTGACGAAGAGCGCTATCGCCTGACTATCGATACTTGGTTCGAGGCAGAAAGCGAAGTAATGGACAAGCTAACCGCCCAGTTCGTTGAAGAAGACAGCTCTATGTCAATTGCTGCTACTTCTGGTGCCCGTGGTAACGTAGGCCAGGTGATGAAATCAGTCGGCATGCTTGGTGTGACTACTGATGCGACCGGTAAAGCAATTGAGCTGCCAATCAAGTCCGGCTACAAGCAGGGGCTCACTGCGCTCGAGTACTTTACTGCGACTCGTGGCGCCCGCAAAGGTATGATTGACACCGCGCTCAAGACGGCTGACTCAGGATACCTCACCCGTCGTCTCGTGGATGTTGCTCAAGACGTCTTCACTATCGAAGAGGATGTTGAGGATCCAGGCTTCGCTATTTACCGCGCTGATGCCGATGAAATCGGCGTATCACTGGCTTCACGTTTGGTTGGCCGTTATGCCGCTGAAAATATCGGTAAAATCGTGAAAAAGGGTGAGTTGATTGATAAGGAAGCGTCTGAGGCTATCGAAGCTGACGAATCAATTGATGGGGTTAAAATCAAGAGCGTGCTCTCAGTGGCAACTGCTCGAGGCATCCCTGTTAAATGCTATGGTGTTGATCCAGCCACCGGTGAACTGGTTGCAGATGCACATCCGATTGGTGTTATCGCGGCGCAGAGTATCGGTGAGCCAGGTACCCAGCTGACACTTCGTACTTTCCACAGTGGTGGCTCTGCCGCAGCTGATGATATTACCCAGGGTCTGCCACGCGTCGAAGAAATCTTTGAAGTGCGCACTCCAAAGGGCCAGGCTTATCTCAGCGATGTACCAGGTCTCGCTAGTGTGTGGGAAGAGGGAGAGAAGTATATTGTACAGATTACCTCTGACCAAGCAGATGCAGTCAAGCTCAACCTCGACGGCCGCAGGCCAACAGTCGCTACCGGCTCAGACATCGCCATTGGTGATGTAATTGCTGAAGGCGAAGAGGCTTCAAATCCACTTATTGCACCAGTTGCAGGCAAAGTCGACTTTACTAATAAGACTGCGACAATCAGCCCGGCTAAACAAGCAGTAGTGCGCTATGAGATTCCAAACTTCAAACAGCTTACGATAAAGGATGGTGAGCATGTGATTGCAGGCCAACGCCTCACCAACGGTTCCATCAACCTGCATGACCTTATGAGCCTGCAGGGTGTGGAAGCGACACAGCGCTACATCATGAACGAGATTCTAAAAATCTTTGCGTCACAGGGTCAGAATATTGCAGACAAGCACCTAGAAATCATTGTGCGCCAGATGTTTGGCCGCGTTCAAATTGAGGAAGCTGGCGATAGCGAGTTCGTAACCGGCGATGTGGTGAGCAAGCAGGCCGTGATTGAGAAGAATGAGGAGCTTGCCAAGGCTGGCAAAGAGCTCATCAAGTACAATCAGTTGCTGCTCGGTATTACAAAGGCTTCACTCAGCACAGACTCATTCCTGTCTGCCGCAAGCTTCCAGGATACAACCCGCGTACTTATTGCAGCGGCAACAAGCGGCAAGATTGACTACCTGTACGGCCTCAAGGAAAACGTAATCTTAGGGCGTCGTATCCCAGTGGGTACTGGCTCACGCGAGCTGATGGCGGCTGAAGCTGAAGCGCTGCTCGACGAAGCAGAAGTTGCCTAAGGTTTCACAATCTGTTAAAATAACAAACTGGCATAAACGAGTTTTACATTAATTCAGCAATCTGTGGGAAAGCGAGCAGATTTGCTCAAGCTAACCACCGACAAAATCCATTAAGGAGGATACATTGCCTACAATTAACCAACTCGTCCGCAAGCCGCGCAAGATCTCTCGCTCAAAAAGCAAGAGCCCAGCGCTGCACCGCGTGACGAACAACCTAAAGAACAAAAACTACGAAAAACCATCACCGTTTAAACGCGGTGTCTGTATTAAAGTGACCACCAAAACCCCAAAGAAGCCAAACTCAGCGCTTCGCAAAGTGGCGCGTGTCCGCTTGAACAACGGTCATGAAGTGTGGGCCTATATTGGCGGGGAAGGTCATAATCTACAGGAGCACGCCGTTGTCATGATTCGCGGCGGTCGTGTGCCCGACCTTCCTGGTGTTCGCTACCATGTGGTGCGTGGCGCACTCGACCTTCAGGGTGTAAATGACCGCAAGCGCGGCCGATCCAAGTACGGCACCAAGAAAGAAGGTAAATAATCATGCCTCGTAAAGTCACCAAATCACTCGTACGAGAAGCTGCGCCTGATCGTGTTTACGGCAGCCAGCAGGTTACTCGTGTTATCAATCGCGTCATGCGCGATGGTAAAAAGCAAGTTGCCGAGCGGCTTGTCTACGAAGCAATGCTCAAAGCCGCCAAGAAGGTCAACAGCGACAACCCGCTAGAAGTCTTTGAAAAGGCAATGGCAAACATTCGTCCACACTTAGAGACACGCTCTCGTCGCGTCGGCGGTGCAAACTATCAGATTCCGTTTGAAGTCAAAGGCCAGCGTCAGAATCATCTGACTACTATGTGGTTTGTCCAGGCAGCCCGTGCCAAGAGCGGCATGAGCATGGTGGACCGCTTAGCGCTTGAGATCGTCGATGCTTACAACAACACGGGAACAAGTGTTAAAAAGCGCGAAGACGTACATAAGATGGCTGAATCTAACCGAGCCTTCGCCCACTTCGCCCGTTAATATTGCCTCGGCGCGCATTGTCGCGCTTTTGGCTCCAGCCCGCATGGACAGTAGAAAAAAGCTACGATTCATTTGCGGGCTTCACCAAAAACACGACACTACACTGTCCCTCAGCATCAGCGCAGTCCACGGCAATACATGAGCTACATTACTAATTGAAATAAGAGGAAATCAACTACATCATGGCAGAGAAAAGACCAGAAATGAAGAATATCCGCAACCTAGGGATTATCGCCCACATCGATGCGGGTAAGACAACCACCACCGAAGGCATCCTGTACCGGACTGGTATCAATCACAAAATCGGTACAACCCATGAGGGTGAGTCTACAACCGACTGGATGGCTCAGGAGCGCGAGCGTGGTATTACCATTGTTGCCGCTAGTGTTACCTGTTTCTGGAAGGGCAATCAAATCAACATTATTGACACCCCAGGCCACATCGACTTTACCGTTGAAGTAGAGCGTTCTCTGCGCGTTCTTGACGGCGCCTGCGTGGTGTTCGACGGTAAGATGGGTGTAGAATCTCAGTCTGAAACCGTATGGCGCCAGGCTGACAAATACCACGTTCCTCGTATCTGCTTTATCAACAAGATCAACCAAACTGGTGGCGATTTCTACAAATCTTTGGAATCAATCCACAACCGTCTGAGCAAGCGTGCCTTCCCAGTCATGCTGCCAATCGGTTTTGAGCAAAGCATCAACGGTGTTGTCGACTTGGTTGAGATGAAGGCCTACACCTATACCGACTACCACGACCACGAATTAGTCGAAGGTGAGATTCCTGCCGATATGATGGACCAGGTTAAAAAATACCGCAGCCTATTAATCGAAAATGCGGTCGCAGAAGACGAAGCCATGCTGGAAAAATACTTTGAAGTTGGCGAGGACGGCCTAAGCGTAGCAGAAATCAAGCAGGCAATTCGTACCGCCGTGCTTACCGGCAAGTTCTTTGCAGTTACTGGTGGTGATGGCCGTGGCGTTATCGTAGAAAAACTGCTGGACATGGTAAATGATTACCTGCCAAGCCCGCTTGATACTCCATCTGCTTGGGGCAAGCACCCAAAGACCGGCGATGACATCGAGCGTGAGAATTCCGAATCAGGACCATTCGCTGCTTTGGCATTCAAGATTACTACCGACCCATTTGTAGGCAAGCTCGCATACTTCCGCGTGTATTCCGGCAAGGTTACCGCAGGTTCATATGTGCTCAACAGCTCTACCGGTGAGAAGGAGCGCATTGGTCGTATTGTTCGTCTGCATGCTGATAAACGTACAGAAGTAAACGAAGTGGGCGCAGGGGATATTGCCGCAATTGTCGGTCTGAAGGCCACAACCACTGGTAATACTTTGTGTGATCCAAACAACCCGATTGTTCTAGAGAGCATAGAGTTCCCAGAGCCGCCGGTATCGATCGCCATTGAGCCAAAGACCAAGTCAGATCAGGAAAAAATGAGCCTCGCACTGCAGCGCCTAGCTGAAGAAGACCCGACCTTCCGCATTAAAGTGGATTCAGAAACCGGGCAGACAGTTATCAGCGGTATGGGTGAGCTGCACCTGGAAATTCTGGTAGACCGCATGAAGCGCGAATTCAACGTCGAAGCCAATATCGGCGCTCCGCAAGTTGCTTACCGTGAAACTATCAAGAAAGCCGGCGTTGAAGCACAAGGCAAGTTTATCCGTCAATCCGGTGGACGCGGTCAGTACGGTGATGCGTGGGTCCGTATCTCGCCAAACGAACAGGGCAAAGGTTTTGAGTTTATCAACTCGATTAAGGGAGGTGTTATCCCGGGCGAGTACATTAAGCCTGTTGAAGAAGGCATCAAGGAAGCGCTTACCACTGGTACCGTTGCAGGCTACCCGGTTGTTGACGTAACCGTTGAGCTGTACGACGGAAGCTACCACGACGTAGACTCTAACGAAATGGCCTTTAAAATTGCTGGATCCATGGCATTTACTGCTGCCATGAAGCTTGCCAACCCTGTGCTCCTTGAGCCGATTATGAAAGTGGTTGTTGTAACACCTGAAGAGTTCATGGGCGATGTTATCGGTGACCTCAACGCCAAGCGCGGCCGCATTGAATCTATGGAAGACCTCCAGGCAGGCATTAAGGAAATCACCGCATTTGTGCCGCTTGGTGAAATGTTTGGATATACCACTAATCTTCGCTCCAACACTAAGGGTCGAGCAAGCTCGAGCATGGAGCTTGACCACTACGCTGAAGTACCGAGCCATGTAGCTGAAGCTATCGCCAGCAAACGCAGCGAGTAGACGCTAGCCCAAGAGTTCTGTAATGAGCAAAAACTTTTTAACGCATACGCCAGTTGCTGAAATTCCCGGGCTTGGATGGACTGAAAGCGTACATCCAAGGTTTGCCACGTACACCACAGTAGAAGCTCTCGGCAAGATAGCAAACCTTACACGGCGTGAGTTCTGGCAAAGCAAAAAGTTGCAGCTGCAAGATGCTGGGTTCATAAAGCACTTCCATTCAGTTTTGGACGAAGTGTCCGAAGGCGGCGTAGATGAGTTTTTGCAAGTAGGAGCGCACGATGGATCATTCGATGATCCATTTGCGAAGTACATATCCAAATTCACGCATTCGGTTCTGGTCGAACCGCAAACAGAGCAATACGAGAAGCTTGTGGCAAAGTACAGCGGCAATCCACGCGTAAGCCTGCGCAGAGCAGCTGTCGCCGAACATAGCGGCACACTTACCCTTTTCAGGGCGCAGATCGAGGGTGCAGACGAGTTTGGCACCGCAATCGCATCCAAAAATAGCGAACAAGTACTAAGCGAGGTGGAAAGATGTTTGGGCAAAAGTTCGCTGAGCAAGACACAGATTGAGCAGGAAGTAGTACCTGCAGTAACCATGGCCGAGCTGCTGAGTTCTGAGCTGTCAGACCCGAACACGTTAACCATCCTGGCAAGCGACACCGAAGGATCGGATGCGGTGGTGGTCAAAGGGGCGCTCGCCGAGTGCGGCATAAAGCCGCCCATCATACTGTATGAGCATCTGCACGTACCGGCTACCGACAACCAGGAGTTAGTACGAGAACTAGGTGCTCTCGGTTATCAGCTCAGCTCGTCTCATAAAGACACCCTGGCAGTTCTCTAAGCAATATAAAACCCGTTGACTCCAGCGCGCAAACCCCTTGCTACTCTTTGGTAAATTAGCTATAATTACGGGGTAACTCGCGTGAGGGCTTTGCTGTTGATGTACCCCATAAGTCACTCGATAGCAATATGGATCGCGTGAAACATTAATAAAATCAATTAACCAAAGACAGTGGAGCCATACATTACCACTGTCAAGCGGTTGTTTTGCGCCAAGGGTCATTTGTCATGAGCTGGGGCACCATTTCGGAGGCGTATCCAGATACGATGAAGAAATATCCGCAGATCAGGACAAATGACCACTCGCAAAATAAGCGCACACATAAAGGAGATATATGGCAGATTTTGATCGCAGCAAGCCACATGTGAATGTCGGTACCATGGGCCACGTTGACCACGGTAAGACTACACTTACTGCAGCTATCACGGCTGTACTAGCTAAAAAGCTACCGAGCGATGTAAACAAGAAGGTTGACTACGACCAGATTGACAACGCGCCAGAGGAAAAGGCTCGTGGTATAACCATCGCCACCTCTCATAACGAATACGAATCAGAAAACCGCCACTACGCGCACGTTGACATGCCAGGTCACGCCGACTACGTCAAGAACATGATTACCGGTGCAGCCCAGGTTGACGGTGCAATTCTCGTGGTGAGCGCAGCTGACGGTCCTATGCCTCAGACTCGCGAGCACGTTCTGCTTGCCAAGCAGGTAGGCGTTCCTAAGATTCTTGTTTTCATGAACAAGATGGACCTTGCTGATCCGGACCTAGTCGAACTAGTAGAGATGGACATTCGTGAACTTCTTGCAAAGAACGATTTCGACGAAGATGCGCCAATCATCAAAGGTTCTGCAGTAAAGGCACTTGAGGGCTCTGCAGAAGACGAGGACGCTATTATGGAGCTTGTAAAAGCTATGGACGAATACGTTCCAGAGCCAAAGCGCGAGCTAGACAAGCCTTTCCTCATGCCTATCGAGGACGTCTTCTCAATCAAAGGCCGTGGTACTGTTGCTACCGGCCGTATCGAGCAGGGTGTTGTTAACGTCAACGACGAAGTTGAAATCGTTGGCGTCCGCGACCTACAGAAATCAGTTGTTACTGGTGTTGAAATGTTCAAGAAGAACCTTGACCGCGGTCAGGCTGGCGACAACGTCGGTATCCTGCTGCGCGGTATTGAGCGTGATGACATCGAGCGCGGCCAGGTTCTGGCTAAGCCAGGTTCAATCACCCCTCACACCGAATTTGACGCCGAAGTTTATATCCTTACCAAGGAAGAGGGTGGCCGTCACACGCCATTCTTCAAGGGCTACAAACCTCAGTTCTACTTCCGTACAACTGACGTAACTGGTGAGGTTGAACTGCCAGCTGACAAAGAAATGGTCATGCCTGGCGATACCGTAACCTTCAAGGTCAAGCTTCTTGCGCCTATCGCTATGGAGCAGGGTCTGCGCTTCGCTATCCGCGAAGGCGGCCGTACCGTTGGTGCTGGTGTCGTTACGAAGATTAACAAATAATTTTTGTAACTCGCTAAGGTAGTATTCTACAGCGTGTAGATATACAAAAAGGTCTCGATCCATTCGAGACCTTTTCCTTTTTGGTGTTTTTGTAATCATGGTGACGTATCAGCTACAATAAAACATAGTAATTTAGAAAGGCAAAAGGTGAAGAAACATCCTTTTTTATGATAGGAATACTACTCGGTCTCATGGTGATGTCGACTGGTAGTGTAGCTGCGCAACAAAATCCTAGCGCTCCAGACTCTGTGATTGAAGAACGTCTGCGTGAACAAGGCGTGCATGAACGTCCAGAAGTCCCGCAAACAATTGAACAACCGAGAGTTTGAAGGCATAGAGCCTACCTCTGGGTTCGTTGATGATGACGGAAACCCCATCTCCATAGAGGAGTACAACAGAATTCGTGAGAGGGAAAGCCAGAGCATTATCCAGCGAGAGCCCCTTGTCAGTGCTCTGGTGTTCGGGCTGATCGTAGGAGTTGCAGTTTATATGACACGCAAACGAAAGAAGTAAAACTCTTTATTACTTGCACCACGAATACTTATATTGTAGAATTGTTTAGTAAACTAATCGTTCTGAAAATTCGCGGCGGTCACTCATAACTCCGCCCGAGGTTACAGAACAAGCACAGAGAGTAAGGCGCAGAGAATAGAATCATCATTCTAACCTCTTGTCTATTATCTCTGAGACGACTGAAAGGAGTCTCACAATATGGCTGACGCCAAAACAACACCAAATGCCCCAGCCGGCAAGCAGCGGATCCGTATCCGCCTAAAGGCTTATGACCACAAAGTAATCGACCAGTCTGCCAAGCAGATCGTCGACACCGCGCTTCGTACCGGTGCGACTATCGCAGGTCCGATCCCTCTGCCCACGCGCAAAAGCACCTTTACCGTCGTAAAGAGCCCGCACGTGTACAAAAAAGGCCGCGAGCAGTTTGAAATGCGCGTGCACAAGCGCCTTATCGATGTCTTTGAGCCGACACCAAAGACAATCGATAGTCTCATGAACCTGAGCCTACCAGCCGGCTGCGACGCTGAAATCAAGATGTAGTCTTAAAAGACGCATCCAAATAATAACCGCCTCCTAAAAAGGGCGGTTTTTTGTTTACGTAATTAAATACGTAATTAATTACGTAATTCTTGCTAAAATACGGATATGGCGAGAAGAAACATTGATGAAGAAAACATCAGGAAGCTAACCAAAGTCGGCCAGGCGTCTCTGGCGGTGACTATTCCGATAGAAATCGTCCGGAAGCTCAAGCTCCGTGAACGCCAAAAGGTAGTAGTAACCGAGAAAAACGGTAAGATAATCATCAAAGACTGGCCGACATAAAATGGCTCGTCTTGGGGCAAGCTTCTCAGTGTCGTATGCACAGTATTTGGGGCTAGATCCGAAAAAGTGCCTAAAGGCAGCTGTAGATGACCTTGGTGTAAGAAGGCTCCGGCTCATGAGCTACTGGAACCGCCTGGAGCCTGAACAGGGCACATACGACTGGCGTGAACTCGATTGGCAAATAGAACTAGCAGAGAAGGCAGGTGCAGAGGTGACACTGTGCTTGGGGCTTAGGCAGCCACGCTGGCCGGAGAGCCACTGGCCTGATTGGGCGCGTGAACTGCCTGATGACCAGTGGCAAAAGCACCTGCTGGACTTTATTGCAGAGGTGGTAAAGCGCTACAAAGACAAAGCCTGCATCGTGAGCTACCAGCTTGAGAACGAAGCATTGCTGAGGACTTTTGGCGAGAATGGTAACTTTGACCGCAGCAGATTAAAGCGCGAATTCGCCCTAATAAAGCAGCTCGACCCCAGCCGTCCGGTTATTATGTCTACCAGTGACTCGTGGGGTATACCGGTATTTGGTCCGCGGCCAGATAAGTACGCTTTCTCTATTTACCGGTATTTTTATGACAAAGGAACTTACCGCCATGCCTCCAGGCCGGCACTATTCTATCGGTTGCGCGCTTTGGTAATACGACTAGCTCAGTGGCGGCAGGTTTTCATTCATGAACTTCAGGCAGAGCCATGGGGGCCTAAGCCTATTCCGGAAATGGACCTAGAGGAGCAGTTTAAAAGCATTAACCCAGCTAGGGTAAAAGAGGCTGTCGCCTATGCCCGGCGTACGGGGCTGCAACCTATCGATATCTGGGGTCTTGAGTGGTGGTACTGGCTGCTGGTTGAACAGAGTCACACCGAAATCTGGAACTACATGCGCGCGACCTACCGTAACAGCTAGGATAAATGCTGAACATATGATTAAATAGTGCTAATGGCTAAAACAAAAACTAAAAAAACTACTGTTAAATCCGTTCGCAAAAAGCCGGCCCCACGGGTCAGGGTAAATGCACGCAGCGGGGCTATCGCCCAGGAAGCTGACAGTATCTATATATTAAAGCTGGTGCTCTACCTTATCCTGGGATCGCAGTGGCTGAGAATTACTAAAGGCACGATGACGTTTCCTGTGCCAGTCGGGCTGCTCATTGGCCTGCTTTTTGCTCGGACTGAGAAATTTTCATTGGACCGCAAAATCCAGTACGCAATCCTGCTACTCTCCATGTTCATAGGCTTTTGGCTCCCCATCGGCCTCGAACTTGTACTATAAATTCAGATTCTAGTATTGTAGAATAGTCTACATATTGACATCTGTTAGGGTTCTGTGCTAATCTGTAATGGTATTTAAACAATTTGACGAGTGTTAACTTGGCCTTCCCGGCGGGTCTACAGGGGTAGAAACCACCGAGCGCCAAGTATTTTAACGCAGTGTCTCTAATAAAAGTAAGGTGTCATAACAAACTATGAAAGCCCTCATAACAAGAAAGGTCGGCATGACAAGCCTCATCGGTGATGATGGTGCTGTTACCGCTGTTACCTTGCTTTCCGCTAGTCCCTGTGTCATTACGCAGGTGAAGACTCCTGAAACCGATGGGTATCAGGCAGTCCAAATTGGCTTTGAAGCAGCCAAAAATGCAAACAAGCCGCAGAACGCTCGCGCCGAAAAATCCAAGCTCGCGCCGAGTAAAATAGTCCGCGAGATTCGTGTTGACGAGCTGAGCGAGGACATGACTGTCGGTCGTGAGCTCAAAGCTGACGTATTTGCTGTAGGCGATGCAGTGCAGGTTACCGGTACGAGCAAAGGCAAAGGTTTTGCTGGCACCGTCAAACGCCACAACTTCCACATTGGCCGCAAAAGTCACGGTGGCCGCAACCAGCGCCGCCCAGGCTCTATTGGCTCTATGTATCCGCAGAAGATTTTCAAGGGCAAGCGCATGGCGGGCCAGATGGGTGCAGACCAGGTGACTGTCAAAGGACTCAAAATTGCACACGTCGATGCAGAAAACAATCTGATTGCCGTTACGGGCGCCGTTCCTGGACCGCGCCGCGGCATTGTTATTTTGAAGGGAGCTAACTAATGAGTGTTCCAACTTACACAAAGAGCGGCACCAGGGCAACAGCTACCGCTAAGCTTCCGAAGGAAATATTCGCAGTAGAGACCATCAATCACGATCTGCTCAAGCAGGCTTATGTGGCGTATCTTGCAAACGGCCGCACCAACAATGCTCGCACCAAGACACGCGGCGAGGTAAGCGGTGGTGGTAGGAAGCCATGGCGTCAAAAGGGTACTGGCCGTGCTCGGTTTGGCTCATCTCGTGTGCCGATTTGGCGTGGTGGTGGTATCACCTTTGGCCCTACCGGTGAAGAAAACTACACGCACAAACTGACCACTGCAACTAAACGCGCAGCAATCCGCCAGGCACTGACTGCCAATGCACAGAATATTAGAGTGATTGAAAGCTTTGATATCAAGTCAGCGAAAACAGCTGAGGCAGCAAAACTGCTGGCAAAGATTGGCGCTACACGCATCACCCTGGTGGTAGTAGAGGAAAAAACTCCTGAGATAGTACGTGCCACTCGGAATCTTCCTGAGGTAAAAATCGTACAGGCGCGCTATCTTAATGTCTATGATGTGCTGAACGCCGACACTATCGTCATAACCAGCAAGTCAGTTGAAGTTATTAGCGACTGGCTGGGAGGCGGCAGTTCCTCCTCTGCTAAGTCTACGGAGGATAAATAATGAAAGACGTAATGCTTATCCCAAGAGTAAGTGAAAAAGCTTACGCGATTAGCCAAGTGCCAGGGGTGAAGACGTATGTTTTTGACGTTGCAGCCGACGCAAACAAGCACACGATTGCTCGTGCAGTCAGTGCCCAGTATGACGTAACTGTCACCAATGTCCGCACGCTCGTCCACAAAGGCAAGGTCAAGCAGTCCTACCGCAAGGGCTCGCGTCCTATCACTGGTCAGCGTTCTGATATCAAAAAGGCATACGTAACACTGAGAGAAGGCGATACCCTTCCGATCTTTGAAGAAATTGCCGCTGAAGAAGCCAAAGCCGCAGAAGCTGCCGAAAAGGCTGCCAAGAAGGCTAAGAAGGAGAACAAATAATGGCAGTTAAAGCATACAAGCCGACAACTCCTGGCCGCCGCGGTATGACCAGCCAGGACTTCGAAGGTATTACCACCAAGAAGCCGCTGAAGTCTCTAACGGTAATCCGCAAACAAAACTCTGGTCGCAACAACCAGGGCCGCATCACCACCCGGCACCGCGGTGGCGGCGCCCGCCGTTTTATCCGTATCGTTAACTTCAACCTGGCCCCAGGCACGGAAGCAGTTATTGAGCATATTGAGTATGATCCAGGGCGCAGCGCCCGTATCGCTCGTATCAAAGATCAGGAAGGCGTATATCACTACATTTTGGCTGGTCAGGAGTTTAAGGTAGGCCGCATCATCCGTAGCGGCGAAGACGCGCCTGTAGAGGCTGGCAACCGTTTGCCGCTTGCGAATATTCCTGTCGGTAGCACTATCTACGCAATTGAACTCCAGCCAGGTCGCGGTGCACAGATCGTCCGCTCAGCGGGCGGCAGCGCACAGCTAATGGCAAAAGAGGGCGAATATGCACAGGTCAAGCTGCCAAGCGGCGAAATCCGCAGGGTTCTTGTGGCTTGCATGGCTACCATTGGTGTTATTGGTAACGCACAGCACCAGAACATTAAGCTCGGTAAAGCCGGTCGTTCACGTCATAAGGGTATTCGCCCAAGTGTGCGCGGGGTTGTTATGAACGCGGCAGACCACCCGCACGGTGGTGGTGACGGCGGTCGTCACGGTATCGGTGGTGGTAAAAACCACGGTGCTGCACCTCGTACGCCATGGGGTGTGAAAACCCTTGGGTACAAGACCCGCCGCCGTAAGAGTACAAGCAATATGATCGTTAAGAGCCGTCATCAGGCGAAGAGGAAATAATAATGAGTAGATCACTAAAGAAAGGTCCATTCATCGATCCAAAGCTTGCGAAGAAAGTTGCAGCTCTTGGGTCTGACGACCGAACTATCATAAAGACCTGGGCACGCAGCTCTACGATTTCTCCGGAATTCGTGGGTCGTACAATTGCTGTTCATAACGGTCGTGTGCACGTACCAGTATTTGTGACTGAAAATATGGTTGGCCATAAGCTCGGCGAGTTTGCACCTACCCGTAAGTTCCGCTCTCATGGCGGCAAGTTAGCGAAGGGGAAATAAACTATGGCCGTTAAAGCTATTGCCAAAGAAGTTCGTATCAGTCCACGTAAAGTTGCACCCGTTGCAGCTCTCGTTCGTGGCCGCACGGTTGAGGACGCGCTTGTTATCCTTAGTCATACGCCTCGCCGGGCTGCGACTCCTGTTGCGAAAGTTATCAAGAGCGCACAGGCTAATGCAGACCATAACCATGGCTACCGCCCTGAGTCACTTCGTATTATCGAAATCAGTGTGACCCCAGGAGTTCGCTACAAGCGTTTCCGTCCAGTGTCACGCGGTATGGCACATCCGTACCAGAGACGCACAAGCCATATCCAGGTTGTTGTTGATGGTGAACAGCGCGCTGCAAAGAAAGCTGCTGCCAAGCCAGTCGCCAAGGCCGCTGCCAAGAAAGAGGAGAAATAATATGGGACAAAAGGTAAACCCAATCAGCATGCGCCTGCAGGTCAACAAAGACTGGCGCAGCAAGTGGTTCGCATCCAAGAAAGATTATGCAAGCTACCTGACCCAAGACCTGACCGTACGACGCATGATTGCTGACAAGCTCGGCTCACGAGCTGCAATCAACAAGATCGACATTGAGCGCTCACCAAACCTGGTGACGGTCACGGTAGTAACAGCCAAGGCCGGTGTGGTTATTGGTCGTGGCGGCTCAGGCGCACAAGAGCTCAAGGCTGCCATTGAAAAAATTTACAAAGTACCAGTCCGGGTTAACATCGAGGAAATCAAAAAAGCAGAACTTTATGCCAAGCTCGTCGCAGAGAATATCGCACATCAGATTGAGCGACGCATCAACTTCCGCCGCGCTACCAAATCTGCCGCTGCTGCAACTATGCGTGCTGGGGCTAAAGGTATCCGCATTGAAGTAGCAGGCCGTTTGAATGGTGCAGAAATGTCTCGCCGTGAAAAAACCGTAGAGGGCTCTGTGCCGCTTCATACATTGCGCGCTGATATTGATTATGCACACGCACGTGCGAAAACACAGGCTGGTATCATCGGTATCAAAGTCTGGATTTACAAAGGTGAGGTGAACTAACATGTTGATGCCAAACCGAACCAAGTACCGAAAGGTACGCAAAGGCAAGATTCGCGGAGTGGCTACCCGCGGCAATCAAATCGCCTTTGGAACATATGCGCTGCAGTCACTTGGCAATGAGCGCGTTACCAGCCGTCAGATCGAAGCCGCACGTCAGGCAATGACCCGCTACATCAAGCGCGGTGGTCAGATCTGGATTCGTATTTTCCCGCACACTCCTGTCACCAAAAAACCACAGGACGTAAAAATGGGAAGCGGCAAAGGAAGCCCCGAATATTTTGCAGCCAAAGTCCACATCGGCACAGTGATGTTCGAGATGGAAGGGGTGAGCGAAGAAGTCGCACGCGAAGCAATGCGGCTCGCAAGCCACAAGCTACCTGTAAAGACCAAATTCCTAGTGAAGGAGGTGAAGTAATATGAAAATAGCTGATATTCGTAAACAATCAACTGCAGAGCTGACGAGTGCAGCAACCAACCTCCGTGAGGAAATTGTTGAGCTCAAGCGCCACCTGCGCATGGGTGAAGTGCAGAACGTTCGTGTCCTGCGCGAAAAGCGCAAGGATCTGGCACGCATCTTGACAGTACTGAGCGAGCAGCTAGCAAAGGAGGCCTTATAATGGCACGTACATTGACAGGTGTTGTGACGAGTGACAAGGCCGACAAAACCATTGTTATCTCTGTTCACACCCGTAAAACACATCCGATTTACAAGAAGCAATATTCTGTAACTACCAAGTTCATTGCTCATGATGAGAATAATGAAGCAAAAGTAGGCGACAAAGTCGTCATTACAGAGACCCGCCCGATTAGCCGGCGCAAGCACTTTAGTTTGCAGCAGGTGGTTGAAAAAGCTCGTATTCAACACGTCGAGCCTGAAGCTACTGCTACCCGCAAAACTGTCAAAAAGACTGATGTAGAGGAAGCTTCAGAAGAAGAGAAGGAGACCAAGTAATGATTCAGCAAGAAAGCCGTCTCCACGTCGCTGACAACAGTGGTGCAAAGGAAATCCTTTGTATCCGCGTACTTGGTGGTACCCGCCGCCGCTACGCACATGTCGGTGATGTCATCGTTGCGACCGTAAAGCAAGCAAGCCCTAATGGTGCCGTCAAGAAAAAGACGGTTGTCAGGGCCGTAGTGGTTCGCACCAGGAATGCAATTCGTCGATCAGACGGTTCTACCATTCGATTTGATGATAACGCCGCCGTCATTATCGGTGATGACAAAAACCCTAAAGGTACCCGTATCTTTGGTCCTGTTCCACGCGAGCTGCGCGACCAAGGCTACGCAAAAATCATCAGCCTTGCACCGGAGGTACTATAATGAAACCTGTTTTCAAAATTCGACTAAAAAAAGGTGATACCGTAATGGTACGGACTGGCAAATACAAGGGCCAGACTGGCACTATTACTGCCGTGCACCCTGCCGAAAACACCGTTACGGTCGAAGGCATTAATATTGTCAAGAAGCATGTAAAGCCAAACCGTCAGCACCCTCAGGGCGATATTATTGAAATCACTAAGCCCATTGCGGTCAGCAAGGTTGCAATTGTCGATCCCAGCACTAAGAAACCAAGTAAAATTGGCTTTAAGATTGATGATAAAGGCGTAAAAACCCGCATCTTCAAGAAGTCAGGAAAGGAAATTAAGTAATGGCTGTCAACACAAAGGCTAAAAGCACTCCATCGAAAGCTGTTGCTTATGTTCCACGCCTGAAGCAACAGTACAACGACGCGTTTGTACAGGAGCTTATGAAAGAGCTCTCTATCAAAAACGTTAACGACGTACCGAAGCTCGAAAAGATCACTCTGAATGTCGGTCTTGGCCGGGCAAAAGATGATAAAAAGCTGCTTGAAGTAGCCAGCAACACGCTCGCCAAAATTACTGGCCAGCAGCCAGTAGAAACGGTGGCCAAACTGTCTATCGCAAGCTTTAAGCTGCGCGAAGGCAACAAGATCGGCCTCAAGGTTACGCTTCGAGGCGAGCGGATGTACGAATTTCTTGACCGCTTCATCAACATTGTATTGCCGCGCCTGCGCGACTTTCATGGCGTAAAGAATACTGCTTTTGATCGCCAAGGTAATTACTCAATCGGCCTTACTGAACAGTCCGTGTTCCCAGAGCTTACCTTTGAAGAGACTACTACGCCGCACGGCCTGCAAGTAGTCATCTCTGTTAAGGCAAAGGAGCCCGCACACAGTCGTGCACTGTTAGTTAAATTCGGTATGCCGTTCGAGAAGGAGAAGAAATAATATGGCAAAGAAAGCTATCGTAAATCGCGACCTAAAGCGTCGAAAGATGCACGCCAAGTACGCTGCCAAGCGTGCAGAACTCAAGGAGCTCGGAGACTACGAAGGCTTGGCAAAGTTGCCACGCAACAGCAGTCCTACCCGGCTCAAGAACCGTTGCAGCGAAACCGGACGTCCACGCGCCTATATGCGCCAGTTCGGCCTCAGTCGTATTTCATTCCGTGAACATGCCACCAAAGGTGAAATCCCTGGTGTAACGAAAGCGAGCTGGTAAACAACTATGACAAAGACAACTACAGACCCTATCGCAGACATGCTGACTCGTATTCGCAACGCCGTTGCCGTGCGCAAGCATGAAGTGTCGCTGCCCCACTCCATCATTAAGGAGCAGGTGGCTCGCATTCTGCAAGAACGCAAATTTGTCGACAGCGTGCACGTCGAAGGCGACAAGCCTGGCTTTAAGTCGCTTCGTATCGTGCTCAATGGCGAGGGCAGCAATGCTCGTATTACCGAGATCTCACGCCTCAGCACTCCTGGACGCCGTATGTACACTCGTGCAGCAGAGATTCCAGTAGTCAAACGTGGCCGCGGTATCGTCGTCATTTCAACCCCTAGGGGCATTATGTCGGGCGACGACGCTCGCAAGCAAAGCCTCGGTGGTGAACTAATCTGTAAGGTTTATTAAAAGGAATACATAAATGAGTCGTATAGGAAAACTACCCATAGAAATCCCTTCCGGTGTGACAATCACTGTCGACCCTGAACGTATTACCGTTGCCGGCCCTAAGGGCACACTGAGCCAAGCTCAGCTCGAAGGCGTCACGGTAAAGGTTGAGGACGGTCAGGCGGTGGTCGCCCGTATCAATGACGAGCCAAAAAACCGTGCTATGCACGGCCTAATGCGCTCGCTGATTAACAACATGGTTGTCGGCGTATCAACCGGCTTCAGCAAACAGCTGGAGGTTAATGGTGTCGGCTACCGCGTCGCTACCGCTGGCGCCGGCCTCAAGCTCAACCTCGGCTTCTCGCATGACGTTGATTTTCCACTCCCTACCGGCATCAGTGCCACCGTGGAGCAGAACATTATCACCATCCAAGGCATTGACAAGCAGCTGGTTGGACAGGTTGCCGCTGACATACGCAAACTTCGCAAGCCAGAACCATACAAAGGTAAAGGTATTAAATATGTTGGCGAACGCATCCTCCGCAAGAGCGGTAAGTCAGGAAAAGAGAAATAACTATGAATAATCTCAAGCGAAAACTACATAATCTCAAGCAGCGCAAACTACGCGTACGTTCTCGTGTCAACGGCACTCCGGAGCGGCCGCGCCTCAGTGCCCGCATCAGCAACATGCACGTCAGCGCACAAATCATTGACGACGTGAGCCGCAAGACTCTTGTAGCCGTCACTACCGTTGGCCAAAAGGCTGCCACCGGCACTATGACCGAAAAGGCAGCCTGGGTTGGTACCGAAATCGCCAAAAAAGCCAAGGCAAAGAAACTAAACACTGTGGTATTTGATCGTGGTGGCCGCAAATATCACGGCCGCATTAAGGCACTGGCAGACGCTGCTCGTGCAGGAGGACTGGAGTTCTAATATGGCAGAAGCACAAACCCGCACCCAAAATCCTGGCCGCCCCGCCCGCGGACGCCGGCCAGAGTTTACCCCAGAAGAAAAGCAGTTTGACGAGCGCGTCATACACGTAAACCGCGTAGCACGCGTCGTAAAAGGTGGTCGCCGATTCCGCTTCCAGGCACTAGTAGTGGTGGGTGACAAGAAAAATCGTGTCGGCGTAGGCGTCAGCAAGGGCGCTGATGTTACTGCTGCTGTCACCAAGGCAACCGATGTTGCTAAGAAGAATATGATCAAGGTCGAATTGTACAAAGGCACTTTGCCGCACGAAGCCGAAGCCAAAGTCGGCGGCGCACATATTCTTATCAAGCCAGCTAGCGCTGGTACCGGTCTGATTGCTGGCGGCGTTGTGCGAACCGTACTCGAAGTAGCAGGCGTCAGCAACGTGCTGTCAAAGTCTCTCGGTTCATCCAACAAAATCAATACCGCCTATGCAACAATCAAGGCGCTTGAAGAATTGACACCCAAATCACAGTGGATTACTACCAGGACTGAGGCCAAGGCCGCCCCTAAGAAGACCTCTTCGAAGAAGGAAAGTCCTGCCGCCGCTAAGACCAAGGGAGACAAGAAGTAATGAAATTTAACGAACTCAAAACCACAAAGACCAAATCAGCCCGTCGCGTTGGCCGCGGCACTGCTTCAGGCAGCGGCAAGACCGCAGGCCGCGGTACCAAAGGGTATGGCTCGCGCGCTGGCTCGAAACGCCGTCCAGGCTTTGAGGGCGGTCAGAATCCGCTCATGCAGCGTTTACCAAAACTTCGCGGTTTTCGCAGCTTCAAGGTTGCAGCCGAGACTGTCTATACTGGTCAGCTCGACGCAGTAAAGGGCGCGATTACCAACACCAGCCTGTTTGAAGCGGGTCTCGTAAGTAGCCCATACACACGTGTCAAACTGATTGTACGCGGTGAAATCACTGGCAAGCACACGGTAAAACTCCAGACTGCAAGTGCCGCCGCTATTACAATGCTGCAAAAGACAGGCGGCAGCTTCGAGGCAGTCGACCAGCAGCTTCGCCCAAGCAGCAAAGTATCAGAAGATAAATAAATCTTAGATTTCTAGTTCTTATGGTCTTGAAGGAGCCCAGAACAAGGGGCTCCTTTTATTATATGAAAAGTTATTTCTACAGGGGTATAAAAGTAAAGATTATTGACATACTTGACAACCTATGATATAATGAGAGGATAGAGAGTGAATAAAGTAAGCTTGCTTACTACTTATTCCGAACGAGTCTCATTATGCCCAAAGGGGATAATGTAAACTAAGAAGAATTTGGGCAGCATAGACGGCAGTATTATTAGAGAGAAAAATACTACAGTCCCCGCTAGAAATAGCGGGGGTTTTGTTCTATACTTAGATGAATATTTGAAAGGGAAACGACTTTGAACTGGAAGACAATAGCGTTGTCGCTCAAGAATTCTGACATGCGTTCGCGCATTTTTGCCGTGCTGGGAATGCTTTTGGTGTTCCGCCTACTGGCGCACATACCAATCCCACTGAGCGACCCGCAGACGCTCCGTGATGTACTAGAGAACGCCTTTAATGCCAGCCAGTCTTCGCAGCTGGTGAGCTTTATTAACGTGCTGTCTGGCGGCGCGCTGGCTAACTTCTCGATCATGCTCGTAGGTATGGGGCCGTACATTAATGCCAGTATTATTATGCAGCTGCTCACGCGGGCAATCCCAAGGCTTGAAGCGCTCAACAAAGAGGGTGAATTTGGCCGCAAGAAGATCAACCAGTACACGCGCATGCTGACATTCCCCCTAGCAATCATTCAATCGATCGGTATGCTTTTCCTTGTCAAACAAGTTGCTCAAGGCTTTTCAGGACTTGGTGATATCACGGCTGGTGCGTCGATAATGCAGTGGGTGTTGATGGTAGGGTCCATGACAACAGGTGCAATGATACTGATGTGGCTCGGAGAGCTCATTACCGAAAAGGGTATCGGGAACGGTATCAGCCTGATCATTACCATTGGTATTGTCAGCAGCCTGCCGGCTACTATCGCTGACATCTTCCGTGCGGTGTATGATCCAGACAGCCCATGGCGTGTGCTGGGAATTGAGCTGCCATTCAACCAGACTGCATTCTACTATGCGCTCGGTATCGCGGCAGTGGTGCTAGCTACGACATGGTTTGTAGTGAAGATTAACGAAGCTCAGCGCCGCATAACCGTAAGCTACGCCAAACGTGTGCAAGGAAGCCGCGCGTACGGCGGCGTGACAACTACGCTTCCCATAAAGCTTATTGCTGCAGGCGTGATTCCAATTATTTTTGCCGTAGCATTCCTCAGTATTCCTAGTTACGCAGGCCAGGTAATGAGCGCATCGGAAAGCATTCGTCTGCAGGAGTGGGGCGTCAAGCTCACTGCCTGGTTCCAGAATCCGAGCGCTCAAACGTTTGCAGTAGGCGGCTGGGAGCCCTACATCTACCCCGTCGTGTACTTTGTCCTTATTGTGATGTTTACTTACTTCTATACAGGGGTCACCTTTAATGCTAAGGAGATTGCCGAAAACCTCCAAAAGCAGGGTGGATTCATCACTGGCGTACGTGCAGGCAAACAAACCGAGCAGTACCTGTCCAAGATAGTCAGCCGCCTCACACTGTTCGGATCAATTGCTCTAGGGCTTCTGGCACTCACACCAATCGCCGGTCAGGTGTTTCTGCGGACTGATATTGCAATCGGCGGCACCAGCATACTCATCTTGGTATCTGTTGCGCTTGAGACGCTTCGTGCGGTCGAATCGCGCGCACTTATGGTTACCTATGACCAATATAGCGAACCGACCTTTTTTGGCGATGATGACGATGAAGCTGCCAAAAAACCCAAGCGATCACTGCGCCCACGCCTGCGTCTAAAACGAGCTAAACCCTCAACAGGGAACCAAAAGTCCAAAAACACTTTACAAAGCGTTGTAGGTTCTGCTATAATTACAAACTGATATTTATGGTCAAGAACAAGGAAGTCATCGAGCTCTCTGGGACGATCGTCGAAACATTGCCCGGAACACAGTTCCGAGTCGAACTTGAAAATGGCCATCAAATAATTGCCCATGTCGCTGGTAAGATGCGCAAGCACTTTATCAGGATTGTACCTGGGGATACCGTTACGGTAGAGTTGACACCATATGACCTTACCAAAGGCCGTATAACCTACCGTAAATCGTAGACCACGTATATTGCACATTTCCAGCAGAGGCCCGGTGGCGATTTATGCGCAGTATTCTGCAGTTTAGCAAGTCCAGGCTTTTGGCTTCTGTTTCGAACTGTACAATGTACGCGGCCTACGGCCGTGATGAGAGCGGGGCCTTTACAAGATGCTACATAGAGTCTGTTGCTCAAACAGCAGAGTAATGTGTCTTCTTGCAAGGCGCTACCGCTTTACATATCAAATTATTAAGCAGTGAGTCATTCTCATTTGAAAGGAGACTGATCCGCATGAAAGTGCGTGCAAGTGTAAAAAAAATTAGCCCCGACGACAAAATTGTACGTCGCAAGGGCCGTCTGTATGTTATCAATAAATTTAAGCCAAAGCATAAGCAAAGGCAAGGATAAAATTATGCATAATTTTATCGAGTCACAAGTAGAAAGTAAAAAGTTACAAGCTAAGACACTTTATACTTTACACTTTACAAACTTTAAGCTGGCAAAACCGGAGGTTTTGTAATGGCAAGAATCGCAGGGGTAACCATTCCATCTGAAAAGCAAATCAATGTCGCTTTGACCTATATTTATGGAATCGGCCCGAAGTTTGCTGCTGATATTCTGGCAGCCGCTAAGGTTGATCCCACGGTGCGCGTCAAGAATTTGACTGATGATGAGCTGACACGCATTAGCGACGTGGTGGCAGCTGATTATACCGTAGAGGGTGAGCTACAACGCGTCGTCACCGCAAATATCAAGCGGCTCAAAGACATCAAAGCCTACCGTGGCCTGCGCCACAATGCCAACCTTCCTTCACGGGGCCAGCGGACACAGACAAATGCCCGTACCCGTCGAGGCAAGAAAGTAACAGTCGGTGGCACGGCTAAGAAAGTAGCATCTAAGACGTAATCCTATGGCAGAAAATACCACGACACCAGTTGCGAAAAGAAAGAAGTCCAAGCGAAGCGTTCCTTATGGGCAGGTTCATATTCTCGCAACTTTCAATAATACTATCATCACTGTAACTGACCAGAACGGCGGTGCACTGACTCACTCCAGCGCTGGCGCCTGCGGCTTCCGCGGCTCCAAAAAGGGTACTGCTTATGCTGCCCAGGTTGCCGCTGAGAAAGCTTTGAATGAAGCCAAGCAGGTGCATGGAATGAATAAAGCAGATGTGTTTGTAAAAGGTATCGGTATGGGTCGCGATGCAGCGGTACGCTCACTCTCCAGTGTGCAGATTGCTCTTGAGACCATTCACGATGTAACTGGCGTGCCACATGGTGGTGTACGACCTAGAAAGGCGCGCAGGAACTAGACTATGAGTAAAGTATCAATTGTTAAACAATCACGCCGCGAAGGCTACGCGCTGCACCCTAAGGCTCACAAAGCACTGGTAAAGCGTTCGGCGCTTCCTGGCAAGCAGCCAGGCTTTTCAAGCCGCAACAAACCGAGCCAGTACTCGCTGCAGCTGCGCGAAAAGCAAAAGGTAAAGCGCCTGTATGGCCTGCTTGAGCGCCAGTTCTCAAACCTTATGAAGGAGGCTGATCGCGCACAAGGTCAGTCAGGTGAGAACTTACTCAAATTTCTCGAGCAGCGTATCGACAATGCCATTTACCGTGCAGGCTTTGCAAACTCGCGTCCAGCAGCACGACAGCTCGTGACTCATGGGCATTTCCTGCTCAATGGCCGCCGCGTTGATATTCCGTCAATCCGCCTCAAAGAAGGCGATGTAGTTACTCTGCGCGAGCACTCAGTGAAGAACAACTATTTCCAGAATCTTGATGACCTCAGCCCTGCTGCAGATGTTACCTATTCCTGGATGAAGGTTGATCGCAAAAAGCGCTCTCTGAGCGTCACAGGGCAGCCAACTCGCGAAGAAGCTGAGCCAGAAATCAATGAACAATTAATCGTAGAATACTACTCACGGTAGGGAGGCGAAAGATACCACTATGTCTAAGCAAATTCATACACCAACACTCAGCAATATCGAGGAGCACAGCGCAACCAGCAATACGTTTTCTGTCGAACCACTGCACACCGGCTACGGCATGACGCTCGGCAACTCAATTCGCCGCGTACTTCTATCAAGCATTTCCGGTGCAGCCGTTACCGCCTTTAAGATTGAAGGTGCAACGCACGAGTTTACAACTGTTCCTGGCGTCAAGGAAGATGTCGTAGATATCATGCAGAACCTCAAGGGTATTCGTTTCCGCGTATATTCTACCGAGCCGCAAACCCTTCGAATTGTCAAAAAGGGCAAGGGCAGCGTAACTGCAAAAGATATCGAAACCAATGCAGATGTTGAAATCGTTAACAGCAGCCATGTGATTGCGACGATTGATGACGACAAAGCTAGCTTTATAGCTGACATTGTTGTCGAGACTGGCCGCGGATACCGCACTATTGACGAGAGCGCCGCCAAAAAGCCAAGCGACATGATCGCAGTGGACGCTATTTTCAGCCCCGTACTCCGCGTACGCTACAAAGTAGAGAGCACTCGTGTCGGCCAGGTGACTGACCTTGATAAGCTTGTCATCACTGTGGATACTGATGGCACCATCACGCCACGTGACGCGTTCGAGGAAGCAAACGCAATCCTCATCAATCAGTACACCGCACTTGCCGGCCAGACACGCGTAGAGGCACCAGCTCCACTTGTAGATTTGGTTGCCAGCGAGAACGAAGCAGACGACGAAGCCCCTGCACTGATGACTCCCATCGAAGATCTCAATCTCAGTGCCCGTACTTCAAACGCGCTGATCAATAATGACATCCACACGCTGAAAGACCTGTTCTCTCTAAGTGATGCAGAGCTGCGCGATCTAAAGGGCTTTGGCAGCAAAGCTCTAGATGAAGTAAAAGAAAAGATGGCGGAACTGGAGCTCTAATATGCATCGTCATGGATATAAAGGCCGCAAATTCGGCCGGGAACGAGACCAGCGTGCAGCCCTCATCAAGGGGCTTGCCGAGTCTCTCATTATTCACGAAAGCATCGAGACCACCTTGCCCAAGGCAAAGGATCTTGTGCCGTACGTAGAAAAACTCATTACCAAAGCAAAGAAAGGCGACCTGCACAATCGTCGGCTCGTGGTCCAAAGCCTGAGCACTGTATCGACTGCCCACAAACTTGTCGATGAGATTGCGCCAAAGCTAACCGGACGTGTCAGCGGCCATCTGCGGATCGAAAAGACCGCGCTTCGCCGCGGCGACAATGCCCAGCTAGCTCGCGTGAGCTTTGTGGATGACCTAAAATCAGCACCAGTTTCGAAGCCAGCTTCGAAACAAGTTGAAAGTATAGAGTCAAAAACTGAAAGCAAACCAGCTGCAAAGAAGACTCCCGCCAAAAAGCCAGCCGCTAAAAAGGAGGCTAAATAATGAATCCAAAGACATACTCGGCCAAACCGAGCGACGTAACTCGCAAATGGTACGTTATCGACGCCTCAGAAGCCCCTATGGGCCGTGTTGCTACCCGTGCAGCTACTCTGCTTACCGGCAAGGAAAAGCCGATGTTCACCAAGCACATTGACTGTGGTGATTTTGTGGTCATCATCAATGCAGGACAGACAGTGGTTACCGGTAAAAAAGCTACCGACAAAATGTACTACCGCCACAGCGGCTACCCGGGTGGGCTTACTGAACTGACATTCACTGAAGTCATGGAAAAGGACCCTACCAAAGCGATGTATCAGGCAATCCGCGGCATGCTCCCTGTTAATAAGCTCCGCGATGGTCGCCTCAAGCGCCTCAAGATTTATGCAGGTGCCGAACATAATCATAAGGCCCAGAAGCCTGAGCCTATCAGCATTAAGAAAGAAGGTAAATAATGGCTAAAGATACGTATTTTTACGCACTCGGCCGCCGCAAAAGCGCTACTGCACGCGTACGTCTGCAGGGTGGTAAAGGCAACATTGTCATTAATGGCAGGCCAGCCGCAGAATACCTTGCTGGCAGTGAATATCTGCTCAACGAGCTCAACAAGCCGTTTGCAGTTATCGAAAAAGATACCTTTGACGTGTCGGCTGTGGTAACGGGCGGAGGGGCTGCTGGTCAAGTTGATGCGATCCGTCTTGGTATTGCCAAAGCATTGGCTGCCATGAATGAAGACCTCAAGGGCACCCTCAGGCGCGCCGAGCTCCTTTCTCGCGACTCCCGCGAAAAAGAGCGCAAGAAGTTCGGTCTCAAGAAGGCCCGCAAGCAGCGCCAGTTTACAAAGCGCTAAACCATTTTGAGAGGGGAATATCCCCTCTCAACGCGCGGGGCGGCGGAATGAATCCGCCGACTCCGGCTGCTCTCCCCCGAGCTGCAAAAAACGAAGGACCCCAGCAATGGGGTCTTTTTTATGTTCTTCCAATGAAGAACCAAATTACTATTTCTCCTTATTGAGAAGTAGCCAAGAAACACTGGACCAAACCGGCTCGTTACTCATCTGTTGTCAAAAGACACAATACGCAAGAAGGACTCCCTACAGTCGGCCCTCATAGTTTCATAATAGAGTATGAGGGTTCGCACCTTGCTCTCTATTGTGTTTTTGAGCAACACCCGAATCAGGAGCTGGTTTGATACCCAGACCATATCCTCGACTTTTTAAACGATTCAGCCAGCTATATGGTTACGATTCCAAAGGAATATATTAAAAAACTCGGGTGGAAAGAACGCCAGAAGGTTGTGGTGACTCTAGATGGTGAAGAAATACGCATCCGGGACTGGAAAGGCTAATGGTCTTTTTTGCTGCCTTTGCCGGAGCGGCGGATTGGGTTCAACTGGTCAAAGCTGCCGCGGATTGCTTGGTTTGCAATATTGCTCTTTTGGTAAGAGTTTAGTTGGTCCCTCATGAATATCAAAAATGGCTGCACATTGCGGATATATGTGAGCCGCTGGTTGATCGGACGGACTAGCATGCTTCCAAAAGACGCGCCCACAGCAATCGCCAGAGCAGTAGAAATGGCTGTAAATAGGGTTGCCATGCCTTTTGTAAACAACGGGTCCCCTGGCGGGTAATTAGCTAGCTGCATCAGAGCATTATAGAGGGCAAGACCGGGCACAAGCGGCAGAATGCCGGCTGCCACGATACCAGTAGACGGCGTACGCCAGCGCCGCGAGAAAAGCGTAGCAGCGGCGCCGACAAAAACCGCTGCAGCACCAGTGGCCGCCACCACTGAAAGTCCTTGATCGCGAGCAACATAAGTAACTGCCAGCGCCATGGCTCCCATTATGGCCGCCCAAATAACCGCCCTCATGCGGGTTTGGGTACCGACTGCATAAGCGGCTGCCGCTATCGCCCCACCAGTCATCTGTAGCTGGGCGGACGTCAGGCTCAGCGGGTCAGGCGACACCGCTATATTGCTGCCAGCCTTTCTAGCCAGATAAATACCAACCAGAATTCCCAGCACTATACCCATAGTCTGCAGCATTACCCTAAGCAGCCGGGCATTTGCAGTCACGTAAAACTCATCAATTGCATCCCAGATAGCGCCTACAATCATAAGGCCTGCGACAAGCATTATGATGCCGCCTACCACTATTAACGTAGGGTTCATACCGGTAAAGAAGCTAATATTATTATCGCTCAGCAGCTTGATAAGCGCAGCTGCCATGGTTACGAATGCAGCCGCACCCACAATACTAAAGAATCTGGTGATACCCCAAGCCCTCAATAGTCCAAGCAGGCGATCAACCATCACCGCGATTACAAAGGTAACGAGCACCACCGCTAAGGAGCTGGTGAACATTAAAGTGACGCCGGCAGCAATAGAAGCTCGAGCAGATGTGGTAAGCCAGCTGGGGTAGACTATGGGGTTGTTCAAAATGTTATCTAGCTCGGCCTCTGCATCGCTTAGGCTTAATTTTTCATCCCTGATTTTGTGAATAAGCTGCTGCACCAGCTGGATGGTCATGTTGTTGACATCACGCTCCACAACCGGGCGGATCAGAGTGAGCGGTTCTTTGTCGACGCCGCGGAGCTGCGACAACATTATTAGATTGGAATTAACATCCACATGCACAGGGCGCTTGGTATAAGCCTCGGTAATATCAAGGCAGCGCGACACAACCCGGCTCGCCGGCACACCCATGCCAAGCAGCAGGTCCCCAGCTGTCATAGCAAGCCGCAGGGCGCGCATGTTCGGGGTCAGTTTTTCACTGACATCATCATGTACAGCCACACCTCTTGAGGTTTCTATTTCAGATTTTTTGTCTTGGTGCGGCTTTGGCCAGCCCATACTACCCCCTGCCTGGCTTAATTCTATTGCTTACATCCAGTATAGCAAAGTGGTTATTTTATTCATTTGCAGTCTAAAGGACATTTATAAGACTATCCGAAAACAAAAAAATCATGCTAATTTCTATTTCCTATTTCCTAATTTCTAACTTCTAGATTCTAATTTCTCCATACGTTATACTTATGGTTAATGAAAGCACTTTTTATTCGACAGGAAGACTACTGGATTTACCCGCTTAGTATCACTGGCGTGGTCTTGGTGGCTGCAATGCTTTATGCGGGCGCTATCCAGCTGCGTTTGCTTACTGGGTTACTTGGGTTTTGTATTTTTTATTTTATGGTTTATATAGTCCGTAAAAATTATTCAAAACGCCTTGCCGCTCGCTACCTGCTAGGACATTTGCTTGCGGCAGTCGCCCTCGCGCTAGCCGCCTATTATTTGACTAATTAACTTCTTGGCGTTATTGTAATAATTAATGAACAAACTTAACCAATTCTTTTATTTTTGGTTTACCGGCCCCACCTTGGCGGTTTGTTCTGTGCGTTTGTAAATAATTAGAATCACAAAAACATTGAACAGTCCGCCAAAAGGCGGATTTTTTTATTTAATAATGAATTAACGAGGTAAAAATAATGAATGACACAGAAGCAGCAAGAATACTAAGTGAGCACAAAGTAGACCGGTCTTTTGACCCTAGACCCGCCAGCGAAGTACTAAAAAGCATGGTAGACAGGGGATATCTGCCAGGCCAGCTTCTAGACAGCCAAATAGAACTGGTGATGGTGAATACTGAAGACAATCAGAAAACTAGGGTATAATATTAAACAAGATGGGAAAACCAGTTATTCTTACCGGTCTACGTGCCAATAACGACCTGACAATTGGCAACTATTTCGGCGGCATACTGCCGATGATAGACATGGCAACCACCAGGGCCGATGAGTTTCAAATCAACCTGTTCGTGCCAGATCTGCATAGCTTTACTACACCGATTGACCACAGTGTCTTGCAGGAACAGATTTGGAATAATCTGCGCCTTTTTGCTGCCGCTGGATTGCCGCTTGATCATCCTGATATTCATATCTACCGCCAGAGCTATATTCCAGCACACAGCGAACTTACCTGGATACTCAGTTGTTTTACCGGTTTTGGCGAAATGGGCCGCATGACCCAGTTCAAGGACAAGAGCGCCCAGATGAATGAAAGCCGCGTTAGCATAGGCCTGTTTAGCTATCCGGTTCTTATGGCGGCGGATATTTTACTTTATGGCGCTACCTATGTTCCTGTTGGCGATGATCAGACCCAGCACCTGGAATTCACCCGTGATATTGGTGAGCGTATGAACAGCCGATTTGGTGATTTGTTCACTATTCCAAAGCCTGTCAAACAACAACACGCATTCTTTAATAAGGATCAAGGATTACGCATTAAAGACTTGCAAGATCCAAGTAAAAAGATGAGTAAAAGTGACGAAAATGACAAAGGCGTAGTATTCCTAGGCGATGATCCAGAAGTTGCCGCTAAGAAGATTATGTCGGCTGCCACTGATTCCGTAGGCAGCATAAATTTCGACTGGGAAAACCAGCCAGGAGTTACGAACCTGCTGCAATTACTCGCACTTCTTTCTGGACGGGAGCAGAGCGAGGTAAACAGCGAATGGACAGGCAGAACAAGCTACGGCGAGCTCAAAAGTGCGGTTGCCGAAGAGGTGAAGAGCTTTCTTCAGAACCTCCAATCAAAGCTTGCTATAGTAGACAACCAGATAATTGAGTCTAAGTTAGTACAGTCAGAGGCCGTAATGTCTAAACAAGCTAGCGACACACTACTAAAAGTGCAAAAAGCCGTCGGCCTGCGCTAATATGTATGTTATTAAGGTCACCGACGATCTAGCTGGTAAGCGCAGTGATAAGCTGCTCGCTGAGCAACTGCCGCAGTTCCCGCGGGCAGCGCTTGCGAAGCTATTTGATAAAGATCTAGTCTGGCTGAACGACAAGCTAGTAAAGCCCGGACACAAGCTCCGCGAAGGCGATAAGCTTACGGTGGATCTCTCACCGCTGGACATAAAGATCGAGGACATCGACCTGCCGGTAATCTATGAAGACGACAATGTGCTGGTTATCAACAAGCCGTCCGGTGTCATCAGCCATGCACGCGGCAAATATTTTGACGAGCCGTCCGTGGCATCTTTTGTCCGGCAAAAAACAGGGCAGAAGGGCGAACGCAGCGGCATAGTCCACCGGCTGGACAGGGCAACCAGCGGCGTAATGATCTGCGCAAAGAACCAGGAGGCGCTAAGCTTCTTGCAAAAGCAATTCTCCCTCCGTAAAGTAAAAAAGACATATCTCGCTGTCATCGAAGGCAGCATGCCGAGTGAGGAGGGTTTGATTGATATGCCCATTGGCCGCAACCCCAAAGTGCCAGCAACTTTCCGCGTAACAGAGACTGGCAAGCCAGCTCAAACCCGCTACAAAGAGGTTAAAAAATCGAACGGGTTTACCCTGCTTGAGCTTAACCCAGAGACCGGGCGGACTCATCAGCTGCGCGTACACCTCAAGCACCTCAAACATCCTATCGTGGGTGACACCCTGTACAGTGGAAAGGCTGCGCCGAGGCTGCTGCTGCACGCCGCCAGCCTGGAAATCACACTGCCTGGAGGAGAGCGGAGTATATTTACTGCGCCCCTGCCTGATGAGTTCGAGGCCATACTGACATGAACAGCCTGCTTCTTCACGACTCAACCAAATTACAGCTTGGATACATACTCAAAAGCCCTCCGCACGCACTACTTCTAAAGGGTAGGGCAGGCAGCGGCAAAGCCACCATTGCACGCGCACTCAGCGTACACCTGCTTGACAGTAGCAATGAACGGCTCAATATTCACCCGTATTACCGCTGCATAGACCCCGATGAGCCCAGTATATCCATTGATGTGGTTAGAGAGCTTCAGGGATTTTTAAAGTTAAAAGTCACCGGCATTACAGACACTCCTGTGCAGCGAGTGGTCACAATAGTACGCGCCGAGCGACTGCGCACAGAGGCGCAAAATGCTTTGCTCAAAACCTTAGAAGAACCGCCTGCCGGCACCATGCTTATACTGACCTCTGATAACCCTGAAGCGCTCCTACCTACTATCACCTCCAGAGCTCAGGCAATCAGCGTACTTCCGGTAGACGAACAGCAGGCAACAGCTTATTTTCGACCGAACGATCTAGCTGAATTCAAACGCTCCTACGCCTTGTCCGGTGGGCAGGCAGGGTTGCTTCGCGCGCTTGTTGAAGGCGATGGCACTCATCCGCTGATCGAGGACGTTGCCACAGCAAAAACCCTGCTTGCAAAAGCCCTGCCAGAACGATTACAGCAAGTAGACCAGCTTGCCCGCGACAAACAGCAGGTAGAGCGGCTTTTGGATGCTTTCCTGCGCCTGACGCATGCAGGACTGCATGCAGCAAGCACGAAGCATACCTCCTCCGCCGTGCGTGCATGGCACACCCGCCAAGCGGCAGTACTTGCCTCTATGGAATACTTGAGAAAAAACACCAATACCAAACTTGTGCTTGATAACCTTTTTTTACAGATTTAGTGGTATACTAGGAGCACCTATGCTTTCTCTTTTATTGGTGTTCGGATTTGGAATTCTTGCCTACCGCAGTACTGATATTCGCGATAGTGAGATTTCAGAAGTATCACAGCGTATTTCAGACAGGCTGAGCAAGCTATGGGATATAGCGCAGGCCGGGATGCGTGAGAATCGGTTTCTTCGTGCAGAGAAGGCGCTGCTCACCATTTTAAAAATCGACCAAAAAAACGCCGCCGCATATAACCGCTTGGGTATTCTTTATGCGAAACAAAAAGAATACAAGGACGCTATAGATTGCTTCGAAATTGCCAGCTCAATTGATCCAAGCGCATCCAGTCTGCACAACCTGGGGCTTATTTACTACGAAACAGAGAATTATGAAAAGGCTGGCCTCGCGTTCGAACAAGCTCTACGCCTCGAGGATAATTTGGCAGCGCGCCACATTGCCTATGCCAAAGTCCAAGAAAAGCTCGGAAACGAAAAACTCATGATGCTAGAGCTCGAAAAGGCCACCGCTCTCGAGCCCAATCCAGAGACTTTCGGACTCTTGATTCGCGCTTACGAATCACGTGGCATGCAGACGGAGGCAAATCTTGTGAAGGCAAAACTCAACAAGCTCATTATGCCGGCAGGCAAACCCCGCCGGGTTCTTCGCCCGCGCAAAGTTGTTATTTAAGACAGTAATGAGACACCCCTTCGGGGTTTCTCATCGCGCAGGGAATCGGCAAAGCCGATTGCTCTGGCTGCTCTTCCCGATAAAAGCCCGCTCAAGGTTGTTATTTACTCTGTTATTTGCTAAAATACAGCTTGTCTTTACCCTGGATTTTGCGAGAGGATTCGCAAAATTTGATAGGAGAGGGCTTGGTTAGGTTATTAGGGTTGCCGAGCAAACTAATTTTGTCGGCAGTGTGATAACATAACCATTACGCTTCGACGTGCCACCTTAGCTCAGCTGGTTAGAGCATCGGTTTTGTAAACCGAGGGTCGTCGGTTCGAATCCGACAGGTGGCTCCACGTATAGTCCTAAATAATGTATTCGAACCTCAGCGCAAACCAAGCACTAGGTCACAGCATATTAGGAAGTACATCAATACAAACGTCACTCTAGGGTGAACTCATAAGTCCACTGGACTTCTTCGGGTTCGAATCCGACAGGTGGCTCCAAGGCTTTGACAGGTCAAAGCAATTCTCAATTTACAATTATCAATTTACATTTATGGACAAAAGCCCTTGGCTTTTGAATATTATTTCGGCGAAGCCGTCCTTCATTGCTAAATGATAATTGCTAAATGATAATTGCTTTTGGCCATAGCCAAGAGCGCGCAGGGATACTCAAGCGGTCAACGAGGTCTGACTGTAAATCAGATGGCTTTCGCCTTCGGGGGTTCAAATCCCTCTCCCTGCACCAAATAATCTCATAGGACTGTAGCAACGCTTGGGAAATGCCATCTTAGCTCAGGGGTAGAGCACTTCCATGGTAAGGAAGGGGTCTCGGGTTCAAATCCCGAAGATGGCTCCATAATTGATGTGTCAAACTATCTCTTTTTGGGATAGTTTTTTATTTTGCAGTCCTGTGGGGTATGATGATAGCAATATGCTACGAAGTCGTGAAGTAATAGGCGCAGTGTGCCTGGTTGCAGCTACAAGCGCCGGCGGGCTGGCGATAAATGAATACCTGATGACCAGAGAGTCTGCAAAAGCTGTTCAAGAAAATAACCAGCTAGATGAGTGCGTGAATGCGCTCACAAAGCAGTGTCTCACTGCAGCAGGCGTCGAATTACAGCTCACCTACAATGATCTGCAGTTTGAGTCAGAAGATATTATTGTAAAGCCTTCCTATTTTACTAACGAACTTCATTCTAAACGACGCGCACCGGTAGATCCAGCATCCAGAAGGCTGGCATATGGCACTGGTGGCGCAGCACTGGGTGCAGCCTCTCTCGCAGCGCTCAAGCACCTCCAAAGCGTCTTTAACGCCCAGCGGGAGACGGCCAAAGAGCCTTATCCTCATGCACCGCATCCTACCCCTGATGCACAAGATGCGGCCTAGTAAAGTAAAACAAGCTTTATTATTGACATACTAGAGGTGATACCGTATACTTATAGCCAAGAAAAGGTTTATTTCATCCACCAGAACTTTAACTGGTGAGATAAAGAATTAGACCTGTCATATGAGTAAATTTAGAAAAAGCACAGAAAGTTCAGGCGGATAAATGGCAAAAAAAGGTGACAAGCGAAAAATCGTCGGCTTAGTATCTGAACTAAGCGGTCATCGCACGTACTACACTACCAAGAACACTATGAATACACCTGACAAACTGCGCCTGCGCAAGTATGATCCGGTAGCCCGCCAGCACGCCTGGTACGAAGAAACCAAGAAAAACCTCGGTCGAAATACCGTCAACAAGAAGTAAAAAGCCCCCTAAGACAAGGGGCCTTCTTACTATTTGAATTAATGCTTGGGACTAAGATAACGGTCTAGAGTATATTCTTTTCATTGTACATTATAGCATACCTGTCAATACTTGTCAATATACCGGCGGTTGCTGTTACTAAAGATTAGCTAGATCCAGTGCAGTGTTCGCGTACTCTGCATGACTCCAAACGAGCGGCGAGACACTGGCCGGCTTACCGGTTGCAGCATGGATTTGCTCGCTCAGAATGCCGCTGTGTGTAGCACGACTAGCTGCCCACTCCATAATCTCGTGGGCTTTTTCGGTATTGCCTTGGTCATGATAGTACTGTGCCATCCAAAACGTACAGTTAAACCAAGGATTGCCTAAATGCTCATCACCGACGCGCATATAGACATCATTTTCGTAGCGCGGAGTGCCGCCTGCAGGCGAGGAGTCAAGCAGCACTTTTTCAATGAGAGAGAAGGTGCTCGCTACCGCATCCTTTGCACTGGCAGGACCGAACATCATCATGCCATACATGCTCGACACATCAAGCGTATTGTCGTGAGCGATAGAACCGTCTGGCTGCAACAGAATACCTTTGCGAAACGCCTGGCGCTCTTCGTCAAATAGCAGAGGAATACCAGTTTCTATACGATCAGCGGCTTCATCCCAAACCACCCCATCAGCAGGAAAGTTAAACATTTCGGCAAATTTCGCAGCTACCCGCAGAGCGGCATAGGTAAGGGCGGTGGTGTAAGTTGTGGTTAAGAACTTTTCTTCCCACAGGTCGTACGTGGCGTGCGGCAGGTTGGTCGGCTCGTCAATAAACTCAGACATAAACTGTGCGGCAGGCTTTATCAGCGTGTCATACATCAGTTCTACAAAATCTTTATCACCGGTCAGTTTGACATACTCGCCCAGCATAATCAGCACGATAGCTGTTTCGTCCTCTTGAATAGCCAGCTCGTGGCGGTTGTTGTGCAGGGTAGGGTGCCAAGTACTGCCAATAGCTCGGTCTGGCTGGTACTTATGCAACAGATACCCTTCTTTGTGGATGATGTCGCGGCAGAATTCAAAAAAATTCTGCGCCTCTTCCTTGAGGCCAAACCGCATAAGCGGCCAGATATTATAGGCGCCGTCACGCGGCCAGCAATAACAGTAGTAGTCACGGCCGTAGTTAAAAATGCTAGAATCACCAGATGCCAGCATGCCGCCGCGTCGATCAGCGTGGGCCTTGATAACAAGAAGAGACTTCCTGGTCATGGTCTGGTAGCGTTTGTCGATTTGTTTGAGCTTGGGCTCTGCGACTTCCATCCATTTGTGCCACCACCTACGCGCATCACGAAGCCGCGTGGTCAGTCCATGCTGCCGAATATCCTCGTGGATAACCTCGACATCGTGCTGCGAACTGCCCGCTACCACCCAGTAATCAACCGACACGGCTTGACGGCCCGGCACATCCAGCTTCATACGAATCACAGAGTCAACTCCGCCGTGCTCCACAGCATTACCGGACAGTTCTCCGTCCTCGGCATCTTTGAATGTACCCTCTTTGCCTTCTATTCCGCAGTTGCCTACAGCAAACTGGTCGAACGGCGTGCCATCACTGGACTCTGCATAGATAAGCAAGCTTGTGCGACCCTTGTAATCCAACAGGTAGTGGCCATCAGCTTCATACATCGCAGTATCACCGTGACCCATATGCGAGATCTGAAATACTTGGTGCATAAACAAGCGAATCTCGCGCTTTTCGTCGCGGCGGTTTATAACTCGGATATACCGGCAAAAAGCATTGTATTCAGGATCGATAAAGTCTTGGAATTGCAGCTCCACTCCCAAGTTCTCATTCTTCATGCTAATGGTACTTATCAGTGCGTCGGCTTCAAAGTCAATTACCCGATCCCAGCCATCGTCATTCACCCATGAAAATTGATTATCAACCCACACGCCGATGAGATGACGCTCACTGCGGGTGGTAGTGAGATTGTCTAGACCCACGTACGGATAATAAAAATCATGCACGAGCCCGTGCTTGTTCAGGCCCACAAACATCGAGCCATTTGATAAAACTACTGGTCGTCCCATTTATACACCAACACCTTTCTGGAGTAAGCGATGGCGTACATCATGCCACGCATTCATGAAGTTAATAAATGCTTCGTACGGCGACTCATACGGACTGAAATATGCGTGCACATCACCGTCGCTAAACCACTTGGTGCACATATAGTAAAAATGATCAGAAGTGGTTAATCTGCGCCAATCCTCAATAAGCTCGATATCATTCGTGCCAAGCACGTGATCCTCAAGCTCATAGAGCGCCTGGATTGCCTGGTGCTGCATTTTGTTGCCAAGCCATGCAGTGAGATCACGCTCGGCATCAGCCCAGGTAACAGTCTGCGGCATATCTACTCTATCGACAGGCTCGAATGCACTAGCTGCCTCACTCACGGTCATAAAGGTGTGGTTGTCGCTGCGCAGCCACTCTTTTGGGAGATGGCGCAAGAATCCAAATATACCGGTATCTTCCCACTGGTGCTCACCGAACGTTTCATAATCCATAAATAGATTAAAGTTTGTTGCATCACCCGACTCACTGAGCCAATGCGCAAAGGTGCTCGCGGTAAGCGGCATACTAGAGCGTGCTGTTTCGCTAAAACGAAAGGCAATGTCGTCGCTCAGCCGATAATTTTTGAGCAGCAGCTTGATGGATTCAGTATATGTCGGCTGATAAACAAAATTAGGCGAGCGCCAGCCCAAGATCGGATCCCACCCTTCGGCCAAGATTGCCTTATAGCCGGCCTGATCGGCCCAGTATGCCAGATCATTGTTGTAGGCAAGCTCGGTGTTACGAAATACCTGCGGAGTCTGCCCGAATAGTTCTTCGATTTTTTGACGATGCCGATCCACCTGGTATTCGAACTCCTTGCGGGAATAAAAAAACGCCAAGCTATGGTGGTAGGTTTCGGCAACAATTTCGACTCGGCCAGTGCGGGTGAGCTGCTTGAAACTCTCCAGCACCTCAGGCGCCCACCGTTCAAACTGCTCAATTGCCGTACCGGTGATGGATAGGCTCAGTCTGAACTCTGGATGCTGCTCAAGCAGCTCTAAAAGTAACTGGTTGGTCGGCAAATATGACTTCTCAGCAACCTTATGAATCACGCGTTCGTTTGACTCGCGTTCGTTATAACCTGCGTTAAAATAATCACTCTTGTTTGCAACGTCAAATACAGTGTAGTGCCGGATGCGGTACGGCTGGTGGACGTGCAGGTATAGGACAATCGCTTTCTTGCTCATCTCGTTAACACTCCTTGTGGCTTTCTGCAGCATTCTCCGTACCAGTTGCATAAACGCCTAGCTGCCGGCCCCCAGGAAAGTTGTCTGTACTCCATCAGTGCATTCTTGTGCAGTTCGTCACGGAGCCCTTCGTTTTCAACCACCGCAATAATTTGATTGGCCATTTCATCAACATCCCAGTAGTCAACCTTGAGGCAGTTGCGATACACCTCTGCAACTCCGGATTGCTTAGAGATAAGAGACGGCGTGCCATAACCAGCCGCCTCAAGAGGCGTCAGGCCAAAAGGCTCGGACACCGAAGGCATAACAAATAAATCACCGATGGCAAAGCTGTCGCGCCAGTTCTTGCCGCGCTGGAAGCCAGTAAAGATAACATTCTGGCTGATACCAAGATCAGCAGCCAACTCAATCAGCTCATGATACTGTTCGCCGGATCCAACGATGAGAAAAACGGTCTTTGGAGATTTGTCGATAACGATTTTTGCCGCGTGAAGCAGGTTAGGCAGGCCTTTTTGGATCGTCAGACGGCCGATATTTACGACTACTTTGTAGCCTTGGTTGCGCAGGCTCTGCAGATAGGTATGGGCATTGTCATCATCAAGCTCGTCGACCATGTCCAGGTCGAGGCTGTTATGTACCACGTCGATTTTGCTAAGTGGGATATCGTACTCGCGGGCAATAGACTGCTTGGTAAATTCGCTGACGGCGATAATCTTATCGGCTATTTGAAAACTGGTAGCCTCAATTTCGCGCACCAAGGGATTGCCGCCACCAGGCCGGCCGGATCGATCAGACTCAATAGAGTGGACATGGACCATCAGCGGTTTGCCGGAAACTTGCCGGGCCCTAAGGCCGGCGCGGAACGTCAGCCAATCGTGGGCGTGGATTACGTCAAAATCCAACTGTTCGACAATTCTACCGACTGCCTGTTCGTAAGCTGCCTGCTGGTCATAGATATTAAACCACTCCTCGTGGCCGTCTTCGAAAATATAGCGGTAGCTATCGTAGGCAATGCCACTCTTTAAAACAGCGCTTATTCCCTGCGGATGCGCAGCCCGGATATTCATAAAATCAATATCGTGTTCAGCCGAGTAGGGAAGCACGAATTCTATGTCTACGCCTTGATTGGAGAGGGCCTTGCAGAGCTGGTAGCATGCCACACCTAACCCTCCACTATTGTGAGGTGGGAGCTCCCACCCTAGCATCAGCACCTTCATACCGTTAGAACTCCCTTTAAAGAACTCTGGAGGCCAGCAACCACATCGCTCTTAATGGCGCTGCACTCAATAACCTTGCCACCTGTTCTTACGGGATTCATCGCCCTCTTTGAATTATAATTTTGTACTTACCTACTATTATAGCGAGCGTAAGCGGAATAACAACCCTTTCACCTGTGGATAGTAATCTGTTGTGAGAATCTAGAACTCCGGCGCTATTTCGGGTGCATTGTCATGATAGAGATGAAGACTGGAATCATCCATCGACCAGGCAGATAGCACAGGCTGAACAATCCGCCATGAGGCGAGGACTTCTTCGGAGCTGGCAAACAACGTCTGGTCTTGACGCAGAGCATCCAGCAACACTCGTTCATAAGCTTCGGGTACCACCTGTCCGGGAAAATCACGCGCATAGTGCAGATCAAGCGCCGCCTCTGACTGATCATGAGTATGGCCTGGGCGTTTGACCCTTAGGCTTAGTCCTATACCCTCGTGGGGCTGCAGGCGGAATTCTAGTTTATTTGCTTGGTCCTTGCCAAAAAACACCTCGATAACTGTGCGTTTTTCATGGGTGGCCTTGCCGGTTTTTAGAATAAATGGAACGTTTTGCCAGCGCTCATTATCAATAAACAGTTTTAGCTGTGCATAGGTCTCGGTATTAGAATGCGACTTGCCTATCTCTGTTTTATAAGAAGCGTACTGGCCGCGCCATACCACCTCATCAATTTCATTTTCGGCGGGCACGATTACATCATCAAACAGCTGTAGCCGCTTTTTATGAATGCTGGCGCCGTCATAAATCGACCGCGGTTTTTCCATGGCCACCAGGTTCATCAGCTGGAGCAGGTGGCTCTGGATAAGGTCCCGCAGCGCACCTGTCTGCTCATAAAAGGTGGCCCGCCCCTCAATACCAGCCCTCTCATGGGCTGTAATCTCTACTCTAGAAATATGATTGTGATTCCAAATGCCATTAAACACCGGGTTGTAAAACCGGAAATCTAGGATGTTCTGTGCCATTTCCTTTGCCAGATAATGATCAATCCGGTACAGCTGGGACTCTTTGAAGTACTTTTTGGTAGTTTTAATCAAATAACTGGCTGACTTCAGATCAAATCCAAACGGCTTTTCTATCAGCAGGCTGGGCCGCCGGACGGGACGGCCGTATGCTTTATTTAGTCCAGCTCCACCCATAAGCGCCACCACTTCGTCAAACACAGCCGGCGGCACCGACAGGTAAAACAGCCGCTGGCGGGTGATTGAATCTTTGCGGTCGATAGCATCCAGCCTGTACTTGAGGCGCATATACTCCGGCTGCTCGGATACATTCATGCTGAAAATCTCAAAATTCTTAGCAAATGCCTTGAAACCTCTTCCGGCCTCCTTGCCAAGTGACTTTTCAAATCCAGACAGGAGAGCGGTCTTGGTGAGCTTTTGGCGGGTTACGCCAATTATCCTGGTGCCACTCGGCAGCAGCCCGTCTAGGTGCAGGCGGAGCAGGGCAGGCAGCAGCTTGCGCCGCGCCAAATCACCGGTAATACCGAATATTACTATTGCCGCAGGCGCGGAGCTGGCGTCCCTCTCCATATAACAGATATCTTACTCCTGTTGGCAGCTGGTTTCCAGGCTATAAGTCACGAATGCTGCCAAAAGCCACGCGGTCGAGTATCTCGCCCTGCATATCCATCATAGTCGCCGGAGTAACCACAAATTCACCATAACGATTGTTTATGGTATCTACTGCATCGCTAATCCGCCGATCCGCTGCATACTCACGCGCCTCATGGTACAAAATTGGATCTTGCACACCTGCAAAGAGGTTTAGCTGCTCGGGCTGAGCCGATTGCAGATTAAAGACTGTCACGCTCATACCGCGCACTGGCGCCCATATTTCTGCTCGGCCAAGGATAGCGCACGCCGCCCGATAGATACTCTCTGTTGAATAGAGCTGGCAGCTGGTTTTTTGACTTTGGTGCCAGGCACGACGACTGGCAAGATTCTCTCCGCCAATAAAACCAGTGTCTTTATGGGCTGTTTCTTGGTAGTTGATAAAACTCAGATACAGCTGCACGCCATTGGCCGCCAGGCCGCTCCGACGCAGGCGACGGCCGACTTTTTCACATAACTTCATCAGCAGCCGCTTCAGCTCGTCATTGTCACGCGTCTTTTTAGGCAGAGCATACTGATGGCCGATACTGCGGCGCTGCGAGGCAGCAGCATCAATCTCATATCCTCGTAATCGCAGGTACCAGTAGTAGCCGGCAATGCTTTGAAATACGACTTTTTGGAGTACCCGCCGTTCTGCCCGCAAAAAATCAAGCGGCGTCATAATTCCATACATTTGAAGCCGGCGCTTGTAGTGAACATTTATACCTGGCAAATCTGTCAGGCTCATACCTTGGTATTTTTGCCTAATATTTTTGTGGGTGATCAGCGTCATGCCGTCAGGCTTGTCAAACCCGGCAGCATACTTAGCTAGAAAGCGGTTCGGCCCAATGCCAATATTTACGGTCACTGCCTCACCCAGACGCTCGCCAACCTTTGTTTTAATCTCATGCCCAATCTCTTCCATTGTCATACCCGAACGGAGAGCAGGTGAACCTGACAAATCAAGCACGAATTCATCGATGCTTTTTGGCGTCACATCGCTTGTATACTCAAGCAGCAGCTCTTTGAAGCGGCGATGTGCTTCACGGTACTTAGCTGGGTCGGGCGTCATAATTACAATCCCGGGGCATTTTACCCGCGCCTCCTGCACGCTCACGCCAAGCTTCACGCCCAAACGCTTGGCTTCGTAACTGGCAGCCAGCACAAAACCCTTGGGCGTATCGTACGCCGCCACACCCACAGGCCTGCCGCGCAACAAGCGATTAGCCTGCTGTTCGATAATCGCAAAACAAGAGTTCAGGTCAATATGCATCACGCGCGGCACCGCCCTGGATAGGGGTAAGTCACTGTATTTCATATTATTTTTTTACCTCTTTAGGCGCAGTAGCATTGGCGTTTTTTATAAGCTTAGTTTGCTACAGAGCGAGCCCGAGCAATGATTTCGTGCAGACCGACCGATGATTTAGAGTGCTGGCCCGCCTCCTGAGCAGCACGCTGGGCGGCCAGCTCCAGCCTCATAGCGTGCAGGACCTTTCTAACCTCTTCGCGTTGGGTGCGCTTCTTTTTGTTTCTCATAGAACATCTCCTTACCTAGATTAGTACAGTGCCAAGGGTAGTTATGACATATAACGGCCAAGGCGCTTAATAGTTACAATTTTGTTAATTCACCTGCCGTAGCTGACAGCCGCATCGTGGGCCGTCATGTATTCTTCCAGTGTCCAGCTGAGGGTGTCGGTGTTCAGCGCCAGCTTGAAGTAGGCCCCTCCGTCCCGCTCAGCGATAGAGAAATGATGAATCTGGTACTTGCCGTCCCAGGTCTTGTGCCAGAAATCTATTTTGCCCAAACGATAATCCTGGTTGTTCCAGGTCAGCATATAGGGCTGCATATGCCGGCTGCGGGCGTTGTAGTACCAGACCACGCTTACGGGCTCGTTTAAACTTTCCCTCATGATGACATGCACCCCCTTGTCCTACTTGCTTGCGGAACACTTAAATGCAAGCTATCAGCCAGAAAAGTTATTTCCCTCATGATGCCGCCCCCGCTAGAGTCCGCATGGTAAATGTCTGATCCGGCGCTTTGGACGCCCGCTCCAGGCGCCAGGTGAGGTTTTCGGTTTCTAAGGAAAGCTCGAAGGTATAGCTGCCGCTTTCATCGCCGACCCTGTAGTGGTGCACGGTCACGCCGCTTTTGCGCTCGGCATACCAGAACTGCACGCCGCCTAGGTCGTACTCGGCCTCATCCCATACCAGGCGGATGGGGCGGGCATACTGATCGCGGCCATTGTAATAAAACAGGACATCAACTTTTTGGTTTTTGTTTAGTTTAGAAGAGAGGCTATTACGCATATCAAATCACTCCATATAAGGTTTTTATAGGGGTGAGCAGCTTAACGAACACGCTACTCGGACGATTGATTTGATATAGGCATCCGCTGAACAGCGAACGGCTATAGATTGCGTAAAAGCCCGCGCGGAGGAATCCTAAGAGTTGCCAAAGAAAGCCCACACGTAACTAAGTATTAGTATAGCCTAGGCTATACGGGTCGCGTCAAGTGGGTTTTGGGTCTACAATAAGAACATTATGAAGCTGAGATACATGCGCAGAATCCAAGAGACAAACGACGTCTGGTCTTTCTTTTTCGAACCGCTTAGTAAAATCTCCTGGGAGGCAGGCCAGTCGATCCGGCTGGAGCTGCAGCGTCCGACCTGGGGCATATCAGAGCGCCGCTTTACTATTGCCTCAGCGCCCCATGAGCGCTACCTGCAGATCACTACCAGGCTCAGTGGCAGCGAATTCAAGAACCTGCTGGCCGAACTGTCCCCAGGCCAGGAAATAGCCGGCCATAATATCGAAGGATCATTCACCTGGTCGCGTGCGGACACAGAGCCGCCGATCCTCTGCATCGCCGGCGGTATCGGCATAACCCCGTTCAGGGCGCTGCTGCTGGACGCGGCTCAGAAAAACAGCCTGCATGATGTCGTACTCCTGCACAGAAGCAAGGACAACCCCCCGGTATTCTCCACAGAGTTCAGCCATCTCAGCGATGATAACACCGGCTTTTTATACCACCAGCTGACTAGTAGGCTGAGTGAGGAATCTGTCGAGACTATTGCCCCCGACTGGCGCAAGCGCATGGTATATATATCTGGCTCAGGTGAAATGGTCCGTCAAGTATCCAAGCTTTTCGCCTTACTGGGGCTGCCGCCAGAGCGCATTGTTCGCGATATATTCACTGGAAATATATCGTAAAAAGCATAAAGGTTATAAATTTTACATCAACCTATTTTTGCTTGAATTAACAGATTGTTTCGTACCAAATTACCACGCAATCATTTTGCTTATGTATTGATAATTATTCTATTCCACGTATTATAGACTCTTGCGTCTTTCGTCCAAATGCGAGGTGGAGAAGCCGCAACACTACTCTATGCAAATATCACAACTATAAAATTATTTAACATGCCTGCGTTTGTGAGGCAGGCAGTGTTTTTGTTGCTCAAAAACAGCAACTTAGGCACCGTTTGCATCAAGGGGTAGAGGGAGTATAACGAACAATGAAAAAACCAGCTTTTTTAGCCGGCTTTTTAGGGTCTGCCCTGGTGGCAGTACTCGCTATTCAGCACACCGTGCTGGCATTGGAGCTTGGCAGCTTCACTATTGGTGATATGACCATCACCTCAGAATATAAAACACCTAACCCAGAGCCCGAAGAAAAGGGCGAAGTCCTGGCCGCTGCAACAGATGAGCCGTCAACAGAGCCAGAAGAACGAGCTGAAGAAGATCCAACTCAGCTATTTGTCACCGTAGCGCAGGGCGATAGCCTGAGCAAGATCGCGGCTATGCACAATACTACCTACAAGCGCCTGTTTGACGCCAACGAGTCAATTACTGATCCAAACATCATTAATCCTGGCGACCAGATCCGGATTCCAGCTGCTGATGAAGTATTAGCAGACCGTCCGCTTCCAGCGCCAAAACCTGCGCCAGCACCAAGGACCGCGCAAAGGCGCAGCTCAAGCCCAGTCCAACCAAGCACCGCTCCAGCGGTAGCCAGCGGTAGCGTTTGGGACCGGCTTGCCCAGTGTGAATCAGGCGGCAACTGGCATATCAATACCGGCAACGGCTACTATGGCGGCCTTCAGTTCCTGCCTAGCACTTGGCGTGCAGTAGGTGGTACAGGTTTACCACATCAGCACAGCCGAGAGGAGCAGATCAAGCGCGCCGAAATTCTCCTAGCCCGCAGCGGCTGGGGCCAGTGGCCAGCTTGTACCGCAAAACTTGGCTTACGCTAAGTTAGCCCAGGTTAGACCTAAAATACCACGCTATATGTAGCGTGGTATTTTATTTAATACACCATATATAGCGTATAGACGCTATATATGGTGCGCCTATCTGTTGATAGATCTTAATTCGATTGTGCCATTTTGCTGGTATTTATCGCTTTCAGACAGTCTATAGATACCCTCTATCTCAACATCTTCGCTCATCGGCACTCCCATTAACAAAGAGTAGTCAGAGCTAGTATCTTGTAATGCATAATATGTACCGGATTCGTCTCTAAACCCATAGGCGCACTCCATAGTCTGTGGACCGCTTTGATCGCGATGCGGCAAGCAAACCAGCTGGCCTTTCAGGCTAACAAGTTGACCAGGCTCATATTGATTAGTTACCTCGGCTTCTGGTGCATCCAGCTTGCCTGATACAAAAAATACAATTACAACTAGCAGCAGGGTAATGATGACTATAATAGGGCTGCGCTTATGCTGCATGACGCGTATTGTGCTCCCGTCGATAAACCATGTCAAATACTATCCTTCTTGATCGTTTATCCGATAGGCGGCTATAGCCCAAACAACAAATACCAGGCTTTGAATAAATATCGGCCAGCCCATAGTTTGGCGCATACGCTCACCAAATAGACCGGCATAACCGCTAGGCACGTCTCGCACTAGAATCGACAGGATCAATATCGCCCAAATGACCATAACCGCCACTCCCATCTTCATAAGCATTGGCCTGAAGTCATTATCTTTACCCGTCGCTAGGAAGCCAACTGCACCCATAGCCTCCAGCCCAATAATTATAATCGAGATAGGAAACACAAACACAGACAGAAGCTTCGCTCCGTCGCCCATCGGCAGTAAATAATGACGCAGTTCATGATTAAAATATCCAAGCGTCATAAACTGAGTAAACGCCATCGCCAGCAGCAAAATACCAAACCCCCAGGCAATATACTGTTTCATATCTAATTTATTATAACCACCAGGCACGTTCCAAAGCTATTGATTGAGCCACGCAAAGCACTTGCTGGCTGTGGGAAACTAGTAAAAAGTGAGCAAGAACATCTTATGAAAACACTTAACCTAAGCAACAGAGGTAAACGTAGTATAATGCAATCATGATAGATATTTTCTTGGATGAGAATATAGACCGAGTAGATAGGAAGTTGTGGAAAATAAGCGTAGGTGCGGTTGAAATAGAGCACGACAAAGTCGATACGTCGATAAAGCAAGTTATGGATTTGCTTAACGATCCGATACGTTTCCCAAAAAGAAAGAAATACCATGCCAGTGGGATGAATCCGGCAGAAAATACAGCTATCGCGGAGATTGTGTCGAAACTGCCAATATCCGCAAAGGTGTATACGTATTACCTATTGGCAAAAAATGAAAAAGTGGCCAAGGTCTTGGCCATGGAGAAATCAGTTGAGCATTTGAAATACATACATAGAAATAGGGAGGTAAGCATAAGTGTTGAGTTTGCTGAAGAATACAAAAAGTCGAAAATAGGAAGTCACTTACTCAGTGACTCGGGAGCGTTCTTAATAGTAGACTCTGTTTTGAGTATATACACACACTATCTTGAAGATATTAAAGATGGGGCAACCTCCTTGAGTCGCAGGAACTACACTCTTCTAAAAAACAAAATTAGACTGCAGTCTTTCTTCTCTGAAGAACACAGGGAATACAACAAGAGAAACAAACGTCTATAATTATGGTATAATCAGGTTGCGAGGTTGTGGTTAGTTTGTACCAAGCTAACAATACAAATCTTCATATAATTACCCTATTTTTCTAGTGCTTCCTCGCACTATGCTTGTATGTTACATGACCATCTGGGAGTTAAAAGAACAGATTTAGATAGTTTTTTGGCGGATGTAGAAAGCTCACTAGCCTTATACAGAGGATCTTGGAGACACCGAAGAACCCATGGGCAAATTAACTCTACGTCGCAAATAACAGATAAATACTTTGCTTCGGCAATTGAAAATCTCGTAAAGAGTAGTAATCCAAGTACTAGCATACTTTCTGAAAAGACTATTTTTGAACTATTAGACCCCCACAAGACCAGCAGATACACTCTGGTTACCGACATTAATAGGTATTTTGAAAGTATTACTTTTGATCTGGTAAAGCCTAGACTGGAAGCTTGGAGCGAGACAGCAAACCACATTGAAGTGATTGAAAAATTATACTTTCATAATGGCAGTCTACGTAGGGGACTGATAGGATCCCCTGCAATATCTGAAATTGTTGGATTAAAAATAGATGCAATAGTGCGTCAGAACCTAGGTAGTTCACAAGTATACACTAGGTATTACGATGACATTGTTGTGTCCGGGGATACTCGTGATGAATTGCTTGCGTTGCAAGACATTATAGCTAGTAGGCTTCAGGAGGATCTTGGATTGATTGTAAAGAAACGAAAGACCAAGATTGCCACTACTACCGGGCTTAGAGTTCTGGGGCTCGTATTTCATAGTGGCGATCTCACCGTGCCAAAATACTTTAAGAACAAACTCCGAGCAGTTGAGCATCAGTATGGCTTCATGGCTGAAGACACAGAAGAAGAAATTTATAGCAAGATGAGTGTCTGTGGAAGTATATATGCTTCGCATTTCAGGATAGTTCACAATACAACTCAAGATACATCCTCAAATGAAGCAGCTATATCTAGTTACGGACAAGAGTTTGAGAGACTACGATTACTACTGGAGAAAGTACGCGAGAATAATAAACGTAGAGAATATAAATAAAGAGTTATCAACAGGGGTGACAGAACTCGAACTCTTTTAAAAAGGTTAACGGGGTATCCCCAACAGGAGTGGAAGTTCTATTATTTGTCGTGGCAGCCCTTGATTGATGTACTTCGGAACCGAATGATTTTATAGGCTATACGTCACAGCAAGTATGGCTAAGAAGAACGCAGCAAAGTAGGCTGATTGCAAGAAGAGTAGGTACTTATGTTCGGCTCTATTCTTAATCAAAATTATGGTTATTGCAGTCATGACACCAGCCATTCCTATACTAACGGCTCTACCAAGATGATTAATGCTCTCGCTAAAGCAAAGTATAAGAATGGCTGGCAAAAGAAGGCTGGCCGATAAAAATGCGAGTCCTCGATGAATCGTACTTCTCACGCCACCTACCTCGGGCACAAGGGTACAAACAAACTGCAACAGCACAGCAAGAAACATGATAACCTTAAACCAATCTGATAGTTCAAGTGTCGGTACAAACCACTTGGAAAGAAATATAAGAAGAATCGGCAGACTCAGGCTAAATAGAACTACGTAATAAATTGTTGCACTTTTATAGCGCGCCACATGCTGACTAAATGTTCTATTTATGGCATAAGGCCATCTTTTTGCCACATAAAGAAGACCAAAAAATAATATGAGAGCGCTTAATAAGCCCAAGTGCCTATACATTGGCTTATCATACCAAACAAAAGACCTCCGGAGAAGTGTCTCGTATTGCTTATGCTTGGCAGGGGTGACAGGACAACATTCTATATTTTGCACCCTCGAGAGCTAAAACATCTCGGGTGGCCAAGCTAGGAAAACTCAGATTGCCACTGGCAATCTTCGACCCAAGGGTTCAAATCAGTAACGCTCACAAATTAAAAACCCAGCACAAGGCTGGGATTCTAATTTTGGCAGGGGTGACAGGACTTGAACCTGCAACCAACGGTTTTGGAGACCGCTACT